>NZ_DASVGN010000001.1:0-9721 GCF_036379515.1 Castellaniella sp.
ATGATCAGGATGGCATTCTTGGCGGCCAGGCCGATCACGGTCACCAGGCCGATCTTGAAGAACACGTCGTTGGCAAGACCACGTCCCATCGTGAACAGCACCGTGCCAAGCAGCGCGAGCGGCACGATCAGCAGTACCGCAACCGGAACCGACCAACTCTCGTACAAAGCCGCAAGCGCCAGAAACACCACCAGGATGGACAGCGCCATCAGCAAGGGAGCGCCGGTGCTGGACGCAAGTTCCTCGAACGACTCGCCTGCCCAGTCGAAGCCGAAGCCACGCGGCAGATCACGCGCCACGATGTTCTGTATTGCATCCATCGCCTGGCCCGACGCGAAGCCGGGAGCGGCATCGCCCACCACCTCGATGGCCGGATTCCCGTTGAACCGCGTGAGCGATGGCGGTACGAGCACCCAGTGGCTTTTGATCACGTTGGAAATCGGTATCATCGCGGGCGTGCCGTCGGCGTTCTTCTGCGTGCTGCTGGGCGTGTAGAAATCGCCAAACGCCGCGCGGTCCATGCGGAACGGGGCGGCCGCCTGCGCCACCACGAACTTCACGCGGCCTTCGGCAAACATCTGGCCGACGTTGGTGGGCGCCAGCATCAGGCTGGCCGCGTTGGCCACATCAGTGGCCGAAAGCCCCATGGATGCGGCCTGCACGCGGTCGATCGTGAAATCAAGCTGCGGCGCGGGCGGCAACTGGTTCGGGCGCACGTTCACCAGCACCTTGTCCTGCTTGGCCTTGGCCACAACCGTCTGCAGCGCCTGGCCGAGCGCTTCGCGCCCCAGGCCACCGGTGTCTTCCAGGTACATGTCGAAGCCGCCGAATTGCCCGAGGCCGTGCACCGTAGGCAAATTGACGACGACGATGGATGCGTCGCGAATTTCCTTGTGCAGTTGTGCGTTCAGGCGCGGAATCAGTTGCTCTGCGGTGTACTTGCGCTGGCTCCAGTCCTTGAGCTGCAGGAACGCCATGCCGTTGTTCTCACCCGAACCAACCGGGCTGAAACCAATGATCTGCATGGAATGCTCGACGTCAGGGTTCTTCTGCAGCACACCCCAGACCTGCTTCATCACGGCTTCGCTGCGCTGCTTGGTCGCACCAGGCGGCAATTGCACCATCGCCAACAGGTACCCTTGGTCTTCCTGTGGCAGAAAGCTGCCCGGCAGCCGGGCATAAAGAAAGCCGGCCAGCACCGCGACCACGACGAACACCATCATCCAGCGCGGCGCGTGGTGCACCGCGTGCGCGACGTGGCCGACGTACGTGTTGTGCGTCCAGTTGAACAAGGTGTTGAACTTGCGGAAGAAGACGTTCTTTTTGCGCTCGTGCGTCGGCTTCAGGTAAGCCGCGCACAGCGCCGGCGTGAACGTGAGCGCCAGGAACGCCGAAAAGAACATCGACACCGCGATCGTCAAGGCGAATTGCCGGTAAATGATCCCGGTCGATCCCGTCTGCAGGGCCGACGGCACGAACACCGCCAGCAGCACCGCCGTGATCGCCACCACCGCGCCCGAAATTTCCTTCATGCCCTGGCGCGCCGCGTCCCGGGGCGACAGGCCCTCCTCGGTCATGATGCGCTCGATGTTCTCGATCACGACGATGGCATCGTCGACCACGATGCCGATGGCCATCACCATGCCGAACAGACTGAGCTGGTTGATGGTGAACCCCAGCGCATCCATGCCGATGAAGGCCCCGAGCAGGGCCACCGGAATCACGATGGCGGGGATGATGGTGGCGCGGAAATTCTGCAGGAAGACCAGCATCACCAGAAACACCAGCACCAGCGCTTCGATCAGCGTGGTCAGTACATCCTGGATCGAGATCGTGATGAAGGTGGTGGTGTCGTAGGGGACAGACCAGGTCACACCTTCGGGGAAGCCTACCTGCAGTTTGGCCATTTCAGCACGCACGGCCTTGGCGACAGCCAGACCATTGGCGCCTGGCAGTGTCTGGATCGCAAAGGCACCGATGGGCTTGCCGTCGTAGATGGTGTCGAAGCCGTAGCCTTGCGGCCCGAACTCGGCTGTGGCGACGTCGCCGAGCTTCACCACGGTGCCATCCGGGTTGGCCCGCAAAATGATGCCGAGAAACTGGCTGGGGGTTGAAAACAGACCTTCGCCCGCGACGTTGGCGGTGAAGCCCCAGCCCTTGATGGCGGGGTCCGCACCCAAGGTGCCCGCAGCGACCTGGATATTTTGCGCCTGCAAGGCGTTGAGGATGTCGGTGGCCGATAGCCCGTAGCCGTGCATTTTTTCGGGGTTCAGCCAGATCCGCATGGCGTATTCAGCGCCGAACTGGTTGGTGGTGCCGACCCCAGGAATGCGTGAGATGGGGTTCAGCACCTGCGAGGCGATGATGTCGTTGAGTCGGTTGCGGCCGATGGACGGGTTGCTCGAACTCAACGCAATGGCCATCAGGGTGTCCGGGTTGGCCTTGGCCACCGTGATGCCTTGGGCAAGCACTTCGGGTGGCAAGCGGCGTTCGGCCCGGGTGACCTGGTTCTGCGTCTGTACGGCGGCGATGTCGGGATTGGTGCCCGGCTTGAACGTCAGGGTGATCGCCACACGGCCACTGGAGCTCGTCGACGAGCTGAAGTACAGCAGGTTGTCGATGCCTGTGAGCTGCTGCTCGATGACTTCGGTCACCGAGCCTTCCGCCGTACTGGAACTGGCGCCGGGGTAGTGTGCCACGATGGACACTTGGGGTGGCGCAATGTTGGGGTACGACTGCACGCCCAGACTGTCGATGGAGAGTACGCCGCCCAGTGTGATCAGAATGGCGATGACCCAGGCAAAAATCGGTCGATCAATGAAGAAATTCGACATGGCGAGGCTCGTTTACTGGCCGTTTTCTGCGTGGGTGTCGCTCACCTTGGGGGCGGTCGAGGCGGGCTTCCAGGGCTCAGCCTTGGCCTGTGCGCCAATCTGGACGGTCTGCAGGCCGGACACGATGATCTGGTCGCCAGCCTTGAGCCCCGACGCCACCACCCAGTCCACTCCGTGAATCCCTTGCGTGACCACGTTCTGATGGCTCACCTTGCCGCCCTGGCCCACAAGCAGCACGTAGGTGCCGGTGATGTCTCGCTGAACGGCAGGCTGTGGTACCAGAAACGCGTGGTGACGCTCACCCAAGGTGAGTTGCAGGTTCACGTAGGTCCCCGGGAGCAGACGGAACTTGGGGTTGGGCAGCAGCGCTCTCAGGGTGACCGATCCGGTTGCAGGGTCTACCGTAGGGGCTGAAAAATCCACCGTACCGAGCTCGGCATAGGGTGTGCCGTCGGGCAAGGTGACCTTGACCTGGGTCTTGTTGGGCTCGGCCAGCTGGATGTCCCCCTGCGAGGCCGCTGTCTGCAAGGCGTTGAGATCGTTCACGCTGAGCGTGAAGTTCACGTAGAGCGGGTCCAGCTGACTGACGGTGGTCAGCAAAGTCGGCGAGCCTTGGCCCACGAGTGCGCCTTCAGTCACCTGCTGTTGTCCGGCGCGGCCGGTGATGGGCGATGTGACGTAGGCGTAGCTCAGGTTGATGCGCGCGGTCTGGACGTTGGCCTGATCGACCTTTACGGTTGCCTGGTCCTTGCGCACCAGAAACTTCTGGTCGGTATAGGTCTGCTCGGCGATCGACTTTTGCTGGTGCAGCTTTTCGTAGCGTGCCAGGTCTGCCTTGTCTTGGTCGAGGATGACCTGATCCTTGGCCAGTTGGGCGGTGACGCTCGCCAGTGTGGCCTTGAGTGGCGTGGGATCGATTTCGAACAGCAGCTGACCCTTGTGGACTTCGCTGCCTTCGACGTAGGCGCGCTTGAGCAGCACCCCAGCCACACGGGCGTTGACGTCTGCGCTACGGTATGCCGACAGTCGGCCGGCCAGGTTCTGGGTGAGGGGGACGCTCTGCTCCTGTGCCGTGATCACGCCCACCGTGGGGGTGGGCTTTGCGGGAGCCGGGTCTTTACCGTTGCTGCAGGCGGCCAGAAGCAACGCCAGGACCCAGGGGGTAGCCCGCCAGACAAAATTTTTCATCTTAGGAATCGATCACGGTGCCCATTGCTTTGGCGAGCAGCTTGGCTCGCATCCGTCGTATGTTGTAGCACCAAGCCGCTCATCGTGTGGTTGATAGATATTTGGGCAATGAGATGCTAGTCTATTGAACGCTATGTCGACCGGTCAAGCCTCTTTCGATCCACAGATTTCATGAAACCCAAGATTCGTCGTGCGCCGCTCGCGCTGTTGTTTTTGTTTGTGTTGGTGCTCGGGGGGTGTGCGGTCGGCCCCGATTACCAGCGGCCTCAGGTGGCCGTGCCGGCGCACTACAAAGAACTTCCGGGGTGGGCCCGCGCAGAACCTGCGGCAGCCGCGCCCAAAGGGCCGTGGTGGGTCGTGTTCCAAGATCCGCTGCTCAACCAGCTCGAGCCGCAGGTCGCGGTTTCAAACCAGACCGTCGCGCAGAATTACGCAAACTACCAGGCAGCCCTGGCAGAAATCAAGGTGGCGCGTAGCGCGCTTTTCCCCACGCTGGGTGTTTCAGGCTCAACCTCGCGTCAGCGCAGCAGCGGTGCTCTGAGCACGTCTGCGCAGAACTCAGGCTCACTCGAAGGCTCTGTGAGCTGGGCTCCGGACCTCTGGGGCGGGGTGCGCCGCAGCATCGAGGCCAACAAGGCCAATGCGCAGGCCAGCCAGGCCACGCTGGCCAATGCCACTTTGTCAGAACAGCTGGCGTTGGCCGAGGCAGTCATCGAATTGCGCGTGACCGACGCCAACATCGATCTGCTGCAAAAAACGGTCGAGGCCTATCGCGAGTCTCTGCGCGTCGTGTCGAATCAGGATAAGGCCGGCACGGTGCCGCCGTCCGATGTCATCAGTGCGCGAGCGCAACTCGAAAATGCGCAATCCAATCTGATTGCCTTGGGTGTGGCGCGTGCCCAATATGCCCACGCCATTGCGGTGCTGGTGGGCAAGAACCCAGAAGCTCTCAGCCTCCCGCATGACGCCACTTTGCCGCCGCTGCCGCAGGTGCCGGTGGGCGTGCCCTCCACGCTGCTGCAGCGGCGCCCCGATATCGCCATCGCCGAGCGGCAGATGGCCGCGCAGAATGCCGACATTGGAGTAGCCGAGGCCGCGTATTACCCTAATTTGTCCTTGTCGGCCGTCGATGGTTTCATGCAGTCGCCGCTGGCAGGCCTGCTGAATATCGCCAATCACGTGTGGTCGCTGGGTGCAGATGTCGGCTTGACGCTCTTCGATGGCGGCGAGCGCCACGGTCAGGTTCTGGCGGCGAAGGCTCGCTACGAGGCTGCCGTAGCGAATTATCGGGGTACGGTACTGGCGGCGTTCAAGAACGTTGAAGACGATCTGTCCGGTCTGCGGATCCGTGAACAACAGGCGGTGGTGCTCGATGGTGCGGTGCGCGACGCGACGCGTGCCACCGAAATCGCCCGCAACGAGTATGCGGCCGGTACGGTCGACTTCACTGCTGTGTCGGTGGCTCAGGCCACGCAGCTCAATAACGAGCAGACAGCCCTCAACGTGCGCGAGCAGCGGTTGCTGGGGGCTGTATCGCTCATTGGTGATCTGGGGGGTGGCTGGTCGGCCTCGGACATGACTTTGGCCAGTGATGCACCGCCTGCCCGTTGATGCGGTCGTGCGGCTGTGTCTCCCCGGCCAGCTACACTACATGGCGACCTCCCGCCACAGCGCGGGTCCATCTCATTCAATTCGCAGGGCTGCATGATGTCGACTGAACCTGAAACCTTGAAGGGCATTTCGTCCATGGCCACGCAGCATTTGCTGGCGCAGCTGGCGGATCAGTACGTGCATGAGCACCCTGTGCGGGTTCAGATCGAATCGGTGGGGGGCGTGAAAGCCGAAAAGCGGGTTTTGGAGGATGAGCCCTTTGATTTCGTCATCCTGGCCTCGGGCGCCATGGAGCGTCTGGCTGCCGCCGGCAAGATCGATCGCGATAGTCTGGTGGGCGTGGTGAGTTCCTCAATTGCCGTGGCCACTCGCCTGGGCCTGGCTGCGCCCGACGTCCACAGCGAGGACTCGATCCGGGATGCGGTGCGCAACGCGCGCACGGTGGGTTATTCCACGGGGCCCAGTGGCCAGTACATCCTGCGGCTGCTCGAAAAATGGGGGATTCCTACGGGCAGTGACGCGCGTCAGCCGCAAATGGTCGAGGCGCGCCCTGGGGTTCCGGTCGGGTCGCTGGTCGCTTCGGGTGAAGTCGATATCGGCTTTCAGCAAATCAGCGAGCTCATCGATGTGGAGGGCATCAACCTGCTGGGCCTGCTGCCTGACCCGATCCAAAAGACCACGGTTTTTTCGGCTGCCATAGCTAGCAGCTCGCACAGGCAAGAGGCCACTCGCGCATTTCTGCGTTTCCTGGTCTCACCGGCGACCGAGCCCGCCAAAAAGGCCCACGGCATGTCGGCGGCCTGAGCGCTCGGGTTCTTACTGCCGAAACACCACGGTGCGCCGGCCGTTCATCAGGATGCGGTGTTCCACGTGCCAGCGCACTGCGCGCGAGAGCACCATGGATTCAGTGTCACCACCGATGCGGGTCAGGTCTTGCGGACTCATGGCGTGGTCCACGCGCGCCACGTCCTGCTCGATGATGGGACCTTCGTCCAGGTCCTGAGTCACGTAGTGCGCTGTAGCCCCAATCAGCTTCACCCCACGCGCGTGTGCCTGGTAGTAGGGACGCGCCCCCTTGAAGCTGGGCAGGAAGCTGTGATGGATATTGATTGCGCGACCTTCCAGTGCCTTGCACAGGTCGGTTGAAAGAATCTGCATGTAGCGCGCCAGTACGACCAGATCTACTTGATTTCGTTCGACAAGATTCAGAATCTGCTGTTCTTGCTGGGCCCGTGTGTCCGCGGAGACCGGCAAATGGTGGAACGGCAGATCATGGGCGCGCGCCAGCGGCTCCAGGTCGGGGTGGTTGGACACCACAGCGGCCACTTCAGCTGGCATTTGCCCGCTTTGCACGCGAAACAGCAGATCGTTCAGACAGTGCCCCTGGCGGCTCACGAGAATCAGCAGCCGTGTCTTGCGAATCGCTGAGTGAAAGGTCGCCTGCATCTGAAATCGCTCGGCGACCGGGAAGAAATCGCCCTGCAACTCTGCTGTCATCTTCTCTACCGGCAATGAGAAATGTACGCGCAGGAAGAACTGCCCGCTGTCGGAATCGCCGAACTGCTGGGCCTGAACGATGTTGCCGTGTTGGGTCAGAAGCCACGCGCTGAAGGCGTGCACGATGCCCATGCGATCAGGGCAGGAGAGCGTCAGGATGTAGTCATGCATTGTCGGGTGTGTCGGGCGATGAAAATGAAAAAGTGTTGGTGATGACCGTGGTAGGCGATTTCTGCAGGAGGCTCTTAACTCTTAAGAGAGCCAATCGTCAGCCGTCAATCAGCACGAAGGTTGACATGCTATACCCGGCATCGAGTCAATAGAAGTCGAGTCTCCTGTGGTTCGGCCTTTGTGTCTAGAATAAGTGCTGATCAACCATCATCGACTTCCGCCTTCCAGGGGGGCTTTCATGAAACACGCTGTATTCGGTCGCCTGTCGGCCAGGTTTGCCATTGGGGTGGTTTCAGCTGCCTTGGTGGCAGCAGCCGGCCTGGTGCAGGTAACGCCCGTTTTCGCTGCAGAGACATCGACAGGTTCACAGGCGGATGCTTCGACGACCAGCCCGAAGGTGCAGGCGCTCTGGGGGCAAGTCACCCAATCGAAGTACATCATCCAAGGTGCCAGCGATAGTACGAAGAAAGCGACCATCTATGCCTTTTTCGACCCTAACTGCATCTTCTGCCACCTCAGCTGGAAACTCTCGCGCGCTTACTACCCGGAAGGCCTGCAGGTGCGCTGGATTCCGGTGGCGTTCCTCATGACCAGCAGCGCACCTCGGGCGGCCTGGGTGCTGTTGAACGCTGACCCCTCCAAGGCGATGGCCGACGGCGAAGGAGGCTGGAAGGGCCTGGAAGACGGGGGGGGCGCTTTCAAGGAAGGGCCGGTGACCGCCGAGGTACAGAAGACGCTGGCGCGTAACAAGAAACTGTTCATGGATCTGGGGCTGACGGGCACGCCGGGCTTCGTCTACAAAGACCCGGTAGGTATTGTGCATACCGTATCAGGGGTGTCGAGCAAGCACATGTTTGCCAACATGACGGGACTGCCGTACGTGTCCGTGGATGATCCCGATCTGGACAACATTCCTGATTAACGCAGATATCGAGCTGCGCTCGCACCCGGGGCCCCTGCATCGGGCGCCGTAAGTTGGATGAAAGTCCTTCGTTACAGCCACGGGGCCAGAGTCTGGTCAGCGACATCGGCCCAGCCGCGGTTGGCGCTGGGGTTGGCAGGGCTGGGGTGCAGCAGGTACGCGGTCGGGGGGGCGTTGCCGGTGATGGCTTGTGCACGAGCATGAGCAAAGCGCCCGATACCGACCACCACGCGGGGTCTGATGGCATGAATCACCGCCCCCAGCGCCGCGTCGCAGATGCCGAACAAAGGTTCGCGTTCGGCCTTGTGCAGTTGTTCAGGGACCAGGTTGCGGTTATTGCGCAAGAACAGCAAAGGGCAGTAGTTCCAGACGAAGATATCTTGAAAAAATTGGTCTGGGCTGCCAAAGCGCTGTTGCGCCCAACCCCAGAATCGGTCCCCGCTGCCTTCGCTGCGATGGCAGGCAAAGCCGGTGATCGGGTATTTTTCATGTTGAGCGGGCAGCGGACCCCCCAGGGGGTGCTCGATCTTCAGCCAGTCGCGCGCCATGGAGACCTCGCCAAAGGGGACCCCCGTCTGGGCCATGCCCCAGGGGCCAGGGTTCATGCCTACGAGCAGGATGCGGTCCTGAAGGTTGCCGTAGCGCTGCAAGTATTCACGGTGCGCCGACCACATGTAGATAAGCGGGTTGTAGACGTGGCTGGCGCTGGGAAACGCCAGCACTTGCAGGCTGCCTGCCAATACGCGGGCAATTGCCGTGCAGGGGTTGTCTGGGGTGGAATCAGGACTTGCAGTCATGTGGGTGCCTTGGTAAGCCAGAATCGGCGGCCGTCGATTCCCCATGTAGTCTATCGCCGATTGCTTTGTACCTTTGTCTGTCAGTATCCCGCGACCTTGGCGCGCAACTGCTTGGTTGCACTGCGTTCGGTCTTTTTTTGCTGGCGGCGGAGCCTGGAGCCCCGCGTGGGTTTCGTGGGTCGCCGTATCACCGGCGTGTCGCTGGCTCGATTCACGATTTCCTGAAGGCGGGCCAGCGCCTCCAGCCGGTTGACCTTCTGGCTGCGGCTGGATTGCGCTTTGATCACGATCACGCCCATTGGCGTGATGCGGTGGTCGCGCAGGCTCAGCAGCCGCTCGCGAACGTCAGCGGGCAGTGATGACGCGTGGATGTCAAAGCGCAGATGGACGGCGCTAGACACCTTGTTGACGTTCTGGCCGCCTGCGCCTTGTGCGCGGATGGCAGTGAACTCAACGTCCTGTTCCTGGATCAGGTGCTGGTGTGGTGTCATGGGTGTGATTTTGCATCAGGTAAAGACTTCTCCGGCAGCGGCGCGCAGCAGCAGCTGGTTCAGAGGGCCCACCGGCTGTCCGTGCTGGGTGGTGATGGCGTAGAAATGTTCGGTCAGCTGCGAAGACTCGCCCACGTGGACCAGCTCGCCCGAGTGCAGCTCGTCTTGCACCACCACCTCGGGTAATACGGTGATCCAGCCACTGTCGCG
>NZ_DASVGN010000002.1:0-91688 GCF_036379515.1 Castellaniella sp.
GATCAGGGTTGCCCCCATTGTCCAAAATTCCCCACTGCTGCCTCCCGTAGGAGTCTGGGCCGTGTCTCAGTCCCAGTGTGGCTGGTCGTCCTCTCAAACCAGCTACGGATCGTCGCCTTGGTGGGCCTTTACCCCACCAACCAGCTAATCCGATATCAGCCGCTCCAATAGTGAGAGGTCTTGCGATCCCCCCCTTTCCCCCGTAGGGCGTATGCGGTATTAGCCACGCTTTCGCGTAGTTATCCCCCGCTACTGGGCACGTTCCGATACATTACTCACCCGTTCGCCACTCGCCACCAAAGAGCAAGCTCTCCGTGCTGCCGTTCGACTTGCATGTGTAAAGCATCCCGCTAGCGTTCAATCTGAGCCAGGATCAAACTCTTCAGTTCAATCTCTGTTTTGTGTACTTCCCATCTACCGAAGTAGAACGGGTCATACGTTCGCTATGCATCACTCAAAAAGAAAAAGACAAGTCTGACTAATCAAACCTTACTTCTTCATTTCTGTTCTATGTGAGCACTTGGTACAGCGTTGTGCCAGAACTTCCTGCACCCCACACCCCAAAGCGCCCACACTTATCGGCTGTTAAGTTTTTAAAGAACGTTTCGCTTTAAAAGCGAAGAAGCGAGATTATGAAGTACTTTTAAAAGCTTGTCAAGCGAGGAACCCAGAACTTAAATCCAGAACCCAAACCCGAAAAACCTGCACTTCACGTCTTGCTATCGAGCCAGAGATTAAAACACAAAAAACGTTTCATCGTCAAGCCAGACCCGGATTCTCACCGGCCCTTCCCTGCCCTGAACCCCCCCACCATCGACTGGGCTAAACGCCTGCAAATCAATGACTTGGAGCTTCAAACCACCTGTTACCCTAGGGTTAACACCAGGTGCCCTGCAGCGAAGAGACCGAACTATAGCACAGCTCTTTTATGACACGCAAGCCAGTCTTTCAAGCCTGGATATCGAGCATCTTTTTCAGACAAGACCGGGGACTGCACGGGCCAGTCAATATTCAACACCGGGCAATTCCAGGCAAGCCCGGATTCGTCCTGTGGATCGTAGTAGTCAGTGCACTTGTAGTGGAGGAGCGCCACCTCGCCCGTCACGCAAAACCCGTGGGCAAACCCTGGGGGGACCCAGAGCTGGCGACGATTCGTTTCAGAGAGGGCGACCCCTATGTGGCGACCGAAGGTCGCAGAGCCGGCCCGCAAATCGACGACGACGTCGTAAGCGCTCCCTTCGAGCACCTGGATGAGCTTGCCCTGTGGGCGCCTGAGCTGCAGGTGCAGACCCCGCAACACGTCACGCCCCGACCGCGACACGTTGTCCTGAACAAACGGGAGTTCGATCGCAACCTGTTCGCGATAGCGCCGAGCACTGTAGGTTTCGAGGAAATCGCCCCGCGAATCCGCATGAACCCGGGGCTCTATGATTTTTACGCCTTCGAGCGCCGTGCCGACCACTCTCACCCAGAACCTCCTTCATGGTTTCGCCGGATTGGCTTGCCACCGACTGCCGAGTCAAAGCGAACGATGCAGCCGCGCGACCCTGCGGGCACGCGGCGCCCTGACCGCAGCGCTGTGGCGAGTATAGTGGAGCCGGTTCATCCATGGTTACAGGTCTGCCTCATGTCCGCCGCCGAAAACATCCTGATCAACCAGACGCCTTTTGAGACTCGTGTCGCGCTGACGTCTCAGGGTATCGTCCAGGAGCTGCACATTGAGCGCAACATCCAGCGTGGGTTCGTCGGCAATCTCTACCTGGGGCGTGTCGCGAGGGTCTTGCCCGGGATGCAAAGCGCCTTCGTCGATATCGGGCTCGAAAGAGCCGCATTCATCCATGTGGCTGATCTGCGTGAGAACCGCCACACGCGCACCACTGCCGAACACCTGGCCGCCACGCCCATCGAGAAGCTGCTGTTCGAAGGGCAGCCCCTGCTCGTGCAAGTCATCAAGGACCCCATCAACACCAAGGGTGCCCGAGTCTCCACCCACATCAGCATCGCCGGCCGCATGCTGGTGTATCTGCCCCACGAGCCACACATCGGGGTATCCCAGCGCATCAGCGACGAAGCCGAGCGGGACGCGCTGCGCGAACGGGTACAGGCCCTGAGACCGGAAGGGGAGCCAGGGGGCTTCATCGTGCGCACCCAGGCCGAAGGGGCGAGCGACGATGAGCTCGCCGCCGACATCAGCTACCTGCGCACGCTCTGGGGCAACATCCAGGCCCGCACCAAGCAATCGTCCGTCCCCGCCCCCGTCTACGTCGACCTGACCTTGGCTCAACGCGTCTTGCGTGACATGGTGACACCCGAAGTCGGCTCCATCGAAGTCGATTCGCGCGCCATGACCCAAGAACTGCTTGAATGGGCGGGGCACTACACCCCGTCGGTGGTCGATCGAATCCACCACTACAGCGGCAACCGGCCCCTATTCGACACGGCCAACGTCGAGCAGGAGATCGCACAGGCTCTTTCACGTCGGGTGGAATTAAAATCGGGGGGCTATCTCATCATCGATCAGACGGAAGCGCTGACGACGGTGGATGTCAACACGGGTGGCTACGTGGGTGGCCGAAATTTCGACGACACAATATTCAAGACCAATCTGGAAGCAGCCGTCGCCATTGCTCGCCAGCTGCGTCTGCGCAACCTTGGGGGCATCATCGTGCTGGATTTCATCGACATGGATGATCCGGCACATCAGGCCTCGGTGCTCGCGGAGCTCAACAAGGCCCTGTCAGCGGATCGCACACGTGTCACGGTCAGCAATTTCAGTCAGCTCGGCTTGGTCGAGATGACTCGAAAGCGCACCCGGGATTCGTTGGCGCACCAACTGTGCGAACCGTGCCCAACCTGCCAGTCGCGCGGCACGATTCGTACCGCACGCACCCTGTGTTATGAGATTCTGCGCGAGATTCTGCGCGAGGCACGCCAATTCGATCCACAAGAATTCCGCATCGTGGCTTCACAGTCAGTGGTGGATTTATTTTTGGAAGAAGAAAGCCAGCACCTGGCCATGCTGGGCGATTTCGTGGGCAAGCCGATTTCTCTCACGGTCGAAGCCGGATACAGCCAGGAGCAATACGACCTGGTGCTGCTGTGACCGCTGACCCGTCAAAGATCCATTTTGTTTTCCCAGCTGTTGTCGACGCCGCATGAATCGGGCTTCATGATGGCCGTGAGCATCTTGTGCACCCGCTCCATCTGCCCCGGGCGATAGCTGTAGGCCTTGACGTCCACCGTGCGGTTCTGCAGCAACACGAGATGCAAAACGACACTTTTATCCCATCCGTCACCCGGCTGGGGTCGATACACGACATCGGCGTAAGAAGACTCGCGCGGCTCCATCTGGAAGACATACGTCTGATGGCACACCGCAGCGTGACGAAAAAGGTTTTGCTGAACAGCCGCAAAGTCCACTGGCAAGCGGCTGCGCTCAGTCACCTCGTATTGCGAGGTCTCCAGCTGATTAAGGGTGAGCCCCTGAGGCTGGTTTGCGCAGGAACACAAGGCAGCCAACGAGGCCAGTGCATACAGTGCTTTCATCGCACACTCCAAAGAATCAGTCCGGGTCCTGAAACTGCAGGCGATACAAGGTGGCATACACACCACTGAGGGCCAGAAGCTCGGAATGAGTGCCGGTCTCGACCACTCGCCCGGCATCCAGGACCACGATACGGTCAGCCTTCTGGACCGTGCTCAGCCGGTGTGCAATCACCAGCGTGGTTCGGCCTACCATAAGCCGGTCAAGCGAGGCTTGCACCTGACGCTCGGATTCATTATCCAGCGCCGAAGTGGCTTCATCCAGAATCAGGATGGGCGCATCCTTGATGAGCGCACGCGCAATGGCCAGCCTCTGGCGCTGGCCGCCCGACAAAGTGTTGGCGTTGTTGCCCACCTGGGTATCCAGGCCATCCGGAAGGCCATCCACAAAATCCAGCAGGCTCGCCGCCTCGAGAGCAGCTCGTACGCGATCGCGAGGAACATCGCCTTGAACCCCGTAGGCCACGTTTTCGGCAATCGTGCCCTCGAACATCACCACGTCCTGGCTGACCAGCGATAACTGAGAGCGCAGGCTGTGGAGTTGCAGCTCCCGCACGTCGATGCCGTCGACGAGCACCTGCCCTTCGGTCGGCGCGATGAAACGTGGCAGCATATTGACCAACGTTGTCTTGCCACTGCCTGATCGTCCCACCAGGGCAACTGTTTGCCCCGCTTTCACTGTGAGCGACACGGAATTCAGCGCATTGGCTGCGCCTTGCGCAAACACATGCGTGACATCACGAAACTCGACATCACCGCGCAAACGGCCAGTGACGACACGCGTACCTGTGTCCGTTTCAGTGGGTTCATCGATGAGGGTAAACACGCTTTCAGCAGAGATCAGCATACGCTGTGTGGACCCGGCGATATTGGTCAAGCGCTTGAGCGGATCAAAAATTTGCCCCAAGGCGGCCATGAAGGCAGCAAAGCTGCCGACCGTGAGCCCCTGATGATTGGCCTGATAGAGCGCGACGGCCACGACCGCCGCCACCGACAGCGCCACGAAGAACTGCGAGATGGGTGACATTGCCGAATCGGCACTGGCCGCTCGCATCGCAAAGCGGCGCAAGCGCCCATTGACATAGCCGAAGCGTTCGCGCTCCCGGGCATAGCCATCGAACAGCTTGATTACCCGCTGCCCCGCAATGCCCTCGGACACCACGCGGGTAAGCTCGGCGTTCATGTTGATGGTGTCCCGATTGATACGCCGCAGACGGCGCACGAAATAGCGCCCGGTCAGGACGGAAAGTGGCAGCATGATGAGTACGATGAGCGTCAGCTGCCAGGACATGTAAAGCAGCACGGCAAGCAGTGCCACGACGGTCAAGGATTCGCGCACGATGACGCGAATGACTTCGGTGGACAGGCCGCTGACGGTACCCGCGTCGATGGTGAAGCGGTTCAGCAGGCGTCCGCGGTCGCCCTTTCGAAAGGTTTCATCTGCCATGCCCAAGAGGCGCTCGAACATGTCGCGGCGCAGGCCGAGCAGCATGTTGTTCGCCACCCAGGACATGAGATAGGTACCCCCAAAGGTACACACCCCACGCAGCAGCATGAGGCCTATGACTGCGAGTGGAATTGACCAGACATACGAAGGGTCAGCCCCGGTAAAGCCTTCGTCGAGCAAGGGCTTCATGATGACCGCCAGCAAGGGTTGCGTGGCAGAGGCAATGCTCAAGAGCAGCAGCGACAGCAGGCCTACCTTCCAGTCCTTGCCCAGGCGACGATAAATCTGTCGCCAAAGGTCCAGACGTACAGGTCGGCTATCGACCGGGGGACTCGTGGGGGTCATCAACGAGGTGCTCTCTTATATACTTGTAAACCACGCATTTTAGCGTGCCGGGCACACAAGCCGGGTACGCTTTGTCGGAGCCTGCGCGTTGACGTCATCCCTCCCCAGCCCAGCCTTGTACATTCGCCTCCCCAATTGGGTGGGCGACGTCTGCATGAGCCTGCCCAGCCTGGAGGCCGCGCTGGCGACCGGCAGCCCGGTGACGGTCTGTGCGCGCCCTTGGGCCGAAGATCTGCTCGCTGCGTACCCGCTGGCGGGCTTCATCCCCATGACAGGGCGCTGGCGTCGCGACCGCGCTGCCGTGCACGCTGCGAGGCGGGCGGCGGGCCACCGACAAGCACGAGGGCTGCTGCTACCCGACTCTTTATCCAGCGCGCTGGTATTCCGCTTTGCAGGCCTGCCTTGTGCGGGCTACCGCGACGACGGCCGCAGCCCACTGCTGCGTTGGCCTTGCCGCAAGCCACACGAGCCCATGCACGCCGTCCAATCCTGGTTCCACCTCACGCGATTCGCCCTTTCGGCCTGGCGCCTGCCCCTCCCCGAGGCCACCCCGCCTACAGAACTGTCCTGGCGCGCAAACCCCGTCCACGAATCGCTTGCACAACACGCCATGGCGCAGGCGGAGCTCACCCCCGGACAGTTCGTGCTGATTGCACCCACTGCGACCGGGCTGCACCACGGACGCATCAAAGTCTGGGACGGTTTTGACACACTGACGAGGTCGTTGCAAACTGCAGGCTACAAGGTCGTGATGGCGCCACCACCGGCAGAACGTGTCGCGGCACAGCGCACAGCGCCTACGGCGCAATTGCTTGAACCACTCACCTTGGGCGCATTCGCGCAGCTTGCACATCACGCGGCTGTCGTCGTGTGCAATGATTCAGGTGTCTCACACTTGGCGGCCGCCGCCTGCGCGTCCCAGATCACGCTCTTTGGCGTCACTGAAGCAAGTCGAACGGGCCCCTGGTCGAATCAAGCCCTTCGACTCGGCAACATGAACCGCTGGCCGTCAGGACCTGAGGTCCTCGCCGCCACGCTGACCCAACTCCATACCATCCATCCCGCATGAGTTTCACCGAATTTCTCGCCAATCTGATCATCCCGCTCAACCTGTCGGTCACACTGCTGGTCGTAGCGACGCTGCTGCTCATCGTGCGCTGGCGCAAGACGGCCAGCCTGCTGGTGGCCCTTGCAATCGCCTGGATCACGTTCTGGTCGGTTCCATCATCATCGCTGTGGGCGGGGGGCATGCTCGAACAGCGATACCCGCACCAGGCAGCCGATGCACTCCCCGTCTCTCAAGCCATCGTCGTTCTGGGCGGCAATACGCTGGGCGGACGTCGCAACTGGTTCGAACCCTACAACGGCAAAACCGCCATTCTCAGAACCGACACGGCAGCCCAGCTCTATCACGCGGGGCGCGCACCACTCATCATCGTTTCGGGTGCTGCCCTGGATGGTGGTCGCAGCGAGGCCTCGGCCATGGCGGCAGCATTGGAGCACAACGGGGTGCCCAGCACCGACATCGTCGAAGAGAACCACAGCCTGACCACTCACCAGAACGCCTTCTACACTGCGCAGATTCTGCGCAAACGCGGCATTACCCATTTTTTGCTGGTGACGTCTGCGCTGCACATGCCGCGCGCAATGGCGAGTTTTCAAGGGCAAGGGTTGAGCCCCACGGCCGCTGCGTCTCCGCCGCAGATCGTGGTCCCCGACGAACCCGATTTCTCGTTCTGGCTACCCGACCTTCATACGCTCAACGCCAGCCGTTCGATCGTCAAGGAATACCTGGGAATGCTGGTGTACTGGGTACGCGGCTGGGCCTGAAAACCACCACGCGCAAGGATCACATGCGTTCGCGCAGGATTTCCCGATAAAGATTCAGATACTGCCTGGCCACTTCCGGCCAGGCATGGCGCGCCAGCACCTGGCCAGCGCCTGCCTCGAGCCTCTGGCGCAGCCCGGCATCGGTTCGCAGCTGCAGCACAGCCTGCACCAGCTCGTCCACGCGTTCCGGATGGCTCAACACCAGGGCGCTCGTGCCAGCCTGCACGTACTGTGCAAAACCACACCACGGCATTGGGCTGAGGACGACCGGCAGACCAAATGACATAGCCTCCAAAGGGGCCATGCCAAAGCTGTCGTTGAGAGTCGGGTGAACGAAGACATCGGCCGCTTGATAGTACGGTGCCACACGCGAGGTCTCGGCTTCGAGGTGAACCCGCCGCCTCACCTCGGGCGAGCTGCGGCCCACACACTCTCGAGACGCCGCATTGGCGCCCACCACGAGCAGATGCACCTCTGCAGGCAACTGCTCCAGCGCCTTCAAGACGGTGGGAAGACCTTTTCGCATCGGGTTGCGAGCCACCATCAGGCACAGGGTCGCACCCTGGGGCACACCCAGCCTGGATCTGAGTGCCTCACGTTCCCCAGGGTCGCCCAACTCAGCCAAAGAGACTCCTGGCGGAATCACAGGGACTTTTGCCAGCAGGGGCCCATAGGCCTGCGCCAGCTGATGCGCAATGAGGTCCGACACGGCGACCACCCTATGGGCAGGCCGGGTCTCCACCCTGAGCGCCTCCAGCCGAAGATAGGTGCGTACACGAAGGCTCAGGCGAGAAAGGCTGCGCTTGAAGTGAGGCATAGGCTGCACGCGCCACCGAAAACGCACGGGCGTGACATGAATGACTTCCACGTCGCCACACCAGCCGTTCATATGGGAATGCACGATGTCGAACCTTGCGTGAGTAGCTCGCGCTGCGCGACGCGCAAACAGCCATACGCGGACCCAACTTGGCCAGCGTGTGCTGACGCCAATCGGTCGGTACGGCAACTTGAGTTCGCAGGCGGGATCGTAGTCTCGTGCAAACACCGTCACCTGATGCCCGGCCGCCACCAGCTCGCGCATCAGCGAAACGCCATAGGCTTCGGCCCCCCCAAAGCGTGAGCCGAAGCGGTCTACGACGAAGGCGATCGAGAGGGACGAATCAGTCATGCGAGGCCACCGACTCGCGCTGAATCCGGCGGCGGTCTTCGAGCGAGGTCAGGCACTTTTGCAGGAACCGCAGGATATTCGTCGTACGCACGACAGCGATGCGGGGCAGGCCCATCAGATCGTCGCCAGGGCGCGCAAGCCCGCCCGATGTCGTCGTCGCGTTGCTGTAACCGGCAGCTCGCACCTGATCACGTAGCGCGAGCGATTCCTTGCCATAGGGGTAGCAGAACGATTCGACAGGGGCGCCGAGAATCTGTTGCAAGGCATCGCGTGAATGCCGAATCTCGTTGGCCGCAAGCTCAGGCGACAAAGCGGGCAGCACAGGATGATTGAGCGTGTGGGAACCCACCTCTTGCCCTGCCTGCGCCCACGCCCGCAACTCGGATTCGGCCATCAGATCAGCATGAGGCACACCCTCGGCATAATCCCAGACATTGCCGCCCCCCAATTGCCGGACCACGAAATAGTTGGTGGCCGTAAAGTCCACTGCCTGCAAGATCGGAAGTGCATTTTCGAGCACGTTGCGATAGCCGTCATCAAAAGTGATCCCGATGACCTTGCCGTGCCGCTCGCCCCGCACATAGGGAAGAAGTTCACGCATCGACAGGCCGCGGTAGCCCAGACGCCGCAGCCAGGTCATCTGGCGACGAAATGCAGCTGGATGGACGGTGAGCCCGCGATAGGGACTGCCCCGAGGAGACGGCTCCCCAATCTGGTGATACATGAGGATGGGAATCATGGCGAAATTATAGGGGACGACTACGACACGCAGGCGACCGACCGGTTGCACACGCCTGGCCAGAACCCAGAGTCACTCGCGGCTTCGTGCAAGCCAGTAGAGCTTGGCGTAGCGATAGAAGCTGCCTGTCGCGGCCATCCCAGCAAGAACCAGGCCCTGCCAACCATCGAGAAACCCACGACGCAGCAGGTAGTGGCGAATGAAAGTCCAGCTCGCATGCCCAAAGGGCCCCAGCACTGTCGTGCGCCGGCCCTTCGCATACGCCTTGAGTGCACCATCCGTGGAGTAGCGATTGAGCTTGTCGATGAAGTGTTCCAGGCTGCGATAGGGGTCGTGCAGCAAGTGCGCTGCCAAAGTGTCTACCTTACCTGGCACCTGCACATGCTCATGCACCTGGTCGTCAGAAAATTGACCTGCCCCCCGGCGAAACAGCCGCAGGACATAATCGGGCCACCACCCGCTATGGAGAATGGGACGCCCACAGAAACTGGACAGGCGCGCCATGCGATAGCCATTGGCCTGGGATGCCGACACGGTCCTGCATATTTCTTGCGCGAGGTCATCGGGCACCCGCTCATCCGCATCCAGGGACAATATCCAGTCGCCCGTTGCCAGCGCCAAGGCCCGATTCTTCTGCGGCCCGAAGCCGGGCCAGTCGTCCGAGACCTCGACTCGCGCACCTCGGGCGCGCGCCAGCTCGCAAGTCGCATCCGTGCTACCCGAATCCAGCACCACGATCTCGTCGGCAAACGCCACCGAATCCAGACACGCCTCGATGTGCGCGGCTTCGTTCTTCGTGATGATGACGACAGAAAGAGTCATGCCATGTCCCAAAGAGGGGTGTCGGTGCGTTCAGCCACGATAGTGGTTGGCCCGCTTCCAGCGCTTCCAGCCATTGAAGACTGGCGCAAGCACGGGGTTGGCTGCGACCCGGATGCGCCGCCCCAGCGACGCACCCGTCGTGTCGCGCACGGCAAAGCGAAAGATGGACAACGGGTCGGCCCCTGGAAGATTACGGCCAAATGCTCGGGTCGTATACAGATACCGATAGCCTTCTTCCTGCGCAATGCGCACATAATCTTCATCGAAATAGCCCTGAGGCCAGCAAAAGTGCGCGGACGTCTCGCCCAGCTCCTTTGCCAGACAGAGACGCGACTGCTGCAATTCTTCGCGCATGTGGCCATTCTTGTCACCGTCCTGAAGATCCCAGCGTGTATGGGTGTGCGTATGGCTGTGGAACTCCATGACACCCTGGGCCCGCAGGGCCTGCACCTCAGACCAACGCAGCGCCACCTCATCCGCTTGCCCCTGCGCGACGCGGCGCTCGCAATCATGGTGCTCGGGTGTTTCCGGCAGCGCCTTGCCCTCGCCCAGCTGCGGACGCACGGCGCCCTGCCCAAGCCACCCCGTCACCACAAAGACGGTGGCTCGCAAGCCGTAACGCTGCAGCAACGGGGCGGCATACACCCAGTTGTCCAGATAGCCGTCGTCAAAGGTAATCAGGACCGAGCGGCGCGGCGCGCCTCCGTGTTCCAGGTGCTGCGCGAATTCAGCAGTTGTCAGCGCAGCGTATCCACGGCGGGCGAGCCAACGCAGTTGATCCTCGAAATGCTCCGGCGTCGTGGCAATCATGCCACCGCCCGGGCGCACATGGTGGTACATCAGCACGGGAACGATCTGTGCGGCCATCAGGCGAGCTCCTCCAGCCACCGACGGTAGCATTGCTCCGTGCGCTCGCCCAAAGCTGCGCGCGTAAACCGGCCCTCTTCCAGGCAGTAACGACGGCCAGCCTGTCCCATCTGGCGGCGCAGGGCCGGGTCCAGGATCAAGCGTTCCAGAGCCTGCGTGAGGGCCCCTTCGTCAAAGAGTGTCACCAGCAGGCCGCTGATTCCTTCCTCGAGCATCTCCGGCACGCCTCCCACGCGTGTGCCAACCACAGGAATGCCTGCAGCCCCCGCTTCCGCGAAAGCAGTCCCGGCAGACTCAATATGCGTAGCCAGCGCAAAGATATCAAAATCGGGCAAAAGTGCGGGAACGTCGGTTCGAGTCCCCAGAAGATGAACTTTTTGCTGCATTCCTGCTGCGGCCGCCTGAACCTGCAACTTCTCTTTTGCCGCATCCCCGCCGCCAACAATCACCAGGTGCAGGTGCCCATAACGTTTCAACAGGGGCAGCATGGCATTCAACAACTGCTCATGCCCTTTTTCAGCACGCAACACCCCCACGCTGCCCACGATCACCGCTTGGGCATCCAGACCCAGTTCGGCACGCAGCACCGGTGCTGGCATGGGGTTGGGAAAATCCACCGCAGGCGGCACAGCCGCCACATGCGCAGGATCCACGCCCCGACTGATCAAATAACTGCGGACGAACTCACTGGGTGTGATGACACGTTTGGGTACCCGGGTATAGGCCAGCAACGAACCCACTGGCTTCGCCAAATGGCGCGTACGGACCACCAACGGCACCCCCGCCACCCGCGCAGCGCTGCCCACCAGCAAGGTCTCACGTCGGCTGTGGGTGTTCACCACGTCCAGGTGCGCTTTGCGCAGCAGGCGTACCAGGCGGGGAAAGCCCTTGAGGTGATTCCACAGTCCATCCATGTAGAGGGTATCGACATGCACCCCCTCGCGTTGCAGTTCGGTCGTCAAGCGTGCATGAGGCTGGCAGATGGCCTGCACGCAATGTCCTCGGTCACGCAAAGCCAGCAGCAACCGGAAGATATAGCGCTCCTGGCCTGCAAACCCTGTAGCGGCCTCGGCGTGCAGAATGCGTAGCGGCCTCATGAGATCACTCGCCGCGCCCGCAGCCGCACGTTGTATGCCATCCGCCATAGATCGTCACGCACCTGGTAGGCTTCACGACGTACGATATCCGCCCACGACAAAGGCGGGGGCTGGGCGGCGCCGCGGATGTCGGACGGAATCTCGTAATCCTGAGTCACGCACGCGGGATGCACCGCGTAGTTGCCAACGCCATGGGCGTAGAACCTGAACATGGTGTCGTCGACCGGGTAGATCCACGACGCGCAGTACGCGAGAAGCCTGGCCGCACCCACAGGATTGATCAGATAGGCAACAGTACAGGAATGCCCTTTCAGCTTGCGAACCAGATCGAACGATGCCACATGCTCCACCTGCACGTAAGCATCCTGCTTGCCCGCCTTGTCATACTCATTGAGCCAGACGAGCGGCCAGCGCGCCGCGAGCTCTCCCGCGCAACGACGCAGCGCATTGAAATTTTCGCCAAGGATTGCGTCATCCTCCAGAACGATCATGGGCTGGGCCGATGAGACACACTCTTGCCACAGCAGATAATGGCTGGCAAAACACCCCAGTTGGGAGGGCATGAGATCGCGACCCCGGCCCTTGATACGACGCCGGGCGACCGGATCGTAATGCGCAAACAAGGGATGATCGGGTTGCGCCTTGCCGTTGACCGCATCCAGAAAGCGGTAGTCAGCCAGCTCCAGGCGGCCAAGCTGGGACGCAATCTGCGCGCGTCGATCCGGCCGTGATGCAAGGCTGATGACGCGAATAGGGACCGGGCTCATCCGTAGAAAATCTCGACGTTTTCACGCGCCAGCCAGCTGCGGGCATTGGCAATCAGTGATTCATCCATGCGCACACGCCATTCGTCTCCGAGGCGCAGCAGACAGGAAAACTGGTTCTCAGAAACGCGCAGCTCCACCGGAATGCTGTGTTCGGGGGCCCGCCAGGGTGCGAGCAGCGATTGCAGGCTCTGGATATCGGGCGCTGACGGCAAGGTGAGGCGCAGGCTGCGCGCGCGGGTTTCGCGGATGCGCTGCAAGTCGTAGAGATCGTCGGCGGATATCCGCAACCCACCGGAATAATCGTCATGGCTGACGCGGCCCTGGATCACCAGTGGCCGATCTTCCTTGAGGATGGCGCGGTATTGCTCGTAGAGCTCGTTGAAGATGGCGACCTCGATCTGAGCCGTGCCGTCGTCCAGCAAGGCATACAGCATCTTGCCCCGCTTGGTCATGCGAGGGCGTACGGCGGCCAACACGCCGGCGATCCATTGATTACCCTTGGAGGGTGCCAGGCGCGCCAAAGGCGTGGGTGCCACGCGACGGACTTCGTCGCGCCACGCATCAAAGAGATGCCCGCTGAAATAAAACCCCAGCGCGGTCTTTTCTTGAGTCAGCCGCGTCTCGAGATCCCACGGCAGGACCCTGGCCAATTCGCCAGCCACGACCTCGCCGGCATTATCGTCGAACAACGAAGACTGATTGGCATCCCGTGCCACCTGCTCAGCTGCTTCGATAGCGCTGCCCAGCGTCTCCAGCAAGGCCGCACGGTTGGGCTCCAGACTATCGAAAGCACCAGCCCGAATCAGCGCCTCGATGGTGCGCCGATTGACCGTGTGACGGTCGACTCGCGCGCAGAAATCAAACAGGCTGGCAAAAGCTCCACCCTCTTCGCGGGCTGCGACAATCGCATCAACGGCAGCATGACCCGTGCCCTTGACGCCACCCAGCCCATAGCGGATAGTGCGCGGGGGCTTGCCCTGAGCGGTGTACTCATCGGCCACGGGAGCAAACCGATAACCTGACGCGTTGACATCCGGAGGCAGCACTGCCACCTTGTTGTCCAGCGCATCACGCCAGAACACCTGAATCTTGTCGGTGTCATCCATGTCGGACAACATCGTGGCTGCCAGGAACTCGGCGGGGTGGTACACCTTGAGCCAGGCCGTCTGATAGGAAATCAACGCGTACGCCGCCGAGTGGCTCTTGTTGAAGCCGTAGCCAGCGAATTTCTCCATCAGATCGAACAGGTGCGCGGCCAGATCGGCGTCATAGCCTTTCTTGACCGCACCTTCCTGAAAGATGCTGCGCTGCTTCGCCATGTACTCGGGCTTCTTCTTGCCCATGGCTCGACGCAGCAGATCCGCGCCGCCCAGCGAGTAGCCCCCGATGATCTGGGAGATCAGCATCACCTGCTCTTGATAGACGATGACGCCATACGTGCTCTTGAGCACGGGTTCCAGATCGGGGTGAAAGTAATCCACCTTGGCGCGCCCGTGCTTGCGGTTGACGAAGTCCACCACCATCCCGGATTCCAGGGGCCCTGGCCTGAAGAGCGCCAACAGAGCAATCAGGTCTTCGAATACGTTGGGCTGCATGCTCTTGAGCAGCTCTTTCATCCCGCGGCCTTCGAGCTGGAAGACCGCCGTGGTATTGGCCGAACACAGCAGTTCGTAGGTCGCCGCATCGTCGAGCGGCAGGCTCATCAGGTCGAAATCACGCTTGTCGGGATTGAACTCGCGCACGTAGCGCACCGCCCAATCCAGAATGGTGAGGTTGCGCAACCCCAGGAAGTCAAACTTCACCAGGCCCGCGTCTTCGACGTCGCCCTTGTCGAACTGCGACACCACGCTGGTTTCGCTGCCTGGCTGACAATAGAGCGGGCAGAAATCCGTGAGCTTGCCCGGCGCAATGATCACCCCCCCCGCATGCATGCCTATATTGCGAGTCAGGCCTTCCAGCGGACGAGCCAAATCGATGAGCGCATGGATTTCTTCGTCGGTATCGTAGCGCTCCTTGAAGGCAGGTTCGTTTTCGAGCGTGCGATCCAGCGACCACGGGTCCACTGGATTGAAGGGAATCATCTTGGAGAGGTTGTCGCAGACGCTGTAGGGCATCTCGAGCACCCGCCCGACGTCGCGCACCACAGCCTTGGCGCCCAAAGTGCCAAAGGTCGCAATCTGGCTCACGGCGTCGCGGCCGTATTTTTCCTTGACGTACTCGATCACGCGCTCGCGGTTGTCCTGGCAAAAGTCCACGTCGAAGTCGGGCATGGACACGCGCTCGGGATTCAGAAATCGCTCGAAGAGCAGGTCGTAACGCAAAGGGTCCAGATCGGTGATGCCCAGGCTGAACGCCACCAGCGACCCAGCGCCCGAACCACGGCCCGGCCCCACTGGAACGCCATGACTCTTGCCCCAGTTGATGAAGTCCTGCACGATCAGGAAGTAGCCCGGAAAGCCCATGCCCACGATCACGCTGCATTCCCGATCAAGGCGTTCCTGATACTTGGGCATCTGACGCGCACGCTCCTGCGCATCGGGATACAGCTGCACCATGCGCCGCTGGAAGCCCTCGTTGGCGAGCTTCACCATGTAATCGTCCAAGGACACGCCTTCTGGCGTCGGGAAAAGCGGCAGCTGGGGATGTCCCAGCGACAACGTGAGATTGCAGCGCAAGGCAATCTGCACCGAATTGGCAATGGCCGATGGAACATCCGCAAAGCGACGCGCCATCTCGACGCTGTCGGGCATGTACTGATCCGCCGTAAAGCGGCGCACACGACGGGGGTTGCCCAGCAACTCGCCCTCGGCAATACAGACTCGAGCCTCGTGCGCCCGAAAATCGCTGGGCGCCAGAAACTGAATCGGATGCGTGGCCACCACGGGCAGAGAAGACCCGGCCGCTAGGCGCAGCGCAGCCTGCACGTAAGCTTCATCACCGTCGAAGCCGGCGCGCTGCAACTCGATGAAATAGCTGCCAGGAAAATCCGCAGCCCATTGCCGAGCCAGGCGCTGCGCTTCGTCCGCACGGCCGGCCTCGAGCGCACAACCTACATCTCCGGCACGTCCGCCCGAAAGCACAATCAGCCCACGCCGGCCCGACAGCCATTCGCGCCGCACAAGGGCCTTGTCGAGCCGGACGTTTTCGATCCAGGCACGGGTGAGCAGTTCGCAGAGTTCAAGATAAGAGTCGTGCCCTGTGGCCAACAGCAGCAGGCGAAACGGCTTGTCTTCGTCTGCCGGGTTCTCCAGCCATACGTCGCAGCCTGCGATGGCCTTGATGCCCACCTTGCGCGCGGCCCTGTAAAACTTGATCCAGCCAAACAGATTGGCAAGATCTGTAATCGCCATGGCCGGCTGGCCAAAGGCCTGAGCCTGCTTGACGAGCGCCGGAATGCGCGCAATGCCATCCACCACCGAAAATTCGGTGTGACAGCGCAAATGGACAAACAGAGGATTTTCGGAAGACTCAGTCATGCGGGAATTGTACTCAGTGAGCCCCTATCGGGGCATCGCGGACCAGGCCTTTTGCAAGCGCTTGACCGACACGGGAAACGGCGTACGCAGCGCCTGTGCAAACAGGGCCACGCGCAGCTCTTCAAGTTGCCAGCGAAAGGCCCGCAACTGCGCATCGGGTGCTCCTTTGCGCTGCGCCAGGGCTCGTTGCCATGGGACTGTCAATTGCGCAACGTCAGCCATCAGTCGGGCGTCTCTGGCGGGATCTTCACGCAGCTTCTCGATCCGCATCTGAGCGGCCTTGAGATAGCGCGGAAGATGCTTGAGCTGCTCAGGCAGGGTGTCGTGGATGAAACCCTTGGTCACCAAGGCTGCAAGCTGCTGGTTCAGGTCACGGGCTGCCTCGGGCCAGGGCCTCGCCTGCGCAAGCTTCTTCACAAGTGCTGCCCGTTCGGCCAGGATGGCGCCGGCCAGCCGGGCCAATTCCTGGGCTAGAAGATTCAGACGCGATCGTCCGTCCCGGCAGCGCTGCTCGAAGCCCTCCGCACTTTCAGGCCACGGCTCCATGAGACAGGCCTGATCCACAGCAGCGGCGATGATCTGATCGCGCAGTTCCTCTCGCGTGCCCAGATCCAGGTACAACATGGCGGTCCGGGTGAGATCGGGCAAATTCTTTTCCAGATAGCGGACCGGTTCACGCAGTGCCAGAAGAAACAGCCGTCGCAACCCCGCTGCGTGAATGCGCCGCGCCTCTTGCGGATCATCGAAGACGTCCAGATCGCAACAATCGCCACGATCCCGCAGCGCGGGATACCCCACCAGCGACTGTCCATTGCGGTGAATCTCAAGCAACTCGGGCAATGGACCAAAACTCCAGGAGCGGATGCCTTCATGGTCCAGCACCTTGGATGCCGAGCGATCTTTGGCGGCCAGCTTCTGAAACGAGGCCTGGGCCTGCCGGCCGTGCTCGGCGCGCAACTGATCCAGGTTGCGCCCGCCGGACAGCATGCGGCCCTGCTCGTCGACCACCTTGAAGTTCATGAAGAGGTGCGCAGGCAGGGTCTCGAGCTTGAAATCCGTGGGCTGCACCCGAACCTGGCATTGCTCCCAGATATCGAGCGCCAAGGCATCGAGCAGACCCGTGCCGGGATTCATCTCGCGATCGAACCAGCGCTCGTGAAATCCGCTTGAATAGTCCGGCAAGGGCACGCAATGGCGTCGCAATTTTTGCGGCAAAGACTTCAGCAACAAATGGGCTTTTTCTTTCAGCATGCCAGGGACCAGCCATTCGCAGCGCGCAGCATCGATCTGGTTCAAGGCAAAGAGTGGGACGGTCAGGGTCATGCCATCGCGCAGCGACCCTGGTTCGAAGTGGTAATCCACTGCGAGTTCGACCCCTGACCAATGCAGGCTCTTGGGAAATACTTCGGTGGTCACGCCTGCAGCATCGTGCTGCATCAGGTCATCGCGAGAGAGCCGCAGCCGGGCCGACGCGGCCGCATCCAGCCCCTTGCACCAGGCTTCCAAAGTTGCTGTCTGGCAGACGTCTCCCGGGATCTGCTGATCGTAAAACGCATAGATGAGCGCATCGTCGACCAGAATGTCCGGCCGTCGGCTTTGGTGTTCGAGCCGCTCGATGGATGCAATCAGCTTGCGATTGTGAGTGACGAAAGGCAGGGCGGTTTCAAGGTCCCCGGGTACCAGGGCATCCCGGATGAAAATCTCGCGTGCCGCCTTGGGATCGACGCGACCATAATGCACGCGTCGCCCGGTGTAGACCGGTAAGCCGTAGACCGTACCGCGCTCGTTGGCAACCACCTGACCGGCCTTCCTTTCCCAGCGAGGATCGGACCACGCTCGACGCAACAGATGGGCGCCGGCACGTTCTACCCAGGTGGGCTCGATCTGCGCCACACAGCGCGCATATAAACGCGTCGTCTCGACCAGTTCGGCTGCCAGCACCCAGCGACCCGCCTTCTTGACCATTGAAGACCCTGGATGGATCGCAAACCGGATGTCGCGGGCCCCTTGGTACAGGCCGCCATTCTCGGTCTTCACGCCAATGTTGCCCAGCAGGCCATGCAGCAACGCCAGGTGAATCTGTTCACGCGTGGCGGGTGTCTCGTTGAGCCGCCAACCCTGCTCCCGGGACAGCGTCAGCAGCTGCACATGAGTGTCGTGCCACTCACGCATACGCATGGGCGACAGAAAGCGCAGCCGTAATTGATCGACCAGCTTGCGCTGCGACGCCTTGTGCGTTACCTGATCCCGATACCAATTCCAGAGCTTGAGCCACGACAGGAATTCGGATTGCTTGTCGTTGAACTGCGCATGCGCGTTATCGGCGGCCTCACGCGCCTGCAGAGGGCGATCGCGGGGATCTTGGATCGCCAGCGCTGCCGCAATCACCAGAATTTCGGTCAGGCACTGCTGCTCGTGCGCCGCAAAGATCATCCGCGCAATTCGCGGGTCCACTGGCAAACGCGACAACGACTTGCCCACGGGGGTGAGCGCATTGTGCTCATCGAGGGCACCCAATTCCTGCAGCAACTGATAGCCATCCGCAATGGCACGACCCGTAGGTGGCTCGACAAACGGGAACGCCTCGATATCGTCCAGGCGCAAGGCTTTCATGCGCAAAATGACCGAGGCCAATGAAGAGCGCAGGATCTCGGGGTCGGTAAACGCCGGCCGTTGCTTGAAGTCGTCTTCGGCGTACAGCCGCACGCAGACTCCAGGCCCAAGGCGTCCGCAACGACCCGCTCGCTGATTGGCCGAGGCCTGACTGATGGGCTCGACGTGCAGCTGCTCCACCTTGCTGCGCCATGAGTAGCGTTTCACACGCGCCAGGCCGCTGTCCACGACGTAGCGAATCCCAGGGACGGTGAGCGAGGTTTCAGCTACATTGGTCGCCAGGACCACCCGGCGGGCATTCCCGCGGGGATGAAAAATCTGCTCCTGCTCGGCACGTGACAAGCGGGCATACAGGGGCAAAATCTGGGCTCCTACCGGGTGACGCTTGCGCAACGCCTCAGAGCATTCACGGATTTCGCGCTCACCAGGCAGGAACACCAGAACGTCACCCGCCCCATGGTGCGCGCATTCGTCCACGCCATCTACCACGGCATCCACGAGATCGCGTTCTTCGTCTCCATGGGGAGGACTTTCGCCTCTGATGGGTTCGTCTTCCAATACGGGTCGATAACGCAGTTCTACCGGAAACAATCGTCCCGACACCTGAATGACGGGTGCCGGTCGGCCCTCGGTTCCAAAATGCTGCGCAAAGCGATCGGCATCAATGGTGGCTGACGTGATGATGAGCTTCAGATCCTTGCGTCGCACCAGCAACCGCTTGAGGAAACCCAGCAGAAAATCGATGTTCAGGCTGCGTTCGTGGGCTTCATCGATGATGAGCGTGTCATAGCGCCTCAGCATCGGGTCGCGTTGTGTTTCAGCCAGCAAAATGCCATCGGTCATCAGTTTGATGGCCGTTGCAGGCCCACTTCTTTCGCTGAAGCGGATCTGATACCCCACCCAGTCGCCGATTTCCGTATGCAGTTCCTCTGCCACACGTTGTGCGACTGACGTGGCGGCGAGTCGCCTTGGCTGGGTATGGCCGATCATGCCGGTACGGCCACGGCCCATCTCGAGACAGATTTTGGGCAGCTGCGTCGTCTTGCCTGAGCCCGTTTCGCCACACACGATCACCACCGAGTGGCTGGCAATGGCCTGTGCGATCTGCTCGCGGCAGGCGCTGACAGGCAGTTCTTCCGGATAATGAATGGGTGGCAAAGGCCGATCACCGGCCCCTGACGGCGCCTGCGGCTGTGTGCTGGAGGGCGGACGACGACGACCGGCTGCAGGCGCATGCGACGCCTGACGATGAGTTTGCTGCCCTTCGGCAGCCTTGGAACGGGAAGAAGGCGTCTGCGACAAAACGGCGGATTCCTGCGCAAGGCGCAAAATTCAGATGAATCGGTCATTATAATTTCGGAGTTGCGCAAATCCCATTGCCCGCTGCCCGCCATGAGCTCTGACGATACCGATACCTATTCCGCCCAGGATGCCCCCGAATTCGCACCCGCACAGTTCGTGCGCTGGTTTCGCGAAGTCGCACCCTACGTGCACGATTTTCGCGGCAAGACCTTTGTCGTGGCTTTTGGCGGCGAGCTCATCCAGGACGGTGGCCTGGAAGACCTGGTCGCAGACCTCTCCCTGCTCTCGGCGCTGGGAATCAAACTGGTCCTGGTGCACTGCTCGCGGCCCCAAGTGAACGAACAGCTGCGCCTGAAGGGCTACAGCACACAGCAGTTTGGACGCGGCACCGAACCCACCAGCCCGGAAGCGCTTGAATGTGCCAAAGAGGCTGCGGGCGAAATCCGCCTCGACATCGAGGCCGCCTTCAGCCAGGGCTTGCCCAACACGCCCATGTCGCACGCCAAGATTCGTGTCATTTCGGGCAACTTCGTCACGGCCCGGCCGGTTGGCGTGATCGACGGCCTGGATTACAAGCGCGCCGGGACGGTCCGCAAGCTGGACGTGGACGCCATGCACAGCATCATCAGCCAGGGCGCGATCGTGCTGCTTTCGCCCTTGGGCTTCTCACCCACCGGAGAAGCCTTCAACCTGGCGATGGAAGATCTGGCCACCAACGCGGCCGTGGCGCTGCGGGCGGAAAAGCTCATCTTCCTCACGCAGAACCGGACCGTCACCGAGACCGACGGCTCGGTAGACACCGAACTGGCCCGCAATGACGCCGACGAGCTGCTGGCCCAAAACGTGCTCGACGAAGACACGGCTGCTTTCCTTGGACACGCCTCGCTGGCGGTCAAACGCGGCGTCGCGCGCGCGCACTTGGTGCCCTACACCCTGGATGGCAGCATCCTGCTCGAAATCTTTACCCACGACGGGGTGGGCACCATGGTGGTTGAAGACACGCTTGAAGACCTGCGGCCAGCCGTGGCCGATGACGTGGGCGCCATTGTGCAGCTCATCGAACCGCTGGAAGCCGACGGCACACTGGTACCACGCGGCCGTGCGATCATCGAACGCGACGTCGAACGCTTTACGGTCCTGGAACACGACGGCGTGATCTATGGCTGCGTCTCGCTGATCCCTTACGTGAAGGAAAGCATGGCCGAGATGGCCTGCCTCATCGTCCACCCCGAATGGCAAGGGGTGGGCGACGGCGAAAAGCTCTTGCGCCACGCAGAGGCCAGCGCACGTGCCCTGGGTGCGCGGCGCTTGTTCGTGCTCACCACCCGGACCTCGCACTGGTTTCTCAAACGCGGCTTCGTGCAGGGAGGGGTCTCGGACCTTCCCCACGAAAAAGCGGCGCACTACAACCGCTCGCGCAACAGCCTGGTCTTCATCAAGCGTCTATGAAGGTTCTCATCACAGGCGGTGCAGGCTTCATTGGCTCGGCGCTCATCCGACATCTCGTGGCCCACACGCCTCATCGAATAGTCAACGTCGACGCGCTCACCTACGCGGGCAATCTTGAATCGCTGGAGTCAGTCACAGGCGAGCCCCGGTACGCCTTCGAGCATCTGAACATCTGCGATGCCCAGGGCCTCGCACGCGTATTTGCGCAACACAAACCCGACGCCGTCATGCATCTCGCGGCCGAGTCTCACGTCGATCGCTCGATCGACGGACCCTCAGCCTTCATCCAGACCAACGTCGTCGGAACCGCCACCCTGCTTGAGGCCGCACGCCACTACTGGTTGACGTTGTCACCTTCTGCACGATCGGCGTTTCGCTTTCACCATATTTCAACCGACGAGGTCTACGGCGACCTGGCAGGGACGACAGACCTTTTTACCGAGACGACGGCGTACGCGCCCAGTTCGCCCTATTCGGCCAGCAAGGCCGCCTCGGACCACCTGGTCCGCGCGTGGCATCGCACCTACGGGCTCCCGACACTCATCACCAACTGCTCCAACAATTACGGGCCCTATCATTTTCCGGAAAAGCTGATTCCACTCGTCATTCTCAACGCCCTCGAAGGACAGCCCTTGCCCGTCTACGGCGCAGGACTGCAGGTCCGTGACTGGCTCTACGTCGAAGACCACGCCCGGGCCTTGCAATGCGTGCTCGAAACCGGGGTACCGGGAGAAACCTACAACATCGGCGGACACAACGAGCAACGCAACATCGATGTAGTGCAAAGCATCTGTACCTTGCTTGAAGAACTCGCTCCCATGCATCCGGCTAGAGTGGCGCACTATGCCGACTTGATCACCCACGTCACCGATCGGCCTGGCCACGACGCCCGCTATGCCATCGATGCTGGCAAAATTGGCCGTGAACTAGGGTGGGCCCCTCAGGAAACCTTTGCCAGCGGCCTGCGCAAGACCGTGCAATGGTATCTGACCCACCGCACCTGGTGCCGCCGCGTGCAGAACGGCAGCTATCAGCGCGAACGCTTGGGCCTGCACGACGACGCGCCCTGCCGCCACTGATGAGAACGCGACCGGAAGAGCTGCAGATCCTGGTCACCGGCGCCAACGGGCAATTGGGGCGGGCGCTGCAGGCGCTACCAGTTGCATCCGCCCACTACCACTTCACCACGCGCGCGCAGCTGGACATCACCCAGGCGCAATCCATCGAACATTGGCTGGACGCACACCCGACGGATGCCCTCATCAACGCAGCAGCCTATACCGCCGTTGATCGTGCATCCCGAGAACCCGACCTGGCCATGGCCGCCAACGCGCGAGCGCCCGGCCTGCTCGCGCAGATCTGTGCCTCGCGGGGCGTCCGGCTCTTTCATATTTCGACCGACTATGTCTTCGATGGAACAGGAGACCGTGCCCACCGCGAGGACGATGCCACCGCCCCCCAGAACACGTACGGGCGCAGCAAGCTGCTCGGCGAGCAGGCAGCGCTGTGCGCAGATCCATCAGCCCTGATCCTGCGAACCAGCTGGGTTTTCAGCGATCACCCGCCCAACTTCGTCTGCACGATGCTGCACCTCGGGGCACAATACCGCTCCTTGCAGGTCGTGGCGGACCAGATCGGCGGCCCGACCTGGGCCGGTCACCTGGCCCGCGTGCTGCATCAACTGGTACAGCGCCCCAGCGCCACGACGCCCGGAGGCATTTACCATTTCTCGGGAAACCCTTGGGTAAGCTGGTACGAGTTCGCGCAGGAAATTTTTGCCCAAGCACAAGCGTGCGGGCAGATGAGCCCGGCACCCGCACTGCAGGCCATTCGGTCCGACCAATGGCCGACACCCGAGCCGCGCCCTGCCAACAGTCGGTTGGACACTCATAAGCTCGAGGCTCTTCTGGGGCCCTTGGAGCGAGACTGGAAAAAAGGCCTGAGTGCCGTGCTTGCGACCGTGCAGAGCCGTTGAAACACTTACTCGCGAGGCTCGGGCGGTTCGCCACGCGCCATACGCTCGGTATTCTTCACGCCGGTATGGCGTACGTCATCGCCTCTTACCATGTAGATGACTCTTTCCGCCATGTTCTTGGCATGGTCACCAATGCGCTCAAGCGCTCGGGCAATGAAGATCAAGTCGATGGAATGTGAAATGGTCCGCGGGTCTTCGATCATGTAGGTGATCATATGCCGCAACGAGGCCTTCCATTCTTTGTCGACATCCTTGTCACTACGGACGACCTCGGCCGCCGCCACTGGATCTTCGCGGGCAAAGGCATCCAAGGCGGCGCGAATCATGCTGGCTACGGCATCTGCCATGTGCCGCAGCTCAACGACTGGTTCGTAGGATGAATCTTCTTCGTGCAGTCGGCGCGCGACCTTGGCGATCTTCTCGGCTTCATCGCCACAACGCTCCATATCGGTGAGCATTTTCGAAATCGACAGGAGCAGCCGCAGATCGACCGCCGTAGGCTGATTGCGCGCAATCAGCTGGCCAATCCGTTCGTCGATATCGACTTCGAACTGGTTGACCTGACGCTCGTGTTCACGGACCCGATCCACCAACTGCAGCTCGCCTTCGGAGAGCGCACGGCTGCCGTCCAGCACCATGGACTCTACCAGCCCGCCCATCTGCAGAAACATGGAGCGCGTCGCCTCGAGCTCAGCGTGAAATTGTTTGTTGGTATGTTCCAGCATGGCCGATTTCCTGTGTCCTGCAGACGTGGCATCCAAATGATCGCAAAGCGTAGCACCCTGCATGTCGATTGTGAAGGCGAGCATAACAGGGCGATGTGACCGTCTGATGACAGACGGGTTACTCCTGGAGTTCGAGCCGTGACACGCCGGCTTGCCCCGCCACCAACGCAATCTGCGCACCCGAAATGGCGAATAACCCGCAGCTCACCACACCTGGAACGTTGTTGAGCACCGCCTCGAACTCGGCCGGATTGTCATACTGCAGGCCCGCCACGTCCAGGATCTGATTGCCGTTGTCGGTCACGAACCCCTCACGCAACCGGGGTTGGCCACCGAGCGAACGAATTTCGCGAGCGACCGCTTCTCGAGCCAGAGGAATGACTTCGACGGGCAGCGGAAAACGCCCCAGCCGTTCGACGAGCTTGGATTCATCCACGATGCAGACAAAACGGTCTGCCACAGAGGCCACGATCTTTTCACGCGTGAGCGCCCCGCCGCCCCCCTTGATCATGTTGAGCTGATGATCCAGCTCATCGGCACCATCCACGTACAGCGCAAGGCTGGTGACTTCATTCAGATCCAGAACCTGAATGCCCGCTGCCCGCAGCCGCTGCGTGCTGCGCTCGGAACTGGAGACGGCTGCCTGAAAATCCGAGCGGTGGGCGGCCAGCAGATCGATGAAGCGATCGACCGTGGACCCCGTCCCGACGCCCAGGATGCTGTCAGGATGCAGCTGAGGCAAAACATAGTCCAGCGCCGCTTGAGCGACTTGCTGTTTGAGTTGGTCCTGAGTAAGCATGGAGACGCCCGGTAGAAATTGGGATAGGTATTGTAATTAATGCCAGAGCCGTCACATGCGACACAGGCACTGGCCTATCTGCGTGATGCGCAAGATCTGCCCATCACGGCAGGTGCTGGCACCACGCACAAGCTGACTCCAACCCTTCCCACCACCGCTGTCCGCGATCGCCGCAAACCTTCACCAGCGACCGGCGCAAGCGCAACAAGTTGTCGCGCCGCCCCCCTGCCGACACCGGCCCCATCCGCGCACGGTCGAAATCGATCAGCCAGACCTGATCCTGCGCGTCGAAAAGAATATTGAAGGCATTGAGATCGGCGTGCCAGACGCCGGCGTCGTGCATGGCTGCGATTGACCGCGCGACCGCCACGGGGTCGGCGCGATCCAGGCGGCCCGCCAGGGCCTGCGCGCCCGGAATGCGCGCCACCAGAATGGCATTGCGATAAAAGGCGCCGGCACGCCAATAGGCGGCCCCTAGAGGCGCTGGCACGCGGACCTCCGCCTGACGCAGATGTCCCAGGATGCGGACTTCTGCAAAAGAGCGCACCTTGCCCTGGCCCAACCAGAAATAGGATTCCCGTCCCAGTCGGGCCCGCAGGCCGCCGCGCCGGTAATGGCGCAGGACGGCGGGACCCTGGGCACCTTCGACGAACCAGGCCGCTTGGCGGCCGCCCTCCGCCACCGGCACGGCATCCGGGCGCCGGACATCGAACCAGGCGAGCGAAGCCCGAGGGGCAAAGCGCGCCGGCACGCACAGCGCGCCGTCTGCGTACGATTGCAGCACCCAGCCGGCCGGGATCAGGCCTGCAGAATTACGCATTGAAACGTTCATGCAGACCCCTTCAGCAGCAACAGCCCCATGATGATGAGCAGCATGCAGGCAAAGATGAGCTTCAGGCGCGCTTCCGGCAGCGAATAGGCCAAGCGCACGCCATACGGCACACACAGAAGGCTGCCGATCGCCAGCGGAATGCCGACCAGACCGTGCACCTGACCGTGGGCGGCATAGGTTGCCAGTGCCACCCCTGTACCAGGCACGATCATGGTCAACGCCAGCGCCTGCGCCGAGGTCTGACGCAGACGAAAGAACGTGGTCAGGAACGGCACCGACAGCACCGAGCCGCCTACCCCGAAGATACCGCCCGTCAGCCCGGCCAGAATACCAATCAGGAAATACCATCGCCGAGGCGTCTGCGAGACCTCGCGGTAGCCTCCGGGCGGCGTCGAACGCGCGCGCCGCCCCAGGCTCTCACGGAAATAGAACAGCGCGATCACGAAAACAAAGCCCGCATAGATGCGGCGCAGCAGCCAAGGATCCAGGCCCAGGGCGATTTTTGCGCCCACCCAGGTGAAGAAAATGGAGCCGGCGGCACCCGCCGCCGCGGAACGCCAATCAATGGGTGAACGCTGGTGATACTTGCGCACCGTCAGCAGTACGGCCGGCAACACCATCACCAATGCCGTGCCCTGCGCCGCCTGCTGCGGGTAACCCAATACCAGGCCCAGCAAGGGAATGGCAATCAGGCCGCCGCCAATCCCCACGACGCCGCCCGAAAATCCGATGAGCCCACCCACCACCAGGCAGGCCGGGATCAGCCACAGGATGCCAGCCACTTCAAGCACTCTCGTTCAGCACAGCCAGGATGTCTTCGATCCGATCCACCGCGTGGACCTGCAGGCCCTCAATGGGCTGGCGCGGCACATTGGCACGCGGGATGACGGCACACTCGAAGCCCAGCTTGGCGGCTTCCCGAAGGCGTTCCTGCCCACGTGGCGCCGGCCGAATTTCGCCCGCCAGGCCGATTTCGCCAAAAGCGCACAACCGAGGTGGCAGCGGCCGGTCGCGCATGGACGAGATCATGGCCAACGCCACCGCGAGGTCGGCTGCTGGTTCCATGATGCGCACCCCGCCCACGGCATTGACGAACACGTCCTGGTCGTAGGTTGCAATCCCGGCATGCCGATGCAGGACGGCCAGCAGCATGGCAAGCCGGCTACTTTCCAGCCCCACCGACAGGCGGCGCGGATTGGGAACGTGAGCAGTATCCACCAAAGCCTGTACCTCGACCATCAACGGGCGCGTGCCTTCTTGTGTCGCCATCACGCAAGAACCTGCCACGTCCTTGGAATGGCCGGCCAGAAACAGGGCTGAGGGATTGCTCACTCCCCGCAGGCCACGATCCGTCATGGCGAAGACGCCGAGTTCGTTCACGGCGCCAAAGCGGTTCTTGACCGCGCGGACCAGGCGGAACGAGGTATGGGTGTCGCCCTCAAAGTACAGAACGGTATCCACGATATGCTCGAGGACACGAGGCCCGGCCAGCGCACCATCTTTGGTGACGTGTCCGATCATGATCAGCGTGATGCCCGTCTGTTTCGCGATCCGCGTAAGCTGCGCTGCACACTCTCGCACCTGAGATACAGATCCCGGTGCGGCCGTCAGCTCACTCGAATACACAGTCTGAATGGAATCAATCACGGCCACGCCGGGCTGGCGCTGCGTGAGGGCATCGATGATCTGTTCCAGCCGGATTTCGGCTAAAAGGTCGACCCCATCACCCGACACGCCCAGGCGCTGCGCACGCAGCGCCACCTGCTCGGCGGATTCTTCACCCGTGACATACAGGACGGGCCCGCGCTCAGAAAGACTGGCCAAGGCCTGCAGCAGCAAAGTGGATTTTCCAATACCAGGGTCGCCCCCAATGAGCACGACCGCTCCTGCGACCAGCCCACCGCCCAGCACACGGTCGAATTCTTCGATGCCGCTGGGGTTACGGATCTGCTCATGGGCCTCGATGTCGGCCAGGCGCCGCACGGGCGTGCTGCCGGCAAGCGGCGCAAATCGATGCGATGGTGCGGCTGATTCACGCGTTTCCTGGAGCGTGTTCCAGGCCCCGCAATGGGGGCATCGCCCCTCCCATTTGGCGCAGGCCGCTCCGCATTCCGTGCACAGAAAAAGCGTCTTTGCCTTGGCCATCAGCGGCCCGCCAGGCTACCGCCCCCATCGACCCCCAACTCCTGGCCCGTAATGTAGGATGCTTCGTCGCCCAGCAGAAACACGACAGCGGCGGCCACCTCGGCCGCCTGCCCCAACCGCCCCATGGGAATGGTCGACAGGACAGTCTTTTCTGCGTCGCTACCCACCGGGTATTCGTCCCTGAACAAACCCGTCTCGACGGGGCCCGGTGAAACGGCGTTGACCGTCACTCCAAAGGGCGCCAGCTCAAGCGCCCAGGTCCGCGTGCATCCGAGCAGAGCGCTCTTGGCAGCCGAATAGCTGGTATGGCCCGCAGACCCATACACGGCGCGTCCGCAAATGTTCACGATGCGGCCCGCCTTGCGTGCTTTCATGCCCGGCACGAAGGCCTGCACGGCTTGCACAGCGACGCGCACGTTCAGATCGAACGACTGATAGAGTGAAGCCAGATCGACCTCGCCCAAGGCCTCTGCCATGACCGGTCCCACACAATTGACGACGGCATCGACCGGATATTTCTCGCGGATGGCGCGCAGCAGTTCTTCGGTTTCGCCCGCATTGGCCAGATCACAGGCATACAGATAGCCAGGAAAGTCGATGTCGGCGGTATTGCGTGCGAGGCCCACCACATGGCAACCTTGGTCGGCCAGCCGCTGACTGATGGCCCAGCCTATGCCTTTGGTGGCACCCGTCACGAGCACACAACTGTTTTTCATTATGAATTTCCGAGAGTGGAACGGGTTGACACCTGGCGTGGCACACGAGGCATCACGGCCGTAAGCAGTTCATAGCCAATAGTGCCACACGACTGGGCGACCTCGTCGACCGAAGGCCCGCCCTGCCCCCAGAGTACAACGGGCGAGCCCACATGGGCCTGCGGTACCGGGTCAAGATCCACGGCAAGCATATCCATGGATACCCGCCCCAGCAGACGCGTGCGGACCCCCGCCACTGTGACCGGGGTGCCTGTGACGGCATGCCGGGGATAGCCGTCGGCATATCCACAGGCCACGATACCCACCCGAGTGGCCCGTGTGGCCCTGAACGTCTGCCCATACCCGATCGCCTCACCGGCCGGCAATACGTGGGCACTGATCAACTGGGCGCTGAGCGTCATGGCCGGACGCAAACCCAGAGATTCAGCCGAGCGATCCGCGAAAGGCGACGCGCCATATAGACAGATGCCCGGGCGCACCCACTGCGCATGATCGGTCACGTGCGCGGCGAAACCTGGTGTGAGCGTGGCGGCCGAATTGCATACGCTCACCGGCCCCGGCAAACCTTGAGTCGCCCGCTGAAACCGTGCCAGTTGCTCGGACGTGACGTCTGGATCGTCATCGGCGCGTGCGAAATGAGTCATCTTGCCGATCTCGGCCAAAACCCCTGATGCCTTCAATGCCAGTGCCCGATCAAATGCCGCACGATATTCATCGGGCTGGAAACCCAGCCGATGCATCCCGCTGTTGAGCTTGACGAAAGCATTCAAGCCGCGCACGGCAGGCGTGGCCTCAAGCATGGACAGTTGCTCGGCACAATGCAAGGTGGTCGCAATACCGTACTGCTGAAGAACAGAAATATCCGCCGGCTCAAAAAAACCTTCGAGCAATAGCAGCGGCCCCTTCCAGCCTGATTCTCGGCAATGGATGGCTTCGTCCAAATCCAGCATGGCCAGCCCATCTGCTTTGGCAAAGCCGCATAAGGCCACGTCCAGCCCATGACCATAGGCATGCGCCTTGATGACGGCCCAGATGAACGGGGCCTGGCCCTGCGCATCCTGAGCCAGATGCTGGCGTACGACGTGCAAGTTGTGGGACAAGGCTTCGGTGTCTAGAGTCGCCAGAATCGGGCGAGGCATGGAATCCCCCAAAAGCTAGAATGGCACCACCCACAGCGGCAGGCCGCGCTCAGTATACTGCCTGCCATCCAACGCGATCTCACGGATCAATTCCTCGCTTCACCGCCATGACTCCCGACGAATACTGCAAGAACAAGGCCGCCCAAAGCGGTACGAGTTTCCACTATGCCTTCCTGTTCCTGCCCCCCGCACAACGGCGGGCCATGACTGCACTGCAAGCCTTTTGCCGTGAGGTCGAGGATATCGTGGAACAAACCACCGAGGCCTCTGTGGCACGCATGAAGCTCGCCTGGTGGCGCAGCCAGGTCGAGCTCATGTTTGGCGGCAAACCCGACCACCCTGTGGCGATCGCGCTGACACCCCATATCGCTGCCTGCGCGCTGACGGCAGATCCTTTCTATGCTGTCATCGAAGCCTCTGAGCGCAACCTGGACCAGTTCCGTTATCCGGATCGGGCTGCACTTCAGCAGTACTGCTGGCTTGCCAGTGGCCGGATCAGCGGTCTCACGGCGGGAATCCTGGGAGAACCCTCACCATCCGCCATGAAGTTTGCCGAAGCACTGGGAATTGCCCTGCAAATGAGCACGATCCTCGCCGACGTAGGTGAAGACGCGCGTCGCGGGCGCATCTACCTGCCCGCAGACGCGATGGATCGTCATTCAGTGACCGTCAACGAAGTACTGGATGGACATTACTCGGCTCAATTTCAGGCGCTGATGGGCGAGGAGCTGAAGGACACGCGAGCACTCTACCGTGACGCCATGCAATTGCTGGACGAAGCGGACAGGCGGGCGCAGCGCCCGAACTTGATTCTCGCCGCCATCCATTGGACCTTGCTGGGTGAACTGGAACGCGATGGCTGGCACGTGCTGGACCAGCGTATCGCGCTCACTCCCATCCGCAAATTCTGGCTTGCGTGGCGGACCTGGGTCAATGGCGGCCGTCATATCGCTCGTCAGCTGGCAACACACCCTTGACCTATGGCGCGCTCAGGAGACCCCCGCACGGGGGCCGGCCAAACCCGTGCGCCGGCCCATCAGGGTGCGCTTCCCGAACAGGCTTTCGATGAGTTCCACGGCCACCCGCGCGGTAGCATTACGCACGTCCAGGGCCGGGTTGAGCTCCACGATGTCCACCGACCCCACACGACCGGTGTCCGCCAGCATTTCCATGCACAACTGAGCCTCGCGCCACGTAGGGCCCCCGAGCACCGTGGTCCCAACGCCAGGCGCATAACCGGGATCGAGAAAATCGACGTCAAAGCTCACGTGCACGTGAGCATCAACCGGCAAGTCCGCCAGCGCAGCCTCCATCACCGCCCGCATGCCCCATTCATCGATCGCCCGCATGTCGTAGACGTCCAGCCCCTGCGCATAGACGAATTCGCGCTCTCCAGCATCCACGCTGCGAATTCCGATCATCCGCATCTCATCAGGGACCAAGGCGGGTTCAGCCCCGCCCAGACAGACCAGCTCGTCGGGCCCAAAGCCACACAGGCAGGCCACCGGCATGCCGTGAATGTTGCCACTGGGGGTGAGTTGCACCGTATTGAAATCCGTATGCGCATCGAGCCAGAACACGCGCAAAGGCTGATGGCGTTGATGACAATAGCGCGCCACTGCTCCGACCGACCCGACACCCAGGCTATGGTCTCCGCCCAACATCATGGGCAGTCGGCCTGCTTGCATCTGCTCCCTCACGGCGGCGTGAATACGCCGATTCCACTCAACTACCTGCGCAAGGTGACGATATCCCTGATCTGGCGGTAGCCAGGGATTGGCGGGCCCGGCAAGATTTCCGGTATCCATGACGGTACAGCCGCGCCCCTGCAAGGCGCGCGCCAACCCGGCTACCCGCAGCGCCTCGGGGCCCATGGAAGCCCCGCGGGTTCCCGCGCCAATGTCGGTCGGCACACCGATCAACGCCACTACAGGTGAAGCCGCAGACCCAGTCATGGCCACTCCTTACGCACGCACCGCTTCGGGCTCGTGCACGGATTGCGCAAGCCACCATCCAAACAAATCCCTTGGATCATCCTGCGAGGAAGTGACGTCCACCCACGAGCCCACCCCAAAGCGTTCCGCTGCAGCGCGAAGGAAGCGAAGCGCAGCATAATCCTCGAGGGCAAACCCCACGGAGTCGAACACGGTGATCTGATCGGGCCCAACCCGGCCCGGAGCGACCCCCGTCAGGACCTGCCACAGCTCGACAACCGGAAAATCAGCCGGCATCTGCTGAATCTCACCTTCTTCCCGGGTCTGCGGCACGTATTCCACAAAGACCGAAGCCCTTGGGAGGACAGCAGGATCGAGTTCTGTCTTGCCGGGACTATCACCGCCTACGGCGTTGATGTGCATGCCTGGTTCGAGCATGTTGGCCGTCAGCACCTGAGCAGGGCCTTGATGAGCCGTCAAGGTACTCACGATGTCGGCGCCCTGGATGGCCTGTGCCGCAGAGTCGCAGATCTGAATACGGAATGGCGTGTCAAAGGCATGAGCATTCAGCAGATTGCGCTGCAAGCGTTCGGAGGCAGCCTGATCCAGGTCGTACAGGCGCAGATCCTGAATCCCCAACAACGCACGAAAAGCCATTGCCTGAAAATCGCTTTGTGCACCGTTACCGATGATTGCCATGACCCGGCTGTCCGGTCGCGCCAAGGTGCGCGCTGCTAGCGCGGAATTCGCCGCCGTGCGCAAGGCGGTCGTCAGCGTCAGTTCACTGAGCAAACGGATCATGCCGGTATCGCAGTCCAGCAGGGCTCCCATGGCCATCACGGTCGGCAGACCGTACCGCCCATTGTCCGGATGACCGTTGACGCATTTGAAGGTGTAATGTCGGCCATCCGTGATCGGCATGAGCTCGATGACGCCTGCGTCCGTGTAGGCACCGATGCGCGAAGCCTTGTCGAAATCAGGCCAGCGCAAATAATCTTCTTTCAGGATACCGGCCAATTCTTGCAATGCCGCAGGAACGCCCATGAGATGAAGCAAACGCGCCACATCGTGGGTATCCAGCAGCCGGGTGCGAGGCCGTGTGATGGAAGTCTTCATGGCGTATCTCCAGAATGGATCTGCATTCAGTCTGGAGCACGGACGCGACAATGTATATCGTCAATTTCGCCTGAGAAACGACATAAAATTGACAGATTGCTGCCTCTGACTGTGCACATTGAGCAAACACGCCATGGACACCCTCGATCAAACCCTCATCCGCCTGCTACGCGCCAACGCGCGAGCCAGTATCGCCACGCTGGCGCACCGCCTTGGGGTAGCGCGTGGCACCGTGACGCAACGCATGAGAAAACTGGAAGACGCCGGCCTGATTGTTGGCTATACCGTACGCCTGCGGCCAGACGCCCAACCGCAGGCGATTCAGGCCTGGATGTGCATCGCCGTCGAAGGCAACGAAGCCCGTACCGTCATCGCCAGCCTGCTGGGCGAACCGGGCGTTGCCACCTTGCACGATACCAATGGGCGCTGGGACCTGTTGGCCGAATTGCGCGCCTCGGATCTGCAAGAGCTATCGCAAGTGCTAGAGCGCATCCGGTTGATTCGGGGGATCAGCCAGTCAGAGACCAGCATCCACCTGAAGACGTACCGAACCGCCTAGTCCAAGCCCCAGGAACCCCGGCTACAGTGCATGCTGCTGCACGTAGTCGGCGACCTGCTGCACGCTGCAATCGATGATCCGGACACGCTGCTCACGCCGGGACAAGTCAGCCAGCGCCTCCGGGACCGGAGGCCGAATGCCCGTGGCCTCTTCGATGGTGGCCGAAAACTTGGCCGGCAAAGCAGTCTCCAGTACCAGCATGGGGACGCCGTCCTCGAGGTGTTCGCGGGCTACCTTGACTCCGTCAGCCGTGTGCGGGTCGATCAACACCCCCGCTTCCTGATGCACAGAGCGAATGGTCTGCAGGCGATCAGCATGCGAACTGGAGCCCGCCACAAACCCGTATTCGGCGGTGAATTTGGGCTTGAGCGCCGACAAATCGAACTGCCCGTTTTGCTTCAACTCTTGCATGAGCGTCACCACCCGACGGGGGTCGCGCCCCACCAGATCGAAGATGAAGCGCTCAAAATTCGAAGCCCTGGAGATGTCCATGGAAGGGCTGGACGTCGCAAGGGTCTGACGGGCCGATCGGGGGCGATAGACCCCTGTGCGGAAAAATTCTTCGAGCACGTTGTTCTCGTTGGTGGCCAGCACCAGACGACGGATCGGCAAACCCATTTGACGGGCGATATGTCCCGCAAGAATGTTGCCAAAATTGCCCGAAGGCACGGCAAACGAGACTTCTTCACCCGGGAGATGGGTCATGCGCAACCACCCCCAGACGTAATAAACGACCTGCGCCGCGATCCGGGCCCAGTTGATGGAATTTACCGCCCCCAGATGATGTGCACTTTTGAAGGCCAGATCGCCCGAGAGTGCCTTGACGATGTCCTGGCACTCGTCGAACACCCCGCGCACGGCCAGATTATGGATATTGGCATCCTGCAGGGAATACATCTGGGCACGCTGAAAATCGCTCATCCGGCCGTGTGGAGAGAGCATGAACACCGCCACACCTTTTTTACCGCGCAACGCATATTCGGCGGCAGACCCCGTGTCTCCCGAGGTGGCCCCCAGAATATTGAGCGTCTGGCCCCGTTGCGCCAGGACTGCTTCAAAGACTTCGCCCAGAAACTGCATGGCCATGTCCTTGAACGCCAGCGTCGGGCCTTCGGACAGCCCGAGCAGCGACAGACCGGACGACAAGGGCTTCACAGGCGCAATACGCGGAAATACGCTGGGGGCATAGGCGGCCCTGGTCATGCGTTGTAGGGCCTCGGGGGTCATATCGTCGATGAACAGACCCAGTACCTGGGCGGCCAGATCGGCGTAATCCAGGTTGCGCCACGCTTCAAGTTGCACAGAAGACAACTTGGGCAGACTGGCTGGCAGAGTCAACCCGCCATCCGGTGCCAGCCCTTCGAGCAAGATATCGCAAAATGGCAGGGGGGCCATCCCGCCCCGAGTCGACAGGTATTTCAATTGATGTTCTCCACACGCAGGCGCGTGACCCCCGAATGTACAAAGGGTAAATCGTGAATGATCCGCAAGGCCTGCTGCACGTCGCCTTCGCGTGCCTCATGCGTCAGGAAAATGATGTCGGCCTGATGTTCACCGTGGGGTTGCTGGAACATCGAGCCCACGGAAATTTTTGCCTGTGACAAAATGCGGGCCAGGTCAGCCAGTACCCCTGGCCGGTCGTCGACCCGAAGGCGCAGATAAAAGCTGGTACGGACCTCGGCCATGGGCAAAATCGGGATATCGGCCATGGCATCGGGCTGAAACGCCAGATGAGGCACGCGATGCTCCGGGTCGGCCATCTGCAGGCGAGCCACATCCACGAGGTCGGCCACTACCGCCGAGGCCGTAGGCAAAGCGCCCGCACCCTGCCCATAGTACAGAGACGGCCCCACCACATCGCCACGCACCAGAACCGCATTCATGGCGCCCTCTACACTGGCCAGCAGGCAGTCCGCCGGCACCAGCGCCGGGTGCACGCGCAATTCGATTCCGTCTGGCCGATGCCGCGTGATGCCCAGCAACTTGATGCGATAGCCCAGTCGCTCGGCGTGGACGATGTCTTCGGAGGCCAGATGCGAGATGCCTTCGATATAGGCGCGGTCGAACTGCACGGGAACGCCAAACGCCAGCGAAGCCAGCAAGGTGAGCTTGTGCGCAGCGTCCACCCCCTCGACATCGAACGTGGGGTCGGTCTCGGCGTAGCCCAGGCGCTGCGCCTCGGCCAGCACTGTCTCGAAGGGAAGCCCGCGCTGGCGCATCTCGGACAAAATGAAGTTGGTGGTGCCATTGATGATGCCCGCCACCCACTGGATCCGATTGGCCGTCAGGCCCTCGCGAATCGCCTTGATGATCGGGATACCGCCGCCGACGGCTGCCTCGAAGGCGACCATCACACCCTGCGCTTGAGCCGCCGCGAAGATCTCGTTGCCGTGCACGGCAAGCAACGCCTTATTGGCCGTCACGACGTGCTTACCCTGAGCGATCGCCTCCAGAATGCACTCGCGGGCGACCGTCTCACCGCCCACCAGTTCGACGATGATGTCGATATCCGGATCATGCACCAGCGACTGGACATCAGTGGTCACCCGCACATCCGGTCCCACCAGTGCACGCGCCTTGGCCACATCACGTACCGCCACGGCCGCCACCTCGATGTGGCGCCCCGCCCTGCGAGCGATCTCGCCGCCATTTTGCTTCAGAACGGTCCAGACGCCACCGCCAACGACTCCGAGGCCCAGCAAACCTACACGCACAGGTTTCATTTCAGGAGTCCATCCTTGCGAAACATGTCCTTGATGCCGCGCACTGCCTGACGAATGCGCTGTTCGTTCTCGATGAGCGCAAAGCGCACGTACTCGTCGCCGTAGTCGCCAAAACCGATGCCGGGCGAAACAGCCACCTTGGCTTCCGACAGCACGCGCTTGGAAAATTCAAGCGACCCCAGTGCCCGGTAGGGCTCCGGGATGTGCGCCCAGATGTACATGGATGCTTTCGGGATGTCCACCATCCAACCGGCTTCATGCAGGCTGCGCGCCAGTACGTCCCGGCGATTGCGATACTGCTCCACGACTTCCGCCACGCAATCCTGCGGGCCCTCCAGGGCGGCGATGGCCGCTACCTGAATCGGAGTAAAGGTGCCATAGTCGTGATAGCTCTTGATACGCGCCAGGGCGTGAACGAGCTCACGGTTGCCCACCATGAAGCCTACGCGCCAGCCTGCCATGTTGTAGCTCTTGCTCATGGTGAAGAATTCGACCGCCACGTCGCGCGCGCCGGGTACCTGCATGATGGACGGGGCCACGTAGCCATCGAACGTGATGTCGGCATAGGCCAGATCATGTACCACCAGGATGCCGTGCTCACGCGCAAGCGCTACGATGCGTTCGAAGAACGACAGATCCACACACTGCGCGGTCGGGTTGCTGGGAAACCCGAGAATCATCATCTTGGGCTTGGGAATCGCCTCGCGCACGGCACGTTCGATTTCCTCGAAGAAATCCAGGCCGGGCGTCATCGGAACCGACCGGATGCTCGCCCCTGCGATCACCGCACCATAAATGTGGATGGGGTAGCTGGGATTGGGCACGAGGACCGTATCGCCACGATCGAGCGTCGCCAGCATCAAGTGCGCCAACCCCTCTTTGGAACCAATGGTCACGATCGCTTCGGTCTCGGGATCGATGTCAACCCCGTAGCGCCGGCCATACCAGTTGGCGATGGCTCGGCGAAGCCGCGGGATGCCCTTGGACACGGAATAGCCATGCGTGTGATCCCGGCGTGCGACCTCGACCAGCTTGTCGACGATGTGCTTGGGGGTGGGACCGTCCGGGTTGCCCATGGACATGTCGATAATATCTTCACCGCGCCGACGGGCAGCCATCTTGAGCTCCCCGGTAATGTTGAATACATAGGGGGGCAGGCGCTCGATGCGCGGAAAGCTCGTCATGATGGACCTCAGGCGATGGAAACGGCAGACAAGATGAATGCAGTGCAGCAAATCCATTAATCTAGCGCATGGACGGCTGTCTCGCAAATAGCTTTTTTCGGTGGTGCAGCACCCAAACGGCCGCCAGTGCCGCCAGGCGATTGCGCTATCATCATGATGAATACCGGAGCAAGCCGTGCTATTGCAAAAAGATTCCAATCCCGAACTGAACACCGTGACGGCCTACGGAGACGATTACCTGGAAATCAACCGCGAGCGGTTCGAATCAGCGATCTGTTTCACGCCTCAGGGGCCGGTGCGCAACCTGACGGTGCGCTTGCCGGCAGAAATCGATGCGGCCCTGCTCAAAACACTGGTGGGGCTGGAAGCTGTCGTGCAAGACCCGCTCGCTTTCCTGGACGACACACCGCTGGCGTTGCCGGCCGACGCCCCCGAGGTCGTACTGATCGGCACAGGGTCCCGCCAAGTGTTTCTGTCGCCCGAAGTGATCCAGCCCCTGCTCAAACTGGGTATCGGGGTCGAAACCATGACGACCCAGGCGGCTGCCCGTACCTACAACATTCTGATGTCCGAAGAGCGCCACGTCCTGGCGCTCCTACTTCCTGGAGCCATTCGCTGATGACAGCCCTGCAAATCGGTCACGCACTCCCCGCCTTCAAGGCAGACAGCACCCAAGGCCCTTTCGATTCAAAGGCCCTGCTGGGCAAGCCTTGGGTGCTCTACTTCTACCCCAAGGACAACACGCCAGGCTGCACGCTCGAAGCCCAAGACTTTCGTGACCACCACGCCGATTTTCAAGCGCTGAATTGCAGCATCTATGGCGTGTCGCGCGACTCGGTCAAGTCACACGACGGGTTCACCGAAAAACAATGCCTGCCGTTCGCACTCATCTCTGACCCGGACGAAGCCTTATGCGAGCAATTCGGCGTGATGAAACTCAAGAACATGTACGGTAAACAGGTGCGTGGTATCGAGCGCAGCACCTTCCTGATCGATGCCAAGGGCCAGCTTGCGCAAGAATGGCGCGGCGTCAAGGTTCCTGACCACGTAGCAGCAGTCCTGAAGGCCGTTCAAGAACTGGCTCGCTAGCAGCCACCCACGGAGCCTGTATGCCCCTTCCAAAAGCGCCGACCCGTCTGGGCGCCACCGTCGAACTCGATACCTCGCCCGCCCTCGTCGCGGTCGCTCCCGTGGTGGAGTCCCCAGTGCCCGAGCCCAGAGCAAGCCACCCCGCGAAACATCCGTTGGCTGCCATCCTGACCAAACCGCGCGCACCGGAAGAACCCAAGACGAAGCAATCCCGCCCTACTCCTTTGCCAACTGCAGCCGCTACACCCCGCGCAGACAGCACGACGCCGAAGGCAAGCACGCCCCGATCCAAACCCAAGCGCCTGCCGACCGCACAACGCAAGCTCTTTGTGCTGGACACCAATGTGCTGCTGCACGACCCTTCGTCGCTGTTCCGCTTCGCAGAACATGACGTATTCCTACCCATGATCGTGCTCGAAGAGCTGGATCACCAGAAAAAGGGGATGTCCGAGGTCGCTCGCAACGCACGCCAGGTCAGCCGCTATCTGGACGAGCTCATTGGTACCGCCGATCTCAGCAAGGGCGTGCCGCTGGACACGCTGGGCCACACGGACGCGCTCGGGTCGCTGTACTTCCAGACGGCGCAGCCAATGGCTACGCTCCTGCCCCAAGAACTGCCCATGAGCAAGGCGGACAACGTCATTCTGGGCATCGTGCACGGGCTGCGAGAACAACAGCCCAAGCGCGAGATCGTGCTGGTGTCCAAGGACATCAACATGCGCCTGAAGGCACGGGCGCTTAATCTGCCGGCCGAAGACTACCTGAACGATCACGTGCTGGACGACTCCGATCTCCTGTACGACGGTGTCATGCCGCTACCCGAGAATTTCTGGAACAAGCACGGCAAGGATATCGAATCCTGGCAGCAAAACGGTCTGACCTGGTACCGCGTGCGAGGCCCGCTATGCGGGCAATTCATCGTCAACGAATTCGTCTACTACGAAGGCGAAATGCCACTGTCGGCACAGGTTCGAGAAACCACGGGCAAGAACGCCGTGCTCTCCACGCTGCGCGACTTCAGCCACTCCAAGAACAGCGTCTGGGGCATCACAGCCCGCAACCGCGAGCAAAACTTTGCGCTCAATCTGCTCATGAACCCCGAGATCGACTTCGTGTCGCTGCTGGGTCAGGCAGGGACCGGCAAGACGCTGCTCACTCTGGCGAGCGGCCTGGCGCAAACCTTCGAGACCAAACGCTATACCGAAATCATCATTACCCGGGCCACTGTGCCGGTCGGTGATGACATCGGGTTTCTGCCGGGTACCGAAGAGGAAAAGATGCTTCCCTGGATGGGAGCCCTGGAAGACAACCTGGAAGTCCTCCATCAAGGAGCCGTCGGCGGCCTGGGCGCCACCAGCAATGGACAGGACTGGGACAAGACGCCCGCCATGGATATGATCCGATCGCGCATCAAGGTCAAATCCTTGAACTTCATGCGGGGCCGCACCTTCCTGAACAAGTACCTGATCATCGACGAGGCGCAGAACCTCACGCCCAAGCAGATCAAGACACTGACGACCCGGGCCGGGCCCGGGACCAAGATTGTCTGCCTGGGGAACATCGCCCAAATCGACACACCCTACCTCACGGAAGGCAGTTCGGGGCTGACCTACGTCGTAGACCGATTCAAGGGCTGGCCGCACGCAGGCCACGTCACCTTGCAACGCGGCGAACGTTCGCGCCTGGCCGATTACGCCAACGACGTGCTGTAGCAGCAGCGATGTCACGACACGCGCAACCACTTGCCTTCACGATGGGAGATGCTGCCGGCATCGGCCCGGAACTTATCGTGCGCCTCTTTGCCGAGGGGCTCCCTCACCCCGCCGTAGTGTATGGCGACGCGGGCACCCTGGAGCGCGCCCGCGATGCGCTGGGCCTGTCGGGTTCACTGCAAGTCATATCAGTGAAGTCCCCGGGCGCAGGCCACACCGGCGCCTTCATTGAAGTTCTGAGCCGTTCTCAGCCACTGCCGGCCACGCTATCCATTGGACACATTCACGCCGAGGCGGGGCGCGGCGCGTACGAATACCTGTGTCACGCCATTGATGATGCCCTGGCGGGCCATCTCAGGGCCATCGTCACCGCACCACTGAACAAGGCTGCCATGAGAGCTGCCGGCGTCGACTTCCCGGGGCACACTGAAATTCTAGCCAGCCGCACGCACACGCATGACTACGCCATGATGCTGGCCAACGACGAGCTTCGGGTCCTCTTGGTCACCATCCATGTCTCGTTGGCCAGCGTACCAGCAGCAATCAGTATCGAGGCCGAACTGACCGCGATCCGGCTCGCGCAGCGGGCCTGTCTTCAGGCAGGCATCGCTCACCCTCGTATCGCAGTTGCCGGCCTGAATCCGCACGCGAGCGAAGAAGGCGCATTTGGCAACGAAGAAGCACGCTTCATCGCGCCCGCCATCGCGCAGGCACGGACGGAGGGCTTGCAGGTGTCGGGGCCGTGGCCTGGCGACACCGTCTTCATGCGCGCCCGCCAAGGAGAGTTCGACATCGTAGTCGCCCAATACCACGACCAGGGCCTCATCCCGATCAAATACCTGGGACTGGACACCGGCGTCAACGTCACAGTCGGGCTTCCCTTCGTGCGCACCAGCGTGGACCATGGAACTGCCTTCGACATCGCTGGCAAGGGCATCGCCGACCCCGCGTCGCTACGCGCGGCCATGCGCCTGGCGCTGACCATGTCGGCAAACGATTAGCGTCTCATCCGCGCGTGCATCCGCCGCCCGCGCAAGCACCTTTCCGACTATGAGGCGTCAGAAGCCCGGCGCCGTCGAGAAGTTCAGGAAGCGGGTGCTGGCCCCCTGGAATGTCAGACGCACAGTCCCGATAGGGCCATTACGCTGCTTCCCGATGATGATTTCAGCAGTGCCCTTGTCGGGAGAATCTGTGTTGTAGACTTCATCCCGATAGATGAAGATGATGAGGTCGGCATCCTGCTCGATAGCACCTGATTCGCGCAGATCGCTCATGACCGGCCGCTTGTTGGGGCGTTGTTCGAGGCTGCGGTTGAGCTGCGACAAGGCCATGACCGGGCAATTGAGCTCCTTGGCCAGGCTCTTGAGCGATCGGCTTATCTCGGATATTTCCGTGGCGCGGTTTTCGCCCGAGCCGCTGGACGACATGAGCTGCAGATAATCGATGATGACGAGCCCGAGCTGACCACATTGACGCGCCAGTCGGCGCGCACGGGCACGTACCTCCATTGAGGTCATTGCCGGAGTCTCGTCGATGTAGATCTGCGCTTCTTCAACCTTTTGCACGGCGTGGGTCAGACGTGGCCAGTCTTCCTGAGTCAGCTTGCCGGTCCGCATGCGATGCTGATCGAGCATGCCCACCGACCCTATCATCCGCATGGCAAGCTGTACCGCGCCCATTTCCATGGAAAACACCGCCACCGGCAGCCCTTGCTCGATCGCGACGTGCTCGCCCACATTCATGGCAAACGAAGTCTTGCCCATCGACGGACGCCCCGCCACGATGACCAGATCACCCGCCTGAAGCCCCGAGGTCATCCGATCCAGGTCGTTGAAACCCGTGGGCACGCCCGTGACGTCAGAGTCGCCCTCCCGATGATAGAGCTCATCAATCCGCTCAACCACCTGGGCCAGCAAGGGGCGGATCTCCTGGAACCCTGCCATGCCACGCGACCCTTCCTGGGCAATCTGGAAGACACGGGACTCAGCCTCGTCCAGGATCTGTCGCGCCTCTTTGCCCTGGGGGTTGAAGGCTGCCGAGGAGATCTCATCTGCGATGGAGACCAGCTTGCGCAGCATCGAGCGCTCGCGGACGATCTCGGCATAACGCCGAATGTTGGCCGCCGAAGGGGTGTTGTGCGCCAAGGCATTCAGATACGCCAGGCCACCACATTCCTGGGCCTTGCCCGCCGTCGCCAGTGATTCATGCACCGTGACCACATCGGCCGGCCGCGCCAGGCCCACCAACCGCACGACGTGCTGCCAGATCAAGCGGTGATCGAACCGATAGAAGTCATCGTCGACCAGCACGTCTGCAATACGGTCGAACGCCGCATTATCGAGCAGCAGCCCCCCGAGGACGGACTGTTCGGCTTCGATGGAATGTGGCGGCACCCGCAGATAATCCAACGGGGCGTCGGTCTCGCTTTCTGCGCTCACCCTTACGTCTCCAGATATTGCCCAGCAAAAAGGCCGGCGTTGCGCCGGCCTTTTTTATCCGCGCCCCGTCACTTCTGCAGTGAGAAATGTAGCACGGTGCGCGGAATGCCCCGCCAGGAAATGACCCTGAGCGAGGACTCGTGGCCTCAGGCCATCTCACCTTGGACCGTGAGCGTGATGTCAGCCACCACGTCAGCATGCAGGGCCACTTGCAGCGGGAACTCGCCCACCGCCTTGATGGCCCCATTGGGCATGCGAATCTGCCCTTTGTGCACGTCGGTGAAGCCAGCGGCCTTCAGGGCCTCGGCCACGTCAATAGTCGTGACTGAGCCAAACAGACGGCCGTCGACACCAGCCTTCTGGCCAATGACCAACGCATAGCCGTGCAGCTTTTCAGACATCGCCTGAGCCGCGGCCAGCTTCTCAGCCTGATGCTTTTCGAGTTCTGCGCGGCGAGCTTCGAATTCTTGCAACGCCGCAGGCGTCGCGCGACGCGCGATTCTCTGGGGAATCAGGTAGTTGCGGGCGTAGCCATCGCGCACGCGAACCACGTCGCCCAGACTTCCGAGATTGACGACTTTTTCAAGCAGGATGATTTGCATGATGGTTCCCTGGTCTCAATGGTGGTTGTCGGTGTACGGCAACAGGGCCAGAAAGCGCGCACGCTTGATGGCCGTGTCCAGCTGGCGCTGGTAGTGCGCCTTGGTACCCGTCAGGCGAGCCGGGATGATCTTGCCATTTTCCTGGATGAAATCGCGCAGAGTGTCCAGATCTTTGTAATCGATCTCTTCAACCTTGGCGACCGTGAAGCGGCAGAATTTACGGCGCTTGAACAGCGGATTCTGTTGCCCGAATTTGCGTTTGTCCTTGGTGTTGGACGACTTCTTGAAGAAAGCCATGATATTTGCCTTTATGGGTTGCCGGGCAAGGCCCGGCGAATTCATTCACTGTGCGGGTGCAACCGCCTGAACATGGAGAACCAGCTGAGTCGACCGCTGGTGCAAGGGAGCGAGAAACCCACTGACCTGCACTGAGGACTCGGGGGCAAGGCCAGACAACGATTCTGCCAGCTCCCCAAGGGCGACCGCCGAGATTTCCAGCGCAACGCGACGAATTGAACCCGCTTCTTGTACGTCTGACTGATGCTGTAGTCCGAACCGAAAAACCGGTATGCCGGCCGGCGTATGCCTAAGCGGTCCGCACTGCGTCAGACGTGCGGTGAGCTCGACCCGATTCACGGATTGCACCCACGCCGTATCAGGATTTGACGGGTTCCGCAGCAGCCTTGCGAGCCTCTTCGCGCTCGACCGACTTCATCATGAAAGAAGGCTCGGTGTGGGCTTTCTTCATTTTGATGAACAGGGAACGCAGGATGGCGTCGTTGTAACGGAACGAATGCTCGAGCTCTTCGAGGGCGGGTTCGCCGCACTCGATGTTAAAGCACACATAGTGCGCCTTGACGAGCTTCTGAATCGGGTAAGCCAGCTGACGGCGGCCCCAGTCTTCGACGCGGTGGATGGTGCCGCCGTTCGTCGTGACCATGGTCTGATAGCGCTCGATCATGGCGGGCACTTGCTCGCTCTGATCGGGGTGCACGATAAACACTACTTCGTAGTGACGCATGAATGACTCCTTGTGGATATCTGCGATGTTGACAGACAGCCCGTGAATAGGTGAAAACCACACCTGCCAAAGACCTGCAAACAGACGATCTTTGGCGCTTCAAGCGGGCAAGTAACCCGAAATTCTAGCACGATTGCGGGTCGGCCTTGTGATACCCACCCTTTATTGGCTGGATACCACGGCGTAGGCGGAGTGATTGTGGATGGATTCGAAGTTCTCTGCGGTGACTTCGTACTGCGACACCCCTGGCTGGTGCTGCAGCAGTACGGCCACATCGCGCACCAGGTCTTCGACGAACTTGGGGTTCTCGTAGGCGCGCTCAGTGACGTACTTTTCATCTGCCCGCTTGAGCAAACCCCAGAGTTCGGAAGAGCCCTGCGCCTCGATACGCTGAATCAGAGTGTCCAGATCCAACGCCGTCGGCACCGCTAGAAACGTCAGGCTGGCAGTCACGTGAGAGCGCTGATTATGCGCCCCATACTCGGAGATCGCCTTGGAACAAGGGCACAGGCTGGTGACCGGCACCCGCAATCGCAACGAAAAGCAGGCGCCTTGATCGCGGTGTACATGCACCGACCAGCGCACCTGATAATCCATGAGACTGCGCACCCCCGACACAGGCGCGGATTTTTCCATGAAATACGGAAAATCCGCCACGACGTCGCCGGCCTCGGCGTGCAGGCGATCGAGCATGCCTTGCGCCATTGCGCACAAGCCCGCCGGGGTCATGGGCTCGGCCCGGTGTGCCTCCAGCAGGTCGATGAAGCGCGACATGTGCGTGCCCTTCTCTTCAGCAGGCAACGCCACCGTCATTTCCCACTGGGCAATCGTCGTCTGGGGCTGTCCCTTGCCGGACGCCAGCAACAGGGGGTGCCGCACACCACGCACACCCACTCGCTGAATCGGAACCCGGCGAGTGTCCGTCCCACTTTGCACGTCCGGCATGGTGGTCACAGCCGGGTCCAATAGGGTGTTCATGAAATGGTCCTATTCAAACGCTCGCGTATCGACGCTTCGATTCCTTGGGCATCCAGGCCCAACCCAGACAAGATCACCTTTTGATCTCCGTGGTCAATGAATTCATCTGGCAAACCCAGTTGCAGGACAGGGCACACGGCCGCCACCTGGTTGAAATATTCCACCACAGCGCTGCCCGCACCTCCCATGATCGCCGCCTCTTCAAGCGTGACAAACCACTCATGCGACTGCAGCAATTCGTCGAGCAGGGCTGTATCCAGCGGTTTGACGAAGCGCATGTCCACCAGCGTGGCGTCCAACGCCTGTGCCGCCTTGGCGGCCTCGGCCAGCAGCGTGCCAAATACCAGGACTGCGATCTTTTTGCCGCGCCGGCGCACTACCGCGCGACCGATGGCAACAGGTTCGAGCGTGTCACCGGGATCGGCACCACACCCTGCCCCACGAGGATAGCGGACGGACGCTGGCCCCGGATGGAGATAGCAGGTATTGAGCAGAAGACGCGCCTCGTGCTCGTCCGAGGGCGTCGCAATCACCATGTGAGGGATGCACCGCAGGTAAGCAATGTCGTAATTGCCCGCGTGCGTGGCGCCATCTGCCCCCACAATCCCGGCACGGTCCAGGGCAAAGGTCACGTCCAGATTCTGCAGCGCGACGTCGTGGATCAGCTGATCATAGCCGCGCTGGAGGAAAGTGGAATAAATGGCCACTACCGGTTTGCAGCCTTCGCAGGCCAAGCCGGCCGCAAAGGTGACTGCGTGCTGTTCAGCAATGCCCACATCGAAGTAACGCTCCGGGAAACGGCGCTCGAACTCGACTAGGCCACTTCCTTCGCGCATCGCCGGGGTGATGCCCACCAAATGGGCATCGGCCTGGGCCATGTCGCACAGCCATTGGCCGAACACCTGCGAAAACGTCTTGCGGCCCGGGGTCTTCGGCTTCTGTATCCCGACCAGGGGATCAAAGCGTCCCGGGCCGTGATAGAGCACAGGATCGGCCTCGGCAAGCTTGTAGCCCTGCCCCTTGCGCGTAACCACGTGCAAAAACTGCAGGCCACCCAGTTCACGCAGATTCTCGAGCGTCGGAATCAGCACGCTCAAATCGTGTCCATCGATAGGGCCTACATAGTTGAACCCCAGTTCTTCGAAAAGCGTCGCCGGCGACAGCATGCCCTTGGCGTGCCCTTCGAGTTTGCGGGCCAGCTCAAGCACGGGAGGGACATGCTGCAGCATGGCCTTGCCCATGTTCTTGGCGCGCGCATAGAAGCGACCCGACATCAGACGGGCAAAGTAATAGTTCAACGCCCCCACAGGCGGTGAGATCGACATGTCGTTGTCATTGAGCACCACCAGCAGATTGATGTCGGGAATGACTCCGGCGTTGTTCAAAGCCTCGAACGCCATCCCTGCGGTCATTGCGCCATCACCGATGACTGCAATATTCTGGCGCGCAATACCGGCGTTGCGCGCGGCGACTGCCATGCCCAACGCCGCCGAGATCGACGTGGAGGAATGCGCCGTGCCGAAAGCGTCATAGGGCGACTCGCTACGCTTGGGAAAACCTGAAATGCCCCCAGCCTGCCGCAGCCCCGCCATGGCCTCGCGGCGCCCCGTCAGGATCTTGTGGGGATAGGACTGATGACCCACATCCCACACCAGCCGGTCTTCGGGGGTATGAAACACGTAATGCAGAGCCAACGTCAGCTCGACCACGCCGAGGTTCGACGAAAGGTGACCGCCCGTGTGCGAGACCGATTCGAGCAGGAAGGCCCGCAGTTCTGTGGCCAGCCCCTTGAGCTCAGAACGATCGAGCCGACGCAGATCGGCGGGAGACTCAATTTGTTCCAACAAACTCGTCATGATTTCTTGTGTCATCGCGACTTCCGATACCCCCGGACTAATGAGAGCGGCCAATGATGAAATCGGCCAATTCATGCAGACGGGCCGAAGATGGCCCCAGCGGCAACAAGGCCGCATGCGCCTGCTCCTGAAGGCTGGTCAATAACCGCCGCGAGCCATCCAGCCCCATCAGCGAAACGTAAGTGGGCTTGCCATGGGCTGCATCCTTGCCGGCGGTCTTTCCCAAAGTAGCAGAATCGGCCGTCACATCGAGGATGTCATCGACCACCTGGAACGCCAACCCCATCGCCGAAGCATAGTCTTCCAACCCCGTGCGGGCGGTCGAGCTTGCACCGGCCACAACCCCCCCAAGAAGGACACTGGCCTCAAGCAAAGCCCCCGTTTTCATGCGGTGCATGCGCTGGAGAGACTCGACGGGCAACACCTGCCCCACGCTGGCGCAATCAATGGCCTGCCCGCCGACCATTCCTTCGCCGCCGGCCGCCTGAGCAAGCAACTGCACGGCCTGCACCACCAGGGCGGGCGCAATGGGCATCTGGGCCAGACACCCAAACGCAAGAGGCTGCAACGCATCACCCGCAAGCATGGCAAGGGCCTCATCGTCGAACTGGCGATGGACAGTAGGCCGCCCACGACGCAAGTCGTCGTCGTCCATGCAAGGCAAGTCATCGTGCACCAGCGAATAGGCATGAATCAGTTCAACCGCCGCTGCAGCGCAGTCAAGCGCCAGATCTTGCGCGGTTGTTGCCCCCCCCGCCACACGGCTGGCCTCGCCGGCTGCCAGCACCAGTGCTGCTCGAATTCGCTTGCCGGGTCCGAGGACTGCATAGCGCATGGCCTCACGCAAGCGCCCAGGCCCCGAGTCATCCTGGAGCGGCAACAGTTCGTCGAGCACCGCCTCTATATGAGTAACAGCCTCTTGCAACCAGATGTTGAACTCGGCTGAAACCCCTGTCATGACGCATCCTGCGAACCCACGTCTGCCAGCGGCTCGAGCAACTGGCCTTGCAGCACCTGTACCTGCTGCTCGGCCGCTTCAAGGCGTTGCTGGCAGACGCGCGCCAAGGCAACACCCCGCTGATACAGCGCGAGAGAATCATCCAGGCCCAGATTCCCTTCGCTCATGCGGCCTGCCAGCGCCTCGAGCTCAGCCAGCGCCGTCTCGAAGTCGTCAGGCAGCGAAGCCTCTTGCTGCTTTTCGGCCAAAGGCAGCGGGGTTTGATTTTTCACCATGGATTTCATCTTTGCGGTCCAGACAGCAATTGTACGAGAACCCGCAGCCCCATGATATAAACCTGCGTAAGCGCCTGCACGTCCACCATACGACCCGGGTCAACTCATCCTGGTGGGACAGTGAGGTACAATTTTTGGCCCCGGCTTCTCGTCTTGCAGGGGGATCAAGCCATGACCAATCCATACATCCCGTCCGGCACGGACCTGGCCAGCCAGCTTTCCGTGCAGCATTATTTCGACGCCGAAATCCTGCAGAAAGAGCAGCAACGCATCTTCGCTCACAGCGCCCGCTACGTGGGCAACGAAAAAATGGTGCCACAGCCTGGTGACTGGCGCACGCTCACACAAGAAGGCAGTGGCCGTGCGCTGGTGCGCGATGCGCAAGGCACAATTCGTCTGCTGTCCAACGTCTGTCGGCATCGTCAGGCATTGATCCTCGGAGGCCAGACCGGACGAGACCCCACGTGCGCCTCGGGCAATCTGTGCCAGACGGGTGGCCGGCTGCTCTGCCCGATTCACCAGTGGAGCTACGACGCGCAAGGCGCCCTGCTGAACGCCCCGCTGTTTCCGGAAAAACCCAGGGTACGCCTCGAGCAGTTCCCCCTGCACAACTGCCACGGCCTGCTCTTCGAGGGTGAACGCAACCCTTCTGAGGACATAGGCGCCCTGTTCAAACGCCCCGAATTCGATTTTTCGGACTACGTCCTTGATCACGTGGAAGTCCACCAGTGCCATTACAACTGGAAAACGTTCATCGAGGTATACCTCGAAGACTACCACGTGGGCCCATTTCATCCCGGGCTCGGGCAATTCGTCACGTGTGACGACCTGAAATGGGAATTTGCAGCATTTCACAGCTTGCAACGCGTCGGAATCCACCAGGCGCTGGGCCAGCCCGGCACCGACGTCTACAAGGTCTGGCACGACCGGCTGCTCAATTACCGGTCGGGATCAGCCCCCGAATTCGGCGCGATCTGGGTCACTTATTTTCCAACCCACATGATCGAGCTGTATCCGCACGTCCTGGTGCTTTCGACGCTCTACCCGGTGAGCCCCCAGGAAACCGTCAACGTCATCGAGTTCTACTACCCCGAAGAAATCGCGGCGTTCGAGCGCGATTTCATCGAAGCGCAACAGGCAGCCTACCTTGAGACTGCCATCGAAGACGACGAAATCGGCGAACGCATGGATGCGGGCCGGCGAGCCCTGATGGAGCGCGGAACCAGCCAATGCGGCCCCTACCAGACACCCCTGGAGGACGGCATGGCCCACTTCCACGCCTGGTACCGCCGCATGATGGACTGAAAAGAGCCGGGCTCAAAGGCCTTTGGCGACTGGCCGCGAAGGATCACTGCACCATTCGCTCCAGGAACCCGAATACAGTGCTGACCCCTTCAGGCCTGCCAGTTCCATTGCAAACAAGTTGTGGCAGGCGGTGATCCCCGAACCGCACTGATGAACGATCCCGTGGGAAAGACTATCTCCCAGCAAAGTTTCGAACTCGGCACGCAGGTTTCCGGGGGACTTGAAGCGGCCATCTGCCTGCAAGTTGAGCTTGAAGGCGCGATTCACGGCCCCCGGGATATGCCCAGCGACGGCATCCATCGGCTCGACTGCCCCGCTGAAGCGCTCGGGCGCACGCGCATCAAGCACCGTGAAGCGTGGATCCGCCAGGTTGGCCAGCACCGCGTGCACATCCACGAGGGGCATCGACGGCTTCCCCGAGAGCACTTGGCTTTGAATGGCCTGGGCCTCGCTCAGTTTTGGCGTGCGAGCCCCGGTTTCGAGTTCGCCCTGAATGGCCTGCCAGGCCGCGAGGCCGCCATCAAGCACCGACACGGACCCGTGCCCCAGCCAGCGCAACATCCACCACAGGTGCGCCGCAAACATGCTGTTGCCGGCATCATAGACGACAACATCAGACCGCGCCGTCAGGCCTTGAGCCCGCATCAAGGCCGCAAAATCACGACGAGTCGGCAAGGGGTGACGGCCGTTGTGCCCGGTGCGCGGCGCACTGAGCTGGGCCTCGTGATCCAGATACAGCGCGCCGGGGATATGCCCCGCCTCGTAGGCACGCCGACCCGCTTGATGATCGGCAAGATCGTGGCGCACGTCAAAAACCAGGCATCCCGGCTGCATCAGGCGAGTTCGAAGGGCCTGAGCTTGAATCAGCAAATCAGTCATGACGATGAGTCCTCTTGAATGACAGTCGCCGCCTGCGCGGTTGCAGAGACCGACGCTCCCCTGAGCATACGGGCCTCGGAATAAGTACGCCAAATAGAGAGCAGGCCGGAGCCAATGATGAGCGCGATGCCGGCCCACGCCAGGAACGCAGGCCGGTCGCCCCAGAACACGACACCGATCAAGGCCGCAAAGATGATGGTCATGTACTGCAAGGCCGCCGTCAACAGGGTTGACCCCAACCCGAATGCCCGCGTCATGGCCAGCTGTCCCACCAGGCCGGCCGAACCCAGACCGGTCAAAGACAAAAGCGCCAGAGGATCATGCGTATGCCATCCCACGAACGAAAGCCCCACCAGGCTGCTGATCACCACGCCACAGGAAAACAGCAGGACCGTGAGCCACTCGGGCTCACCGATACGCCCGAGCTGGCGTATCTGCATCATGGCAATGGCAGCAAGCGCCCCCGCCCCAAGCCCCATGAACGCAGGAAACCACTGGTCGTGTGTGATGCTGGGCCGCAGAACGCCCAGCACCCCCAAAAAGCCTGCGACCACCGCCAGGATGCGGACCGGATCTCGTTGAGCCCCGCCGGCTACCAGCAGCCACCCGGCAATGAACAGCGGCGCAGTGTAATTCAGGCTGGTGGCGGTGGGCAGTGGCAAATAGAACAAGGCGTAAAAGCCTAGCCACATGGACGTGATGCCGGCCACGTTGCGCCAGACATGCAGACGCCAGCTTGTGGGGCGTATTGCCCGATGCGTGGATCGCACCCAGAAAAGCAGCAGCAGCACCGAAGGCACACCACGAAACAGCACGATTTCGGGCAACGACGCACCCAGGCTGGCCGCCACCTTGACGAAGGCGCCCATCATGGCAAACATCGCGCAGGCCAGCAACATCCACAGCGACTGCATTGAGTTCCTGTACGATCAGTTCATTGATTTGGCGACCGCGCCATCACTGCACATCAACAAGCCGATACTATACACTTTGGGCACGTTGAACCTCACTCTTGCGGGAACCTCTGATCCATGAAACGAATCGCCCTGTTTCTTGTGACCAATCTGGCCGTCATGCTGGTGCTCAGCATCACCATGAGCGTACTGGGCGTCGGCCGCTACCTCACTGCCAGCGGCATCGACCCCGTCCAGTTGCTGATCTTCGCTGCCCTGTTAGGGTTCGTGGGTGCATTCATTTCGCTGCTCATGAGCAAATGGATGGCGAAAACCAGCACTGGCGCTCAAGTCATCGACCCGAGGGCCCCAAAAAACGCCCGCGAAGCGTGGCTGGTGAACACGGTACACCAGCTCGCCGACCGTGCAGGCATCGGGCACCCTGAAGTGGCCATCTACGAGGGGGCCCCCAATGCCTTTGCGACCGGCGCGTTCCGCAACGAATCGCTGGTCGCCGTCTCCACCGGACTGCTGTCCTCCATGAACGAAGAAGAAATCACTGCCGTCCTGGGGCACGAGATCACGCACATCTCGAATGGCGACATGGTCACGCTCACACTCATCCAGGGCATCGTCAATACCTTCGTCATCTTCTTGTCCCGCCTCGTGGGGTATTTCGTCGACCGCACGCTCCTGAAAAACGACCGCGACGGCGTGGGTATGGGGTATTACCTGAGCGTCATCGTCTGCGAAATCCTCTTCGGCGTCGTAGCCTCCGTCATCGTGGCCTGGTTCTCGCGTCAGCGTGAGTTCCGCGCCGATGCGGGCTCTGCGCGTCTTCTGGGCTCCGGAAATCCCATGATCCACGCGCTGAGTCGACTCGGCGGCCTCGAGCCCGGCAACCTGCCCAAGTCCTTCCAGGCCGCCGGAATCACTGGCGGTGCCCTGGGGGCCCTGTTCGCATCACACCCCCCTATTGAGCAGCGCATTGCGGCGCTGCAGCGCCCGCAGGCGTAATGCCTGCGCAGATCGACCATGCGTGAACTTCAAGTCCTGTTGGGCTTTGGCGGGTTTGTCGCCCTGCTGCTGTGGGGCGTGCACATGGTGCAGACCGGCGTTCAGCGCGCATTTGGCAAAACCTTTGGCGTGTGGATGGGCCGCGCAATGGGGTCTCTGCCGCGGGCTTTCCTCACCGGATTGCTGATTACTGCCGCCATCCAAAGCAGCACGGCAACCGGGCTGATGATCACGGGCTTTGCCCAGGACGGGCTGGTCTCGCTGGTGCCCGGTCTTGCTGCCATGCTGGGAGCCAACGTCGGCACCACACTCATCGTCCAGGTGCTGTCATTCAATCCCACGTACCTGGCGCCAACCTTCATCCTGGTGGGCGTCTGGATGTTTCGCCACTACGTTCCAGGCAGGACCCGCGACTTGGGACGCGTCTTCATCGGTCTGGGCCTGTTGTTGCTGGCGCTGCACGAACTGGTCACACTTTTCGAACCCTTGAACAACGCTCCCATGCTGGGAGACGCCTTGCAAACGCTGGCGAGCATGCCACTCCTGGCGCTCGCCGCCAGCACGGCCCTGACGTGGGCCTCGCATTCCAGCGTAGCTGTCGTAGTGCTCATCATGTCATTGGCGCACCATGGGCTGGCAAGCTCGGAACTGGCGTACGTTCTGGTTCTGGGAGCGAACCTGGGGACGGCCATCAACCCCGTGCTGGAGAGCGGCCACGACGGCAATCCCGCATCGCGGCGGCTGCCCATGGGCAACCTGGGAACCCGCTGCGCCGGATGCCTGGTGGCCATGGCGCTGCTGCCGTGGGCAAACGACATCATGGGGGCGCTGGGCAGCGACCACGCTCACGCAGTCGCCAACTTTCACTTGCTCTTCAACCTGGTCGTCGCCGCCTGTTTCCTGCCAGCCATCTCGTACTACGCCCGCATCCTGCAGCGGCTGCTGCCCCGGCGCAGCGATCCCGACGACCCGGCACGCCCCCAATATCTGGACGACTCTGCTCACGAGGTCCCGGCCGTAGCATTGAGCCAAGCCGCACGCGAAGCACTGAGGCTGACCGACTTGCTGCGTGAGTCGCTGCGTCTGACGCAGCGCGCCCTGTTGCGTGAAGACGATCAGGCACTGACCAAGGCCCGCTATCTGAACAATGCCATCGGGCAGCTGGACCAGTCCATCACCGCCTATCTGGCGACACAAGACCGCGAAAACCTGAGCGCGGATGATGAACAAACCCTCAAGGGCATCCTGACGTTTTCCACCAACATCGCGCACGCCGCCAGTCTCTCGGGTTCAGGCCTGCTCGGGCACGCCAGCCGGCTACAAAAAAAACATTGGCAATTTGACGCTGAACAGCAAACCGAACTGACGACCCTGCTGGAAAGGCTGCAGCGCAATCTGCGCCAGGCAGCCGCACTGTTCGTCGCAGCCGACCGCCAAGTGGCCCGAAATCTGGCCTTTGAGAAGGATTTCTTCCGCAACCTGGAAGCCAAAGCGGCCGACCGGCACCTGGAACGCATCAAGGCTGGGCGTATCGATGCCGTAGACGAAGGGGCTTTTTACCTGGAAGTCCTGCGTGACGCGAGCGGCGTCAACGTATGCCTGGTCAACGCGTCGGCCTACCCCGTCCTGGCCCGCTACGGAGAGCTGCGCCCCAACCGGCTGCGCGAGGCCGACTGAACGGGCGCCAAGGTAGGCCGACTCCGTGTCAGTGCGCTTCTCCCCAGTCGCGGCCGACCCCCACTTGGGCAATCAGGGGAACGGCCAATTCTGCTACGCTGGCCATCAGCTGCGGTACCCGTTCGCGCAGCAGCTCGACTTCGTCAGCCACGGCATCGAATACCAGTTCGTCGTGCACCTGCATGACCATAAGACTGTGCAAGCCCTCGGTATCGATCCAATCCTGCACCGCCACCATCGCCATCTTGATGAGATCGGCTGCGGTCCCCTGCATGGGGGCGTTGATCGCGGCACGCTCGGCCGCCGCGACTCTAGGTCCTTTGGCGCCGGACAGCTCAGGAAAATACAAGCGTCGCCCGAAGACGGTCTCGACGTATCCCTGTTCGCGCGCCTGCTTGCGGATACGCACCATGTACTCGGCAACCCCCGGATAGCGCATGAAATAGCGGTCTATATAAGACTTGGCAGCAGCACGCGTGATGCCCAGATTGGAAGCCAGGCCGAACTCGCCCATGCCATAGATCAAGCCGAAATTGATCGCCTTCGCCGCTCTCCGGTGCTCTGAATCCACCTGATCCGGAGCCACACCGAACACCTCGGCGGCGGTCGCACGGTGAATGTCCTGCCCTTCGGCAAAGGCTCGCCGCAGATTCGTGTCACCCGACACATGAGCCATGACCCGCAGTTCGATCTGCGAGTAATCGGCCGACACGATCTGCCCCAAACTGGAAATGAACGCCGACCGGACTCGCCGCCCTTCCGCCGTACGCACCGGAATATTCTGCAAATTGGGATCGGAGGATGCCAGACGCCCGGTCACGACAGCCGCTTGCGCATAGCGTGTGTGGACCCTCCCGGTGCGGGGGTCCACCATGCGCGGCAACTTGTCGGTATAGGTGGATTTCAGCTTGGCAATGCCTCGGTAATCGAGCAACAGCCGGGGCAAAGGATAATCTGCAGCCAGCCGCGTGAGCACCTCTTCATCGGTCGATGGCGCACCACCGGCGGTCTTGCGCACCACTGGCAAATGCATGCGCTCAAATAGAATTTCTCCCAGCTGCTTGGGGGAATTCAGATTGAACGGCTGCCCGGCCAATGCATGAACCTGCGCTTCGAGCGCGATCATCTGCCCTCCCAGCTCATGGCTCTGTGTCGAAAGTGCCTGAACATCAATCGCCACCCCATTGCGCTCCACTTTCGTGAGCACGGCCGAGGTGCGCACCTCAAGGGCATAGATCCGGGCGAGCCCCGGTTCGGCCTGCACCTTGGGATAGAGCACTTGTTGCAGGCGCAACGTGAAATCTGCGTCTTCGGCGGCGTAATGGCCCGCGAGATGCACGTCCACCTCGTCAAAACCGATCTGGCGTGCCCCTTTGCCACACAGGTCCTCATAGGTGGTGCCCGTCACGCCCAGCCACTGGATGCACAAATCCTGCAAATTGACCCGGCGATGCGACTGCAGCACATAGGCCTGCAACATGGTGTCGTGCTGCACCCCGCGCAACGACAGACCCTCGTTGGCAAACACATGGGTGTCGTATTTGGCGTGATGCAGCACCTTCGGGGCGTCAGGATCTTCGATCCAGGCACGCAGCTGCGCGAGCACCCAGGCACGATCCAATTGAGTGGGTGTGCCTGGCGCCGTATGGCCCACCGGAATATACGCAGCACGGCCTGGCTCGACGCAGACCGACAGCCCGACTAGCCGTGCAGCCATCGGGTCCAGGCTGGTCGTTTCAGTGTCCAGTGCCACCAGCGGCGCCGAACGGATACGGTCCATCCAGGCGGCAAAGCCCGCTTCGTCCAAAATGACGTCATAGTGCAATTCTGCCGGCGGCGGTGGGGCCTCGTGCGTCACACGGGCGTCTTGCTCAGGGAGCCTTTGGGAGTCTCCTGTCTCTTCACGCAGCCACGTGCGAAATCCATAGTCTTCATACAGCCGCAGCAGGTGGCCGCGATCGGGTGCTCGCAATTGCAGCGACGGCAACGAATGCGCCTCGGGCAAGTCGCAGTCGAGTTTGATCGTGAGGAGTTCGCGCGTGAGCGGAAACTGCTCGATGGCCTCCCGCAAATTGCTCCCCGCCACGCCTTTCACGGACGCCGCCTGCGCCACCAGCGCCTCGATACTGCCGTATTCCGACAGCCATTTGGCAGCCGTCTTGGGTCCTACCTTATCCACTCCAGGGACGTTGTCCACCGTGTCGCCCATCAGCATCAGATAATCGACAATGCGCTCGGGGGGCACTCCAAATTTCTTGATGACGCCCTCGCGATCCAGACGATCGTTGGTCATAGTGTTGATGAGTTCGACCCGATCACCCACCAACTGGGCCAAGTCCTTGTCGCCCGTGGAAATAATGGTATAAAAGCCACCTTCGCTCGCCATACGGGCAAGCGTGCCAATCACGTCATCGGCTTCCACTCCCGGTTGCACAATGACGCTCCAGCCCAACGCACGGGCAGCCTCATGAATAGGCTCTATCTGGCTACGCATGTCGGGAGGCATAGGCGGCCGATTGGCCTTGTACTGCGGATAGAGCTGGTTGCGAAACGAGCCACCATGCGCGTCAAACACGCAAGCGCCGTACTCGGCCACATCCTTGTAATCAAGCAGCAGCCTCCGTAACATGGAGATGACGCCGTACAGGGCTCCAGTGGGTTCGCCACGCGCATTGCGCAGATCGGGCAAGGCATGATAGGCACGATACAAATAGCTGGACCCATCCACAAGCAACAAGGTTTTTTTCATGACAAACAATAAAGAAGTCTCGGCAGAACAGCAGATAGCCACGATTGGACAAGAAATGCGCGTGGCCAACAAGGCATTCGAGAGCATAGGGCCGGGCATCAGTCTCTTTGGCAGCGCCCGTATCCCTCGCGATCACCCATTCTACAAGCTGGGTCTGGAACTCGGCGCGCGCATCGCGCGCCTGGGCGTGCCGGTCATCGCAGGGGGCGGGCCCGGCATGATGGAAGCCGCCAATCGGGGCGCCTTCGAAGCCGGTGGGCGCAGCGTAGGGCTGAACATCCACCTGCCACGAGAAACCACCAACAATCCCTACCAGACCGACAGCCTGCACTTCGAACACTTCAGTTCGCGCAAGGCGACATTCTTCGAGCACAGCCTTGCCTACGTCGTGCTGCCAGGCGGGTTCGGCACGCTCGACGAACTCTTTGAGGCCATCACGCTGATCCAGACGCACAAGCACCCGCCGGTCCCCGTCATCCTGGTGGGAACCGCTTTCTGGTCAGGCCTGATCAGCTGGATTCGCAGTCAGCCCATGGCCCACGAAATGATCGGGCCTTCGGGGTTGGAACGCATCCTGGTCACCGACGACCTCGACGAGGTCATTCAACGGGTTCAAGAAGCCATTGCGGCCGAGGCCAGCCAAGAACCCGCTCTGCCGGGGTGACCATCAGGGTAATGCTCAATGCACTGCAGTAATCTCCTGAGTTAATATCACGCCTTGTCACCGTGCCTGGCAGCCGCTGCCTGGCACTCCAGGAGATCACCCATGAAAACCCCTTTGCTCAGTGCAGCACTGTTGCTGACGGCTGGCCTGATGGCCAGCATGAGCTCAATTGCTCAGGCCAAAGACCTCAGAATCGCTACTGAAGCAGGCTACCCTCCCTTTGAGTACCGGAATACCAACGGACAGCTCGAAGGCTTCGACATCGACATCGGCAACGAGCTCTGCAAGCGCATGAACCGGAACTGTGTGTGGATAGACCAGTCGTTCGATGGCCTCATCCCAGGCCTGCAGGCCCGCAAGTTCGACCTTGCCGATTCCACCATGACGGCCACCGAAGCACGCAAGAAGGTCATCGATTTTTCCATTCCTCTCTACATCGTGCCGGTCAAGCTGATGGTCAAGAAGGGCAGCGGCCTGGAACCCACCGCCGAGTCCTTGAAGGGTAAACGGGTGGGTGTCCAGCAAGGCACCACCATGGAAACCTACGCCCGCAAATACTGGGCACCCAAAGGCGTCAACGTCGTTGCGTATCCAAGCTACACCAATGCATTCGTGGACGTCACGGCGGGCCGTCTGGACGCCACCTTCCAGGAAGCGCAAAGTGCGGTCGAGGGTTTCCTCAACAAGCCCGAAGGCAAAAACTACGAGCTGGCTTCGATGACTCTCGATGACACCATCCTGAACGAGCCTATCGCCCTGGGAATCCGCAAAGGCAACACGGCCCTGGAAACCGAAGTCAACAAAACGCTCAAAAGCATGGAAGCCGATGGAACCCTGCAGAAGTTTTCAAAAAAATACTTCGCAGAAGGCAACATCAAATTTCCCGCTCCATGATTGAATGGGGTGCGGGCACGCTCCCCACCCCGTTTCTCTTCCCGCTCCATGTTTCTTAACGGCTACGGCCCCCTCCTTCTCGCCGGCACCTGGGTCACGATCCAGCTTGCGCTGCTGTCCCTGGTCGTGGCTGTGGGTCTGGGCCTGCTGGGTGCGTGGGCAAAGCTTTCAGGGCTACGCCTGGCACGCTGGCTGGCCACGGCCTACACCACCTTGATCCGGGGCGTGCCCGACCTGGTTTTGATGCTGCTGATTTTCTTCAGCATGCAGATCTATCTCAACGACATCACAGACTGGCTCGGACTGGACTCCATCAACATCGACCCCTTTGCTGCAGGCGTCGTCACGCTGGGATTCATCTACGGCGCGTATTTTGCCGAGACCTTCCGCGGTGCATTCATGGCGGTGCCTCACGGGCAGCTTGAATCGGCAACAGCCTACGGCATGCGTGAATTTCAGGTGTTCCGACGCGTTCTGTTCCCGCAGATGATGCGGCACGCGCTGCCCGGGATCGGCAACAACTGGCAGGTGCTGCTCAAGTCTACGGCACTCGTGTCGCTCATCGGTCTTACCGACGTGGTGAAGGTGGCACAGGACGCTGGCAACGTGACGTTTCGCGTCTTTCTCTTCATCAGCCTGACCGGGATCATCTACCTGGTCCTCACGACAGTCTCCAACGTGGTCCTTTACTGGCTCTACAAGCGCTATACCGTGGGCGTGCGCGAGGTCGCTCTATGAGCGACGTACTCAGCCAGTTCTGGCAGGCCTACCTGTATTCCAGCAATGGCGCGTTCTCAGGCATGGCCGTCACGCTCTGGCTGCTGGTGTTGTCAGTCGCGATGGGATTCGTGATATCGCTTTTTCTATCCGTGGCGCGTGTGTCACCACGCCGCTGGATCTCAGTCCCCGTCTGGCTTTTTACCTATATCTTCCGAGGGACCCCACTTTACGTACAGATCCTGTTCATCTACGCCGGCGTCTACAGTCTGGACTTCGTCAAACACACTCCCAGCCTGGCCGCATTTTTCCAAAGCGGCTTCGATTGTCTGGTGCTGGCGCTTACGCTGAACACGGCAGCCTACACGACAGAAATTTTTGCGGGTGCCATACGCGCCACCAGTGCCGGTGAGATCGAATCCGCCCGCGCGTTCGGCATGACGCGCTTCACGCTCTACCGCCGCATCATCCTGCCCTCTGCACTCAGGCGCGCCCTGCCGGCTTACAGCAACGAAGTCATCCTGATGCTGCACGCCACCTCGCTCGCCTTCACGGCCACTGTCCCTGACATTCTCAAAATCGCGCGCGACGCCAACTCCGCCACCTATCAGACCTTCGCCTCGTACGGCATTGCAGCGCTGCTCTATCTATGCCTGTCATTTACACTGATCTGGCTCTTTCGCCAATACGAGCGGCGCGTACTGGCTTACCTGAGTATTCACCGATAACACCATGTCCACACTCGAAGTTCTCAACATCCACAAAAGTTATGGCGACCACGAGGTGCTCAAAGGTGTGTCACTCACTGCAAACGCAGGCGACGTGATCTGCATCGTAGGCTCCAGCGGGTCAGGAAAATCCACATTCCTGCGCTGTATCAACTTTCTTGAGCGGCCCAGCGAAGGCTCCGTGTCCCTGAACGGCGAAGTGCTCAAGACGGTCCGTGACAAGCATGGGGAAACCCACGCTACCGATCTGGACCAATTGCGACGCCTGCGCACGAAGCTGGCCATGGTGTTCCAACATTTCAACCTATGGGCTCACATGAACGTGCTTGGTAACGTCATCGAAGCGCCCACGCAGGTTCTCAAACTGAGCAAAGCCGAAGCCACAGAGCGCGCACGCCATTACCTGGCCAAGGTGGGCCTGCCGGCCAGTGTCGAAACACAGTATCCGTCGTCGCTCTCGGGCGGTCAGCAGCAACGGGTCGCCATTGCCCGAGCCCTGGCCATGGAGCCCGACGTCATGTTGTTCGACGAACCCACTTCGGCGCTGGACCCGGAGCTGGTGGGCGAAGTCCTGAAAGTCATGCAAAAGCTTGCAGAGGAAGGCCGGACCATGCTGGTCGTGACCCACGAGATGGGCTTCGCACGCAATCTTGCGTCTCAGGTCATGTTTCTGCACCAAGGGCTGGCCGAAGAAGTCGGCAAACCGTCCGACGTGCTAGACCACCCCAAGAGCCCGCGCCTGCAGCAGTTCCTGTCAGGCAACCTGAAGTAGCTGACTCAGAGCTGCTGACGCATAAGTCTATGAGGGATCCCTGCATCCATGAAGGTATCGCCCTCTTCGACGAAACCGTGCCGCACGTAGAACGGGCAGGCGTGTAGCTGGGCTGCAAGGACAACCTGAGAATCGCCCCGCGTGCGGGCTTCGGCGATCAGAGCCTGCAGGACTTGGGATCCCACCCCTTTTCCACGCCATACCCGGTCGACCGCCATACGGCCAATATGACCATCCGGGAGCAAGCGGCCTGTCGCAACCGGGCGGCCCTGATCGTCGCGGGCCAGCGCGTGCACGCACTGCTCATCGAAAGCATCCATCTCTTCTTCCGGGGGCACATGCTGTTCATGCACGAAAACTTCGGTTCGAATCGTGCGAGCCTCCGGCCCCAACGCGCGCCAGGAGCCTACTTCGACGCAGGCGGCGCCGGCGGACACATCGGAGTCAACCGACGCCACACGCGATCCCAACGCAAAAGCCAGCACCTCCGGGAGCCACCGGGCAAAGTCCGAAATGCCGTGATCGCTGCCAGAGATGATGCGCTGGCGGCTAGCTGCAAAACGCGACTGCATTTCGTGCCAATTGAGCACCTCGTCGCCCGTGGCCGCGACCAGAAAATAACGCTCGGGCCGGGTCAGTACGTGCAAGGTCGATTCAGCCTGGCTGAGTTCGTCCACGTACCCCGGAAGGAACTCGAAGGGTTCGTCGCCGTGGAACGTACGATGCGAGCCCACCTGGGTGGACAAATCGCGGGCAGCGTGTACCACAGGATTGAGCATCACGGCCCTGCACCCCAGACGCTGGGCAAGCCAGGTCGCATAGAAGCCACCCAGCGAGGAACCGATCACTGTGAGGCTGGATGGATCAAGTCCCCGATCCAGGGCCTGCCGCGCGCATTCGAGCGCCAGCCACATGGCGGCTGCCGGGCTTGCCGGCAATTGAGGGCAAGCCCACTCGGCAGACAGGCCGCGGGCCTTGACGGCCTGCGCCAACAACTGCGCTTTGGCTGAGCGTGGCGAAGACCGAAACCCATGCAAGTAGAGAATCATCATGCGCCCCTGGTGTCCAGCCACCCCACGGCAGCCTGTGGAACCCTACCGCCATTGTAGAAGGCAGCGGGCCCGCACGCACTCCTGCTCAGACGCCGTCTCCGCGCAGACTGCGACGGCGCTCGAATTCCTTCAGGTAGCGCTTGCGCAGGCGGATGGACTTCGGCGTCACTTCGACCAGCTCGTCATCGGCGATGAACTCGACGGCGTATTCCAGGTTCAGCTCAATGGGCGGCACCAGGTCGATGTGCTCGTCCTTGCCAGAAGCCCGCACGTTGGTGAGCTTCTTTTCCTTGATGGGGTTCACCACAAGGTCGTTGTCACGCGAGTGGATACCGATGATCATGCCCTCGTAGACCGGGTCCTGGGGGGACACGAACATGCGGCCGCGCTCTTGCAACTTCCAGAGCGCGTAGGCCACGGCCGTGCCGTCGTCCTGGCTGATCAACACCCCATTGCGCCGCTCGCCCACGCCGCCTTCGCGCACCGGACCGTATTCGTCGAATACGTGGCTCATGATCCCGGTTCCGCGCGTCAGCGTCAGGAACTCGCTCTGGAAACCAATCAGGCCCCGAGCCGGAACACGATATTCCAGGCGCGTACGACCACGACCATCCGGTTGCATATCCTGCAGATCGGCCTTACGCCGGCCCAGCTCTTCCATCACGCCGCCCTGGTGGGCATCTTCAACGTCCACGGTCAGCAGCTCGTAGGGCTCCTGACGCACGCCGTTGATTTCCTTGTACATGACGCGGGGGCGTGAAACGGCCAGTTCGTAGCCCTCACGACGCATGTTCTCGAGCAAAATGGTCAGGTGCAGCTCACCCCGGCCACAGACCTCGAACACGGTATCGTCAGAGGTGTCATTGACCCTCAGGGCCACGTTGGATTTGAGCTCACGTTGCAGGCGGTCGCGAATCTGCCGGCTGGTCACGAACTTGCCTTCACGGCCCGCCAAAGGCGATGTATTCACCATGAAGTTCATGGTCAGTGTGGGCTCATCGATCTTCAGCAGCGGCAAGGGTTCAGGAGCCAAAGGATCCATGAGCGTGCAGCCAATGCCGATCTCTTCAATCCCGTTGATGAGCACGATATCACCCGCTTCGGCGCTGTCGACCAGCACACGCTCCAGCCCCTGAAAACGCAACACCTGGTTCACCCGTCCCTTGATGGGCTCACCCTCGGGCCCAAATTGCACGGTCACATCTTGCCCGGCATGCAATCGGCCGCGATTGATGCGGCCCACACCGATCTTGCCCACGTAGCTGTTGTAATCCAATGAGATGATTTGCATCTGCAGAGGACCTTCAACGTCATCTTCGCGCTGAGGCACGTATTCGAGGATGGCCTCAAACAAAGTGCGCATATCTCCCGACCGCACGTCTGGGGTCAACCCCGCGTAGCCATTCAGACCCGAGGCGTAGATCACGGGAAAATCGAGTTGTTCTTCCGTGGCACCCAGCTTGTCGAACAAGTCAAAGGTTGCATTGACTACGTAATCTGGCCGAGCCCCCGGACGATCGACCTTGTTCACCACCACAATCGGCTTGAGGCCTTGCGCCAGCGCCTTGCGCGTCACGAAGCGAGTCTGCGGCATGGGACCTTCGACGGCATCCACCAGCAACAACACGCCATCGACCATGGAAAGCACACGCTCGACCTCACCCCCGAAGTCCGCGTGTCCCGGAGTGTCGACGATGTTGATGTGATTGCCTTCGTATTCGACGGCACAGTTCTTGGCAAGAATCGTGATCCCGCGCTCGCGCTCGATATCGCCGGAATCCATCACGCGCTCGGACACCTGCTGATTGTCGCGGAAGGTTCCTGATTGGCGCAGCAGCTGATCCACCAGCGTGGTCTTGCCGTGGTCCACGTGAGCAATGATGGCCACGTTGCGCAAAGCTCGCTTCATAAAATTTCCTTGGTCAAAATGTCTGCCGGGCGCAAACCGTCCGGTAGGGCATGTAGGGGAAGCAGCGCCTGTTCCGGCACCGCCATGGCCTGCAGGGCTTCGAGCCCCACCGCCTGTTCGATCGAAAAAGGGCCCACCGTCGTGCGGCGCAACGCGGACAAATGCGCGCCACACCCCAGGCGGCGGCCAATGTCCTGCGCCAGCGTACGCACGTAAGTGCCCTTGCTGCAATGCACCCGCACGCGTGCTGACCGTCCGGCGCAGGTCAGCAAATCCAGCGCATGAATCGTAATCTGGCGCGGCGGCCGCTCGAGTTCAATCCCCTGGCGGGCGTACTCGTACAGGGGTTTGCCGTCGCGCTTCAGGGCGGAAACCATGGGGGGAATCTGCTCAATCTCGCCGCGAAACTCAACCAGCACGGCCTCGAGCTGCTCCGGATCCACCCCGGCGAAGCCCGTGCCAGCTCGGGCGACGATCTCGCCGGTCAGGTCGCCGCTGTCGGTTTCCTCGCCGAAGCTCAGGGTTGCCTCGTAGGTCTTGTCGGCCTCGAGCATGCGAGCAGAAATCTTGGTGGCACGGCCAAAGCAGCACACCAGCAAGCCGGTCGCAAACGGGTCCAACGTCCCCGTGTGCCCTGCCTTGCGGGCATCGACCGTCCGTTTTGCTCGCTGGAGCGCATGATTGCTGGAGAGGCCCTCTGGCTTGTCCAGCAACAGGACGCCATCGAGCAATCGCCCGCGTCGGGAAGCCATCGTTCTATCCGTCCAGATGAGTGACGACCGCCCGTGTCAGGGCTGACCGTCCGGGTCTTCGAGTTCGGGAATGTCCGATACGCCCGCCTGGGGGCGATTGGCCCGATCGATCAGCTGCGTGAGTTCGAGGCCGCGTGCCAGATGGACGTCATGGACGAAACGCAACGTAGGCACCGTATGGATATGCAGCAGTTTGAACAACTGCGAATGCATCCAGCCCGCCTTTTCGTTGAGGGCTTCAGCCGCCACGACAGGTTCAGCGCCCAATACCGTGAAATACACCTTCGCGTGGGCATAGTCGGCCGACAGATCGACACTGGTCAGTGTGATCAGCCCGGCACGGGACACATCCAGCTCGCGCTGCACCAGGCCCGCCAGATCCTGCTGAATCTGGTCGGCCAAGCGCGTATTGCGACCGGGATTTGGTTTGGACTTATGACGACCCATAATTTACAAGGTACGAGCGATTTCCTTGATTTCGAAGACCTCGAGCTGGTCCCCGACTTCAATGTCATTGGTGCCCCGCAGCGTCAGGCCGCAATCAAATCCGGACTTGACCTCTTTGACGTCGTCCTTGAAGCGGCGCAGTGAATCCAGCGAGCCCGTCCATTGCACCACATGATTGCGCAACAACCGGACCTGCGAGTCGCGTCGAACCAGACCCTCGAGCACCATACAACCTGCAATATTGCCGACCTTCGAGACCGTGAAGATCTCGCGGATCTCGACCAGGCCAATGACTTCTTCGCGTTTTTCGGGCGCCAACATGCCTGAAAGCGCGTTCTTGACGTCATCGATCGCATCATAAATGATGTTGTAGTAACGCAAGTCGATGTCGTTGGATTCTGCCAGCTTCTTGGCCGAGGCATCCGCACGCACGTTGAAGCCAATAATGACGGCGCTCGATGCAATCGCCAAATTGACGTCGCTTTCAGAGATGCCACCCACAGCAGCGTGCACTACCTGCACCCGTACTTCGTCGGTAGACAGTTTCAGCAGAGACTGCACCAGCGCCTCTTGCGAGCCCTGGACGTCGGTCTTGACGATCAAAGCCAGTGAGCGCGTGCCCTCGCCCATGTTGTCGAACATGGATTCGAGCTTGGCAGCCTGCTGACGCGCCAGCTTCACGTCCCGGAACTTGCCCTGACGGAAGAGCGCAATCTCGCGTGCCTTGCGCTCGTCGGCGAGCACCATGACCTCGTCGCCAGCAGCCGGCACTTCGGCCAGCCCCTGCACCTCGACCGGCGTAGACGGGCCTGCCGAGTGAGTCGGCTTGCCAGTGTCGTTGAGCATGGCGCGCACACGGCCCGAAGCCACGCCCGCCAGCACCGCATCGCCCCGATGCAATGTACCGCTCTGAACCAGGATCGTGGCCACCGGACCGCGCCCCTTGTCCAACCGGGCCTCGATGACGACCCCCTTGGCAGGCGCATCGACAGGGGCTTTCAGTTCGAGGACTTCGGCCTGCAGCAATACGTTCTCGAGCAGCTCGTCGATACCCTGGCCGGTCTTGGCCGATACGGGGATGAACGGCACATCGCCGCCGTATTCTTCAGGCACAACCTCTTCGGCCACCAATTCTTGCTTGACGCGTTCGAGATTGGCTTCGGGTTTATCGATTTTGTTGATCGCCACCACCAGGGGCACGTTGGCAGCCCGCGCATGGTGGATGGCTTCTTTGGTCTGCGGCATGACGCCGTCGTCAGCTGCCACCACCAGGATGACGATATCGGTCGCCTGGGCGCCGCGGGCCCGCATGGCTGTGAAGGCCTCGTGGCCCGGGGTATCCAGGAAGGCGACTTCGCCGCGATTGGTCTTTACTCGATAGGCACCAATGTGCTGAGTGATACCACCCGCTTCGCCCGTGGCAACCTTGGTGCGACGGATGTAATCCAGCAAAGAGGTCTTGCCGTGATCGACGTGGCCCATGACGGTGACGACCGGCGCACGCGGCAGGAGTTCTGCCTCGTCTGCGACCTCGGTATCGGCCAGGAAAGCCTCGGGGTCGTCCAGCTTGGCTGCAATGGCGGTATGGCCCAGTTCTTCGACCACGATCATGGCCGTTTCCTGGTCCAGGACCTGGTTGATGGTCACCATCTGGCCCAGCTTCATGAGGTGCTTGATGACCTCGGCTGCCTTTACCGACATCTTGTGCGCAAGGTCGGCTACCGAGATGGTCTCGGGCACGTGAATCTCGCGAGCGATGAATTCGACCTGTTGCGGCTCGTGATGCTCGGCCTGCCGACGATTCTTGCCACGCCCGCCCTTTCCGCCTCGGCCCGGCTTGCTGCTGGAGCGCCATGCATCCCGGCCTGCCCCCGGCGAGAGTGTCTCGGCCTTGGATTTCTTGTGGCCATCGTTGGACCAGCTCGACGAAACGTCGGTGGTTTTGATGGTCTTCTTGCCCTCGGCGTCTTTCTTGCCCGCCACTTTGGTGCCCGGCTTATGCAGGGTACCGGCTGCGGCAGCCTCCGGCTCGGGAGCGCGAAGCACCTTGCGCGGCTGGCGCATCATCTCGCGCAATGCCGCGGCCTCGGCCTCAGCAGCACGGCGCGCACGATCACGGTCCGAGTCTGCCGGGGCACGGCGTGCCTTACCTGGTGTCGCCCGAGGGGCCGCCACGGCGATGCCCGCCGGAGCCGCACGCCGTGTTTCATGCAGGGGCTCCGCATGCGGAGCCGCGCCAGAACCAACTGCCTTTTCGGCGGACGACGGCGGAATGGAATCCGCTGCGTGCGCAGAGGCCTGTGGCACTTCGACGACAGGGGTTTCGCTCACAATTTCCTGCTTTGTTTCAATGGGTTGCGCGTCCGCTGGAGGCGTCTGTGACGCCGGCGGATCGATAGGCGCTGCAGTTTCAGGCTCGGCTGATTCAGTCGGTGCCTCTTCGGGCACCGGCACTTCAGCCGAGGCTGCGACAGGTTCTTTATGCGACGCTTCGGCAGCACCGGGCGAGGGCTCGGCCACCGGGGCGGCACCGCCAGTCACCGCAGGGGCAACCTCGGGGGCTGACGCCACCACAGGGGCCACAGCAGGCTCGGCGGCTTCAGTCACCGAATCCGTCTTGACGTGCTCTTCATGCACCGGCTCCTGAGCCTCGGGGCGATCCCGCTTGACCAGGACTCGCTTCTTGCGGACCTCGACCTGAATGGTCCGAGAGCGCCCGGAGCTGTCGGCCTGCCGAATCTCGGAGGTCTTGCGCCGGGTCAATACGACCTTCTTGCCCGCGTCCGAGCCGTGCGAACGCCTGAGCGATTCCAGCAAGGCGCTCTTGTCGGCCTCGGTCAGGCCCGCATTCACCGAATCCAATTCCACGCCCGCGGAACGGAAATGGTCCAGCAGGACCTGGGCGGGCATATTCAGTTCTTCGGCGAATTGGGCGACTGTGTTACTCGGCATTCGACTCTCTCTTCTACGTTCAAAGGACGGGGCACTGCGGGAGACCTGGCATTACGCCTTGTCATCCTCGAACCAGTGGGCCCGCGCCTGCATGATCATGTCGCTGGCGGCCTCTTCGGGCAAGCCCGTGAGTTCCGACAGCTCGTCGGCGGCAAGTTCGGCCAGATCGTCCAGCGTGGTGATATGGTTTTCGGCCAGTTTCGCGGCCAGCGCAGGATCCATGCCTTGGATCTCGAGCAGGTCACGCGCTGTCTGCACACGCTCTTCTTGAGCGATGGCCTCGGTCAGCAACGCATTGCGAGCCCTGGTGCGCAGCTCGTTGACGGTTTCTTCGTCAAAGGCCTCGATGTCCAGCAGCTCTTGCAACGGCACATAAGCGATCTCTTCGAGGCCGGTAAAGCCTTCGTCGATCAAGATGTCAGCGACTTCTTCGTCGACATCCAACTTCGTGATGAAGGCCTGCCGCAATGTCGTGCGCTCGGTGTCCTGACGGTGCTGGCTTTCTTCTGGCGTCATGATGTTGATCTGCCAGCCTGTCAGCTCAGAGGCCAGGCGGACGTTCTGACCGCGTGCGCCAATGGCCTTGGGGAGGTTCTCTTCATCGACCACCACGTCCATGGCGTGCTTGTCTTCGTCGATCAGGATGGACTCAACGTGAGCAGGCGCCAGCGCACCAATGACAAACTCTGCGGGATCATCGGCCCACAGAACGATGTCGACCTGCTCGCCACCCAGCTCGTTCCGGACAGCCGTGACGCGGGAGCCGCGCATGCCGACGCACGTGCCGATGGGGTCGATCCGCTTGTCGTACGCGACCACTGCGATCTTGGCGCGCACGCCCGGGTCTCGGGCAGCCGCCTTGATTTCGAGCAGCCCCTGTTCGATTTCAGGGACCTCGTTTTCGAACAACTCGCGAATGAACTCGGGCGCCGTGCGCGACAGAATGACCTGCTGTCCACGCGCCGCGTAATCGATCTTCAACACCCAGGCCCGCACACGATCGCCGGCACGGATGTTTTCTTTGGGGATGATCTCGCTGCGTGGAAGGCGCGCCTCGACCTTGCCGATTTCGACAATGGCATCGCCCTTATCCAGGCGCTTGACGGTCCCTGAAACGATGGTTTCACCGCGGTCCAGGAAGTCGTTGAGCACCTGCTCACGCTCGGCATCGCGGATCTTCTGGAGAATGGCCTGCTTGGCAGCCTGAGCGCCAATACGGCCAAACTCGACGGGCTCAAGGGGCTCTTCGATGTATTCGCCCACCTGAATGCCAGGAACGATGTCCTGAGCATCCGTGTAGAGTTCTTGCGCATCAGGCTCCTGAAGACCCGCCTCGTCGGGAACCACCAGCCAACGACGGAACCCTTCGTGTTCGCCCGTCTGGCGGTCGATGGACACGCGAATATCCACGTCTTCCTTGAAGCGCTTTTTCATGGCCGATGCCAGGGCGCTTTCAAGCGCGCCGAACACCACATCGCGTTCGACGTTTTTTTCACGCGCCAGGGCGTCGACCAACAGCAGAATTTCGCGACTCATCGCTTCTTACCCTTGAAATCAAGAACAGGATCCAGCCGAGCCCGATCCACATCGTCAAAAGAAAACGGCAGCGTCTGAGGCCCACCTGCCTGATCTTCGTATTCCAGACTGAATTGCGGCGCGTCGCCTTCCTGGACAACTCGCAAAATACCCGTGAACACCTTGCGCGAGTCGACGGCTTCAGACAGCCGCAGCTCGATGCGTTGCCCAGCAAACCGAACATAATCGGCCACACGGCGCAAAGGCCTATCCACGCCCGGCGAACTGACCTCGAGCCGCTTGTAATCGATGTTTTCGACTTCGAAGACATGCGACAACTGATGCGAGACCTGCTCGCAGTCTTCAATGCGCACCCCGTCGGGACGATCAATCACCACACGCAAAACCCCCAAGGGCGCGCGTTCTACGTCGACCAGTTCCACATCAAAGCCCAACAATGCCTGTTGGGTCACAGCCTGGATATCAGCCATAAATTCCATAAAAAAGGGGCTGTCCTGCCAGCCCCTGTCTTCCCGGTGGACACCCCGGTAAGTACGGCATCAAACGCCGTAAAGCCTTGCATTATAACAGCATATCGCCGCCATTCCACCTATCGGCGCGTGCGGCCCACACGACCCAACTGGGATTCGTGCGCATGCGCACCATTGGGCTGATGCTCGGTCGAACCATTCTTGCGAGGCCTGGGCGGTCGGCGCCCTGGCTTGGCAGATTTGGGGCTATGCGCAGCAGCCACCGGAGCGTCAGCCCTGGGCGCGTCACCCCGGGGAGTGCCCCCTTGAGGCTTTTTCCCACGGCGGGTCGGCTTGTGTGCCGCGCCATTGCCACGCGCACCCTGACGCTCGGCTCCATCGTCACGTGACGGACGCCCATGACGCGGAGGGCGCGAGGGCTTGTCGGAACGCGACTCAGACCTGTGCTTACCCGCATCCGGATGCCCATTGGCCAACCCCCCACTGATGAGAAGCCCCGTTGTGAAAGGGTCGATGCGGTCAGCACGTCCGCCCGACACACGCCCACGGCGGTTCAGGCGCGCGCCATTCTGACCATTGCGCCCCGGCGTGCCAAAACCTGGCGGCAGTGCGCTCGCGTAAGAAAGCGGCTGGCGTTCGACCTGCTCTTCTGCATCATCATCCACTGACCGAACCAGGCCCAGCTGAACCATGAGCGCCCCCACCAGCTCGGGTGAAAGCTCGTCCCAACGCCCACGGCGCAGGTTCGACGGCAGAACGACGTCGCCAAAGCGGGTCCGGATCAGGCGGCTCACCGTCACGCCAGCCGACTGGAACATCCGCCGGACTTCCCGGTTGCGACCTTCGCTGAGCGTGACCCGGTACCAGCGGTTGCTGCCTTCTCCGCCGATGTAGTCCAGTGAATTGAACTGAGCATGACCATCGTCGAGTTCGACCCCCGTGGTGAGATCTGCCTTTTGCTGGTCACCCAGTTCACCCAGCACACGCACGGCGTATTCGCGCTCGGCACCATAGCGAGGATGCGACAGGCGATTGGCCAGGTCGCCTGAGGTGGTCAAGATGAGCAGGCCTTCGGTATTCAGATCGAGGCGCCCCACCGACAGCCACTTGCCGCTGCGAATGCGGGGCAAACGCGCAAACACCGTGGCGCGGCCTTCCGGGTCGTCGTGGCTGACGATTTCGCCCGCCGGTTTGTGATAAAGAATGACACGAGGGAGCCTGTCGGTCTTCGGACGGGAAATCAGGCGCCCATTGACACGCACCTTGTCGTTGGCCCCAACCCGCTGCCCCACGTGGGCAGGCTCGCCATTCACCGACACACGACCGGCAATGATCAACTCTTCCATGTCGCGCCGTGAACCTATGCCCGCGTCGGCCAGCACCTTGTGCAACTTTGGCGTGAGCGCGTCGCTATTCATGTATTGGCCCAGGTGATGGCCCGCCGGGTGCACCTCTTGCAAGAAAGACAAGGCGCGATCGGCTTCTTCGGGCGTTCCCGCGTCGACCAGCTCCGTCTCACGCTCCCCTGCAGCAGAATCAGCGGCAGCATCTCCCCGACGACGGCGAAATGGGGTGCGCAGCTTGCGTCCCCGCGACCGGTTGTTGCGCCCTTCGGCGGCCGGCTTGGCTCCGACAGAGTCGACGACCTCGGTATGCGGCGGCGTTTCGAGTTCTGCTGTCATGGGGTTCAGTGACTCCTACACAAATGTTTTAAAAAATCTAGTGAGTAGCCGCATCAGGCGGCTGCAAATCATTGCGGGTATCCAGCAGCAAGGCATCCAGAGCATCGCCCGGTGCCTCGGTATCCAGAGCAGGCAATTCGTCTAACGCCTTCAGGCCAAGATCGTCCAGAAAGCGGCGGGTAGTCCCAAAAAGGGCGGGCCGCCCAGGCGCATCGCGGTAGCCCAGCGCCTCGATCCAGCCCCGGTCTTCCAGTGAACGAATGATCTGGCTGGAAACCGTCACCCCGCGAATGTCTTCGATATCTCCGCGTGTCACGGGTTGACGCCACGCAATGATTGCGAGCGTCTCGAGTACGGCACGAGAGTAACGAGGCGGTTTTTCGGGATTCAGGCGCCTCAGATAACGCTGCATGTCTGGGCGGCTTTGAAAACGCCAGCCGCCAGTCAATGAAACCAACTGGAGCCCTCGCTCCTGCCAATCGAGCTGCAATGCAGCCAGATGGCGGCGGACATCGTCTGCGGAAACTGCGTCTTCAAACAAGGTACGCAAACTGGCAACCGATAAGGGCGCCTCTGCACACAACAAGGCGGCTTCTAGCACCCGCAGGATTTCCGTTTCCGTCATTTTATCGTGAACTCCAGGACTTTGCTTGCATTATTTTCGCAGACTTGCTATAGTCTCACCTCCAGACGCGGGGTGGAGCAGTCTGGCAGCTCGTCGGGCTCATAACCCGAAGGTCACAGGTTCAAATCCTGTCCCCGCAACCAAATACAGAATCTGAGCCGACTGTCGCAAGCAGCCGGCTCTTTTCATTCTGATGCCCCATTACCGCATCGCCATCCGTTCAAAGCGGCGGTCGGGTACGAACCAGATGGCGGCGACCACGGCGTACAACAGGCAGGATACGTAAGGTTGCCACTCCGCCACAAGCAGTGCCACCACATACAGCACGGCAGAGATCCAGCCTTTCACGTCCCGGCCCACAGCACACGGCCGCGAATGCCGTCCGTCACGCGCATCAGGTGATGATGATTGTTCCAATAGATTCCGACATAGATGAAGCTCAGCACATAGCTCAGGGCCACCGGCCATTGGCCTAGTAATGCCCGCCAATCGGGGGCGAACGGCGGCTTGAGCTCCAACACCATGATCGTCAGCGCAACGGCCATGACGCCATCGGTGAAAGCCTCGAGCCTGCCAGAATCCATGCGATGCACCGCTTCTGCCACCTGAGCCTCTTGTTCAGAAAAGAATGGAGGTTCAGTAGAGCTTAAGATATGCACTCTCGTCAAAGGACCCCATGACTGTTCCTACTGCTACCGGCCATCTTTCGCCCTGGCGCAGCATTCTGCAGCAAGCATGGCCGATTCTGATCACTTCATGGGCAGCCACGGTATTTGCGGCAATGGACACCGCCATGGTGGGCCACACCAGCGCGGCGGATCTGCAGGCCATGGCATTGGGGGCTTCGATCTACATTACCGTCTTCATTGGTTTGATGGGGGTCGTGCACGCGCTGATTCCGATCATTGCCCAACATTTTGGCGCCGGGCGGCTGACCGAAGCAGGAAGGGCCTGGGGCCAAGGCATCTGGCTGGCATTGGGGTTGTCCGCACTGGGCGCCAGCACCATGCTCTTCCCAAAGCTGTGGCTTTCGTTGTCGGGAAATGTCGAGCCGGAAGTCCGACGGTTGGTCGCGGGCTACCTGCTGGCCCTGGCAGGCGCGCTCCCCGCCGCACTGGTCTTTCGCACTCTCTACGCCACAGCAACCGCCATCTCGCACACGCGTGAGATCATGTTCATCAACTTGAGCAGTGTGGGCTTCAAGCTGGTGTTCAACCTGTGGTTCATCTTCGGTGGCCTGGGCGTTCCCGCGCTGGGGGCCGTGGGTGCGGGTGTGGCCACGCTGCTGACCAACTGGATCATGCTCGGAGCAGGCCTCTGGATGGTACGGTCCCGTGCTGCCTTCAAGGCATTGTCGTTGCGCCTTGGCCGCCCAAACCTGGCCGCCCAGAAGGAGCTGCTCAGGCTCGGACTCCCGATGGGGGGCTCCTATCTCGTCGAGATCTGCGCCTTCAGTTTCATGACGCTGCTCGTTGCCCGCGACGGGCTATACGCCAGTGGCGCGCAGCAAATTCTAGCCAACCTCATCGCCCTCTGCTACATGATCCCCATGTCATTGAGCCTGTCCTCGGCCTCTCAGGTGGCACAAGCCGTGGGAGCCCGTGATGCCTCGCGAGCGCGCCACACCGGGCTCCAGGGAATCGGCCTGGTGATTTTGGGCGCAACGCTCACGGGTGTGTTTCTTCTTCTGGCGTCGGGCTGGATCGTGCGCGCCTACACGAACGAACGAGAAGTCGCGTTCCTCGCGCTGGCCCTCTTGCACATAGCACCCATCGTTCACTTTTGCGATGCCATGCACTGCACCGCGGCGTACCTGCTGCGAGCCTACAAAGTCGCCACCGTACCCTTTGTTCTGCAGATTGCGGCCCTGGGCGGGCTCGGGCTCGTTGGCGGCTGGTGGCTGGCCTACGGCCCAGGTACAGGCCAGCTTGCGCCATTGGCGCTCTGGATCATGCCGGGCGCCCCCGTGGGGGCGGCAACCATGTGGATGATGTCTGCAGCCGGCCTTGCCGTCGCCGCCCTGCTGCTATTTACCTGGTATGCCCGCGTGCTTCGCCGCCCGTTGTAGGAGACGATGGCGAACCACCAAAACGTCGTATCAACGCGTCCAGGGGCTGGGGACGCCAATAAAGGAATCCCTGGATCAAATCGACGCCGGCCTGTTGTACGGCTTCCGCCTGAGGCTGCGTCTCCACGCCTTCAGCCACGACCGTCAGGCTCAGGGCACGTGCCAAATCCGTAATCGCCTTCACGATGGAAAAGTCGACCGCGCTTTCTGCCACCTTGGCGATGAAGGATTGGTCAATCTTCAGCGTATCCACCGGCAGGTTCTTGAGATAGGCCAACGACGAATAGCCGGTACCAAAGTCGTCAATGGAAAGATGAGCACCCAGGCTTCTCAATTGGCGCAGAACATCGGCCGTCGCAACCGGATCACGCATCACCACGCTTTCGGTGACTTCGAAACCAAACTGCACGCGTGACGCATCCAGTGCTGCTTCCGCGAGCGTTCGCTGCACCATGGTGACGATGTCGGCCTGCGCAAGTTGGCGAGCCGACAGATTCACCGACAAATAAAGCTGCACATCGCTTCGAACTGCCGCAATCCAATCACGGGCATGGCGGCAGACTTCTTCGAACACCCATTGCCCGATGGAGACGATGAGGCCACTTTCTTCCGCCACCGGAATGAATTCTGCCGGCAGCAGCAAGCCGCGTTCGGGATGCTCCCAACGCAGAAGCGCTTCGGCCGCCACCACGCCAGCTCCGTCTGCCGACACGATGGGCTGGTAGTACACCCGCAGCTGACGCTCGGCGAGCGCCACACGAAGCTCGTTTTCGAGCCGCAGGCGCGACGAGATTTCGCGACGCATTTCGGGATCGAACAACACAGAATGCCCGCGTCCGTCCACCTTGGCGTGATACATGGCATTGTCGGCAGCCCCCAGTAGGGTCTCGGCATCGTCGTCTTGCGACGCCAGCGCCACCCCAATGCTGGCTGTCAGAAAAACGCTATCCGTGCCCAGATCGACGGCCGGGGCGATGGCTGCAAAGATGCGATCTGCAATCGAGCAGGCATCGTCAAAAGTCGTGACACCGGGACAGAGCACCAGAAATTCATCGCCCGAGAGCCGGCCCACAATGTCTGCAGGCCTGACGGCCGAACGCAATCTTTCGGACACCAGAACCAGCACGCGGTCACCCGCCGAGTGCCCAAGACTGTCGTTGATGCGCTTGAAGTGATCCAGATCGACGAAAAGCGTCGCAAGCCCTTCCTCGACCGCCGCACTATGCCCATCGACGCGAACCAGCAAGGTTTCAAGCCGCGCCAGCAGCAGCCTGCGGTTGGGCAGCCCGGTGAGATCGTCGTAATACGCCTGCTTTTCAAGCAACTGCTTACGTCGCTCCCGCTCGGTCACATCGCGGATGAAACTGTAGAACTGGGTTACCCCGCTGCGCTCGAGCGTCCAGCGAGTCAGCTCGACCGGGAACTCGCTGCCGTCACGCCGCACGGCAGACACCAGACACGGCTCACCGATGGAACGCGCCTTGCCTGTGGACAGGTAATGTCTGAACCCGTTTTCATGGGCCCGCCGGTGTCCGGCCGGCACAATGGTGTCTGACACCCGCTGGCCCAGGGCTTCGGACCGGTCCCAGCCAAACATGGTTTCGGCTGCACGATTCCACTCGGTGATGAGACCCTGGGCATCCATGCCCACGAAGGCATCGGAGGAGGAATCCAGAATCTGCCTATCTTCTTCGACAATCGGGCTCATAAGTCACTCTGTTCAACGACGTGAAAAACACGCGGTATTCATTTTGAGGCAGCGGGATCGGCTTCGGCAGGCGTGGCATATTTCCCGCCGGCCGCAAAATTGATCGCCTGCATTTCAGACTTGCAGGTGGAGCTTCCGTAGAACACGACCTTGCCGTCCTTGACCATGATGACGGCATCTTCAGTCGCGGAGTACACACCCGCATACTGATAGCACACGAAACCCTGCAGATTGCCGGATTTTTCCTTGGGCGGCACCCCCATGGAAGCCACGATGGGCGCTGCCTCCTGACCGACCGTAATAGAGTTCATGACCTCACGGGCATGCTGAGCCTGGGCGCTGCTCATGGGGGCACTCAGCGAAGTCTTCGCAGCATCGTACCCGGCCTGGACCAGCTGGCCTGCACCTACCGCGGCGCACCCTGTCAGACCGCCTGCCAGCACTACCCCCGCCACACGCACCACCCAACGTACGCTCTTGCTCATACGAACACACTCACCCTATGCTCTTGCCTGATTGCCAGGCCTGGAACATCAACACACTCCAGAGGCGCATTGCATGGTTGGCACGGCCGGCCAGATGTTCTCGCCAGACATGGCGAATCACCTCTGAATCAAAATAACCTTCTGTACGCAACCGTGGTTCGGACAGCAATTCTTCAGCCCAGCCTCGCAAGGGTCCCCTCAGCCAGGCTGCCAGCGGCACTGAAAAGCCCTTCTTGGGACGATCGACCAGCGGCTGCGGCACATGCCGATACAGAAGCTGGCGGACTACCCATTTACCCTGCCCATCTCGCAGTTTGAGCGACAACGGCAGCCGCGCGGCAAACTCGACCACCGAACGATCGAGAAACGGTGCGCGAGTCTCCAGACTGTTGGCCATGGCAGCCCTGTCGACCTTGGCCAGCACGTCGCCCGGCATGTATTCCAACGCCTCCATGGCCATGACCCACGCCGCATACTCTGACACGAAGCGCCATGATGTCGGGTCCAGCGACTGGCTGCGCAGCAGGGAATCGGGCTCGGTCGCCCCCAAAACGACGGCAGCCGGATCGTTCCAGAAGCTGCGGGTACGCGAATACAGCGCCTCACGGCTGCAGGCATCAATCACGCCCCGCAGTTTTTCGAGCTTTCCGCGCAAGGGCAAAGGCGACGCCATGCGCACCGCACCCGCCCGCAGGAAGTGAGGTACCTTCGAAAGGCCCGCCCAAAGCCTGGGTAAATAACGGTGATGTGTGTAGCCCCCAAAGAGCTCGTCTGCGCCATCGCCACTGAGCGCAACGGTGACGTTGCGCCGCGCCATCCGGCTCACAAGATAGGTTGGAATCTGCGAGCTGTCGGCAAATGGCTCGCAAAAGAGCCGCGGCAAATCGGGCACCACGGCCAACGCATCGCGGTCACTGACGTAGAGCTCGGTATGGGCAGTTCCCAGATGAGCGGCCACGGCGCGCGCGTGAGACGCCTCGTCGTAGGCCTTGTCATCGAAACCGATGGCATAGGTGTGAACCTGCTGCAAAGACTGCTTCTGCATCAAGGCGACGATCGTGCTGCTGTCGATGCCGCCACTGAGGAAGGCCCCCAGGGGCACATCTGACACCATCTGCCCCGCCACGCTGGCCGATAGCAAAGATTCAAGCGTGTCCACCGCCTGATCATCGGACCCCTCGAACGGCGCCTGCGCTCCGCTGGCCATCACGGCGCGGTAATCCCAGTAGGCCTCGGGCACAGCATCGTGAACACCCGCGCGCACCACGACGAAATGGCCTGGTTGCAGCTTGTGGATTCCCTGATAGATGCTATGAGGTTCAGGAATGTAGTTGTAACGCAGCAGCAGCGCCAGGGCCCCACGATCCACCTGGCGCAGGAAGGCGGGGTGGACCTCCAGCGCCCGCAGCTCGGATCCAAAGAGCAAGGTTGCCCCTTGCCATCCCCAATACAGGGGCTTTTCACCCATGCGGTCGCGCGCCAGCGCCAGCGTGCGGTCCTGTCGATCCCACACCGCGAAGGCAAACATGCCCGACAAGGCTTCGAGAGTGCGGGACAGCCCCCAATGCTCCAGAGCTGCCAGCAACACTTCAGTATCAGAATGCCCACGCCAGAGAATCCCAGGGTTCTGCTGTTCCAGCAAAAGGCGCAGGTCGGAAAAATTGTAGATTTCGCCATTGAACGCCAGCACGTAGCGTCCACTCTCGGACACCATGGGCTGATGACCCGCCAGAGAAAGGTCAGCAATGGACAGACGCTGGTGTGTGACCCCAAAGTCGGCCACCGGGTCGAGCCAAACCCCCTGGTCGTCGGGCCCGCGATAATGCAGCGCCTCGCCCATGGCCTGCAGGACAGCCATGCGGTCACCCGGACGTGGACCGCCATCCCGCAGATAGCCCGAAAAACCACACATGAACCTGCCCTGAAAAAAAGCTTATGTTAGCCGCTTTCAGGCAGTACCGTGGGCCTGGCCAGCCCGGGCGTCAGAGTACCTTGCCGAGGAAATCCTTGGTGCGCTCCATCCTGGGATTGCCGAACACATCCTGCGGTTTGCCTTCTTCGACGATGGTGCCACCATCCATGAAGAGCACCCGATGCCCGACTTCACGCGCAAATCCCATCTCGTGCGTCACCACCACCATGGTCATCCCCTCGCTGGCCAGAGTCTTCATCACCTGAAGCACCTCGCCCACCATCTCGGGGTCCAGAGCCGAGGTTGGCTCATCGAACAGCATGATGTTGGGCTTCATGGCCAGCGCCCGGGCAATTGCCACGCGCTGTTGCTGCCCACCCGAGAGTTCATCCGGGAAGCTGGTCTCTTTGTCTGGCAGCCCCACTTTGGCCAACAGCTCACGCGCTACCTTGTTGCTGTCGCTGGTCGACATTTTCTTGACCTTGCGCGGGCCAATGGTGATATTTTCCAAAATGGTGAGGTGCTTGAACAGATTGAACTGCTGAAACACCATGCCAATATGCTCACGCAGCTTGAATATGTTGGTGTGCGGATCGGTGAGGTTGGTGCCATCAATGATGATCTCGCCGCTGGTCACGGTTTCGAGCCCATTCAAACACCGCAGAAAAGTGCTTTTGCCACTGCCCGAAGGCCCGATGACCACGACGACCTCGCGCTCCTCGATGTGGTTGCTGATGCCCTTGAGAATCTCGTTCTGGCCATACGACTTGTGCAGATTTTTAACGCTTATCAACTTGGAGCCTCCGTTCAAGGTAGGACGAGAACTTCGATACGGCAAAGATCACGATGAAATACAGGACGGCAATGAGCCCCCAGATCTTGAAGGACGCAAAGGTCTGTGCAATGACGACTTCGCCCTGATAGACCAGCTCGATGATGCCAACAGGCGCGAGCAATGACGTGTCTTTGATAGTCTGCGCCGCCTGGTTCACCAGCGGCGGGATCATGCGTTTGAAGGCCTGCGGCAGCACGATGTAGCGCATGGTCTGAAACCCGGTCATGGCAATGCTCGCAGCCGCCTCTTTCTGGCCACGATCCACGGCCAGAATACCTGCGCGGATGATCTCCGTCACGTAGGCGCCCTCGTTCAGGCTCAGCGTTACGGCCGCCGCCATGATGGGGTAAAAAAGCTGCCCGAACCACTGGTTCACGGGCAAGATGGCCGGCAAGCCCAGCACGATGAAAAACAGCTGAACCAGCAAAGGAGTCGAACGGAAGATCTCGACGTAGGTTGTGGCAATCGCCCGCAAGATACGAACCTTGGACAAACGCATCAAAGCGGCAACCAAGCCGATCAGCAGCATGAGCAGAATCGCCACGATCGAATACTGGATGGTCAGACGCAGACCGTCCAGAATGACAGGAAGATTTTCCCAGATGACATTCATGTATAAATCCCGGTGTGTGGCGCGCTCGCAAGTACGCCGGTACGTGGCCTCCAAAAGACAAGCCGCACGCTACGCAGAACGTAACGCGCGGCCTGACCTTTGAGTCCGTGCCTGTACGGTACTGCTCCTTAATCGGAAACAGCCACAGAAGCAGGCTTGGCAACCCCTTCTACCGCACCACTGACGTCACCACCAAAGTATTTGACGAAGAGCTTCTTGTATTCGCCATTTTTCTTGATCTTGGCAAGCCCTGCGTTGATTTTTTCGGCAAGCCATGGCTCTTTCTTGGTGATTGCAATGCCGTAGTATTCGCCCGTCAGCAGGTCACCCACGATCTTCACGCCCTGGCCGTGGCTGGTCTTGAAGTTCACATTTACGGGGTTGTCGAACACGACCGCATCCGCACCCCCCGTCATAAGCGCCTGATATGCGCTGTCGATATTCTGGAACTGCTTGATATGGTCCAGAGCAATGCCGTGACTGGTCATGTAATCAACCGACGACGTAGCCTTCTTGGTAGCGACCACGTGGCCCTTCAGATCGGCGAAGCCTTTGATCTTGGAATCTTTCTTGACCATGACCGACAAGCCCGACTTGTAGTAGGCGTCGCTGAAGTCCACATTCTGCATCCGGCTGGTCTTGATTGTGATGCCGGCAACGGCCGCATCAATGGAACCCGCCTGCAAGCTGGGGATCAGGCCGTTGAACGGCATGGTCTTGATGCTCGTCGTGAGCCCTTCAGCCTTCGCGATTTCGCGAATCAGGTCAATGTCGAAACCCGTGACTTTGCCGTCTTTTTCGGTTTCGAACGGCGGGAACGTGGTGTCCGCGCCGACGACGATGGCAGTTTTTTCAGCCGCCGTGGACACAGGAGCATAGGCTGCAAACGCCAGGCTCATGGCCAGCGGCAGCGCAAATGCGGCGAAAGCTTTCCCTTTCATGGTGAACCTCCTTTGAATGAATCGAATGACCTGTTGGGTACGCGCAATTCAGTGGGTTGCGGCGCATACGCCGAAACCTCCATTTGCAAGCGTAATGTAAAGAACCTGACAAGGAGGTGAACGCAGTAGCACAGCCGCTTGCTCGCGCCGCCACAAAGAGATCAGTGGGATCGGTCATGGTGCTGGGTGGAACACACCTTGTCCCAAAAAGGCGTCGTGACCCCGTACCAGCCTTCGACGCCTTTCATGTGATGAATGGCATGCTCGCGTTTGCGCGCAGCCAACCACGAGCCCGGTCTGGCCTTCCAGTGGTGCACGGCATGGTGCACGATCAGATAGAAAAAATAGCCAGAAGTCAGACCTAGCGTTGCAGCAAGCGACAGCCAAGTGCCCAGCGCAAAGGACAGCGGCCAATACACCACGACGACCAGCAGCAGCATGCTGAGTAAAGTGGGCGCCCCGATGAGGGCCATGGGCCTGTCGTGATGTTCCTGATGCAGCCGCTTGAAGGGTTGCACACCATGCAGCACATAACGGTGCAGCACATATTCGACAGGGCTCCAGCACAGAAACCCAATCATGGCCGCCAGAAGCAAGGACCAATTGAGCGCCGGCACACCCAGCAGCAACACGGCCAACCCAGTGGCCAATGCGATCGGATAGAGCACGAAGTCTGCGTAATACGACCACGGACTCTGTTCGAACGAAATTTTTTTGTTCATGTTCGTCCCAACAACACAGCACCGTCAAAAACGCGAGGTTCTACACCAGACACGGCCTCAGCCAAGCACCATCGAGAAATGAATGCGTGTCTTGAACCTACAATGTCAGCTTATCTGCTTTACGCCCGCAAAGCCAGATTCAACCTGCAAGCAGCATAGGCATGACAAAAATTCCGTCCGTCCCTCGTCAACCGCTGGACACCCGAGCCAGCCTGCTGATGCTGGTTTTCTGCGTCACATTGGGGCTGCAGCAAGTCGCCATGAAGGCCGTGGCCAGTGCCATCAACCCCGTTGCCCAGGCAGGCTTTCGCTCACTATTCGCTCTGGTATTGGTGCTGGCCGTCATGCGCTGGCAGAAAATTCCGCTTATCGTTCGAGGCCAGATCGTCCCAGGCCTGCTGGTCGGCCTGGGTTACGCAGCCGAATTCGCCTTTGTCGCAATGGGGCTGAACTACACCTACGCGGCCCATATGTCGGTGTTTCTCTATACCGCACCGGTCTTTGCAGCAATCGGGCTACACCTGCTTGTCCCTGGGGAACAACTCAAGACCCGTCACTGGATCGGAGTTGGCATCGCCTTCGTCGGCATGCTGGTCGCGCTGGCTCCAGCGGCGGATCTCTCTCCACGCATTCTCCTGGGGGACATCCTGGGAGTACTCGGAGCGCTCTCGTGGGCTGCCACCACACTCGTCTTGAGGCTCACCACGCTCGCGGAGGCGCCTTCTCTGCGGCCCACCGCGTTTCAACTCATCATCACGGCGGTCGGGCTCCTGGCCATGTCTGCAGGCTTCGGGGATCTCCGGACCATCCACATGACGCCGCTGGCCTGGAGCAGCATGGTGTTCCAGACCTTGGGCATTGCCTTCGGCATGCTCTTGCTGTGGTTCTGGCTGCTGCGCCGCTACCTGGCATGGCAGCTAGGCGTCTTTTCTTTCCTGACGCCGCTCTTCGGGGTGGCCTTCGGCGTGATTCTGCTGCACGAGCCCATCACGATCAACTTCGTAGCCGGCAGCGTGGCCATCCTGGCGGGCCTGCTTCTGGTCAGCGTGCACAAGCGGCGCCCGAAGGCGCCGCATCCAGGCAAACTGCCCAACCTGTAATCAGGCGGTCTCGAACTGATCAGGCCGCCACTTGAGCAACCAGCCCTCGACTCGAGTGAGCAGGTAATCGGCCAGGAAGGCAACCACCCCCAGCACAATCATCGCAGCGAACACCCCGCTGGAATTGAAGGCACCCTGTGCCGTGGCAATCAACAGGCCGATCCCCACTCGAGCGCCCAGAAACTCACCCACCACCGCACCGACCAAAGCGAAGCCAAAGCTCACGTGCAGGCTGGCGAGAATCCAGCTCAAGGCTGACGGAATCACGACCTGCGTGGTCACCTGGCGCCTGGATGCACCCAGAATCTGCGCATTGGCGATCATGTAGCGATCCGCCTCACGCACCCCCTGGAAGGCATTGCCAAACACCACGAAGAACACCATCACGACCGCCAATGCTACCTTGGAGGCAATGCCCAGGCCCAAGGCAATGACGAATACCGAGCCCAGCACCACTCGGGGAATGGAGTTGGCCACCTTGATATAGATGCTGAAGATGTCAGCCAGGAACTGATTGCGCCCGAGGAGAATGCCGCAGACGATGCCGCCCACGCCACCGATGAAGAACCCGATGAGCGTTTCTTCGAGGGTCACGGCCACCTGCAGCCACAACGGTCCCTGAGATGTCCCCTCCACGGACCAATCCCAGATCTGCTTGGCGATCAGTGAAGGTTTGGAATAGAAAAAAGGGTCGATCCAGTGCAGCGTGGCCGATAATTCCCAGCCAGCCAGCACCAGCACAAGAATGGCAACCCGCCAGAACATCACCATGTGGTGGCGGTGCGCCATCTGACGCGCCGCCACGGCCTCGGCCTTTTGCAGGGATTCGCGCACTGCCGGAGAGAGCCGATCTTCGGGATCGGCGACCAGAGTTTGAGTATTCATGAGGCTTCCTCAACCAATCTTTACTTCGGCACGCAGATCATCCCAGATCGAGCGCGCATAGCCGATGAATTTTTCTTCATAACGCACGCCGGGCATGACCCGGGGGCGGGGCAGATCAATGTCGTAAATCTTGTTGATGGTGGCAGGTCGTGCCGTGAGCACGACCACCTGATCGGCCAGGGCAATCGCCTCCTCCAGGTCGTGCGTCACGAACACGACCGAGCTCCCCGTCTCTGCCCACAACTGCAGCAGTTCATCCTGCATCACCGTTCGCGTCTGCATGTCCAGAGCACTGAACGGTTCATCCATCAGCAGGATCTCGGGGTTGTTGACAAAGGTTTGCGCCAACGACACGCGCTTGCGCATCCCCCCCGACAGTTGATGAGAATAGTGTTCCTCAAATCCTGCCAAGCCCACGCGGCGCAGCCACTCCAGCGCCATCTCTCGGGCCCTCGACGGCTTTTGCCCCCGAAACAGCGGCCCTGCAGACACGTTGTCGACAACGTTGCGCCACGGAAAGATGGCGTCGTTCTGAAACACGAACCCGATCCGGGGATCGATACCGTCCACGGGCTGACCCATGACCTTCACCGTACCCGTGGTAGGTTTGAGCAGCCCCGTGATGAGACTCAGGGTGGTCGACTTGCCGCAGCCGGTCGGCCCCACAATGGCACAGAATTTGCCGCGCTCGACAGTCAGGCTGAAATCCTGCAAGGCGAGAGTCGCCTTGCCGTCACCCGCAATAAAGCGACAGCTCACATGCTCCAGCTCAATTGCAGGCGCAGCAGTTACATTGATCATGAATCACCCGATAAGCGAAATTACTTGGCTGCGTCCACAAAGGCCGTGGTGTAAGTCTTGGACAAATCGATGTGAGCCGCCTTGACTTGCGGTTTAAAGGTGGACAAGACCTGCAGCACGGTCTCCGGTCCGCCCTTGGGCATGCGGCCGTCCGCAGTAAAGGAAGGCAGCGAGGCCTCAAGTGCCTTCACATAGAGCGCTTTGTCGCCACCGTAGTAATCCTTGGGCATCTGGTCGGCAATCTGTGCAGCCGTATGGGTTTGCATGTATTTCATGGTCTTGACGAAGGCATTGACGAGCTTCTGTACGTCGTCATGGTGGCTTGCTACCCAGCTGTTGGGCATGTACAGACTGGCGGCAGGATACAAGCCGCCCAGCACCTTGGCAGTCGGCTCAGGATGGCGCATGTCGACCAGAATCTTGCCGTCACCGCTGGCGACCAGCTGCGTTGCGCCCGGATCGGTCGTCATGCCGGCATCGATGCGGTTGTTCTTGATGGATGCGATGAAGGTGTTGCCACCCCCCACCGGCAGAATCGTGTAGTCGCCGTGCTTCAAGCCTGCCTTGTAGGCCATGTACTGCGTCAGGAAGTCGGTGGACGACCCCAGCCCCGTCACCCCCAGCGTCTTGCCTTTGAAGTCGGCCGGGCTCTTGATGACGCCTGCCTGTTTGGTAGCCACGATTTCGACTTCGCCCGGCACTTGTGCAAACTGCACGACGGACTCGACTTCCTTGCCCTTGGATTGCAGGTCGATGGAGTGGTCGTAGAATCCCACGACCCCTTGCACGGCCCCTGCCAGCATTTCGTTTTCCGCGTTCACGCCAGCAGGCTCGGACAGCAGCTTGACGTTCAGCCCTTCATCCTTGAAATAGCCCAGATTCTCGGTCAGCTTGGCCGGCAGGTAGATGATCTTGCTGATGCCTCCCACCATCAACGTGATGGTGTTGTCCTGAGCTTGCGCGGTCCCGAAGGAACAGGCTGCCATGGCGGCTGCGACAGCGGTCATTTTCAAAACATGTGAAATTGCATTCATTAGAAAGTCTCCTGGTTCACCACAACGGCTCCATGCTACGGGCGCCAGACTTTCAACCAGCTTTCGCGACCGGCGCCAAATCATCCGGAATAACCCTAAAACCCTAACCCCTGGATTGCAGGTCGGGTCTGCGCTTGCTAAGGTGCCCGGCATGAGACTGCTGCTCGTCGAAGACAATCTTGAACTCTCGCAATGGCTGCTGACCGTCCTCCAACAGGAAGGTTTCGCGCTGGACTGTGTCCACGATGCAGAGGCTGCCAATGTCCTGCTCAACGAGGGCCAGTACGACGCCGTACTGCTTGACCTCAAACTCCCGCACGCCAGCGGGCAAAGCGTGCTTCGGCGCTTACGGCGACAGCAGAACCAGACGCCCGTCATCGTGATCACGGCCAGTGATTCCCTGAACATGAAAGTGGATTGTCTGGAAACAGGTGCCGACGATTACCTGGTCAAGCCATTCGAGATCCGCGAACTGGTGGCACGCATCAAGGCGCTCATTCGGCGTCATGGCGGCAGCGCGACGCCCAGCCTGAGTTGCGGCGACCTGAGCTACGACACCAACACACGCCTGTTTCAGTTGGGCGGTGAAGCGCTTTCGCTGCCCCTCCGAGAACACACCCTCCTTGAAACGCTCTTGCTGAATCAGGGGCACACGCTCAGCAAAACCAGCTTGCTGCAAAGCGTGTTCGGGCCCGGGGCGGAGGCCGGAGAGGACGCCCTGGAAATCTACGTGCACCGACTGCGCCGCAAGCTCGAAACCTCACAAGCCGCCATCGTCACCCTGAGGGGCCTTGGCTACCTTCTGACCCAGCGCCAGCCCTCATGAACAGCCTGCGGGTCCGGCTGGCGCTGTGGGTGCTGTTGCCGCTGGCCATCGCACTCTCTGCGAGCGTCTGGGTCACCTATCTCAACAGCCTGCACGATGCGCAGGTACGCCAGGATCATCGGCTCTGGATGTCGGCGCAGATCATCGCATCCCACATCCAGTGGAATGACGATCACCAGCTCTCGGTCCCGGTCCCGCCCTTCGCGCTGGAGCTCCTGGCCTCGCCCTATCATGACCAAGCCTATTTTTCGGTGTATACCGATGATGGGCAGTTGCTGGCGGGCTGGCCCGACTTATCCTCGCTGCCGGGCCTGCAGAAGAGCACTGCAGGCATCGAGCCCCAGACAGCTCGTTATCACGGCCAGGAAGTCCGCCTTTTCGCTATCCGCCGCAATTTCTTCGACTCGGGGCACTCCACGACCGTCCACATTCTTGTGGGCCAGACGGGCCACCAATTGGCGGCCGATGCACGCACAGGCTGGGGGCCAAACGCGCTGCGTGAAGGGAGCATCCTGGTACTGGTGCTCATCCTCATGCTGCTGGGACTGCGCCATGAACTCAAACCCTTGGCTGCACTCAGAAACGCTGTCTGGAACCGGGAACGATCAGACCTGCAACCCATCCGGCTCAACGATCTGCCCCAGGAACTACGTCCCGTTGTGGACACGATCAACCAATACGGCGCACGCCTGCAGCAGCAGATCGACTCCAGGCGCCGATTCATCGAAGACGCTGCGCACCAGTTGCGCACTCCCATGGCATTGCTGAGCACGCAGCTGCACTACGCAGCAAGGCTCGCCGACTCGCAGGAGCTCAAGCGCACCATTCAAGCGCTGGGCCAAAGCCGTCAACAAATCACGCAGCTGGTGAACCAGCTACTGAGCCTGTCCCAGGCAGAGAACCTGCGAGCAGCAGAATCCGCCCGAGCGATGGTCGCGCTGGATCCGCTAGCCCATGAAGTACTGGAGGCACTGGCTCCACTGGCGGCCGGACGCGGCATCGAACTGGGGCTGACCGTTTCCGATCCGCAGCTCAGCCTGCTCGCCTACCGTCCGGCCGTCCGGGACATCTTGTTCAATCTGCTGGATAACGCCATCCGCTACACCCCACCAGGGGGAACGGCCATGGTGTCCCTGACCCGCGAAGACGACGGGGTGCTCATGGAGGTTGAAGATTCCGGCCCCGGAATACCTCCCGAATTACGAGCCCGCGTCTTCGAGCGTTTTAATCGCGGCAATACACAAGAACCCGGGGGCACCGGCCTGGGGCTTGCCGTCGTGCGCGAAGCGGCACTGGCCTGCGGAGGACACGTGAGCCTGCACGGAGGCTCCCATGGCAAGGGCTTGCGCGTCCGCGTGCTCTTTGCGACTACCACCGAATAAAGAACAAGACCCAGCAGTAAACGAAAGGCACCAGCCCGGCGGCCACCAGACCGACGGCCGCACTACGCCGCCAGAAGTTCAGCGTGCGCAGCCCGGCCAGCCGCCATTGAAATCGCAGGCTCCAGGCCAGCGCGAGCGACAGCAAGGTGAACCGCACCGGATTGGCCCAGCCCACCGGAACGCCCTCGTGCTGCAGAAGGGTCAACGTCGTGGCGGAGAGCCCGAGAAACACCCCGATCCCGGCGGCGGGGATCAGGCCTTGCGCCAGCTTGTGGACCCCTTCGAGGGGGCTGCGAACCAAGGCCCCTCGCGTATCCCGGACGCCCGGTCGCACCACGACAGGCAGGACCCGATCGGCAAGCCATAGTCCCACGAACGTGATGCCCCCCACCACGAAGGTCGTCACCGCGATGAACACCAGAATCACGGCACCGTCCAGCCAACTGAAGCTGTCGTTGACCTGAGGATAGTGCGTCAAAATGAACCAGGGCGCGTTGTCGGCCAGCGGCCAGTACAGATCGCGATTCACCAGCCAGGTTGCAATGCCCTGCTTGATGGTCACATACCAGGGGCTGGCACTCCACAGGAAGGCCCCGACAGCCAACCCCATCAAGCCAAAAACGATGAGTGCCGTCTGCCAGGCATTACCGCCCGACACGTACACGATCTCTGCCTCGGGCGAACGTGGGCTCAGAGTGATCGCCCCTCGATAATCGCTGCAGCGCCCGCACATGTGGCATTCGGCCGCCCCTTCCATGTTGCGCAGCGGCAGCAGGGGCGCACAGTTGATGGATTCCGTGCGGCGCACCGGCGCGCGCCAAGCCTCGGCATCAACGCGGTAATACCATGGCGAGAGCTTCGCCAACAGGTTGAAGACCCCATTGACCGGGCACAGATACTTGCACCAAACCCGCTTGTTCTTGCCATACAAGTAGCCAATCACCATGGCGGCGATGGTGGAGCCCCCCAACACGGCAGCTACTGCCCAAGGATATTGGTACACGCTGACCAGCTGTCCGTATACCGTGGTGAGCCCAAAGGCCACGAATGGCCACCCCCCCCAACGCATCCAGCGCGGGATGGCACCACCTCGCCCATGGCGACTGGCCCATTCTGTCAGGGCGCCTTCGGGGCAGAAAAGGCCACACCAGGCGCGCCCGAACAAAGGAATCGAGATCAGCACAAAGGGCCACCAGAGGCCCCAGAAGGCAAACTGAGCCACGATGGTCAGGTTATTGAAAACGGATGCGGTGCGGCCCGGCAAAGGCAACAGGGCCGGCACCACCAGAAGAAACACGTACACCCCGACGATCATCCACTGCAAGCGCCGGATCGCGATCTGATGATCCCGAAGAAAATCGCCTGTCCGGGCAACCCGGGCACGGAAAATCGGCGTAGCAATCATCGGACCTTGGCCCCTGGACGACAAAAGGCCGGCATCAGACGGCCACCCGGGCAGAGTCTCGAGCAGGCACCGCAGGGCTGGCCTTGCGAGAAGAACGCCGCATCAGCGCAATCACTGTCCCCCAGTAGGCGAGCCAAATCAGCAATTGCGACAACGCCGGCATGGCACGATACCCGGCAAAATCAGCCAATACCTTGCCTATCCCCTGCTCAGTCCCCAACAACCAGGAACTATCCCACACAGGGTCCATCAAAGCCGGAAGCACACCCAAGGAAATCAACCGATCAGTGGCCGATACGAGCAATGCGCTGGCCAACAGCAACAGCAGGACCTCAGTCACGCGGAAGAACCGCCGCCAGGTGATGATGCGCCCACCCAGCTGCAGCAACCAGAAACTCAGCAATGCAACGGCAAACCCACCCAAGCCGGCCAAGATCATGGCAGCCATGCTGCCATCGTTTTGCGAAGAGAGCACGGTCCCGTACAAGAACACGACGGTTTCGCTACCCTCGCGAGCCACCGCAATCATGACCAGGATCAGAAGCCCCCACCAATGCTGTTCCTGCACCTGTTCGGAGGCCCCTACCTCCAGGCTGCGCTTCAAACTGCGCCCATGCTGGCGCATCCAGAGCACCATCTGTACCACCAACGCACACGCAGCCAACGCCATCAGGGACTGGAACCACTCCTGCCCGGTATCGCTGAGCCACGACGCCACCCCCAGAAGCACCAAGGCCAGGGCGCCTGCCAACAGAAGCCCGGCGCCCACACCGCCCCAAAGCCAAGGCAGGCCGCGCCGACCCTCTGGAGAGCTACGCAACCAGGCGTACAGAATCCCCACGACCAGCAGCGCTTCGATGCTTTCGCGCCAGACGATGAATGCAACTTGTTCCATAAAAAATCCAATGGCTCAGGGTTTGGGCAGCACCACCAGCGTGCCCTTGACCTGCGGATGAAAATCGTCGAAGAACGGGTATTCACCGGGCCGGGACAAGGTCAGCACGACGAACGAGGTGACGCCCGGCCCCAACACCTTTTCTTTGCGCAGCGGCAAGCTTTCGAATTCCACCGCTTCGGTACTCTCGTTCACCAGAACCACTTTGAAGCGGCCGGCAGGCACTTCCAGGCGTGCAGGCTCAAAGGTGCCGTTCGCCTTGAAGGTCAAGGTATAGGTCGGCATCTCGGCACGGGCCGCCGATACCGGGGCCAACCAGCCTGCAGCCAGGAACACCGCCAGCGTCAGCCAGGCTCGCATTTCAATAGCCCCCCTTCTTGCCCGTGCCGGCGTAGACGAAGTCGTACTTCACCTCGAAGGTCTTGAACCAGGGAGCAACCCCTGTCTCTTTGTCCACATGGCGGCCAAAATGATTGCCAGGTGCCGTATCAGGGGAGCCGATCACGAAGGTGACCTGGTATTTGCCTGGGCCTTCCAGCTTGACGTTGTCGCCATAATGCGGCCCATCGTTAGCCACCATGGGCATGAGATCGCCCTTCAGGAGCTTGTTGCTGCCTTTCTTTTGCAACACGTACTGAATATTCAGGTAGGGCGCCCAAGCGCCTTCAGGCAGGCCATTCTTGTTGTCAGCGGTCGCGTGGATGTCTGCTTCGAGGTGAATATCGGAATCCTGGGCGGGGCGCATCATGCCTGCCGGTTCCATCTCGATCGGTTGCAGATAGACGGCCCCGATCTCTAGCCCATTGAGATCATGTGGTTGGCCAATGGGATATTCGGCGGCGAAAGCCGAAGAAGCCAGGCCCACACTGGCCAGCACAGCAAACAGCGTACGAATCATGAAAGGTCTCCGGACCGATAAGAAGAATGATTCGCATTAATATACACCGAATCCGGAGGTCGCTCGCATGATGGGGAGCGCTGAATCAGCTATTTCTTTTTTTTGCCCTCGTCGGGCGACCCCTGCCCTGGAAAGGGAAAACCTGCGAACATGTTGCGCGTCTGGTCTTGCATCTGGTCTTGCATCTGCACGAACAGACTGCGGCTTTGTTCGAGGTAGTTGCTCATCATGTTCTGCAATGCAGGGGTTTGAACATTCATGAGCTGCGCCCACGCCTCGGGGCCAAAATGCTGCTGGTACAACCCTTGCGACTGCTCGGACATGCGGTCCTGGATGTCCATGAGCACCTGAATGTTCTTCTCGAGGAACGTTCCCATGACCCCCTGCATGGCATGGCCATAGAAGCGAATGATCTGAGCCAATGCATTGGCGGAGAACATGGGCACCCCGCCGGTTTCTTCCTCGAGGATGATTTGCAGCAGGATGCTGCGTGTCAGGTCTTCGCCGCTCTTGGCATCGACGACCTGAAACGCCGCATTATCGAGCACCAGCCGCTTGATGTCAGCCAACGTGATGTACGTGCTGGACTGCGTGTCGTACAAGCGCCGGTTGGGGTACTTTTTGATCAGACGTTGACTGGAAGGTGGTGTAGAAGTTTGACGCGTCATCATTTAACCCATGTGCAAGCCGCCGTTCAAGGAAAAATCAGCACCCGTCGCAAAACCTGCGTCATCCGACGCCAGCCATGCAACGATGGAACCGATCTCCTCTGGCGTGCCTAAACGCTTCACCGGAATGGTAGCCACGATCTTCTCGAGCACATCCGGCCGAATGGATTGAACCATGTCGGTACCGATATAGCCAGGTGATACCGTGTTGACAGTCACCCCCTTGCCCGCGACCTCTTGGGCCAGCGCCATGGTGAAGCCGTGAATACCCGCCTTGGCGGTTGAATAGTTCGTCTGCCCGAACTGACCCTTTTGTCCGTTGACGGAGCTGATGTTGATGATACGCCCCCACTGACGCTCAACCATATCGTCGATCACCTGCTTGGTGACGTTGAACAGGCTGTTGAGATTGGTATCGATGACCGCCCGCCAGTCGTCGCGGCTCATCTTGCGGAACATGCCATCACGAGTGATGCCTGCATTATTGACGAGTACCTGTACCGGGCCGAGCTCTTTCTTGACCCGCTCGAAGGCCTCTACCGTGGAATC
>NZ_DASVGN010000003.1:0-133465 GCF_036379515.1 Castellaniella sp.
AGAACCTGGATATTCTTCTCCAGGAAGATCCCCATCACCCCCTGCATGGCATGGCCGTAGAAGCGGATGATTTGTTCCAGGGCGTTGGCCGAGAACATCGGCACCCCGCCAGTTTCTTCTTCGAGAATGATCTGCAGCAGAATGCTGCGGGTCAGGTCGTCGCCGCTTTTGGCATCAACGACCTGAAAGTCCGCATTGTCCAGCACCAGCCGCTTGATGTCCGCCAGCGTGATATAGGCGCTGGACTGCGTGTCGTAAAGCCGCCGGTTGGGGTATTTCTTGATCAACCGGTGAGTCTGTTCTGAAGTTGTATTCCGCCGCGTCATCATTCAACCCATGTGCAAGCCGCCGTTCAGCGAAAAGTCCGCACCCGTCGCAAAACCCGCGTCATCAGAAGCCAGCCAGGCGACGATGGAGCCGATCTCTTCAGGGGTACCCAGACGTTTCACCGGGATGGTGGCAACGATTTTTTCCAAGACGTCGGGGCGGATCGAACGAACCATATCCGTCCCGATGTAGCCAGGCGATACCGTATTCACGGTCACGCCCCTGCTGGCGACTTCCTGTGCCAGCGCCATGGTAAAGCCGTGAATCCCCGCCTTTGCCGTGGAATAGTTGGTCTGTCCGAACTGGCCCTTCTGTCCGTTCACGGAACTGATGTTGATGATGCGCCCCCACTGTCGCTCGACCATGTCATCGATCACCTGCTTGGTGACGTTGAACAGGCTGTTCAGATTGGTGTCTATGACCCCACGCCAGTCTTCGAGAGACATTTTGCGAAACGTGCCATCGCGAGTGATGCCGGCATTGTTGACCAGCACGTCGACGGGTCCAAACTGCTCTTTGACCTTCACGAAGGCTTCGACCGTTGAGTCCCAATTGGCCACATTGCCCACGGAAGCGCTGAACTTGTAACCCAGTGCAGCCTGTTCGTTCAGCCACTTTGCATAATCACGACTAGGCCCGCAGCCAGCCACGACATTGAAGCCCTCCTTGGCCAGGCGCTGACAGATTGACGTTCCGATGCCGCCCATACCTCCTGTGACATAAGCCAGTTTTCCGCTCATCGCTTTCTCCTTTCAGTCTGCTTTTACCATGACGTAGCGCCCCGGAGCGGGCTCTATGACCGGATACTGTTTGCTCCCCAGCGTGCGGCGAGGGCGCCGCAAGGGTCCGGACTGATCCTCGAGCCAGGCAAGCCAATCGGGCCACCAGCTACCCTGCCGGTGGGCGGCATTGTCCAGCCAGGACTGCGGATCACTTGGAAGTCCGGCATCTGCATCGCCACCGCCGGTGACCCAATAGCCTCGACGACCCTTTTCTGGGGGGTTGATGACGCCTGCAATATGCCCGGATTCCCCCAGCACGAAACGCAGCGGCCCCCGCAGCAGCAACGTGGACGCGTAGGCCGACATCCAGGGTACGATGTGGTCGTCTTTGGAGGCATAGAGATAGGTCGGCATGTCGAGCGCTCGCAGATCGACGACCTTGCCGCAGACCTGCAGGCTGCCGGACTTCAGCCGATTCTCGAGATAGGTATTACGGAAATACCAGGCAAAAAACGGGCCGGGAAGATTCGTGGCATCGGCGTTCCAGGACAGCAGATCAAATGCCCGCGGCGCCTGCCCCATGAGATAGTTGGAATCGACGTAGTCCCAGACGAGTTCAGACGGCCGCAAGAACGAAAATGTAGTGGACAGCTCGCCCGCCGTCATGAGTCCCTCTTTACCCAATTGCTGCTCGCGTATGCGGGCATGGGACTCATCGACGAAAACGCCCAGGAGACCGGTGTCGCGAAAATCGAGAAAGGTCGTGAGCAGGGTGAGCGCAGCCACCGGATCTTCGCCTCGTGCTCGTGCCACGGCCAAGGCACAGGCCAGCAGGGTCCCACCTACGCAAAACCCAAGCGCGTTGATCTGAGGCTCGCGAGTCAACGCCTGGACGACCCGGACGGCCTGCAGCACGCCCTGTTCAATATAGTCATCCCACGTTTTGTGATCGATGCCGTCAGTGTCACCCGCCTGGGGGTTGCGCCAGGACACCATGAAGACCTGAAAACCGGCCTGCACGATATGCTGCACCAGCGAATTGGCGGGCTGCAGGTCGAGAATGTAGTACTTGTTGATGCATGGCGGCACCATGAGCAGCGGCCGCACATGCACCTGGGATGTCTGAGGCTGGTACTGTATGACCTGCATGAGCGCGTTTTCGTAGACCACGGCGCCCTGGGTCATCGCCAGATTGCGGCCCGGTGCAAAGGCGGACTCGTCGGTCTGCGTGATGCGACCCCGCCGGAGGTCGTTGAGCAGATTGGACAAGCCTTGCTGCAAAGACGCGCCCCCCGACTCGGCCAAGGCCTGCAGAGCCTTCGGGTTGCTGGCAAGGAAATTGGCAGGAGAACAGGCCTCGACCCACTGCATCACTGAAAACTGAAGCCGTGCTCGGACGGAGTGGCTAAGATCGGAGGCGTTGGCCAATCGCTGCATGGTGCGTGCCACCAGCAAATAAGCATGTGCGGAAAAAAGAGACTGTGGATTACGCAGCCACGCGTCGGATGAAAACCGCCGATCGTCGGGTGCGGACAAGACACCCCGCCGGGCTTGATCCATGAGCGACTGCCAGCCGCTGACAAAATCAGACTGAATGGCCGCCAGCAGATCCGGCGCAACGCGCGGCGAATTCAACGGTTGAGAAGGATTGCCATCACCCACTTTATCCTCCCTGCCAGCCCGCGCCGACATCAATCATCTGTGACTCATTCTGACATCCTGACAGATCACGTCAATTCGGGTAAGTCGGGAGCCCGAAAGGCGCATATAAGGCTTTACACATCGACATTCTTGCACTTTATACCAGCCACGCGAGCGTTGCCTGGCGCCCCGTAGGGGTTTCGCGGCGATAAGAAAAATACCGATCCGCTTGACGATACGTGCACTCGCCGCTGAGTTCTACCCGAGCCACACCGGCCAGCTTCAGCCGCCGCCGTGCGAGACCGGCCAGATCCGCATGCCATCGCTGCGTACCCGGCCAGCGCGCAAAACAGGTAGCAGCCTGCGGATCGGGATCGACGAACGCGTGAAAGACCTCATCACCCACTTCGAAAGCTTCTTGACCGATGGCCGGACCCACCCAGGCACGCCAGCCCGTCGCCCGAAGCGCCCGCCGCCGCATGACGGCCACGACGTTCTCGAGTACGCCCGCCGCCAGGCCTCGCCAACCGGCATGAGCGACCCCCAGCACGCTACCAGCATCATCCGCCAGGACGACCGGCAGGCAATCCGCCGTCATGATGGCCAAGGGCCGATTGCGCACTGTCGTGACCGCCGCATCGGCACAAGGGACCCCAGTGGCACACCACACGCCGCCGACGTCGGCCTCGCACACCTGCGTGCCATGGACCTGTTCCAGCCAGAGCGGCTCCGAGGGCACCGACTGCAGCAGACTCGCACGATTGGCACGTACGGCCAGAGGATCATCCTGCACGTGCAGCCCCAGGTTCAGTCCATCCCAGGGCGGCTGGCTCACCCCCCCCTGTCGTTGAGTGCAGAAATATCGCACACCCGGCCATGGCTGGCCTGCAGTTCCGCAGAGGCCAGATGCAAGAGCAATAGACGGCATGAACACTACCCCCAGGTAATCTGACTGCGAATGCGTTGAAAGTCGTCTGGCAATTCGGCTGAAAAAGACTGCCATTCTTCAGTGCACGGGTCTTGAAAGCTCAAGGCGCGCGCATGGAGCATCTGGCGCGACGCGCCCAACAGGCCCGGCCCGCCATACAGCCCATCGCCAACCAAAGGATGATGCAGAAGCGCCATGTGCACCCGGATCTGATGAGTACGGCCAGTTTCGAGCCGGCACATGACTTCGGTTACCGCCTGGCCCTGAACCTGACCGCAGGTCAGAACGGTGTAGTGTGTGATGGCGACCTTGGGCGCCACAGGTCGGTCAGCGGTCATGCGCACTGGTACACGGGGATCGCGACCAATCGGCGCGCGGACGACGCCGTCACCCGTCAGCGTGCCTCGCACCAATGCTCGGTATTCGCGCTTGACGGTGCGGGCCTGCAGCTGCCGAACCAAATTTGTCTGTGCGGTTTCGGTGCGAGCCACCACCAGAAGACCCGAGGTGTCCTTGTCCAGGCGATGCACGATCCCGGCACGCGCCACGTGGGCGAGCTCTGGATACCGGTGCAGCAAACCGTTCAGCAAAGTCCCATGCCAGTTCCCTGCCCCCGGGTGGGTAACCAGGCCTGCCGGCTTGTTCACGACGATCCAGTCGGGAGATTCCGCGACAACCTCGAAATCGACGGCCTCGGGGATGAAAGCCAGGTCTTCCGGCGCCTGCTGCGGCCACACCAGAATGTGCGCCCCCGGGCCAACACGCGTCCTGACGTGTCCGAGCGTCCCATCGACCCGCACATGGCCGCCCTCAATCCAGGTCTGAAGGCGGCTGCGCGAATGCTGAGGCATGAGATGGGCCAAGACCTTGTCCAGACGATCTGGCAATGCGGTCAGTGGTACGCTGAAGCGCCTGGGCTCATTGGCCTCTAGGTCTACTGGGGGGGTATCCGTGTCAGGCATGGCGACTAATCATATAATCTGCCGACAATGCTATCACCTTGATCAAGGACGCTCTGTGGCCGTGCATGCATCCGTTTGCCTGAAATCCCTGCCGCGCCTCGCGCGCATTACCAGCGCTTGCCTGTTCGTCACGCTGGTGGCAGGCTGCTCTCTGACCAACACGGCAGACCCCACTGCGGGCTGGACCGCGCAGCAGTTGTACACCCAAGCCAAATCCGACATGAGCGGCGGCAGCTGGACTGATGCGCGCAAAAATCTTCAAGCCCTGGAAGCCCGCTACCCCTTTGGCGTGTATGCGCAACAAGCCCTGATCGATGAAGCCTACGTCGACTGGAAAGACGACGAGCCCGAACAGGCCAGATCGGCGATCGACCGGTTCATGCAGCAGTACCCCAACCACTCGGGCACCGACTACATGCTGTACCTGAAGGGCATGATTACCTTCACGCCCCCCAGCGCCATCTTGTCGAACATCACGCGTCAGGACCCCAGCGAGCGAGACCCCAAGGGCCTGCGTGAATCCTACGAAGCCTTCAACGAGCTCATCAAGCGCTACCCGGACAGCCGCTACACCCCAGATGCACGCAAGCGCGCCGCCTGGCTGGTGAATACGATTGCAGAAAACGAAGTCCACGTCGCCGAGTACTACTACAAACGCGGTGCCTACGTGGCCGCCGCCAACCGTGCACAAAAGGTGGTCACCGATTTTCAGGGGGCGCCCATCGTCCAGAAGGCGCTCTACATCATGGTGATCAGCTACAACAAGCTGCACCTCGACAAACTGCGCGACGACGCCAAGCGCGTGCTGGATAAAAACTTTCCGAACAGCAAGTACTACAAGCAAGGGCTGGACGACCCTGAAAGCGCCTGGAACCCACTCAACTGGCTCTGACACCGCCGGCTGCCTCTTCTGCACCCTCCGCTGAGCCCTGATGGGGCGAAGCGGATATGAAACCCAAGGCCACTTGTGGATCGCGGGTGCGGGCAAAGGGCGGCAAACCCTGCCACAGCAATCGGCCGTAGGGTTTGTCGACCAGGCGGCCATCGCCCACCATCAGTACGCCCCAATCCCGTTCCGAGCGGATCAGCCGGCCTGCCCCCTGCTTGAGCAGCAACGCGGCCTGGGGCAACTGGTACTCCATGAAGGGATTGCCTCCTTCAGCCCGGCAGGCATTCAGGCGAGCTTCGAGCACCGGATCGTCAGGCGGCGCGAACGGGAGTTTGTCGATGGCCACCAAGGTCAGTGCATCACCCGGGACGTCGATGCCTTCCCAGAAGCTGGTGCTCCCGACCAGCACAGCATTGCCGGCTGCCCGAAAGCGCTCGAGCAACACGCCGCGCGTCGCCTCCCCTTGACGCATGACAGAACGGTCTGACTGCAGCATCCCGCGCAATAGTTGATCGGCGACACGCTCAACGGCGCGCAACGTGGTGCAAAGCACCAGGACGCCACCCGTACAAGCATCCACCAGCGGCAGCAATGCCGCCACGAAAGCGTCCGTAAACCCCGCAGCGCTGGGCCAGGGCAGCGCCTGAGGCACGTACAGCAAGCCCTGGGCGGGATAATCAAAGGGAGAAGCCCAGCTACGGGTCTGGGCATCTCCCAACCCCAGCTGGTGCTGAAAATGCGCAAAATTACCCTTCACCGACAGCGTGGCAGAGGTGAGCACCCAGGTCTGCTCGGGACGCCGAAAGCCCGAAAAAATCCGGGCTACCGATAGCGGTGCGCGAAACAACCGCACGGACTGCTGCCCGTGCTCGATCCATCGCACCGCCGCCTGATCCGGGGGATCCGACTCACCCCGGGCCGGCTGAGTCCATTGCACCAGGCGGGCTCGCAGCGAACGTGCCGTCCGCGTCGCCGTCGCCAGGTCGGGATGGCGCTCTTCCTGTGTGGCCAACGCCTCAGCCAAGGTGTCCAGCGCCTTCACCATGGCCTCCAGCGCGGCGTCGAACGGCTCTGCCTCGGGGATCTGCTCAAACGTGACCCGTCCGCCCGGCAGCTGCGAGATGGCTGCCCCCGCCAGCCGAAACTCGCGTACGGACGATTCCAGCACCCGACACAAATCGCTCCAATGCACTGTCTCACGCGCGTGAGCCAGCCCGGCCGCCTCGGCAAGCCGCATACAATCCAGAATCTGGTGCAGGGACACGCTTTGCCCCAGGAAACGCGTCGCGGTCTCTGGCAACTGGTGCGCTTCGTCAAACACCACCAGCTGCGTCTCAGGCAGCAAATCCGCAATTCCTTCCTCGCGCAAAGCCAGATCGGCCATGAACAAGGCATGATTCACCACCACCACGTCTGCCTCCTGCGCATGACGCCTGGCCTTCATCAAAAAACAGTCTTTGATGAATGGACACTCCTGGCCCAGGCAGTTTTCGCGGGTAGACGTCACGCGATTCCAGAGGTCGGCATTCTCTGGGACCGTGGGCAGCTCGGCCTTGTCCCCGCTGTCGGTCTCACGCAAGAACCGTTGAATTTCTCGCAGTTGCGGGATCTCTTCGCGGGACTTCAGTGCTCGGGAGTCCTGTGTCAGACGGTCCAGGTGATAGTGGCACACATAATTGCTGCGCCCCTTGAGCAGAGCCACGTCAACCGGCAAAGCGAGCGCCTCGCGCAAGCGGGGAATGTCGCGGCGAAACAGCTGGTCCTGCAGCGTTCGCGTCCCCGTAGACACCAGGGTTTTTCCGCCTGACAGGAAAGCCGGCACGAGGTAGGCCCAGGTCTTGCCCGTGCCCGTCCCTGCCTCGGCCACCAGTACTTGCTGGCTGGCGATGGCATCTTCAATTGCGCTCGCAAGCTCAAGCTGCGCGACGCGCGGCACGTAACCGCTCAAGGAGCCCGCCAGTGGCCCTTCAGGACCAAACACCTGGCTCAGATCTTCAGGAAACATAAGGTAAACGATGTGACAGCAGCGCCAAATGCGAAAGATGATACGTCAATCCCAGCGAAGCCCAGGGACAGCTATGGCACAATGCGGCGCTTGAAGACCGTATTTTAAGATGGACATGAATTCCTCTCTTTCAGGCACTCTCCAGCAGGGAACCGACCCTGCGCGCATCCTGCGACTTCTCACGGCAGAACTGAACGCGCGTCCTGCGCAAGTTGCCGCGGCGGTGGACCTGCTGGACTCGGGCGCTACAGTCCCTTTCATTGCGCGCTACCGAAAGGAAGCTACCGGAGGGCTGGACGACACCATCTTGCGCCAGCTTGAAGTACGGCTGCTCTATATCCGCGAACTCGAGGCACGCCGCACAGCCATCCTGAACTCGATCCTGGAACAGGGCAAGCTCACCGACGCGCTGCAGGCACAGCTGATCGCCGCAGACAGCAAGCAACAGCTGGAAGACCTGTACGCCCCCTACAAACCCAAACGCCGCACGCGAGCACAGATTGCGCGTGAGGCCGGCCTCGAGCCCCTGGCCGACCTGATCCTCAGGGACGCATCGGCAGACCCCGAGACTCAGGCGGGCGCCTACCTGAATGCAGAGGCCGGGTTCGCCGACGTACGCGCCACGCTCAATGGCGCCCGCGACATCCTGGCCGAACGCTTTGCAGAACAAGCCATCCTGCTGCAAACACTGCGCACGGAACTCTGGGAGACCGGACTTCTGTATGCCAAGGTCATGGAAGGCAAAGAGACCGAGGGCGCGAATTTTCGCGATTGGTTCGACTTCAGCGAAGCCCTGCGCACCCTTCCATCGCATCGCATTCTTGCCTTGCTGCGCGGACGCCAGCAAGGAATTCTGGACCTGCGTCTGGGGCTGGACCCCACGCGCGAGGGCGAGACTCCCCATCCCTGCGTACGCCAGGTGGCTGAACTCCTGTCCGTAGACGCCCGCTTCGACACACAAGCCACATCACGTCAACATTGGCTCGCAGAAGTCTGCCGCTGGACGTGGCGAGTCAAGCTGCTGACCACATTCGAAACCGAGCTGATGGGCCGACTGCGCGAAAGTGCCGAGTCCGAGGCCATCCGCGTCTTCGCCGCCAATCTGAAAGACCTGCTGCTGGCGGCGCCGGCGGGCCCCAAGGCCGTGCTCGGGTTGGATCCGGGGATTCGCACGGGCGTAAAGGTGGCCGCCATCGACGCGACGGGCAAACTGCTGGAAACCGCCACCATTTATCCTTTCGAACCGCGCAAGGACGTCGAAGGCAGTCTGCGCACGCTGGCCACCATTCAATCGCGCCACCAGATCCCGCTGGTTGCCATCGGCAATGGCACTGCATCGCGTGAAACCGAACAGCTGATGGCGGCCTTGAAAGAACGACACCCGGAGCTCATCTTCGAACGTGTGGTGGTATCTGAGGCGGGAGCCTCGGTGTATTCCGCCTCAGAGCTCGCAGCCCACGAATTCCCGGAACTGGACGTCAGCTTGCGCGGTGCGGTTTCGATCGCACGACGCCTCCAGGACCCACTGGCCGAACTGGTGAAGATCGACCCCAAGGCCATCGGCGTGGGTCAGTATCAGCACGACGTCAACCAACGCGAGCTGGCACGGTCACTCGACGCCGTCGTGGAAGACTGTGTCAACGCCGTGGGCGTGGACGTGAACACGGCCTCCGCCCCGCTGCTCACGCGCGTGTCGGGATTGAACACCACGCTGGCTCACAACATCGTCCAGTGGCGTGAAACGCACGGCGCCTTCCACAACCGGCGCAATCTGCTCGACGTGCCACGCTTTGGCGACAAGGCCTTTGAACAAGCAGCCGGTTTTCTGCGCATCCCGGGCTCCGACAACCCGCTGGATGCCTCCTCTGTACACCCCGAGGCCTATCCGGTCGTCGAACAGATCGTGCTCAAGGCCGGCAAACCTGCCGCAGAGATCATGGGACAGCCAGAAGCCCTCAAGGGACTGTCGCCTGCAGATTTCACCAGCGAGCGCTTCGGCCTTCCCACCGTCCGAGACATTTTTGCCGAGCTGGAAAAGCCGGGTCGTGATCCGCGCCCCGAATTCAAGACTGCCCGATTCATGGAAGGCGTCAAGGACATCAAGGATCTCGTCCCCGGCATGGTACTGGAAGGCGTGGTCAGCAACGTCGCAAACTTTGGTGCCTTCGTGAACATCGGCGTGCACCAGGACGGACTCGTGCATGTTTCAGCGCTTGCAGACAAGTTCGTGAAAGATCCCCGCGACGTCGTGCGGGTCGGTCAGACCGTCACGGTGCGCGTGGTCGAAGTGGACGTGGCCCGCAAACGCATCGCACTGAGCATGCGCAAGGATGACGCCGGAACACACGCCCGCACGACTGCGGCCCCTCAACGGCGGGACAGTAGACAAGGGCGCCCCGGGCGCCCCTCCAGTGCGCCGCAAGGCGCGATGGCAGAGGCTTTCGCACGATTAAAGCGCTAGCCTGCCAGCGCTGGCCCAGGTTCAGTTCGCAAACGCGGCGATGCCCGTAATGGCTCGCCCCAGGATCAGCGCGTGCACGTCGTGGGTCCCTTCGTAGGTATTGACCACCTCGAGATTCACCAGATGACGCGCGATGCAGAACTCGTCGGAGATGCCATTGCCGCCCAGCATGTCTCGGGCCAAGCGGGCAATGTCCAGCGCCTTGCCGCACGAATTGCGCTTGATGAGCGAGGTCACTTCTACTACGGACGCGCCTTCGTCCTTGAGCCTCGCCACGCGCAGCACAGCCTGCAACCCCAGCGTGATCTCGGTGAGCATATCGGCCAGCTTTTTCTGGATCAGCTGATTGGCTGCCAAAGGTCGTCCGAACTGCTGCCGGTCGATCACATACTGGCGAGCCGTCTCGTAACACGCCTCGGCAGCGCCCAAGGCCCCCCAGGCGATCCCGAAACGCGCCGAATTCAAGCAAGTGAACGGGCCTTTGAGGCCACGGACTTCAGGGAACGCATTGTCGTCCGGAACAAAGACCTGATCGAGCACGATTTCACCTGTGACCGAGGCCCGCAAGCCCACTTTGCCATGAATTGCAGGCGCGGAAAGCCCCTTCATCCCTTTCTCGAGAATGAAACCACGAATCACCCCTTCGTCATCCTTGGCCCACACCACGAACACATCGGCAATCGGGCTATTGGTGATCCAGGTCTTGGCGCCTGACAAGGTGAAACCTCCCGACACCTTCTTTGCGCGCGTCACCATGGAGCCTGGATCGGAGCCGTGATCAGGCTCAGTCAGGCCAAAACAGCCAATGAGCTCGCCGGTAGCCAGGCGCGGCAGATATTTTTGCTTTTGGGCTTCAGTGCCGAAGGCATTGATGGGCACCATCACCAATGAGCTCTGCACGCTCATCATGGAGCGGTAACCCGAATCGACTCGTTCGACTTCACGAGCGACGAGCCCGTAGCTCACGTAGTTCAACCCCGCGCCACCGTATTGTTCAGGGATGGTGATCCCGAGCAGGCCCAGCTCACCCATCTCACGAAAGATCGACGGGTCTGCCTTCTCGTGACGAAACGCTTCTTGTACTCGCGGCGCCAGCCGGCCTTGGCAATAGTCATGCGCGGCATCGCGAATCATGCGTTCGGTGTCGCTGAGCTGGGCATCGAGCAAAAGAGGGTCCAGCCACTGGAACGGCGCGCGGGAAGATGACATGGGGAAGCTCCTGAAATGGAAATCTGCAAATAAGCTCGCAAGGGCGGTGCCCGGAATGCGCCCGCCCTGACATACAGGGCGGGCGCACAGGCCGAATCCTAAACCCCCACCACCGACACCGCCTTGGTGTTCAGATGGGCTTCGATGGCTTCGTGGCCACCTTCAGTCCCGTAGCCAGAGTCCTTGATGCCACCAAACGGCAACTCGGCCGAAGGGGAAGCCGGCTGATTGATCCAGAGCATGCCGGCCTGAACTTCATCCGAAAGATACTGCACGTTCTTGAAGGACGTGGTGAATGCGTATGCCGCCAGCCCATACGACAGGCGGTTCGCCTCGTTGACGGCCTCGTCAAGGCGATCGAAGGCGCGAATGCCGGCAATGGGGCCAAAGGGCTCGTTATTGAACAAATCGGCGTCGGTCTCGATACGGGTGACCACGGTCGGGGCGAAGAAATTGCCATGCTCGCCCACGCGCTTGCCGCCGGTGAGGATTTCGGCACCGCGCTGGCGCGCATCGTCGACCACCTTGGCCATGGCGGTCAGCCGGCGAGGATTCGCCAGCGGCCCCATCGTCGTACCCTCCACCAGGCCATCCCCCAGCTTGAGCGATTCGGCATGCTGCACAAAGGCCTGGGTGAATTCTTTCACCAGGCTGCGGTGCACCAGAAAGCGGGTGGGTGAAATGCAGACCTGACCGGCGTTGCGGAACTTTGACGCGGCCGAAACCTTGACGGCCAGGGCGACGTCAGCATCTTCAGCCACAATGACCGGAGCATGGCCACCGAGCTCCATGGTGACCCGCTTCATGTGTGCTCCGGCGAGCGCGGCCAGCTGCTTGCCGACCACGGTCGAGCCCGTGAACGTCACCTTGCGAATTACAGGGTGCGGGATCAGATAATTGGAAATCTCGGCTGGGTTGCCATACACCAGGCCCACCACCCCGGCAGGCACACCCGCGTCGACAAAAGCCTGAATGAGCGCGGCGGGTGAGGCAGGTGTTTCTTCAGCTGCTTTGCATAGAAACGAGCAGCCGGCGGCCAACGCAGCACCGATCTTGCGCACCACCTGGTTGATCGGGAAATTCCAGGGGGTGAAGGCGGCCACCGGCCCCACCGGCTCTTTGAGCGCCATCTGATGGGCAGCCGGATTGCGCGACGGCACGATGCGGCCATACACGCGCATGCCCTCATCGGCAAACCAGTCGATGATGTTGGCACCCGCCAGCGTTTCGCCCCTGGCCTCGGCCAGCGGCTTGCCTTGTTCCAGCGTCAGAATATGGGCGATGTCCTCGGCTCGTTCACGCAGCAGAGCTGCCGCACGGCGCATCATTGCAGCGCGCTCGAAGGCCGGAATCTTGCGCCAGGCATCGAAGCCCTTCTGCGCGGCCTCCAGGGCACGATCAAGGTCCCGAGTGCCTGCGCAAGCCACGCGGCCAATGACCTCGCCAGTCGCAGGATTGAGCACATCCAAGGTTTTGCCATCGGCCGCGTCGACCCATTGGTTATTGATCAGAAGCTTGGTGTCAGGGTATTGAGCAGTCGTCATTCTTTAATCCTTACGAAACAGTCTTTCACGTCGAAACCAGAAGCACTCGAACAAAGTGCCTCCTTGATCATAGCCCGCCGAAATTGAATCGGGGGCGGACCCCAGATCCGCCCCCGCGCCATCAACTTCCGATCATCACTTCTTCACGTAAGGAACCATCTTGCCATCCTTCACGATGACGCGGCGGTAAGACTCACTCTTTTGCATGCCGTCCTTGTCGAACGCCTTGCTGCCGGTGACGCCAGCGTAATTCTGAGACACCGGAATCAGGGCATCGCGAATGGCGTCGGCATTCGATGCCTTCGCCTTCTGGATGGCCAAAGCCACGAGCATCGCGGAATCGTAAGCATAGCTGCTGAACACGGTCGTCGGGCCTGCCCCAAACTTCTTCGTGAAGTCGGCGGTATAGGCATCGTAGGCCGGGCCGGCGGCACCCGGTTCCAGACCCTTGATGCCTTCACCCACCTGAGGCGACTTCTGGATGTCAGTCACCCACAGCGACGGATAATCGGCATACCAGTTCTGCGACACCTGAATACCCAGCTGATAAGCCTCTTGCAACATCAGGCGCGCGTCAGCGCCATAGGCCGTAAAGAGCACGGCACCCGGCTTTTGTGAAACCGTGCGCCGCAAATCGGCGTTGTAATCAGACTTGCCTTCTTCGTAGCGGACCTTGGTCACGCAATCTGCGCCATCTTTGGACTTGAGCTCGTTGCAGGACTGGATTTCCATCCCCACACCAAACGGATTGTTCGCCGCCAGGCTGCCATAGGTCTTGGCGCCCGAATCCTCGTGGGCAAAGTCCGCAATGGCCTTACCCATCAGGTCGTCGAGCCCCATGGCGCTAAACAGGTAGGGTCCGATCTTGCGCAGCTCTGGAGAGGTGGACGACGAGCAGATCTCGACCACCTTGGACTTCTGCGCAAACTGGCCAGTAGGCACACACACGCCGCTGGACAGAATCCCCAGAACGACCGGCACTTTGTCGACGTTTACCAGCTTGCGCATGGCATCCAGGGCCGAAGCCGGCCGCGACTCGGTATCTTCGATCACCAATTTGATCGTCCCACCCAGCACCTTCGGATCGACCTTGACCGCGCTACCGCCTTTCATGGGGATGTCGTGGCCCTGATTGATCTGATCGATCGCCAGTTGAATGCCCTGGGAGATGTCCTTGCCTTGAATGGCATTGGTGCCCGTGAGCGGCACGAGCACGCCAATCTTGATGTCGGCGGCCGATGCGGGGCTGACCAGGCCTGCACAAAAAAGCGCCGCCGTTACGCCTGCAGCGAAATGAACGAGTTGCTTCTTCATAGCGTTTGTCTCCTGTTGAACATTTAATGCATCCAGCAGCCGCACTCTGGCGGCGGGTACTCAATACCCCCACCCGAGGGTGAGGGTCACGTTCGCGAGCTCGGCACCGGATCTAGTCCTTGGCAGTCCCGAGATAGGCTTCACGAATTTTTTCATCCGTCAGTATTTTGTCTGCCGGACCTTCAAAAGCTTTGCAGCCATCAGCCATCACAATGCCGGTCGTCGAGGCTCGCAAGGACAGCTCTGCATTCTGTTCCACGATCAGCACCGTGCGCCCTTGCGTGTTGATCTCACGAATTTTCTCGAAGACCTCGGCGGCGATGCGGGGCGAAAGCGCTGCCGTCGGCTCATCGAGCAACAGCAACCGGGGCTCGGTCATCAAGGCCCGCGCCAGCGCCAGCATCTGGCGCTCACCGCCACTCATGGTGTGAACACGCTGGCGTCGGCGCTCGGCCAGCCGGGGAAAGCGCTCGTACTGCAGGGCAATGCGCCTCCCCAGCAGCTCGCGAGTCAGCGTGTAGCCGCCCATCTTCAGGTTTTCTTCGACCGAAAGGGATGGAAACACATTGTCGAGCTGTGGCACGAACGCAATGCCTTTAGAGACGCGGACATGCGCTGGCAAGGCAGTGACTTCGTCACCGTCAAAGCTGACCGTGCCGGCACGCGGAATGAGGTACCCCATCAGGGCTTTGAGCAACGTGGACTTCCCGGCCCCGTTGGGCCCGATGATGGTGGTGACCTTCCCTTCGGCGACGTCCAGGTCGACTCCGTGCAGGATCTCGGTATCACCGTAGCCAGCCACCAGATTTTCAACGCGTAGAATGCCCATGTACTTACCCCTGTGTCGCTATTTCTGCCGGGGTGCCCACTTCTCCCCCAGCTGCGATGTAGGCCCGCAGCACGTCTTCGCGCGCCAGGACTGCCTCTACCGGCCCTTCCGCCAACACGCGACCCATGTCGAGCACACATATGGTGTCGCATAATTCGCGAATCACTGCCATGTTGTGCTCGATGATGAGGAAGGTTTCACCATCCTTTTGCAACTGCTTGATGACCTCGACGATATCGTCGATCAGGCGGGGATTGACACCCGCAACAGGCTCATCGAGCAGAATGAGTCGTGGCCGCGCCATGAGAACCTGCACCAGCGCCAGCAACTTCTTCTGACCGCCGGACAGCCCGCCCGCAAGTTCGTTGGCGTGGTTCTGCAGCTTCACCAGTTCAAGCAGATGCCACGCACGTTCGAGGTTGCGCTGTTCTTCGCGCCGCACGGCCCACGGGTGCAACGCCGCCATGATGACCTGCTCACCCAGTTGCTGGCGAGCCCCCAGCAGCATGTTCTCCATGACCGTCATGCGCTGAGGATTAAGCGTGATCTGGAAGGTTCGACACAACCCCATGCGCGCGATTTTGTAGGGCGGGCTACCTTCAATGGACTGGCCATCAAACGTGATGCGCCCCGAAGTCGGCCGGAGAAAGCCCGAAATGATATTGACCAGCGTGGTCTTGCCCGACCCGTTGGGGCCAATCAGGCCTGTAATCTTGCCTTCCTCGGCTGTCAGCGAAACGTCATGCAAGGCAATCAGGCCGCCAAAATGGCGTGCGACTCGGTCCACTTCAAGAAGCATGGCGTTCTCCAGGCCGAGCTGACGGCGACACCCCACCCGGGCGACCATAGCGGCGCTTGCGCTCGGGTACCAGACCGCGCGGCAGGTACAGGATGACCAGGATGATCAGCACGCCGATCAGCACCATGCGCAGCGCCGCAACCGTGGCCGAATACTGAGAGGGCACGTCGATGAAGCGCGTGGAGTTGTAGATGAACTCGACCACCAGCGTACCCACCAGCGCCCCCAGGTTGTTGCCCGGCCCGCCCATGATCACCATGGCCCAGACCAGAAAAGTTTCCATCGGCAAGAAGAACCGAGGATCGATGAAACCCACGAAGTGCGCGTAGATGCTGCCGCCGGCTGCCGCCAACGCCCCCCCAATGATGAGTGCGCTGATGCGGGCACGGCGCACGTCTTTCCCGAGTGCCCTCGCAACTTCGTCGCTTTCGCGAATGCCCTTGAGCAGCCGGCCATAGGGGGTGCGATCCAGCCAGGTCACCAGCCAATAGGCGGCCCCGACACAGACGACCACCAGTGCCAGGTAGAAATAGCCATATTGCGCTGTTGTGAACAGGCCCTGAAATGGTGCGGGAATATTGGTGATGCCATACGAGGCACCCACGTAATCGCTTCCCAGGTTGGTGTTCAGGAAGATGATGCGGATGAGCTCGGCAGCCGCCAGCGTCGCGATCCCCCAATAATCTTGCCGCAGATCGCCAATGGGCAAGGCCATGAGCGCCCCCAGGACCCCACCCGCGACGATGGCCAGAATGAACCCCACGCCAATGGGCCACCCCAGGATGGCCGTCGCGATGCTGGAGGCGTAAGCGCCCACCATGAAAAACGCCACCTGACCAAAATTGACCAGCCCGGTGCGACCATACTGGAAGCTGAGGCTCAAACTCATGAGGCCATAGATGCCGACGATCGTCAGCAAATAGACGAGAAAACTGATCATCGCGCGCGCCTCCCCAGTATCCCCTTGGGGAGCACCAGCAGAATCAGAATCAGAATGGCAAAGGAAATGCCCGTCTTGTAGCCGACTGGAATGTAAAGATCGCTGGCGGACGTGAGCCCCAGAACATGTCCCAGCGGGGCCCAATTGATGAACAGCCCGACGTTTTCGGCAAACGCCACGATGCAGGCGCCCAGGACCGCGCCGTAAATATTGCCAATGCCGCCGACGATGGCGGCCGCAAACACGGCCAGCATGATCTGCAGCCCCATATCAGACTGGATCTGAGCCACCAGGCCCAGCATGATGCCGCCCAGTGCCCCCAGCCCTGCGCCAATGAACCAGACGATGCGGATGATGCGCTCAGTGAAAATGCCACTGGCTTCGGAGAGCTGTTGATTGTCGGCCGTGGCCCGCATGGCGACCCCCAGCTTGGTCCGCGTCAGGAGCAAATGAAACGCCAGCATGGACAGGGCCGCTGCCGCAATCACGGCCGCGCCGGCGGGCGACAGGCGCCCGTCGAAGATGACCCAGGGGCGCGCAAGAGGAATCGGATACGAATGCGCGCTGGCTCCCCAGATCGCCTGAACGCCATATTGCATGACGATGCCCAAGCCAAAGGAGGCAATCATCAAGATGGCCGGAGAACTGTTGCGCAACTTGGCAAATATCAGGCGATCGCTCAGGACGCCCAAGCCGCCCGTCACGACGCAGGCTACCACAGCGCCAACCGGAATCGCCCACCCCGCCGGAAGTGGCAGGTTCAGGCTCACCATCAGGGCAATGAACGCCCCAATGGTTCCGAACTGCACATGGGCGAAACTCGCAAACCGAAGAATGTCGTAGACCATGGTCAGGCCTACGGCAATCAGGGCCAGCTCGGACGCCCGGGTAAGGCTGTCAATGATGACCTGGAACACGGCGGTCCTCCGCATGGGGAATCTGCGACGACGCGCCAGCTCGCAGCTTGGCTATCGTGGTGGTGGGCGTAATGGCTTCCGGATCAAGGATGCAATGCACGATGGCCGGCAGGCCGCTGGCCATGGCTCGCGCCAGTGCAGGCCCAAAGTCCTCGGTCTTTTCAACCCGCTCGCCATACCCTCCAAATGCGCGCGCATACGCAGCAAAATCCGGGTTGACCAAGGTCGTGGCCGAGACCCGGCCCGGATAGTGACGCTCCTGGTGCATCCGGATGGTACCCAGCATATGGTTGTCGATGATGATGACGAGGATGGGCAGTCGATACTGCACGGCCGTCGCGAATTCCTGGCCATGCATCATGAAGCTGCCGTCGCCGGTGAAACACACTACCGTGCGGTCGGGGAGTATCCGCTTGGCCGCCACGGCAGCCGGAAGGCCGTAACCCATGGAACCGGACGTAGGTGCCAGCTGCGTGTCGTAGGCACGAAAATGGTAGAAGCGGTGAATCCAGGTCGCGTAATTGCCGGCACCATTCGTGATGATGGCGTCATCAGGCAAGGTCGCATTCAGGTGCGCCACAATCTGGCCCATCTGCAAGGGGCCTGGAACCTGAATCTTCGAGGGGTCGCTCCAGGCCTGGCGCGCAGCGTGAAGCGCGCTGCACCGCGCGCGGCGCGCCTCGGTTGAAGTACTGGCCAGGCCATCCACCAGGCCAACCCAGGTGCGCGCCGTGCACGCCATGGCAACATCGGCCTGATACACGCGATTGAGCTCATTGACGTCGGGATGCACATGCACCAAAGCCTGCGCCATCTGGGGAATCCCGAACAGCGTGTAGCTTTGCGAAGGGACCTCGGAGAGGCGCCCGCCGACAGCAAGAATCAGATCGGATTCACGAATCGCCGCGAGCAGCCTGGGGTCGCCCCCCAGGCCCAGGTCGCCGATAAAACAAGGGTGCTCCACCGAACACAGCATCTGCCGGCGAAACTGCACAGCCACGGGAATCGCATGGCGCGCCGCAAAGTCACCAAATGCGCGAACCGATTCTGCATCCCAGGTACTCCCCCCCAGAATGGCCAAAGGCCGCTGTGCCCGTGCCAGCAGAGCCTCGAACGCCTGAATCTGTGCAGGGGTCGGCTGGGTGTCGGTGCGCACGCACGGCCGGGCATCGGCGACTTCAAGGGTTTCGGTCAGCACGTCTTCTGGCAACGCCAGCACCACGGGCCCCGGGCGACCCGACTGTGCCACGTGAAAGGCGCGCGCCAGATACTCGGGAATGCGCTCGGCCTGGTCGATCTCGGCAGCCCACTTCACCTGTGACCCGAAGACTGCGCGGTAATCCATTTCCTGGAAGGCTTCGCGGTCACGATGGCCTCGCGCGATCTGGCCCACGAGCAGAATCATGGGCGTGGAATCCTGGGAAGCAATATGGATGCCGGCCACGGCGTTCGACGCTCCCGGGGCCCGCGTCACCATACAGATCCCCGGGCGTCCGGTGAGCTTGCCGTAAGCCTCGGCCATCATGGCTGCGCCGCCCTCTTGGCGACACACTGTGACGGGGATGCCAGAATCATATAGGCCATCGAGGACCGCCAGATAGCTTTCACCTGGTACACAGAAAACCTGCTCTACGCCATGAATGCGCAGCTGATCCACCAACACGTGACCCGCAAGGCGCCTGCGGGGGGACGATGCTTCCGTCATGAGTGTGACTCCTCGAAGATCGATCGATGCTGCAGCGCACAACGTGCGGCCGCCAAATCCCAGGCGGCGCAACCTACCGTCTTGAACACGCAAGCGTCCAGGTCAGCAGGCCGTCGCTCCAGCAGGTCAGCCAGACCATGCACCGCCTGCCAGTCCACACCCGCCTGGAGATAATCGCCCGCTTCGTGGCGAGCCCCTTCCAGGTCATCAACGTAAAGTGTGCTTCCTGCCAGCGTACGTGGCGCGATTTCAGCCAGGTCGGCGCGGTACGCACCGACCGCAATCACAAGGCGCTCGGCGCGAGCCGCCTCGTCGTAAACAGGCCTGGCGCTTGTCGTAGTCGTAATCACCAGATCGGTCGCAGATTCCACAGTATCCACCGGCTGCAGCCGTTTGTCGCCACAGGCCCGCACGAACTCGCGTGCCTTGGCCAGGGTATGGCCGATGATGTCGACCCGTGCGGCGGGGTAAAGCTCCAGCAAGGCCCGCGCGTGACCTCGGGCTTGCGTCCCAGTGCCATAAATCGCCGCATGCTGCGGCCCTTGTGGACATAAAAGGCTCAGTCCCAGCATGGACACTGCCACCGTGCGCCGCACGGTGACCGTCGGGCCGTCCAGCAACAGCTGCAAGCGCCCGGTTTCACTGTCATAGATCGAGACGATCCCATTGATGGTCGGCCAACCCCGCGCCTTGTTGGACGGAATGACGCTCACGAGCTTGTGAACTGCCACGTCGCTCCCTGTGGCAGGCATCGAGATGAGCGTCCCATCTGTTGAAAGCGGCAGTGCCTGGCGCGCAGGCGCGTGAATCAAACCGGCTCTGACCTCGCGCGCGGCCTGTGCAATACCCTGCATCAGGGCTTCGTAGGGGAGCAAAGCCTCGGTATGAATGGCATCGAGCACGGTCACAGGCTGGGCGATCATGGCGGGCTTCCTTGGGGCTCGGTCATCAGTGGGCTCATTGCGACAGGCGGCTGACTTCAGGCGCCGTGCAGACCCAGAGGACCTCGGCATCCTCTTCGCTCAGGCTGATGACGCGATGGCGCATCCGGCTGTCAATGTAAAAGCTGTCGCCCGCGTGCAAGGCGGCCGGCTGGTAGAACTCGGTGTGCAGCTCGATGATGCCGGAGAGCACATACACGAGCTCTTCGCCTTCATGGCGGCTCCAGCCTTCGTCAGCCTCGAGGTGATGTGCCTTGATACGCGAGTGAAAAGGCATCATGCACTTGTTGGCCAACTGCGAGCACAGCAGGCGGTGGTGATAGAGCGGCGTATCGTGGATTTCACCGTGCCCGAAGCGCTCGATGCTGCATCGCCCCGCCCCCATGTGCGACTGCGCGGACACGAACAATTCGGCGACGTCGACCCCCAGGCCGTACGCCAGCCGCAAGAGCACGTCATACGTGGGCGAGACCTGCCCGTTTTCAATCTTCGAGAGCGTCGGAGTGGAAAGACCGCTGGCAGCACCGACCTGCCCCTGTGTCCAGCCACGTTGCAGCCGCAAAAAACGGAGGCGTTCTGCCAGTGCAGACTTTTGTTCCAATGCGAGGGCATCACTCAGTTCTGTTTCCACGACGGCTCCACTCCGTTGTCTACAGGGTCACACCACGTTCTTCTCGATGATGGGGTCATTGTCCAGAATGCGCCGCCAGCCCAGGCGGCTCAGGTCGAGCGTCTTGAACGCCCCATGTACGATGAGCTCGGAAAGCGCACGCCCGACGGCCGGTGATTGCTGCATGCCATGGCCGCTGAATCCGTTGGCGAAAAAGAGGTTGTCGATCGCCGGATGCAAGCCCACGATGACGTTGTGATCCACCAGATTCATGTCGTAGTGCCCCGCCCAGCTTCGGCCACTACGCAAAGCCTCAAAGGCCGGGACCCGGGCAGCCAGCGTGGGCCACAGAATTTCTTCGAACAGGCTGTACTGCACGTCGAAGTCGAACGACTCGGGGTCTTGGTCCTCGGGCGGCGCAATCCCCATGATGAAGCCGGTGCCTTCGGGACGGAAATAAGCTCCCGTGGGATCGAAGACCATAGGGCACCCCGGCAAGGGCTGGGGACACTGCACATAAAAGACACTGCGCTTGCGCGCCTGAACCGGCAGATCTATGCCCACCAGACGGGCCAGTGCCGGAGCCCCCGTGCCTGCACAATTGACCAGCGCGCCGCATCCGACCGTCTGACCATCATCCAGACGCACCGAACTGACGTGACCCCGTTGATGATCGATTCCTACGACGCGACGAGGCATGTAGATGGCGCCCTGGGCAATCGCCTTGTGCCGCATGCCCTGCAGCATGCCATAAGCGTCCAGCCAGCCTTCGCCGCTCATGCCCAAGGCTCCGCCCGCAAGATCGTCGACCTGCATCCAGGGAAAACGGGCAGCCAGCTGAGCCGCATCCAGCAACGCAATGTCGGCTCCGAGGCTGCGCTGCAAAGCCTGGTTTTCATGCAAGGTGGGCATGCCATCAGGCGTGGCCAGCAACAGGTAACCGCCTTCATGAAACTCCGGATCGGGCCGCGAGCCCTCAACCGACATGGTTTCGCCGAAATGCCGCAGAAACTCGGTACCGAACAAAGACATGCGGATGTTTTCGGCAGTCGAGAACTGATGCCGGATGGAAGCGGCCGACAGTGCCGTCGCGCAATGCTGGTAGCTTGGGTCAGGCTCCATGACAGCGACACGGCCCGAAAACGCAGAGTCACGGGTCAAGAAATAGGCTGCCGCACTTCCGACAGCAGCGCCCCCGGCAATCACCACATCGAAATGCTGCTGTCCCATGTTCACCTGACCTTTCGCAGCCAACGGGCTGCCCTGTTTCATGTGTCACATCTTTGGAGCAGCCCTATTGTGAGAGTTATTTTTTCCTATTTCTCTAAGTATTTTCCTGTAGAGAAAATAATTTCTGGCATGACTCACGCATGATATGCTGACCTACGCCGTTGATCTTTCTAGCTTATGGAGCGTCTTCTGATGGATATCAAAGAATTGCTGCAGTCGCTTGGTCTGGCAGGCTCTGTCACCACGGGAGGCAACCTCTCCGTCCACTCGCCCATTGACGGCGCACAGATTGCCGCCGTACACACCCACTCGCCGGCCGACGTTCACTCATTGATCACCCAGGCACACGCGGCCTTCCTGCAGTGGCGCAACGTTCCGGCGCCCCGGCGTGGTCAGCTCGTGCGCATGCTTGGCGACGAACTCCGCGCCCAGAAGCAGGCGCTGGGTCGGCTGGTCTCGATCGAGGCAGGCAAGATCCCTGCCGAAGGCGAAGGTGAAGTCCAGGAAATGATCGACATCTGCGACTTTGCCGTCGGCCTTTCACGGCAGCTCTACGGTCGCACCATTGCCTCAGAACGGCCCGGGCACCACATGCTCGAAACCTGGCATCCGCTGGGTGTGGTAGGCATCATCTCGGCATTCAACTTCCCCGTCGCCGTCTGGTCATGGAATGCAGCCATCGCGCTGGTCTGCGGAGACGCTCTGGTCTGGAAGCCTTCCGAAAAAACTCCCCTGACGGCACTGGCCTGCCAGGTGATCTTCCGCCGCGTCTGCGAACGCTTTGGCAAAGAGGCCCCAGAGCACCTGCTGCAAGTCCTGATCGGGCACCGCGAAACCGGCGAAGCCATGGTCGACGACCCAAAGGTGGCACTGGTGTCCGCCACGGGTTCTACCCGCATGGGACGCGCGGTCGGGCCGCGCGTGGCTCAGCGCTTTGGCCGCTGTCTGCTGGAGCTTGGTGGCAACAACGGCATCATCGTGGCGCCCTCCGCCGATCTGAACATGGCGACCCGAGGCATTCTGTTTGGTGCCATCGGCACCGCAGGCCAACGCTGCACCACAGCGCGGCGCATCATCGCGCACGAATCCATTGCCGACAACCTGGTGGCACGCCTGAAGAAAGCCTACGCCAGCGCCAAGGTCGGGAACCCGCTGGAAGCGGGCACGCTCGTGGGCCCGCTCATCGACAAGGCCGCATTCGACAATATGCAGAAGGCCTTACAACAAGCCCGTGATGCGGGAGGTACCGTCACGGGCGGTGAGCGAACGCTGGCAGACCGCTACCCGAATGCCTGGTACGTCAACCCGGCCATCGCTGAAATGCCGCAACAGATCGAGCTGGTATGCAGCGAGACTTTCGCACCCATTCTGTACGTCATGCGCTACTCGAGCTTCGACGCGGCGCTTGAAATGCACAACGCGGTGCCACAGGGCTTGTCTTCGGCCATCTTCACGACCGATCTGCGCGAATCCGAGACCTTCATCGGCGCCACCGGCTCAGACTGCGGGATTGCCAACGTCAACATTGGCACCTCGGGGGCAGAAATCGGGGGGGCCTTCGGGGGCGAGAAAGAAACCGGGGGCGGGCGGGAATCCGGGTCAGACGCCTGGAAGGCCTACATGCGCCGTGCCACCAACACGATCAACTACTCTCACGAGTTGCCGTTGGCCCAAGGCATCCACTTCGGCGACGACTGACCGAAGAAGCGCTGCAGCAGCTCCAGAGCTGCCGCAGCGCTTATGGGAACTGCCCTCGGCATTCTTCAAATATGGCGCATCAGGCCACCATCCACCCGCAGGTTCTGCCCTGTGATGTACCCGGCATCGTCCGATGCCAGGAACGCGACCGTGGCAGCGACTTCATCGGCACGACCATAGCGCTGCATGGGCACACTGACGCGCCGTTCTTCAGTCGCCGGCAGGCTGTCGATCCAGCCTGGCAGTACGTTGTTCATCCGCACATTGTCGGCTGCGTACGTATCGGCATACAGTTTGGCAAACGACGCCAGGCCAGCCCGAAAGACGCTGGACGCCGGGAATAGCGTAGAGGGTTCCTGCGCCCAGGCGGACGAAATATTGACAATGGAGCCTTTTTTCCGGGCCTGCATCAGCGGCGTCACGATGCGCGCAGCCCGGATCACGTTCATGAGATAGACCTCGGCCCCCAGATGCCAATCGTCATCCGACAGATCAAGCAACGCCCCACGCGGGCCATGCCCGGCACTGTTGACGAGCACATCCACGTGCCCCCACCGCTGCATGGCGTGGTCTGCCAAACTTTGGATGTCGGCGCTTGAGCGGTTGGTGCCGGTGACCCCGACGCCTCCGAGCTCTTTGGCGAGCGCCTCTCCCTTCCCGGAGGATGAAAGCACCCCGATTTCATATCCCGCTGCCGCGAGCTTACGGGCACAAGCAGCACCCATGCCGCTGCCGCCGCCCACTACCAGGGCCACTTGTCTGTCCTTCATGCCATCCCCCTGTCATCTTCAGCAATTTCGAGATATTCCCACATGGCGTCCTTCAGCAGGCGCGCGGTGACGTCTGCAAAGCTGCGCCGCACGATGATTTCCCAAACCTGTTCCTCGATCCGGTGAATCAGAATGTGTGCCTTGAAGTAATGACTCTGCGCACAGTCGCCCACAGGAAAAGCACGCGGATGAAGATCCAGAGGGCATCCTTTGTTGAGGACTTCAGCTGCACAAGGCCCCATCAGCTGGATGACCGAAAACCCGCTGGATTGATCGGTCACCGCAAAAAACTGGCCTGCCAGATACTGCTCCAATGCATGCACCGTCGGTGCCGCATCGTTCGGACATTGCCTGGAACGCAGCATCCATTCGTCAGGCCCCAACCACAAAGCCAGCCAGTCGCTGCCTGCTGAAGTTGAATTCGCCCGAGTGGGCAGGCTGATGTCACAAGCTTCTTGAACCGCCGTCTGAAACGCTGGCCGCGCCGGATCGCCGCGCAGATTGATCAGCGCAGGGAAACGCTGCTCCGACAACAGGATCTTTGACTGATCTCCTTCAACGAGGGAGGCACCAGGCTGGTCAACCAAACCCACAAGCGCCGTTTGTTGATCACGCCACATCTTGTCGCACCCCCTCTGGGTCGTAGAACACCGTCCCCGCCACGCGCGCCTGCATGAACTGGCCCTCGCCTGTCACGACCGTCACGTCCTGGCCTACGCGATCGTGGCCGTCGACCAGGACTGCCAACGCTATCGAACGGCCTAGCACACCACTGTAATAGCTGGACGTCACGTGCCCCTGCATGGCAGCCAATGGCGCCGTGCTGGGCGCATTCAGGATCTGCGCTCCCTCGGGCAAGACACATTGCGAGTCTGCTGCCAGCAGGCCCACCAGCTGCTTTCGGCCTGGGCCACCTGTGTATTCACGTTCAAGAGAGCGTTGGCCCAGACAATCCTTGGAAGCACTGACCATCTTGCCCAAGCCAATATCGGCTGGCGTCATGGAGCCGTCGGTATCCTGCCCGACAATGACATAGCCTTTTTCGGCGCGCAGCACATGCATCGCCTCGGTACCATAGGCAGCGATCTGGTAAGGCTCGCCCGCCGCCCACAAAAGATTCCAGATAAGTTGCCCTGCGTTGGCCGGTGCATACACCTCGAACGAGAGCTCGCCCGAAAAGCTGACTCTGAGCACCCGCACGGCCACGCCTGAGATCGTTCCTTCTCGGAAAGTCATGAACGGGAACGCATCCCCGTCGAACTCGATGTCCTGACAGACCTGCTGCAAGACCTTGCGCGCGTCGGGCCCGGCCACCGTCGTGACGGCATAGTGATCGGTCAGCGAAGTGAGATAGACCTTCAGGTCTGGCCATTCTGTCTGCAACCAGCGCTCCAGCCAGTTCATGACACGCGCGGCCCCGCCCGAAGTCGTGGTCAGAACGAAGTGATCTTCGGCAAGCCGTATGCCCACGCCGTCGTCCAGGACCATGCCGTTCTCATCCAGCAAGAGGCCATAGCGGCAACTCCCTGGCTTGAGCTTGGTCCACGAATTGATATAGACCCGATTGAGGAACTCGACGGCATCCGGGCCTCGGACATCGATCTTGCCCAAGGTGCTGTAATCCAGAAGCCCTACGTGCTCACGTACGGCGCGGCATTCGCGCAGCACGGCAGCACTCATGCCTTCACCAGGTGCGGGATAGTAATGCGCCCGTTTCCATTGCCCCACGTCTTCGAAAACGGCATGACGCTGCACATGCCAACCATACGTGCAGGTCTTGCGCACGGGATCGAAAAACTCGCCCAGCTCCCGGCCGGCCAGGGCACCAAAACTCACGGGGGTGTAATTGGGCCGGAAGGTCGTGGTGCCTGTCTCGGGAATGGATCTTCCCAAGGCTTGCGCCAGCACTGCCATCCCGTTGATGTTGCCCAGTTTGCCCTGATCGGTGCCAAAGCCCATTGCGGTGTAGCGTTTGACGTGTTCTACATTGCGGTAACCTTCGCGCACCGCAAGATGAATGTCGGCCACCGTGACATCATTTTGAAAATCGATGAACTGCTTCGGGCCCCGGCTCGCTTCAGTGCCACTGAGCGTCTGCCATAGAGGTAACAACGGGCTCTCGTGAGGTGCTTCCACCCGCCACGGAACGGCTTGAGCGGCGGCGCCGGCTGCACGCCACCCCGCTTGCCACCCGTTTTCAAGGGCCGCTTGCAGTGAAAAATCTCCGTTGGCAGCCCCCACATTGCTTTGCATTTGTGCAGACGTCTCGGGCACGAAGCACGCGCGACCTTCACACCAACGCGATCGGCCCTGAGATTGCGCAAACAGATGGATGACCGGATTCCAGCCGCCCGATGTCGCAAGCAGATCACATTCCAGGGAATGCGGAATGGCAGCCCGGCTGGCCTTGTACCCGCACAGATCGACAGAGGCCACCCGCTTGCCACCCCGTGCCGAGCGCACAATCGCCTGATAAAGGATGGCAATGCCTTCAGCCTGCGCCTGCTGCGGCAAGGCGCCTTCGCTATGCACCCGGGGATCGACGACCGTCACGGTGGCACCCGCACGGTGAAGATCCAGCGCCGTCCGGTACCCGCTGTCGTTGTTCGTGAAGACGACAGCCCTGCGGCCCGGCAACACCCCGTAGCGGTTGATATAGGTCGAGACCGCTGAGGCCAGCAGTACGCCAGGTAGATCATTGTTGCCAAAGACCAGGGGGCGCTCGATGGCCCCTGTGGCCAACACGACGTGTCGCGCGCGAATCTTCAGCAGACGTTCGCGGACCCCATGGCGATTGGCAAGCGCCAAGTGGTCCGTACAACGCTCGCAGGCCGTCACCAGATTGGAATCGTGATAACCAAACGCAGTCGTGCGCAGCCGGACCTGAACCTCTGGCAAGGTACGTAACTCGGCCAGGACCTGCGCAACCCAGTCGACTGCCGGCTGACCGTCGATGAGATCGGCTGCCCCAAGCAGGCTACCTCCGGCTTCAGGCTGATTGTCGACCAGCAACACGCGAGCCCCCGCCCTTCCCGCGGCCAGGGCAGCCGACAAGCCGGCCGGCCCTGCCCCCACCACCAGTACGTCGCAATGCACGTAGCTTTTTTCATAGCGATCGGGATCGCGTTCGACCGGCGCGGTGCCAAGCCCCGCGGCATCGCGAATCCGCTCTTCGTAGTGCTTGCGCCACCAGCTGCGGGGCCACATGAAGGTCTTGTAATAGAAGCCCGCTGGGATGAAGCGGCCCAGGCGATGCATGAATGCCAGGCGATCGTGTTCCAGATCCGGCTTGGCGTTGACGCTCGTGGCCGACAAGCCCTCGTAGAGTTCGACCTCGGTTGCGCGCGCGTTGGGAATGGTCCACGGACCGGTTTCGAGCTGTACCAGCGCATTGGGTTCTTCGACCCCCGCGCTCAAGATGCCGCGCGGCCGGTGATACTTGAAGCTGCGCGCCACAAAGTGCACGCCGTTGGCCAGCAAAGCCGAGGCCAACGTATCCCCAGCGAACCCTTCATAGGGCCGGCTGTTGAACTGAAATCGGACGATGGCACCGCGCTGAACCCGGCCACCAGACGGCAATCGACACACCTGACTCATAACGGGTCCTCAAGAGCACCGAGCGGACGAGTGGACTTGAACACATAGGTCCGCGTGTCGCGTTCAGCCTCGAACCACCGACGGCAACCATGCGCATGCAGCCACAATTCACGAAAAGGCCCGCAGGAGTTGGTTCGCATGAACAAGTAATCTCCCCACTGTGCGTCGGTGAGCCGGGACTCTTGGACGGCTGCGTCCACCGGTCGCGCAATGCCGGCTTCACCCCCATAGGTGAATTCGGATTCGGCCCGTTCGCCACACCAGGGGCACCGGATCAATAACATGACTGAGGTCCTCGTCAATGAGCCACTGCCGCCGCACCATGTTCGTCGATGAGGTGGCCGTTGTAGAAACGATCGATGGAAAATGCCGCATTGAGCGGGTGAGGCTCGTCGTGCGCGATGGTGTGGGCAAACACCCAACCTGAGCCGGGCGTAGCCTTGAATCCCCCCGTGCCCCACCCGCAATTGAAGTACAAGCCTTTGATCGGCATCTTGGAAATGATCGGGCAGGCATCGGGAGACACATCGACAATGCCTCCCCACTGCCGGTTCATGCGCACTCGGCTCAAGTTGGGGAACATCTCGACAATAGCCTGCAAGGTGTGTTCGATGGTCTGGAAGCTGCCGCGCTGACCGTACCCCAGGTACTGGTCGATACCCGCCCCAATGACCAGATCTCCCTTGTCGGATTGGCTGACGTAGGCATGGATGGCGTTGGACATCACCACCGTATTGATGACGGGCTTGATGGGTTCGGATACCAGCGCCTGAAGTGGGTGGCTTTCAATGGGAAGCCGCAAGCCCGCCATGGCAGCCAGGAGCCCGGAATGGCCCGCCACCACGACCCCCAGCTTCTTGGTACGAATGAATCCCTTGCCAGTGTCCACTCCTTCGATTGCGCCATCTTTACGACGAATTTGAGTGACCGGGCAATTCTCGATGATGTCCACTCCCAGCTGGTCGGCTGCCCGAGCAAACCCCCATGCAACTGCATCATGCCGGGCCACGCCGCCCCGAGGCTGGAACGAAGCACCCAAGACTGGATAGTGACAGTTCAGATTGATCCCTGGCACAAAATCGCGAATTTGCTCGGGGCTCAGCCACTGGGCATCCACCCCGTTGTACCGATTGGCATTGATGCGCCGGTGTGTGTCGCGAACTTCTTGCAGGGTATGGGCAAGATTGAGGACCCCGCGCTGACTGAACATGACGTTGTAGTTCAGATCTTGGGAAAGACCTTCCCACAGCTGCATGGATTTTTCGAACAGGCGGGTGGACTCATCCCACAGGTAGTTGGAACGCACGATCGTCGTGTTGCGAGCCGTGTTGCCGCCCCCAAGCCACCCCTTTTCAAGAACGGCAACCCGCTGTGCACCATGAAGCTTGGCCAGGTAATACGCCGTGGCCAGGCCATGCCCGCCGCCACCAACGATGATGATGTCGTATTCTCGCTTTGGCTCTGGAGTGCGCCACGCCCGGGGCCATTGTTCGTTGTGCCTCAGCCCATGGCGAATCAAGCTGAAGACCGAATAGCGGTTTTTCACTTTCATTCCCTCAGATGCCCTTCTGCCGAATTACAGCACAGGTTACCGCAACCGGGGGCCTGCGGGCGCTCAGAGGCTGCGCAAGGACTCCTGCACAGCGGCCACTTGCGCTTGCGCACAACGAGCCCAGCAGTGGCCTTCTGCCATCAGCGACACCAGGCCTTCTGCATCGACGGCAAAGGCCGACAAGTCGGCGCCAGACAGCACTCGCCCCAGATGATTCAGCAGCTTGGGGTCCTCGAAGGGCTCCGATAGCAACAGCTCGCGACCATCAGAGGCAAACAGGCGCTGCCGAAATGCCCCAGTGGAGTCCTTGAAAGATACCAATTTGGCCTTTGCAGCCTCTCTCTCGTGCCTGGCCTTCCCTGCTTTTGCTGTCGGCTGCCGCAAACCGACTGCCTCGCGCAAGCGCGCCATGAAGGGTACGGCATGGCCACGCGCCTTCTGTGCCCCTGCCCGCAGAATCTCTTCAACCCGATCCGGATGCGCCATCAGGTCGGCATAATGTGCCCGCATGGGGCCTATCTGAGACTCGATCTGTTCACACAGGGCGTGCTTGGCATCCCCCCAACCCAGGCCACCTTCCAGGGCTGCTTTGAACGCTGCCGCCTGTTCATGGGTCGCAAACGCCCGATAAAGCGTGTAGAGATGCGAGTCTTCCGCATCCTTGGGTTCTCCCGGCAAACGGGAATCCGTCACAATCTGCGCCACTGCCGCCTTCAGGGCCTTTGGCCCGCCCTCGAAGAGTGGAATAGTGTTGTGATAGCTCTTGGACATCTTGCGGCCATCCAACCCTGGAAGCGTTGCCACGTCTTCGTCAATCTGGACTTCGGGTAGAACGAACAGGTCTTGTCCGCCACCGTACAAGTGATTGAAGCGTTGAGCAATGTCGCGTGCCATTTCCAGATGCTGGATCTGATCGCGGCCCACCGGCACGCGGTGGGCATTGAACATCAGGATATCGGCCGCCATGAGCACCGGGTATGAAAACAGCCCCATGGTGACGCCATCGTCAGGCTCTACCCCCTTGGCTGCATTGGCGTCCACCGCCGCCTTGTAAGCATGCGCGCGATTCATCAGCCCCTTGGCTGTGACGCAGGTGAGCATCCAGCACAGCTCAGGGATTTCAGGCACGTCCGACTGACGGTAAAACGTCACGCGGTCGGGGTTCAGGCCCGCTGCCAGCCAGGTCGAGGCAATCTCCATGCGGGAACGCGACACCATGGAAGGATCGCCACATTTGATGAGTGCATGGAAATCCGCCAGAAAGAAGAACGCGTCCACACCGGCTTGTGTACTTGCCTGAATCGCGGGGCGTATCGCGCCCGCGTAATTGCCCAAATGCGGGGTGCCGGAAGTGGTGATGCCCGTCAGGACACGGGTAACCTCTGTAGACATGGGGATAAATCCTGCGAATAGTGAGTGATGCTGGCCGACTAAAGGACGACGGCCATGCGACGCGCCTCGGACAGATACTCGCGCGACTGCATTTCCATCAAACGCGAGACCGTCCGCTGAAACTCATTGGACATGGGGCCTTGAGTATAAAGCTCATCGGCGGGGCACTGAGCGGACAGAATCAGCTTCACTTTGTGATCGTAGAGCACGTCCACGAGCCACGTGAAGCGCCGAGACTCCGAGGCGTGTCGCGGCGCCATGCGCGGCACGTCCGACACGATCACGGTCTGGAACCGATCGGCCAGATCCAGGTAATCGTTCTGCGAACGGGGCGTCCCGCACAGCGCCTCGAAATCAAACCAGACGACAGTCCCCGCCAAGGCAATGGCCTGGATGGGGCGATTCTCGATCATAAGCACAGGCTTTTGTTCCGCCGTATCCGCCAGGCGATTGAAGGTCGACCGCAGCTCGTCGTGGGTGGACGCCACCACAGGCGTGATGTAGGTCCGGATCTCGGCCAAAGTCTGGCGTCGATAATCGATGCCCGCATCCAGTTCCAGGATATCCATCTGATTCTGAATGAGCGCAATGGCCGGCAGAATGCGGTCGCGATGCAAGCCATCGGGATACAGCGTGGAGGGTTCGTAATTGGAGGTCATGACGAACGACGTGCCATATTCGAACAGCCGCATGAGCAGCCGGTACAGAATCATGGCATCAGCCACGTCAGAGACGTGGAACTCATCGAAGCAGATAAGTCTGTAGCGCTTGGCAATATTGCGCGCCACATGATCCAGTGGATCGGCCTCGCCGCTGACCGCGCGAATCTCGCGGTGCACGCCGCGCATGAATTCATGAAAATGCAGTCGCACCTTGCGCTTGACCGGCACGGTCTGGTAGAACGCATCCATGAGAAAACTCTTGCCACGCCCCACCCCACCCCATAAATACACGCCACGGGGCACGACAGGATGCAGCAAGAGCTTTTTCAGGCGATTCGAGCGCTGCCGCTTGAACTCGATCCAGGCATCGTAATACTGCTGCAGACGCTGGACTGCAGCCTGCTGGGCCTCGTCGGCGACGAAGCCCCTCTCGCGCAGAGCCTGCGCGAAATACTCGCTGACGTTCATCCCAGCCTTACATATTCAGCGTGCGCTTGTCGACTGCCAACGCAGCTTCTTTCACAGCTTCGGACAACGTGGGGTGCGCATGGCAGATGCGGGCAATGTCTTCAGAGGCACCACGGAATTCCATGATGGTCACGGCCTCGGAAATCAGCTCTGAGGCCATGGGCCCCACGATGTGCACGCCCAGCACTTCATCCGTCTTGGCATCGGCCAGGATCTTGACGAAGCCCGTGGTATCACCCAGTGCGCGCGCCCGGCCATTGGCCATGAACGGGAAGCTGCCCACCTTGTAGTCTTGCCCGGCAGCTTTCAGTGCCTGCTCGGACTTGCCCACCCAGGCCACTTCTGGAGACGTATAGATGACCCATGGAATCGTGTCGAAGTTCACATGGCCATGCTGGCCCGCGATACGCTCGGCCACCGCCACGCCTTCTTCTTCGGCCTTGTGTGCCAGCATGGGACCGCGCACGACGTCACCCACAGCCCAGACGTTGGGCAGGTTGCTGCGGCAATCGGCATCGACCACCACGAAGCCTCGTTCGTCGAGCTTGAGCCCTACGGTGTCGCTCCCCAGCCCTTGGGTGTTCGGCACGCGGCCAATGGACACCATGAGATGATCGACCACCAGTTTTTGTTCTGCACCTGCTGCATCGGTGTACTGAACCGTCACGTTCTTTGCGGCTGCCTTCACTTCGGTGATACGCACCCCCGTGTGAATATCCAGCCCTTGCTTGGCCAAGGCCTTCTGCGTCTCTTTGGCGACGTCGCGATCCACAGGTCCGAGAAAATCAGGCAGTGCTTCGAGGATAGTGACTTCAGCGCCCAGGCGCCGCCAGACGCTGCCCATTTCGAGACCGATCACACCCGCGCCGATGATGCCAAGCTTCTTGGGAATCGCACCCAGACGCAGCGCACCATCGTTGGAAAGAATGCGGTCCTCGTCAAACGGAGCACCCGGAAGTTCACGGGCATTGGAACCCGTCGCCACGATCACATGGCGAGCTTCGAGGTCTTCTTCTGCCTTGCCGGAAACCTTGATCAACCAGCCGAAATCGGTCTTGGCGACCAGCGCCCCGGTGCCATGGAAAAAGGATATCTTGTTCTTCTTGAACAGGTACAGAATGCCTTCGTTATTCTGGCGAACGACCGTGTCCTTGCGGCCAATCAGCTTGGCCAGATCCAGGCTTACACCTTTCGCGGTGATGCCGTGCTCGGCAAAATGTTCGTTGAGCTGCTCGTAATGCTCTGACGACTGCAACAAGGCCTTGGACGGAATGCAGCCGACGTTCGTGCAGGTACCGCCAGGGGCGGGCTTGCCGGCGGGGCTGGTCCAGGCGTCGATACAAGCGACACCCAGGCCCAGTTGTGCCGCTCGAATGGCCGCGGTATAGCCTCCAGGGCCGGCACCAATCACGACCACATCAAATTGTTTTGCCATCACTGTCTCACAAAAAGATTACCCGACATGCGCAAAGAGCATGTCCGTAAAAAAAGCCGCGTCGTTCAGAGCCATGCTGCCCGACACGGCTTGCGCCACGCGCCTCGAAGGCGCGGGCAAGCTATTGACTCAGATATTGAGCAGCAGACGCTGCGGGTCTTCCAGTGCGTCCTTCATGGCCACCAGCGCCAGAACAGCCTCGCGGCCGTCGATGAGGCGGTGGTCGTAGGACAGTGCCAGATAATTCATGGGACGAATCACGATCTGGCCGTTTTCAACCACGGCACGTTCTTTGGTCGCGTGAATCCCCAAAATGGCAGCTTGCGGCGGATTAATGATGGGGGTGGACAGCATGGAACCAAACACGCCACCGTTGGAGACCGAGAAGGTACCGCCCGTGAGCTCGTCGAGCGTAATCTTGCCATCTTGAGCACGACGACCAAAGTCGGCAATCTGCTTTTCGATGTCGGCCATCGACATTTGGTCGGCATTGCGCAAAATGGGCACTACCAGCCCGCGCGGGCTGCCAACCGCCACGCCAATATCAAAATAGCCATGGTAGATAATGTCTTTGCCATCGACCGAGGCATTGACCACCGGGTAGCGCTTGAGTGCTGCCACCGCCGCCTTCACGAAGAAAGACGTAAAGCCCAGCTTCACGCCATGCTCTTTTTCGAATGCTTCTTTGTATTTCTTGCGCAGGTCCATCACGGCCTGCATGTTGACTTCGTTGAAAGTCGTCAGGATGGCGTTTTCAGACTGAGATTGCAGCAGACGTTCGGCGACGCGCGCGCGCAGACGGCTCATTGGCACGCGCTGCTCGGGGCGGCCGTCCAGCCCCACGGGAACCGGGGCCGAGGGGGTGGCGGGTGCTGGCGCCGCCTGTGTCGAAGCACTGAGGGCATCACCCTTGGTCACACGACCATCGCGGCCGGAGCCCGCCACGGTAGCAGGGTCAATGCCTTTTTCGGACAGAATCTTGCCCGCGGCCGGCGAGGCGACCGAAGATTTGGCCGCAGCCTTGGGCGCTTCGGCCGCAGCAGGAGCTGCAGCCACCGGGGCTGCCTTGGGTGCTTCGGCCGCCGGGGCCGGAGCCGATGCCTTGGCGGCATTGTCGATGCGCGCCAGCACTTCGCCCGCCGTGACGGTACTGCCGTCGGCCTTGACGATTTCAGTCAACACCCCCGACACCGGAGCCGGAACCTCGAGGACCACCTTGTCGGTCTCGACTTCGATCAGGATCTCGTCAGCCTGCACGGCTTCACCCGGCTGTTTTTTCCAGTTCAGCAGCGTGGCTTCGGAAACCGACTCTGAAAGCTGCGGGACGAGGACTTCTGTAATGGCCATGATAATTTTCCGTATTGTCTAAATGTGTTGGTCTTATTTGATCATCGAGAAGCTTTTCAGCTTGGAGGCAAACGCCTGCTCGACCAGCGCGCGTTGCTGCTCCTGATGCTTGGCTAGGTACCCTACGGCAGGCGAGGCAGATGCCGGGCGGCCGGCGTAGCCCAGGCGCTGCCCGTCGTTCATGTTTTCGTACAGATGATGCTGCACGTAGAACCACGGGCCCTGATTTTGCGGCTCGTCCTGAACCCAGACCAATTCCTTGGCATTGGGATATTTTTGCAGTTCGGTCTGGAAGGACTTGTGCGCAAACGGATAGAGCTGCTCGATGCGCAAGATGGCGACATCCTGGCGGTTCTGGTCAGCACGGGCCTGCACCAGATCGTAATAAACCTTGCCCGAACACACCATGACACGCTTGACGTCGTCGGCTACGATCGCGGGGTCGACCTCACCCATGACGGGCTGGAACGTACCGGTTGCCAGATCTTCCAGAGAAGACGTCGCGTGTTTGTTGCGTAGCAGTGACTTGGGCGTGAAGATGACCAGTGGCTTGCGGAACGGTCGAATCATCTGCCGGCGCAGCACGTGGAAGATCTGCGCGCCATTGGTAGGTTGCACCACCTGGATATTGTTGTCTGCGCACAGCTGCAGGAAGCGTTCAATACGCGCTGACGAGTGTTCAGGCCCCTGCCCTTCGTAACCGTGCGGCAGCATGAGCGTAAGGCCGCACTGGCGCCCCCACTTGGCTTCACCCGAAGTGATGAACTGGTCAATGACGACCTGCGCACCATTGGCAAAATCGCCAAACTGCGCTTCCCAGATGGTCATGACGTTCGGCTCGGCCGTCGCATAACCGTATTCAAAAGCCAGGACGGAAAGCTCGGACAGAACCGAATCGATCACCGTGAAATTGGCTTGAGTATCGGAGACGTGTTCCAGCGGAACATAAACGCCCGCATCCCAGCGCTCGCGGTTTTGATCGTGCAACACGGAGTGACGGTGGCTGAACGTGCCACGGCCGGAATCCTGGCCCGTCAGGCGAATGGCGTAGCCATTGGTCAGCAGCGTTGCGAAAGCCAGGTGTTCGCCCATGCCCCAGTCAACAGGGTGCGTGCCTTGCGCCATCGCCAGGCGATCACCCAGCAGCTTCTTGACCAGAGGATGGACCGTGAAACCATCTGGAACCTGGGTGATTTTCTCGCCAATCCGGGTAAGTTCAGCCAGCGGCACGCCAGTATCGGCGTGGTCCGTCCATTTGGCCGACAGAAACGATGACCAATCGGTGGAATATTTGTTCTTGTAGTCCGTCAGTACCGGCTCCACCGTGTGCTGGCCGTCTTCCATGAGCTGGCGATAGTCTTTGACCATTTGGTCGGGCTCGCCGTCGGCCAGAATACCCTGCGCTACCAGACGATCCGCGTATACCTTGCGGGTGCCTGGGTGCTTGCCGATGCTCTTGTACATGAGCGGCTGCGTGAGCGACGGCGTGTCTTGCTCGTTGTGGCCGAGCTTGCGGAAGCACACGATGTCGACCACGACGTCGTGGTGGAACTGCAAGCGATAATCCAGTGCAATCTGTGTAACGAACACGACCGCTTCGGGATCGTCGCCATTGACGTGAAATACCGGCGCTTCGATGAGCTTGACCACGTCGGTGCAATAGGTAGACGACCGCGTGTCGCGCGGGTCCGACGTCGTAAAGCCAATCTGATTATTGATGACAATGTGCAGCGTGCCACCCGTACCATAGCCACGCGTCTGCGAGAGGTTCAGGGTTTCCATGACCACGCCCTGGCCTGCAAAGGCGGCATCGCCATGAACCACGACGGGCAGCACCTGGCTGCCTTCGTGGTCGCCTCGACGGTCCTGGCGAGCGCGTACGCTGCCTTCGACCACGGGGTCGACGATTTCAAGGTGGGACGGATTGAACGCCAGCGACAGGTGCACTGGGCCGCCGCGCGTGGACAAGTCGCTGGAGAAGCCGTTGTGATACTTGACGTCGCCATCGCTCAAGGCCAGCGTGTGCTTGCCTTCGAACTCGGCAAACAGGTCACCCGGCATCTTGCCCATGATGTTGACCAGCATGTTCAAGCGACCCCGGTGGGCCATGCCTACGACAATGTCCTGCACGCCGTTTTCGCCCGCGTGGTTCACGACCTCGTCCATGGCGGCAATGAAGCTTTCACCGCCTTCCAGCGAAAAGCGCTTCTGGCCCACATACTTGGTGTGCAGGAAACGCTCGAGGCCTTCGGCCTCAGTGACCTGACGCAGGATGTTGTGCTTTTGTTCTTTGGTGTATTCCGGCAAGCCCAGCGTGGACTCGAGGCGTTCTTGAATCCAGCGTTTGACCGTTGGATCAGAAATATGCATGAATTCGGCACCCACGTTGCGGCAGTAGGTGTCCTGCAAGGCCCTCAGGATGTCCCGCAGGGTCATCGTATCGGCTTTGGTGAAATACGTGTTGGTCGCCGAATAGATCTGATCGAGGTCAGCTTCGGACAAGCCGTAAAAAGCGGGATCAAGCTCGGGAATTTCCGGGCGATCACGGCGCTTCAGGGGATCGAGCTGCGCCAGACGCAGGCCCAGCGAACGATAGGCGGCAATGATGGACTGAACGTAGACCTGCTTGCCCGCAATGGCCAGAGCCTGGTCGGAGGCAACAGCGGGCTTTACCTGGAAAGCGTTTTCGCGGGCGCGCAGCGCAAACGAAGCCACAATGGGCGCATGCGCTTGATCGCGCGTGGCCTCACGGCCGTCAGCCGCAGGTTGGTGCTGGAGTTGATCGAAGTAACTGCGCCACTGAACCGGCACGGCGCCGGGATTGCCTAGATAGGATTCGTAGAGATCTTCTACGTATGGGGCGTTGGCGCCAAAAAGATAGGAATTAGACTGGAGTTCTTGTTCCGTGGACATTGTGTGCTTCACCTGACGAGTGCTTCACTCGAACGATGCAGATTGCAAAACCTTCCGCGACTCGGCCAGACCGATGGGCGGATAGCAGGGCAGAAGGCAGTTGTACGACGCCTTGCATATGCCGTATTAAGGGTAAAGTATACCCGGGTTGAGACTGGGGTATACACTTGACGGCTCGAAACGGCGCAATCGGCGTCGTTTCGCGTTGGCATTTCATAACACCCTTCAGAACCCGCCAGCAGACTGCAGGAGCACACGCCGCTATGGACCTCAATGACGATCGCGCCAAAAGGGCGCTGGATTATCACGCCTACCCGACACCCGGAAAGATTTCCGTGGTGCCCACCAAGCCGCTGGCCAATCAGGATGACCTGACCCTTGCCTACTCGCCCGGGGTGGCGGCTGCCAGCATGGCCATTTACGCGGAGGGGGAACCTGCCGCTACCAAGTACACGTCCCGGGGCAATCTGGTCGGTGTCGTGACCAACGGCACGGCCGTCCTTGGGTTGGGCAACATTGGCCCCATGGCGGCCAAACCCGTCATGGAAGGCAAAGGATGCCTCTTCAAGAAGTTTGCCGGCATCGACGTGTTCGACATTGAACTGAATGAACACGATCCCGATAAGCTGGTCGACATCATCGCAGCGCTGGAGCCCACGCTAGGGGGCATCAACCTCGAAGACATCAAGGCGCCGGAATGCTTCTACATCGAGAAGAAGCTGCGCGAGCGCATGAAGATCCCCGTGTTCCACGATGATCAGCACGGCACTGCCATCATCTCCTCGGCCGCCGTCCTTAACGGGCTGAAAGTGGTGGGCAAGAAAATGGGCGAAGTCAAGCTCATCTGCTCAGGGGCTGGCGCGGCCGCCATCGCGTGTCTGGACCTGCTGGTCAAGCTCGGCATCAAGCACGAAAACGTGTTCGTGGTGGATTCGCGCGGCGTGATCTGGAAGGGTCGCGACGAACACATGGAACCCAACAAGGCACGCTACGCACAGGACACGACAGCCCGTACGCTGGCCGACGTCGTCAAGGGTGCCGACGTATTCCTGGGTTGCTCGGCGCCTGGTGTGCTCACGCAGGACATGGTGCGCACCATGGCCGACCGCCCGTTCATTCTGGCCCTGGCAAATCCCGACCCTGAAATCCGTCCCGAAGACGCCAAGGCCGCCCGTCCGGATTGCATCGTGGCAACCGGCCGCTCCGACTATCCGAACCAGGTCAACAACGTTCTGTGCTTCCCGTTCATCTTCCGGGGCGCTCTGGATTGCGGGGCCAGCGTCATCAACGAAGAGATGAAGCTCGCCTGCGTGAAGGCCATCGCCGAACTCGCCGAGGCCGAACCCAGCGCCGAAATGGCCAGCGCCTATGCAGACCAGGATCTGAGCTTTGGCCCGGATTACATCATCCCCAAGCCTTTCGATCCGCGCCTGATCCTGAAGATTGCACCGGCGGTTGCCGAGGCCGCTGCGGCCTCGGGCGTGGCGCGACGTCCGATCCAGGACATGGACGCCTATCGACAGTCCCTCATGAGCATCGTCTACCACTCCGGCCAGCTGATGCGCCCGCTCTTCAACCAGGCCAAGGCATCGCCCAAGCGCGTGATTTACGCCGATGGCGAAGACGAACGCGTTCTGCGTGCCGCCCAGACGGTCATCGAAGAAAAGATCGCACAACCCATCCTGGTGGGACGTCCAGCCGTCATCGAAATGCGCATTCGCAAATTCGGCCTGCATCTGGCGCCCGGTAAAAACGTCGAAGTCGTGAATCCGGAAGACGACTCGCGCTTCAACGAAACCTGGAACGCCTACTACAAGCTCCTGGGCCGTGAAGGCGTGACTCCCGACATTGCAAAGGCGATGGTGCGCAAGCACAACTCCCTCATTGGCGTCATGCTGCTGCAGCGCGGCGATGCAGATGCCATGCTCTGCGGGGTCGCCAGCCGCTTCGACAATCAGCTCAAGTATGTCGATCAAGTCATCGGCCTGAAACCTGGTGCCGGCACCTTCGCCGCCATGAACGTTCTGATGCTCCCCACCCAGACGCTGTTCATCTGCGACACACACGTCAACGAAGATCCCACCGCCGAGCAGATTGCCGACATGACCATCCTGGCTGCAGAAGAAGTTCGACGCTTCGGCGTCGTACCCAAGGTAGCCCTGCTCTCACACTCCAACTTCGGGAGCCGCCCGACGGCATCTTCACGCAAAATGGCCGAGGCACGTCGTCTCATCACGCAACGGGCCCCCGACCTCGAAGTCGACGGCGAAATGCACGCCGACTCGGCGCTGTCAGAGGCCATCCGGTTGAAGGCTTATCCGGAGTCCACGCTGAAAGGGCCGGCCAACCTGCTCATCACGCCGAATCTGGATACCGGCAACATCACCTACAACATCCTCAAGATGACGGGTAGCCACGGCGTCGCCATGGGTCCGGTGCTCCTGGGTGCGGCTCGTCCTGTGCACATCCTGACCACCAGCTCCACGGTGCGTCGCATCGTGAACATGACGGCCCTGGCCGTCGTGGACGCACAGCAGGAAGCAGGCGAAGGCCGATAAAAAAGACCTGCGGGCAAATGATTTCTGCCCGCAGGTCTTTTTAGACGTCCAGCCAAAAAGAAATCGGGCCCCGAAAGGCCCGATTTCTTTTTGGCAGCAACTGCGAATTACTTCACATCGCGCGAGGCAGAACCCGTGTACAGCTGACGCGGGCGACCGATCTTGTAGTCCGGGTCAGAGAGCATTTCATTCCACTGCGCAATCCAGCCAACCGTGCGCGCCAGCGCGAAGACAGCAGTGAACATCGACGACGGAATACCGATGGCACGCTCCACGATCCCCGAATAAAAGTCCACGTTCGGGTACAGCTTGCGATCCACAAAATAACGGTCTTCCAGCGCAATGCGTTCAACTTCCATGGCGAGCTTGAAGAGGGGATCACTGTGCAGACCCAGCGCATCCAGCACTTCGCGGCAGGTTTCCTGCATGAGCTTGGCCCGAGGGTCGAAATTTTTGTAGACACGATGGCCGAAACCCATCAGGCGTACGCCTGAATTCTTGTCCTTGACCTTTTCCATGAACTCGCCCACCTTGGCCACGCCGCCATTGGCTTGCAAATGCTCGAGCATGTTCAGGCAGGCTTCGTTGGCACCGCCGTGGGCGGGGCCCCACAAGCACGCCACGCCGGCTGCAATGGCCGCAAACGGGTTGGTTCCAGACGAACCGCACAGACGCACCGTGGAAGTCGACGCATTCTGCTCGTGGTCGGCGTGCAGGATGAAGATGCGATCCAGCGCACGCTCGACGACCTCGTTGACCTTGTAGTCATCGCAGGGCGTAGCGAACATCATGCGCAGGAAATTGCCCGTATACGACAGATTGTTTTGCGGGTAGATGAATGGCTGGCCCATGGAATGCTTGTAGGCCATGGCGACCAGGGTCGGCATCTTGGCGATCAGGCGAACGGCAGAGATCTCGCGATGACGCGGGTTCGTGATATCGGTGGAATCATGGTAGAAGGCCGAGAGCGCACCCACCAGCCCCGTCAACACGGCCATCGGGTGGGCATCGCTGCGAAACCCGCGCAGGAAGATGTGCATCTGCTCGTGCACCAGCGTGTGGTGCGTGACCAGATCATCGAATTCGTGCTTTTGCTGCGCGTTGGGCAGCTCGCCATTCATGATCAGGTAGGCCACCGACAGGAAGTCGCACTTGTGCGCCAACTGTTCGATCGGGTAGCCGCGATACAGAAGCTGCCCCTGTTCGCCGTTGATGAAGGTGATGGCAGATTCGCACGAGGCCGTCGACTTGAAGCCCGGATCAAAGGTGAACATCCCGGTCTTGCCGTAGAGTGAGCGAACGTCGATCACATCCGGGCCAATGCTGCCCTGGTAGACAGGAAATTCAACTGAAGGGCTGCCATCAGAGAACGATAGCGTGGCTTTCTTATTGGATAGCTGCATGTGACTTTCCTTAAAATTACAGCGATTTCATACGCTCGACGAGTTGGCGAATCTGCGGTTCGTCAAACGATGCCGGGAGCTCGGCGCGTCCTAGAAGGACATCGAGCAAATCGGTATCGTCCATCTCGAAGAGCTTTGTCAGAGCCTGGACCTCGGCCTCAGTCAGTTGCGCTTCACAGGCATCGAGAAAGCGCGTGATCATGAGGTCGTTTTCCAGCAACCCACGGCGTGCCCGCCATCGCAGGCGGGCACGATCTGGACTGGTCAGATCGCCAGACATTGCGGTACGGCCCTAGACCGTACGGCGCACCAGCATTTCTTTGATGCTGCCGATGGCCTTGGACGGATTCAGCCCCTTGGGACAGACATCCGTACAGTTCATGATGGTATGACAACGGAACAGGCGATAAGGATCCTCGAGGTCGTCCAGACGCTCGTCCGTGGCCTGATCCCGTGAATCGACGAGGAAGCGATAAGCCTGCAACAGCCCGGCAGGACCGACGAACTTGTCGGGGTTCCACCAGAACGACGGACAGGCCGTCGAGCAGCAGCCACACAAGATGCACTCGTACAGACCGTTGAGCAGCTCGCGCTCTTCGGGGGACTGCAGGCGCTCTTTCTCGGGTGGCGGATCGTTGTTGATCAGATACGGCTTGACTGAGTGGTACTGATCGTAGAAGAAGGTCATGTCCACGATCAAGTCGCGCACGACGGGCAGACCAGGCAAGGGCTTGAGCACGACCGGTTCCGTGACGGTCTTCAAGTTCGTGATGCAGGCCAGGCCATTCTTGCCATTGATGTTCATGGCATCGGAACCGCACACCCCTTCGCGGCAAGAACGGCGGATGGCCAGGCTATCGTCGAGATCATTCTTGATACGCAGGATGGCGTCCAGCAGCATCCGGTCGGTCGGCTGCAGTTCGACCTCGAACTTCTGCATATAGGGCCGCTCGTCCTTATCCGGATCGTAGCGGTAAATCTCGAACTTCATGGTACGTTTTTCACTCATGACACTATCCAGATTAGAAGGTACGTGCTTTGGGCGGAATGGTGTCCACCGTGAGCGGCTTCATGTGAACCGGCTTGTATTCCAGGCGGCTGTCTTCGGCAAACCACAAGGTGTGCTTGAGCCAGTTGACGTCATCGCGCTCGGGGTACTCGTTGAGCGCGTGGGCGCCACGGGATTCGAGGCGATTGGCGGCCGACTTGGTCGTTGCGCGCGCCACTTCGATCATGTTGGTCAGTTCGAAGGCTTCGAAGCGAGCCGTGTTGAAAGTCTTGGACTTGTCGGCAAAGTAGATGTCGTTGACTTCAGGAACCAGGTCAGCAATGAATTTCTCGCCTTCTTTGAGCGTCTCGAGCTTGCGGAACACGCCACAGTGAGCCTGCATGATGGTCTGCATCTTGTGCGCCACGTCTTGGGCCTTGGTACCGGACGTACGACTCTCGATGCGATCGACCCGATCGCGGGATGCTTCGACATCAGCGTCGGGAAGCGGCTCGTGCGAGTGCTGCTTTTCGGGGTGCTGCCCAATGATGTGATTGCCCGCCGCGCGGCCAAACACCAGCAAGTCGAGCAACGAGTTGGTGCCCAGGCGGTTGGCACCGTGAATCGAGATGGCTGCGCACTCACCAATGGCGTAGAGACCCTTGACGACCTTTTCTTCGCCATTGACCTGCGTGACCACTTGTCCATGCATGTTGGCTGGAATGCCACCCATTTGGTAGTGGATGGTTGGCACGACTGGAATCGGATCGTGGATGGGGTCTACATTGGCGAAGCGGATGGCGATCTCGCGGATCGAAGGCAGACGCTTCATGATGGTCTCGGCGCCCAGGTGGTCGAGCTTGAGCAGCACGTGCCCGCCATCGCCACAGCCCCGCCCTTCTTTGATCTCTTGGTCCATGGAGCGTGACACGAAGTCGCGCGGCGCCAGGTCCTTGAGCTGCGGCGCGTAGCGTTCCATGAAGCGCTCACCGTCTTTGTTGAGCAGGAAGCCGCCTTCGCCGCGCACCCCCTCGGTAATGAGCACCCCGGCGCCCGCCACCCCGGTGGGGTGAAACTGCCAGAATTCCATGTCTTCAAGCGGCAAGCCGGCGCGTGCCGCCATGCCCAGTCCGTCGCCCGTATTGATGAAGGCATTGGTGGTGGCCGCCCAGATGCGGCCCGACCCGCCCGTGGCGAGCACGGTGTGCTTGGCTTCGAGCACGTACATCTGGCCGGTTTCCATTTCCATGGCCGTGACGCCCAGGATATCGCCGGCGTTGTTGCGTAGCAGGTCGAGCGCCATCCATTCGACGAAGAAGTGCGTGTGTGCTGCGACGTTGCGCTGGTACAGCGTATGCAGCATGGCATGACCCGTGCGGTCGGCTGCCGCACAGGCGCGCTGCACGGGCTTTTCGCCAAAATTGGCCGTATGCCCGCCAAACGGACGCTGATAAATCGTGCCATCCGCGTTACGGTCGAACGGCATGCCATAGTGTTCGAGCTCGTACACCGCGTTGGGTGCCTCGCGCACCATGAATTCGATCGCGTCCTGGTCGCCGAGCCAATCGGAACCCTTGACGGTATCGTACATGTGCCATTGCCAGTGGTCTTCGCTCATGTTGCCCAGCGAGGCGCTGACGCCCCCCTGCGCCGCCACCGTGTGGGAACGCGTGGGGAAGACCTTGGACACGACAGCCACGGTAAGGCCAGCATGAGAGAGTTGCAGGGCGCAACGCAGGCCCGACCCGCCAGCGCCGACGATCACCACGTCGAATCGGCGGTGCGGAATAGATGTCTTGACAGCAGCCACGTTACAGACTCCAGAGAATTTGACCAAAGAACACAACCGACGCGACGATCCACAGGATGGCGACGACTTCCAGGAACAGACGCAGTCCATCTGAATGGGCGTAGTCCATGAAGATGTCGCGAGCGCCCACCCACGCGTGCCATGCCAGCGACAGGAAAGCCACCGAGGCCAACATCTGCCCCAGCGGCAGCGCACCTGCCCTGAACATGAAAAAAGCTCGCCAGGAGTTGAAATCAAGGCTAGGAGCAAAGACCGCGTAAATCACCAGGGCCAACGTATAAAGGGCCATGATCACTGCGGTCGATCGCTGAACGATAAAGTCGCGGGCCCCGTAATGCGCGCCGACGACGCGGCGCCGGCGACCAATGCGTGCTTCTGCCATTACCAGGCTCCAAAAAGTTTCAAACCAAAAATCACCGTCAGGGCAAGCGCCACACCAATCACGATGGCCCCGGACCGCTGTGAATCTTCACGCGAATTGCCAATGTGCAGATCCAGCGTGAGAAAACGGATGCCTGCACAGAAGTGGTGGAAATACCCCCACATCAGGACCAGCAGCACGATCTTGCACAACGGCGACGCCACCCACGCCTTCATGGCGGCAAAGGTCTCGGGTGACTGAACGCTCTGACCAAACAGAGGCACGATCACCAGAGGCAAGGCCAGAAGCAGCAGCGCGCCACTGGCGCGATGCAAGATGGACGTTTTTGCAGCCGGCGGCAGACGGTAGCTCATGAGGTCACTCAACCCCAGATTACGGAACTGCGGGCGTGGCTTCGTTGAATCAGACATGATGCCCTCGTAGTGGATAAATGGAAGAATTCTGGAAGACCCCAATTGGCATTGTCGCCCATTGCGAGGTCAATTCAAACTGTTTCGGTAATGATAGCGTTCGGTAACGTAGTGGCCTCGGCGCAGCTCCATCGGCCGATCGCCATAGGTATAGGCAATACGCTCAACCTGCAACAAGGGGCTGGCCAAAGGGATCTGCAAGAGTTCAGCCTGAGATGCCGTCGCTGACACTGCACGGATTTTCTCGTCGGCACGCACCATGCTCACGCCAAATTCGGTCTCGAGCAACGCATACATGGGGCCTCGGTAACGCAGCAACGACTCGAGCGTGAGCCCCTTGAAGGGCCCCCCAGGCAACCAGATATCGTCGAGGATCGTAGGAATATCGGCAAAGGACAGCACGCGGCGCAGATTGACGACTGCATCGCCTGCTCGCAAACCCAGTGCCGAGGCGATCTCGGCCGAGGCCTTGGTGCGACGGCAGTCGAGAATCTCGCTGGTAGAAGGTTGCGGGCCGCCATCATCCGGCGTCAACCGCAAGAAACGGTACCGTACCCGAGCCTCGTTGTGGGTGGCGACATAAGTGCCCTTGCCCTGACGCCGAATCAGAAGATTGTCGGCTGCCAGCTCGTCGATGGCCTTACGTACGGTGCCTTGGCTGACCTGGAACCGCCCGGCCAATTCCAGTTCGCTGGGGATGGCCTCGCCGGGTTTCCATTCCCCGCGGTCCAGCCCCTGCAGAATCAAGCCCTTGATCTGTTGATACAGCGGGCTGAACGCAGCACTATGTGAAGTGCGGCCCAAGGGCTGTTTACGATCGAGGAGACGCGATTCGGTCATGTGGAAGTAAGGTGCGGCAGGGCGGCCATGCTACAAATTGAGACTGGCGCATTTTCGCATTTCCACGTCAGGATGTCTAATACTCTTGTGTCTTATATAAGATATAAGAGTCTTGACGTCTCCGCTTGAAATACACTACTCTTTCCGGCGCTTGTGCCTTCCGCACTCTACCGTATTCAAGAGACGTCATCATCTAGGAGAACCACCATGTCCAAACCCGCCATGCGCGTTGCCGTCACCGGCGCGGCCGGTCAGATCGGCTATGCCTTGCTGTTCCGCATCGCTTCCGGAGAAATGCTGGGCAAGGACCAGCCCGTCATCCTGCAACTGCTCGAAATCCCGGCTGAAAAGGCTCAGAACGCGCTCAAGGGCGTGATGATGGAACTCGAAGACTGCGCCTTCCCGCTCCTGCAGGGCATGAGCGCCCACAGCGACCCGCGCACTGCCTTCAAGGACGCCGACGTAGCCCTGCTGGTCGGCGCACGTCCCCGCGGCCCCGGCATGGAGCGCAAAGACCTGCTGCAAGTCAACGCACAGATCTTCACCGCGCAGGGCAAGGCCCTGAATGAAGTAGCCAGCCGCAACGTCAAGGTTCTGGTCGTGGGCAACCCAGCCAACACCAATGCCTACATCACCATGAAGTCGGCCCCCGATCTTCCGGCCAAGAATTTCACGGCCATGCTACGCCTGGACCACAACCGTGCGCTCTCCCAGGTCTCCGCCAAAATTGGCAAGCCGGTGGGCGACATCGAAAAGCTGGTGGTCTGGGGCAACCACTCGCCCACCATGTACCCGGACACGCGCTTTGCCACCGTCGGCGGCCAGCCCGTGCAATCGCTGATCAATGATCAAGCGTGGATTCGCGACACATTCATCCCCACCGTGGGCAAGCGCGGCGCCGCCATCATTGCCGCCCGGGGTCTGTCATCGGCGGCTTCCGCTGCCAACGCCGCCATCTGCCACGTGCGTGACTGGGTGCTGGGCAGCAATGGAAAATGGGTCACCATGGGGATCCCTTCCGATGGATCCTACGGGATCCCCGAAGGCATCATCTACGGCGTGCCCGTCACGACGGCAAATGGCGAATACACCCGTGTGACCGGCCTCGAAATCGACAGCTTCTCGCGTGAGCGCATGGACCACACGCTCAACGAGCTGCTTGAAGAACGGGACGGCATCAAGGACCTGCTGAAATAAATTCCCCTGGTCGATCGAAGGGGTCACAAGCCCCTTCGATCGCGAATGTCCAGGCAGTGACAGATATTCTGCTGCTGCCCTCTGATAATGGTCTGAAACCGCATCTCCGGTGCCACATCGACCAGCTGGACCACTCAGTCAGGTCAATGGGGCATCCACGAGGTGACATCTCCTGTCCGCCCGCGCGTCCTTGTGGGGCAGGCAGTCTTCCGGAGCCCTCTCATGACTCGTCCTGCCTCACCCGGTGCCCTGTTGCGCCAGGCCCTGATCGAAGAATCCCCCCTGCAAATCATTGGCGCCATCAACGCCAACCATGCCCTGCTCGCTCAACGGGCCGGCTACCGCGCCATTTATCTATCGGGTGGTGGGGTCGCCGCCGGCTCGCTCGGGCTGCCCGACCTGGGCATCAATACCCTGGACGACGTGCTCACCGACATCCGCCGCATTACGGACGTCTGCGACCTCCCGCTCCTGGTCGACATCGATACGGGATTCGGACCCTCTGCATTCAACATCGCCCGCACCATCAAATCGCTGATCAAATTCGGCGCCGCCGGTTGTCACATCGAGGACCAGGTGGGCGCCAAGCGCTGCGGACATCGCCCCGGCAAAGAAATCGTCACCACCGACGAAATGGTCGATAGAGTGAAGGCAGCAGTAGACGCCCGCACCGACAGCGACTTCTACATCATTGCACGCACGGACGCCATTGCAGTCGTCGGGGTGGACGCGGCACTGGAGCGCGCGCACGCCTGCGCAGAGGCCGGTGCAGACGCCATCTTTGCCGAGGCGTCCTATGATCTGGAAACCTACACACGATTCACTCGATCCCTGAAGGTGCCCGTCCTCGCCAACATCACCGAATTCGGCAAGACCCCTCTGTTCTCCGTGCAGGACCTGGCCGGTGCGGGGGTCGGCATCGTGCTTTATCCGCTATCGGCCTTTCGCGCCATGAACAAAGCCGCTGAAACCGTATACGCCGCAATCCGCCGGGACGGCCACCAGCGCAATGTCATCGACATGATGCAAACTCGCGAAGAACTCTACGAGCGCATCGGTTACCACCGCTTCGAAGAGCAGCTCGACGCCTTGTTTCAGAAGAACAACGCAAACTGAGCGGCCAGACCGCTCTGCACACTACCTTATATCCAAGGAGACTTTCCATGGCAACAAAATCCAGAACCGCCGCTTCCAAGACAGCAGCCACTGCAGCGCCAGTCGGCTTCAAACCCAAGAAATCTGTCGCCCTGTCGGGCATTGCGGCAGGCAACACGGCATTGTGCACGGTGGGCCGCAGCGGCAACGACCTGCATTACCGCGGCTACGACATTCTGGATATTGCCGATACCTGCGAGTTCGAAGAAGTCGCCCACCTGCTGATCCACGGCAAGCTTCCGAACAAGTCCGAGCTGGTCGCCTACAAGGCCAAGCTTCGCCGGCTGCGCGGCCTGCCGATCCAGGTGCAAGACGTGCTCATGGCGCTACCGGCGTCGAGCCACCCCATGGACGTCATGCGCACGGCTGCTTCCACGCTGGGGTGCGTGCTGCCAGAAAAGGACAACCACAATCTGCCCGGCGCGCGCGACATCGCCGATCAGCTCATGGCGAGCCTGGGTTCGGCCCTGCTCTTCTGGTACCACTACAGCCACAACGGGCGCGTGATCGATGTCGAAACAGATGACGACAGCATCGGCGGGCACTTCCTGCACCTGCTGCACGGCGAAACGCCTTCGGACGAATGGGTACGCGCCATGCACACGTCGCTCATTTTGTACGCAGAACACGAATTCAACGCCTCGACCTTCACAGGCCGAGTGATCGCCGGAACGGGCTCCGACATGTATTCGGCCATCACGGGCGCCATCGGTGCGCTGCGCGGACCCAAACATGGCGGGGCCAACGAAGTGGCCTTCGACATTCAAAGCCGCTACGACACGGCAGATGAGGCCGAAGCCGACATCCGCCGGCGCATCGAGGCCAAGGAAATCGTCATTGGCTTCGGTCACCCGGTGTACACGGTGTCCGACCCCCGCAACCAGGTGATCAAGGCGGTGGCGCAAAAATTGTCGAAGTCTTCAGGGTCGACCAAACTGTTCGATATTGCTGCCCGCCTGGAAGCCGTCATGTGGGACGCAAAGAAGATGTTCCCGAACCTCGACTGGTTCTCGGCCGTCTCTTATCACATGATGAACGTGCCCACGAGCATGTTCACTCCGCTCTTCGTGATTGCCCGCATGGCGGGCTGGTCTGCCCACATCATCGAGCAGCGCGTGGACAACAAGATCATTCGCCCCACGGCCAACTATGTGGGCCCCGAAGATCTCAAGTTCATCCCGCTCGCCAAGCGCAAATAAGCCGCAATTTCACAGGAATCTTCATGTCTGCGACTATTTCCAACGTGCGTCCCCAGCCCGACCAGGTGCTGACGGACATCGTCGACTACGTTTTCAACTACAAGATCACCAGCACGCTAGCGCTCGAAACCGCACGTAACTGCCTGATCGACACCTTGGGCTGCGGGCTCGAAGGGCTGGAATATCCGGCCTGCCGCAAGCTCATGGGCCCCATCGTGCCTGGCACTATAGTGCCCAACGGTGCCAAAGTACCCGGCACACAGTTTCAACTTGATCCGGTGCAAGCTGCCTTCAATATTGGCTGCATGATCCGCTGGCTGGACTTCAACGACACCTGGCTGGCCGCCGAATGGGGCCATCCCTCGGACAATCTGGGCGGCATCCTGGCCGTGGCCGACTGGCTGTCACGCAATGCCATCGCGGCCGGCAAGGCCCCGCTGACGATGCGGGCAGTACTCGAAGGCATGGTCAAGGCGCACGAGATCCAAGGCTGCATTGCGCTCGAGAACTCGTTCAACAAAGTGGGCCTGGATCACGTACTGCTGGTCAAGGTCGCATCCACGGCCGTCGTGTCTCAAATGCTCGGGCTCTCACGCGATGAGGCGATCAATGCGGTGTCTCTGGCCTGGGTCGACGGCCAAAGCCTGCGCACCTACCGGCACGCTCCCAACACCGGCAGCCGCAAGTCGTGGGCGGCAGGCGACGCTACCAGCCGCGCGGTACGCCTGGCGCTCATGGCACGTACAGGAGAAATGGGCTACCCGTCAGTCCTCACGGCTCCTGTCTGGGGCTTTTACGACGTGCTCTTCAAGGGCCAGCCGTTCAAGTTCCAACGCCCCTACGGCAGCTACGTGATGGAAAACGTGCTCTTCAAGATTTCGTTCCCGGCGGAGTTCCATTCGCAGACCGCCGTGGAATGCGCCATGCAGATCCACGACCGGCTGAAATCACTGGGCAAGACGGATGCGGACATCAAAAAAATCACGATTCGTACCCACGAGGCGTGCATCCGCATCATCGACAAGAAGGGGCCGTTGAACAACCCCGCCGACCGCGATCACTGCGTGCAATACATGGTGGCCATCCCCATTCTTTTCGGACGGCTGACGGCCGGCGACTACGAAGACACGGTAGCCTCCGATCCACGCATCGATGACTTGCGCGCAAAGATCACCTGCGTGGAAGATCCGGCCTTCACCCATGACTACCACGATCCCGAAAGGCGTTCGATTGCCAACGCGTTGACGGTGGAGTTCAACGATGGGTCAAAGCTGGACGAGATCGTCTGCGAATACCCGATCGGGCACAAGCGGCGGCGCAAGGACGGCATTCCGCTGCTGGAAGCGAAATTCCGCAAGAACCTGGCACGGCAGTTCCCGGCACGGCAGCAACAGCGCATTCTCGATGTCTCGCTGGACCAGGCCGTGCTGGAAGCCATGCCGGTGCACGAGTACGTGGACCTGTATGTCATCTGATCCGGTCAAGGAATCGGGCCGCATCATCATCCACAATGAGGCGGCCCACCGGTTCGAAACGACCCAGGAGGGTCATCTGTGCGTGCTGGATTACGCGCTCGATGGCTCGTTGGCCGACTACTGCCACACGGGGGTGCCTCCCGCTGTAGGGGGGCGTGGGATCGCAGCGGATCTGACACGGGCGGCGCTGGAGACAGCGCGCGCCCGAGGTTGGAAGGTGAAGCCTTCTTGTTCGTACGTGGCGGCGTACGTGCAGAGGCATCCGGAGTATCTGGATTTGATGGGCTAGCACTTCTGAATCCGCAATAGCTACAAAACATTTCAATGTCTTATATCTTATATAAGACTGTTGCTGAAATGAGCTTTGCCCCGTAAAATGGCGCGGTTTGAAACGCACTCTTTCCGGGACCCCCACCATGCTGGATTCTTACCGCACCGAAGCTGCGGCTCGCGAAGCCATCGGCGTCGCGCCACTGCCACTGACCGCCCAACAAACGGCCGACCTCATCGAACTGCTGAAAAGCCCGCCCGCGGACGAAGCGGAATTCCTGCTGGACTTGTTCACGCACCGTGTGCCTGCCGGGGTGGACGACGCAGCCAAGGTCAAGGCGTCTTACCTCGCAGCCGTGGCGCTGGGCAAAGAAAAGTGCCCGCTGATCGATGCCAGGCACGCCACCGAACTGCTGGGCACGATGCTGGGCGGATTCAACATCAGCGCGCTCGTCGAACTGCTGGATCACGCGGACCTCGCAGCCACGGCTGCTGAAGGATTGAAGAAGACACTGCTAGTATTCGACGCATTCCACGACATTGAAGAAAAAGCCAAGGCCGGTAACGCACAGGCACAAGCCGTGCTGCAGAGCTGGGCCGATGGTGAATGGTTCACCAGCCGTCCAGACGTGCCGCAAAGCCTGACGCTGACGGTCTTCAAGGTGACGGGCGAAACCAACACCGACGATCTGTCGCCGGCTCCGGACGCCTGGAGTCGGCCAGACATCCCGCTACACGCACTGGCCATGCTCAAAAACGCGCGCGACGGCATCACGCCCGACGTGCCCGGCAAAGTGGGCCCGATCAAGCTGCTCGACGAACTCAAGGCCAAGGGTCACGTGGTGGCCTACGTCGGCGACGTCGTGGGCACGGGCTCTTCCCGCAAATCGGCAACGAACTCAGTGATCTGGCTCACGGGGGAAGACATCCCCTTCGTGCCCAACAAGCGCTTCGGCGGCGTCTGCCTGGGTGGCAAGATCGCGCCCATCTTCTACAACACGATGGAAGACTCGGGGGCACTGCCCATCGAGTTGGACACCTCGGCCATGAACATGGGCGATGTGATCGAACTGCGCCCCTACGACGGCAAGGCGCTGAAGGACGGTAAGGTCATCGCCGAATTCAAGCTCAAGTCAGACGTGCTACTGGACGAAGTCCGCGCAGGGGGGCGCATTCCGCTCATCATTGGCCGCGGCCTGACAGCCAAGGCACGCGCGTCGCTGGGGCTTGCACCTACCACGCTGTTCCGCTTGCCCGACGCACCAGCGAACTCCGGCAAAGGGTTCTCGCTGGCGCAGAAATTGGTGGGACGGGCCTGCGGTCTTCCCGAGGGCCAAGGCGTGCGCCCAGGAACTTACTGCGAGCCACGCATGACCTCGGTGGGTAGCCAGGACACCACTGGCCCCATGACGCGCGACGAACTCAAGGATCTGGCCTGTGTCGGGTTCTCGGCCGATCTGGTCATGCAATCCTTCTGCCACACCGCCGCCTACCCCAAACCGGTGGACGTGAAGACACACCATGAACTGCCGGCCTTCATGAGCACGCGCGGCGGCGTGGCCTTGCGCCCAGGCGACGGCATCATCCACTCGTGGTTGAACCGCATGCTATTGCCCGACACCGTCGGCACCGGGGGCGACTCCCATACGCGCTTCCCGATCGGCATCAGCTTCCCGGCCGGCTCGGGTCTGGTGGCCTTCGCCGCCGCCACGGGTGTCATGCCCCTGGATATGCCCGAATCCGTGCTGGTGCGTTTCAAGGGCAGCATGCAGCCCGGCGTCACGCTGCGCGATCTGGTCAACGCCATTCCGCTCTACGCGATCAAGAAAGGGCTGTTGACCGTCGAAAAGAAAGGCAAGAAGAATATTTTCTCGGGTCGCATCCTCGAAATCGAGGGCCTGCCCAATCTGAAGATCGAACAGGCCTTCGAACTGACCGACGCCTCAGCGGAACGTTCGGCAGCAGGCTGCACGGTGCGCCTGAACAAAGAGCCCATCATCGAATACCTGAACAGCAACATCACGCTGCTCAAGTGGATGATCGCCAACGGCTACCAGGATGCTCGCACCTTGGCACGGCGCATCAAGAACATGGAAGCCTGGCTGGCCAACCCGCAGCTGGTGGAGCCGGATACCAACGCCGACTATGCCGCCATCATCGACATCGACCTGGCTGAAATCCAGGAGCCCATCGTCGCATGCCCGAACGACCCCGATGACGTCAAGACGCTGTCGGATGTGGCAGACACGAAGATCGACGAAGTGTTCATCGGCAGCTGCATGACCAACATCGGTCACTTCCGGGCAGCTGCAAAGCTGCTCGAAGGCCAGCGCGATCTGCCTTCCAAGCTCTGGGTGGCTCCCCCTACCAAGATGGATGCCAGCGAACTCACCAAAGAAGGGCATTACGGCACCTTCGGAACGGCTGGCGCTCGCATGGAAATGCCAGGATGCTCGCTGTGCATGGGCAATCAGGCCCAGACCCGCGAAGGTGCCACGGTGTTCTCGACCAGCACGCGGAACTTCCCCAACCGCATGGGAAAGAACACCAACGTGTTCCTGGGCTCGGCCGAAATGGCAGCCATCTGCTCACGCCTGGGACGCATCCCGACGCGTGCAGAGTACCTGAAGGACATGGGTGTTCTGGCGGAAGACGGCAGCCGCATCTACCGCTATATGAACTTCGATCAAATTGAGGACTTCACTGAAGTGGCCAATACGGTCGAAGCCTGAGCCTTCAGCTCCACACCACGGCAGAAGGCTTGCCATCAGCCCCGGGGCGTTGCCCCAGGGCTTTTTTCATGACTCGGGCAGGCAGTACACTAATACCGTATAGTGCAAGGTCTTCGGTCAACACCGCAGGCGTTGCGCGCACTGCCCAGCCCTTTCTCTCATGCCCTCCCATCCCCGTCCCCCCGCCCCGTCACGTACTTCGCTGACCTTGATCTCCTTGGCCGAGGCACTTTCGCGCTCCGGCAGTCGCCTCGAGGATCTCTTTTGGGAACAGAAGCTGGGTGAGGCTCTGGACAAGGCCCTGACGACCCGGCGCGGCCGCACCATAGAAGCCGCGCTCGATCATCTTCTGGAACAGCATTCCGCGGCCTACGATGTGCTGGTGGAGCAGGCAGAGACGCATTCAGAATCGACACAGGTGATACACGAAGGGAAACCATGGGATGCGCTTCTCTTTTCTGTCCCATGCCTCGCGTGGACACGCTATCAGCTGCCCGAGGGGCGGCTCAGAGATGCGCAGGTTCAGCAGGTCTCTGCATTACTGCAAGACGTGATTCTGGCCCCTGAGGCGCAGGCATGCCTGCTGCCTGAGCTGATCCGCTTCGACCGCCTGCCACAGTCGTTCCGTGAAACTCGCGGCTGGGTGCAGTCCATGGCGCAGCAGACACTCGGCCAGCGTACCCGCCCCGACATCCACGACGCAGAGTCGCCCGGGGACCTCCTGGCAGATGCGTTTTTCCTGATCGGCGTCATCGTGGTGCCACAGGGCCAGGCGCTATTTCAATGGCAGTCGACTGACACCGACGCCTCACGGCGTGAGGCCATTACTGCGCGCTGGGCGGAAGGTTGTGCCCAGATCCTCGAGACTACGTTCACTGGGTGCAGCATGGAATACCTGCCGCCCGAAGCGTACTACAGCAGCACTCGTCAGGCGGATCAGGCCATCCGGCCGCTGACACTCAAGGCGGCCATCACCTGGCTGCAGACAGCCGCACGACTGCCTGTGGCAGACCTGCGCTGCGCGATCGTGGCGTGTGGTGAACAGAACATCGAAGAGTACCGTGTGGGCTTCTGCACTCGTCAGAGCAACGACGTCATCTACGGCTGTGTCTGGCCAGCCCTGAACCGTGAGGAATCGGTGCCAGACCAGACCCCCGAAGGCCAGGTCGACCCTTGGGACACCATCGCGGCACTGCTGCGCGAGGCGGGCATCCAGGACATCCGCCGGCTGCCTGGCCTGCAGGCTCTGGAATTCTGCGAAGACTGTGGGGCACCGTATTTTCCGAACATGCTGGGAGAAATGCAGCACCCTGAGCTTCCGGAAGAAATCGATCCCGAACCCCTGCAGCTGCACTGAGCCCGCCACCTGGTGGCCGGTTTGGCTGATCCGAATACTGGCCCGACCATGGCACCCACCGCGTTCGACATTTTCTGCCGCGTCGTCGACAACTATGGAGATGCAGGGGTGTGCTGGCGCCTCGCCCGGCAACTCGCAGCCCGAGGACACGTCGTGCGCCTCTGGATCGACGACATGCGTACGCTCGCTCGACTGGTCCCGGCACTGAGTCCGAACGAGGGTATACAGCAAACTGATGCGGTGCGCGTCCTTCCATGGGAGCTGGCGGCAACGACCCAGCCGCCGTCTGCAGGTGTCGTCGTCGAGGCATTTGCGTGCGTGCTTCCCGAAAGCTACCAGGCCGCCATGGCAGGGCAGGATTGTCTGTGGATCAACCTCGAGTACCTCAGTGCAGAAACCTGGGTCGAAGGCTGCCACGGTTTGCCGTCGCTGCAAGCTAATGGGGTTCCAAAATATTTCTTCTTCCCGGGATTCACACAAAAAACCGGTGGGCTGCTGCGTGAACCGGATCTGCTCGCACACCGCCTGCAAGCACAGGCGCAAAGCCGACGCGAACGCCTGGAGAATCTGACAGGGCAACGCTGGGCAGACCTTCCGCACGATGCACGGTGTCTGCTGCTCTTCAGTTATCCGACGGCTCCCTTCGAAGGACTGCAACAGGCGCTCGCCCAAGATTCCCTCCCCAACTGGGTCTTGATACCAGGCCCCACCCCGGAAGCGCTCTACGACACCGGGGCCCTCAAGGTCAGATCCATCCCTTTCGTGCCCCAAGCACGCTTCGACGAGCTGCTCTGGTGTTGCGACCTGAATTTCGTCCGGGGAGAAGACTCTCTGGTCCGTTCGCTCTGGGCCGGTGCCCCTGGCATCTGGCAAATTTATCCGCAAGACGACGGAGCTCACCTTGCCAAGCTGGAAGCCTGGATGGCGTGCATGCGGTGGTCACCCGAGGTATGTGCCGTACAGCGCGCGTGGAACGGAGACGACAATGACGAGATGGCGCGGGCACTGGCGCCCACCTTGCACACCTCGCAGTGGACCTCATGGGAGAAGCAGAGCCAGACTGCGATGAAGGCACTGGCCACACAGGCCGACTTGGTGAGCCAATTACTGGACTTTTGCGTGCACCACCAGCAAAAGAGTTAGAATGCGTGGTTTATTTCTTTCGCACTGCCTCGGAATCTTATCTCTATGAAAATCGCACAGGAACTGCGCGTTGGCAACGTCGTCATGGTCGGCAATGCCCCCCTGGTCGTCCAGAAGGCCGAATACAACAAATCGGGCCGCAACGCCGCCGTCGTCAAGCTGAAATTCAAGAATCTGCTCACGGGCAGTCCCAGCGAAGCAGTCTACAAGGCAGACGAAAAATTTGACCAGGTCACGCTCGAAACCAAGGAATGCAGCTACTCCTATTTCGCTGACCCGATGTACGTCTTCATGGACGAAGAATACAACCAGCACGAAGTCGAAGCCGACAGCATGGGCGACGCACTCAACTATCTTGAAGAAGGGATGACGGTCGAAGTCGTGTTCTACGACGGCCGTGCCATTTCTGTTGAGCTGCCCACCATCATCGTGCGCGAAATCATCTACACCGAGCCCGCCGTCAAGGGCGATACTTCCGGCAAGGTGCTGAAACCCGCCAAGATCAACACGGGGTACGACATTCAGGTGCCGCTGTTCTGCAATATCGGCGACAAGATCGAGATCGACACCCGCACCAACGAATACCGCAGCCGCGTCATGTAAAGCGCGATCGGTTTGCCCAGACGCCTGGGCAAATGCTGCAACGACAAAAAACCGGGCCAGTTCATAGATGGCCCGGTTTTTTTGTTGCCCGCACGTGGCGGTAGTTCAACGGCTCACTGCAGGCGGTCGTCATCCAGAATATCGGGAATCGGCATGATGGCAATCCCCTCCTCGGACAACTCGACACATTCGCGCGCCGAAGCCGTGCCTCGAATCGGCCGCTCTTCGATTTCGCCGCTGTGCATGCGGCGCGCTTCATCGGCGAACTGTGCTCCGACGTCATCCGTCTGACGCACAATGCGCCGAATCTGTCGCAGCACTTCGGCCTGAAGGCGAGCCAGCTGGTCGCCCGAAGGCGCCGCCACCGTCGCCTGGCTCTGTGGCAACGCGTCTTTGCGCGCGACAGACTCTGACTTCAAATGGCTGACGTTCAGGTGGGGAGCCGACACCCGACGTATGATGCGCTGACTGTCGCACACGGGGCAGCGCACCAGCCCTTGTGCAAGCTGCTCATCGTAGGTTTCTGCAGAGGCAAACCAGCCCTCGAAGAGGTGGTCGTGCTCGCAGGCGAGGTCGAATACTTTTAAGGCCATGATCAGCAAATGGGGCTGGAAGCCCCGGATTCAAGAGCCTTCCAGCACTTCCAGCGCCAATCCCAGGGGGGCACAGGATTGGCGTCTTTCCACAGGCCCGCACGCCAGGCACGAGCCTGGCGCTCCAGATCGAGCAAATGAGGATCGCGCAGATATTTCCCGCCGCCTTGCTGATTGGCCCAAGCCATCCCTGTGGCGACCTGAACCTGGTTGGCGGTACGGCCATCCTTCAGCGGCACATCGCACACGTCACGTCCGTAATGATCTCGCTCGTAGCAACGCAAGGTGACGGTATGCCCTGCCACCAATGCGGCCAAGGACTGCCGCGACGCCTGGCCGTAGGGCTGCCCTGGCCGCTTGCGCCCATGCCCGGTCTCGGGGGCGTCGATACTCGCAAGCCGTATTCTATGGGCAGCCTTTCCTTGCACCTGAATCGTCAGGGTATCGCCATCGGCCACACGCACGACGCGCCCCGTCAGGGTATAGAGGCTGGCTGCCGCCACAGAGCCAGCCGAAAGGCCCAAGACACAAGCAAGCAGCCACGGCAAGATCCGGAACTGCCGTCCCAGGCGGTCGCGCACAAAAACCAAGAACGGGGGCGTGGATACCATGAGCCTCGAAAACCTACTCTGCATGAACAGATGCCCGAACCGGCGATCAACCCAGAGGGGCCACTCACAAGCTCGCAAAGCCCCGATTGTAAGCGGTAAACGCTCTCAGTCCTACGGCACGCCTTCGTCAGTCGGGCCAGGCCCGATCCAACAAAGCCGCGCACGCGGGCTCCAGCAGGTGAGTGCCATATACGGACGCGGATTCGGCGTCCAGCCGACTTTGCACAAACGCGTCCGAGACTGCAGACGGCGCATGACGCAAAAGCAGATCGGCCTGCACCAGCAACACCAGATCCCGGGCGATGGCGCGCGCCCGATTTTGCTGCTGCTCTTCGTCCTGCTGCAAATCGGACAGCAACCGCTGTGCCACGCGGCGCAAAGCCGGCACCGCTGCATGCGCACTTGCCAGTCCATCCACCAGCTGGGCCGTCCGCTGTGGGTCCTGGCGTGCGGCCCGCAATACGTCCAGGCACATGACGTTCCCGGACCCCTCCCAGATGGAGTTCACGGGCGCCTCGCGATAGAAGCGCGGCATGGGTCCGTCCTCGATGTAGCCATTCCCGCCCCAGACCTCCATGCATTCGGCAACGGCCGCAATCGCACGCTTGCAGACCCAGAACTTTGCGGCAGGGACCAGAATGCGCCGCAGAGCCTGCTCTGCAGGGCTTTCCGGATGATCAAACGCACTGGCCAGCCGCAACGACAGCGCGGTTGCCGCTTCGCTTTCCAGAACCAGGTCGGCCAGCACCTGCCGCGCAAGCGGCTGATCGATCAACAAGCGGTCAAAGGCGCGGCGGTAGCGCGCATGATGCAGCGCCTGCACCAGCGCACCACGCAAAAGAGCCGTACTGCCCAGAAGGCAATCCAGGCGCGTGTAAGAGGCCATTTCAATGAGAGTGACGATGCCTCGCCCCGGTTCGCCCACTCGCCGCCCCAAGGCTCCGGCAAACTCCACCTCGGCGCTGGCATTGGAACGGTTGCCCAACTTGTCCTTGAGCCGCACGATATGGACCGGATTGCGCTGCCCGTCATCAAGCCAACGGGGCACGTAAAAACAGGAGTGCCCGTCCCGCTCGCGCGCAAGCATGAGGTGCGCATCGGACATCGGAGATGAGAAAAACCACTTGTGGCCCGTGAGCCTGCACCAGTCCGGCTCGCCTGCCACTGGTTCGGCCTGGCTCGAGTTGCTGCGCAGGTCGGACCCTCCCTGTTTTTCGGTCATCCCCATCCCCACCATCATGGAATGCTTCTCTGCAATGGGACGGTCCGCGGCGTCATAATCCAACGACGCCAGCTTTGGCTGCAGGGCCGCAAACCAGGTCTCACGCGCCAGTAGCGGGATGGCGGCACTGGTCATGGTGACGGGACACAAGGACCCGGCCTCAACCTGTCCATGCATCAGAAAATGTGCTGAGCGAGCCACTTGCGCACCAGGCCCGGGCGCCGTCCACGCGGCGCTATGCAGGCCCTGTGCGAAAGCCAGCGACAAGAAACGAGACCACGCAGGATGAAAGTCGACGGCGTCTACCCGATGGCCGACACGATCATAGGCGCGCAAGACCGGGACCTGCCGATTGGCCTCGGCCGCCTGCCGTCGAAGCTCGCAGGTACCCAGCCGACGCCCCCAGAGCTCCAGCGACGACTCGAATGCCCCGGCCCCTTCTCTGCGCACACCCTCGACCAGGGCCCGATCATTCAAAAACAGGTTGCAATCTGGCAAATCCGGCACCTGGTTGTCGACCTGATGCGTTGCCTGGCGATCTTCCACGGACACCATCCGAACCTCCTGGAACGCCGCACCGCCCAGCCCGCCTGTCTTTTAGCATCGCAGCCCCGGCCGACGCAGCCACCTTCCCATCACTCCCTTCAGTCTACGCGTGATCCCCAAGGCGGACCAAGGCCCATGCGAGAACGAGCAGGAGCACCTCTCCCATGCAAGCGCGTAGCTACAATGGCTGAACTCTCTCGTCCTGGAGATTTTCGATGCTTCCCCGCACCCTGATTCTTTGCGGCGCCCTGGCGATGGCGCTGGGCGTTGCCACTGGCGCTTTCGGCGCCCACGGATTGCGTCGAATGGTGTCGGCAGATCTGCTCTCCGTATGGCAGACAGCGGCCCACTACCAGCTGATCCACGGGCTTGGCCTGCTCGCGCTGGCCGCGCTGTGGCCCAGGCTCGCACCTGGGCTGGCACTCTGGTCAAGCTGGACCATGCTCCTGGGCATGATCCTCTTCAGCGGCAGTCTGTATGCGCTGGTCCTGACTGGGCACAGACTGCTGGGTGCCATCACGCCTGTCGGCGGCGCCCTGCTGATTCTGTCGTGGCTGCTCCTGGCAGGCGCAGCCTGGCGTGGCACAGCCGCCTGACTCCCTGCGCCAGACAAATCGCCACTGCCTATAATTCACTCTCGACAAGTTCGCTTTCAGACACATGCCAGAACAGACCCCTCACACCGAACTGCGCCAGTGGTTGCAGACCCTACCCAAAGCCGAGCTCCACCTTCACATCGAAGGAACGCTGGAACCCGAAATGATGTTCAGGCTCGCCCGGCGCAACGGGGTTACATTGCCCTATTCCGACGTGGACGCCGTACGTCAGGCGTATCAGTTCACCGACTTGCAGTCCTTCCTGGATCTGTACTACGCAGGCGCCAGCGTACTGCACACCGAGCAAGACTTCTACGAACTTGCCAGCGCCTACCTGCATCGCGCACACGCCGACGGTATCGTGCACGCGGAGATCATGTTCGATCCCCAAACCCATACGCATCGCGGCATCGCACTGGAAACCGTGTTCACAGGCCTGGCGAGGGCAATGCGTGAAGCCCGCGACACGTTGGGAATCAGCGGCTACCTGCTCCTGAGCTTCTTGCGTCATCTGAGCGAAGACGATGCGCTTGCCACCCTGGAAGCCGCGCTGCCACTTCGCGACGCGTATCGCGACCTGTGGATCGGCGTAGGGCTCGATTCTTCCGAACGCGACAATCCCCCCGAAAAATTCACTCGGACCTATCAGCGCTGCACGGAACTGGGCCTCAAACGCGTGGCTCACGCAGGCGAAGAAGGCCCGGCACAGTATGTCCGCGACGCGCTCGACCTCCTGAACGTCGCGCGCGTGGACCACGGGGTCCACGCCAGTGATGATCCGGCACTGCTCGCCGAACTGATCGAGCGCAAAATCCCTCTGACCGTCTGCCCGCTCTCAAACCAGAAACTCGGGGTGTTCAAGGACCTGCACGAACACAATCTGGCGCGCCTGCTCAGAGCAGGCGCCATGGTCACGATCAATTCAGACGATCCGGCTTATTTCGGCGGCTACCTGCTCGACAACTATGTCGCCAGCGCAGTCGCACTGGACTTGTCTCACGATGAACTTCTCACCCTGGTTGCCAACAGCCTGAACGCAACCTTTCTTCCTGCTGCCGACAAGGCCCAATTGCTGGACCGACTGTCACAGGCGGCAAGCCAGTCCTGAACCTGAGTCCCATGCCTGCTGCTTCACCTCTCGCAAAAATTTCTGTGGCAAGCGACGCCCTCTGCGGAACCTGTCACAAGCTTGATCGTTCCTTCTATGACCGGCCAGTCCTGACCGTCGCCCCTGATCTCCTGGGTCGCCTGTTGATTCACAAAACGGATAGCGGCATACGGATCGGACGCATCGTCGAAGTGGAGGCCTACCTGGGACCCGGCGATCTGGCGGCACACACGTCAAAAGGCCGCACACCCCGCACCCGTGCCATGTTCGGCCCTCCAGGGCACGCGTACGTCTACCTGGTCTACGGCATGCACCACTGCATGAATGTCGTCACCGGCCCCGAAGGCAGCGGTACGGCCGTGCTGCTGCGGGCTTTGGCGCCGGTCCAGGGACTGGATATTGTCAGCAACGGCCCCGGCCGCCTATGCAAGTCCATGGGCATCACAATGGACCACTATGGCATTGACCTGTGCAGTGATGCGCTATGGCTGGCCCGCGACGAAGCGCCAACCATAGTGAACATTGCCACCAGCCCACGCATCGGTGTGGATTATGCGGGCGAAGAATGGGCGAGCAAGCCGCTGCGATTCTACGTAGAGGGACACCCGGCCATCACTCGACGCCCCGCCAAAAAGGCAAGCCACCGCTCTGTGCTATGATGCACGCCTTTCCGGCGACGGGTTTGCGCGAAGTACGGCGTGAGCCCAGCACCAGAAGCGGCGGTTTATGACAGGTTAAAAAAAACATGTTATAGTTTCGCCTCTATTGCGCCAGTAGCTCAGTTGGATAGAGTACTTGGCTACGAACCAAGGGGTCGTGGGTTCGAATCCTGCCTGGCGCACCAGAATTTCCCTGCCGAATACAAGCAGGTCAAAGCCGCCTAGAACTTATCACTCTAGGCGGCTTTCTTTTGCTCGGGCGAATTCCGGGTGACGTCGGGCACGTTACCTGTCATCGAGTTCTACCGCTCGTCCGTGCGCAACCACCCCGCCAGGCTCCAGCGCGTGCGCCGGCACGGCAACACGGCATGCGGGATCATCCCACTGACAAAAACGACAAGCCGGGCACCCATAGGCGCGATGCGCTGCATTTCGACTTCAGGATGATAGGGCTGATACAGACATAGCTCCCCACCGTCCGCCGCCTCCCACTGAGGATTCAGATACAGCACGATAGATACCTTGCGATGATCTGTCCCTCGGTGCTGATCGATGTGCTTTTGATATCCCTTGCCTTCCGCGTAGCGCGCGAAATGAAATTCCTGACTGCGCAGTTCGAGCGGAAACCGCTGGTTGAGCGCGTCACGAAACCGCGCCATCCACGCGAAAAAGGGGTGATCAGCCTGAGAAGAGCCTGACTCTACCCAGTGAATCCAGTCACCTCGAACCTCAGGCTGCTCGTGACCCGCCGTACCCAGGCCTATTTCCCCCGCCTGAAAACACTTCGTAGCCCACAGGTCCTGGCTCTGCGCAAGCAGGCTCGCTTGCCACGCCCGGGGGATGGCAGTGTCGGACGTTGCCCAGCCCTGCTGATTCAGGAGCTGGATCAAGTCATTGAAATCTTCGGAGGAATCGGTCATTGCCATAGGAGTCGAGCTTGTCTGATCAGGGCCGATTTTAGCCTGCTGAAGGCCGTCATCAGACGATCTTGAATCGGAGCTGCATGCCCGGCGAGGCTTGCGCCAACAGATCGAGATCTTCATCGAGCACCACCGCCACGACGGGATAGCCTCCTGTCAGCGGATGATCGGCCAGGAACAGCACAGGCTGCCCACTGGGGGGCACCTGAAGTGCACCGGCCACCATGCCTTCGCTTGGAAGCTCACCGACGTGGGCTCGAACCAGGGGCTGTTCCCCCGACAAGCGCAGCCCCACCCGATTCGACTGAGGAGTGACGATCCAGAGTTGCTCTTCAAGGCGTCTCACAGAAGCCGAATCGAACCAAGCATTTCGTGGTCCGAGCAACACCCTGAGCACGAGCGCACTTCCCGGTGAAGGGGCCGCCCACTCGGGCCTGACCCCTGCCGCCTGCTCCCCCGGCGCCAGGGAGCCGGAAGACAGCTCCGGGCGGCGGGCAGGATGTAGCAGTGCAGTCCCACCGAGTTCGCCCACCGGCAAACGGTCCCCCCGAACCAGCGGAGCGGGCCCAATCGATGCCAAGACGTCAGTAGCCCGACTCCCAAGCACAGGAGGCACGTCCCAGCCACCGAGAACCGCCACGTAGCAGCGCATCCCCGCCCGAGGACGCCCCAGGCGCAAGACCTGCCCGTCGCGCATCTGCAGCTGATTGCCTGCCGCCGCGGGCAAGCGCATCCCGGATGCCGTCGCCACTACCACGCTGACGGGAGCTCCTGTGACGGCCACCACGGCACTCCCGTGACAGACCAGGCTCAAACCACCCCAGGCACATTCCAGCACAGCGGCAGACGCAGAATTGCCGACCAATCGATTCGCCTTGGCTGAAGCGGCCCGATCCAATGCCCCCGACGCCGAGACACCCAGCGCGGCCATCCCGGGCCGCCCCAGATCCTGAACCAGTGTCTGGGCGCCAGGGCTGAGCACCTCGAACCATGCGGCTGGATTCACGGATTCTCGGGAAGTCATCCCTGGCGTGGGCGCAGGCTGAGGGTCCACTGAGGCGACCCCATCGCGCACTGCGGCTCCCGGTGTGACCGGAAGGCTGACATGTGCATGCCGCGCCGCCAAATCTCGAAAACGGACGCAGGACCCAGGCTGCACCAATGCGGGGGGCTGACGAACCAGATCCCACATTTTCAGGGGGGTCACACCCAGCAGGCGCCAGCCTCCTGGGCTCTCTGAGGGATACACCGCGCTGAAGCCGCCCGCGATTGCAACGGAACTTGCGGGAACCCGCGTACGAGGAACTGCCCGCCGGGTTACTCCCTGCAGGAGCGGGTCGCCGCCAGACAGGTAAACAAACCCAGGAGCAAAGCCCGCAAACGCCGCCTGATACGCTGTCCCAACATGTCGCTCTATGAGTTCGCGGCGGCTCACCTGCAACATCTGGGCCACCTCGTCCAGATCCTCACCGATGTAATGAACCGGGATCTCGACGCAGGGCATGGTGGCAACAGGTCGCTGCGCAGAAGAGCGCACCGACATTTCTGCCTGCTGCCCCAGGCTTTGCAGCCACGCCTGGACGCGAGACGCGGGGACAACAGAAGGATCGAACCGAACCAGCACCGTACGGGCCGCAGGCACCACCTCGGACACCCCGTCCAGCGGGTGCAATGCGACCTGGCGAAACAAAGCCAGCACCTCTGTCAGCGAGCCCAGCTCCATCAGCAGGGCCCGATCGCCCGCGGGCAACAGGCGCATGAACATCAGGCCTCTGGAGACCGAGCAAAAGGTTCGAGCGTGATTCCGGCCTTATCGAGACACGTCCGCACAGAGCGCGCAACGGAAACCGCATCAGGGCTGTCCCCATGGACACAGATCGAATCAGCCTGCAGACGAATCCAACGGCCGTCCGTCGCCATGATCTCACCGGTTTGCACCAGTCTGAGCATCCGTTGTGCAATCTGGTCAGGGTCCGTCAGAACGGCACCTGGCTCACGCCTCGATACCAAAGCGCCGTCGGGCAGATAGGCCCGATCGGCAAATGCCTCGGTCACGACGCGTAGCCCGCGTGCCCGGGCCCACGCGACGAGTGGCGAACCCGCCAAAGCCAACAAGGCAAGCCTGGGGTCCAGCGCCACCATCGCGGAAATCACATCTGCCGCCTGCCGTTCGTCGTGCGCAATGGTGTTGTAGAGGGCACCGTGCGGCTTGACGTAGCGGACGCAAGTGCCTGCAACCTTCGCCAGCCCCTGTAAGGCAGCAATTTGATAAATCACGTCGCCGATCAGCTCCCTGCTGGTAGGGTCCATGTTGCGCCGGCCAAAACCGACACGATCCGGATAACTGACATGGGCCCCGACCGCCACACCCCGGGCAGCCGCAGCGCGCAAAGTCTCGAGGATTCCAGCCGGGTCACCTGCATGAAAGCCACATGCGACATTGGCGCTCGTCACAACCGCCAGCATGCTGGTGTCATCTCCCATGCGCCAGGCGCCGAAGCTTTCTCCCAAGTCGCTATTCAGATCCACAGGCACCCCCGCCCTCTGCCACAGGCCACTACCGAGTGACCATCGACCACCATATTACCCAAAGCCCACGCACGGCGGCCCGGTCAGCGCTGTGCCTGGATCGACCGGCGTCCTGTCACCTCGTACTGCTCAAGCGCAACCAACAACACGATGACCGTCAGAAAAAGGGCGCTGGTCCAGGACGTGCCCATGCCGAACCCACCATCGGCCGGGGCTTGGGTGAGCAGGTCACCCAGCGACGCGCCGAGCGGCCGTGTCAGCACGTACGCAATCCAGAACGTCAGCACCGCGTTGGCCCCCATCCGAAAGCCGGCATAGGTGACTGCAATCAGGCCACCAAAAATCACCACGCCCCAGACAAAGCCCATGCTCAGCGCCTCTGTCGCCAGGTCGCCTGCCGCAGTCCCCAACGAGAAAGTGCACAGGATGGCGGCCCAGTAGAAAATCTCGCGACGGCGCGTCACGATGTCGTGAATCGACAAGGTGCGCTCGACGCGATACCAGGCAACGAATATCGCCGCAAGCAACACGGCAAAGATGGGCGTGCTGACATACAGGCTGACGCCAAAGCCATCCGTCAGCAAATCTGTGATCTGCGTCCCTACGATGCTGACGAGCACCACGGTGAGCCAATACGCCCACGGCGTATAGCGCGGCCTGCGCAACTGAATGGTGAGGGCCATGGCAAGCAGTGCCGCCATCAATGTGCGTGTGGCGATCTGACCAAACCCAGCGTCGATGGCCAGGTAATCCGCAACGGTTTCGCCCACGGTCGTGGACAGTATTTTGACCACCCAGAATGCCAGGGTGATGGCTGGCACTTTGACGAACCAGTCCTGCGCATCCAGGTCCATGGAAGGGAATGTCTTCATGATGATGTTCTCCTCTGCCTGAAGTCAGACAGTGCAGGCAGTCTGCAGAAGAAGACTTAGGCTTCACTGAGGTGATCGTCTGGATGGGTACCAGGGTAGGATCGCATCATCCACAACCTGCTGTGCATCATGCTGTTCTCGAAACTGATCCCTTCTTTGCGCCACGGTGCGGGGCTCCTGTGGGGCACGACCGGCACCGCACAGAGCTGCTCGCCTTGACAGCACCCAAAAGACCAGACATGAAAAAGCCCGCAAGAACCTAATGTTCATGCGGGTCTCCGGTACTTTCTGGGCTGTTCTGGAACAGCCTGATTTTTAACTGTGGTGCCGTCGACGAGACTCGAACTCGTACAGCTTTCGCCACTACCCCCTCAAGATAGCGTGTCTACCAATTCCACCACGACGGCTTTGTCTTTTGACAAAGACGGGCATTCTAGCATGAATGCCACGTCTGAGGATGAAGAGCCAGGCCTACTTCTTGGCGGGCACATCCGGAACCGAACTGCCCGCAGGCGCGGGAGCGGCCGGTACCGCAGCACCCGATTTGGCAGGTGCTGCACCAACTGAGGCAGGTGCCGTGGTACTTCCGGAAGTGCTTGGTACGGCAGCCCCAACGTCAGGCACTGCAGACCCCGTGGGCGCTGGCGCCGGTGCCGCAGGCTTGGCCGGTTGCGTAAAGCCGGACATCAGGCCGGATTCGATCGGGGAGCTCGACGGATGGTGAGCAACCCAGGCCAGGCCACCGGTCGTCACAAAGAAGATGATTGCCGCCCACTTGGTTGCACGCGACAGAAAATTGGCGGCGCCTGCAGAGCCAAATACGCTGCCGGCGGACCCGCTGCCAAACGCGGCCCCCATGTCGGCACCTTTACCCTGCTGCAGCAGCACCAGAACAATGATCAGAATCGAAGAAATGATCTGCAGCGTCAGCAGGATCGAATTGAGCGTTTGCATGTGAAAAGGACTCCCGGCTGATTGGCTACGCAGCCGCAATATTCAAAAATTCGTCGGCAACCAGAGAGGCTCCCCCCACCAGTGCACCATCAATATCAGGTTGACTGAAAAGCGCTGCGGCATTGGCTGCCTTGACGCTTCCGCCATATAGAATGCGCGTCTGGCCCGCTTCGCTCCTGGTCAACGCGCTACGGATGAACCCGTGAACGGCCTGCGCTTGCTCGGGAGAAGCGGTGCGACCGGTACCGATGGCCCATACGGGCTCGTAAGCCAGCACCAGCTTGTTGAGCGCCGCTGCCCCCAAGCCCAGAATCGGCTCGAGCTGCTCGGCAATCACCTGTTCGACGCGACCCGCATCGCGATCCGCGAGGGTCTCGCCTACACAGACCACCGGCGCAAGCCCCAGGGCCAATGCCGCGCTTGTCTTCGCGGCCACCAGGCTGCTGGACTCACCGTGCATGGCACGGCGCTCGGAATGCCCGCACAGCACCCACGTACAGGCAAAGTCGCGCAGCATGGAACCAGACACTTCGCCCGTATAGGCTCCTTGTTCGTGGACGCTGACGTCCTGCGCGCCCCAAGAAATCAGGGAGCCCGCCAGCAACTCTTGCAACTGAGGCAAGTACGGAAACGGTGCACATACTGCCAACTGCGCACCCCGCGCACGCGATGCGCCCGCCACCAAAGCCTGCAACAAGGCTGCATTAGCCAGCAGGCTGCCGTTCATCTTCCAGTTGCCCATCACAAGGCGTGTGCGAGATTGGCTCGGGCGTTGAGTCATGCGAAGGAATACGGGTTCAAATAAAATTGAGTAACCCTGAATTGTAGCGTGTTTACCCGGCAGGCGCTCCCAACTGGCGAAGCGCCGCACCACCTTCCAGCATCTGAACGGCCGGCGCCGCAACGGGCAGAGGCTCCGACTGTCGATGCAAGGTAAAGGTGGATACCAGGCGGGCCAGTGTGTCGGCCTGCTCTCGCAGGCGGCCCGTCTCCACAGCAGAAGCCTCTACCAGATTCCCATTTTGCCGAGTGACGTCATCCATCTGCGAAACCGCCGTGTTGATCTCTTCTATACCTGTTGCTTGCTCGCGATTGGCAGCGCTGATCTCGCCCATGATGTCCGTCACACGCCGCACGCCACTCACGATGTCTTTCATGGTGGCACCTGCCTGCACTGCCTGGCCATTCCCCTTGGATGTGGCCTCGACCGAAGACGCAATCAGCGTCTTGATTTCCTTGGCAGCTGTAGCACTGCGCTGCGCCAGTGCACGCACCTCAGCGGCGACGACTGCAAAGCCCCGACCCTGCTCACCTGCGCGCGCGGCTTCGACTGCCGCATTCAGGGCCAGAATATTGGTCTGAAAGGCGATGCTGTCGATCACCCCAATGATGTCTGCTACCTGCTGTGAGCGCGAATCGATTTCTCCCATGGTCTGGACCAGTTCCGAGACGATGATGCCACCCTCGGCTGCCGTTTTTGCAGCTGCGGCCGCCAACGTGTTGGCCTGCTGTGTGTTGTCGGCGTTCTGGCGCACCGTGGCGGTGATCTCTTCCATGGTGGCGGCCGTCTGAGCCAAGGAACTCGCCTGCTGCTCTGTGCGTGCGGACAGGTCCAGATTGCCGGCCGTGATTCCACTGGCGGCCGAGGCAATGGCGTCAGAGCCCGTGCGAACCTCAGTCACTGCAACGCGAAGATTGCGCGCCATGGTTCCCAGTGCAGTCAACAATTGACCGATTTCATCCCGCGTCTGCGCATGGATGTCCACGCTGAGATCGCGACTCGCAACGGCTTCGGCCAACCCGACGGCGTGACGCAGCGGATGGGTGATCGAGCGAGCCACTCGCCAAGAGAAAAATGGCGCCAGCAACAGTGCCAGCAAAGTGGCAATCGCCAACACGAGCAGACCCAATTCGCTGGATCGCGCACTGCTGGCAAACAGCCCCTGCATTGACTCGCTCTGCAGCCGCGACAGTGCATCAATATGCGTCAGAAGATCTGCCGTGGCCTTTGGAAGTTCCTTGTTGAAGAACGTATCAGCCGCACCGTAATCGCCACCATCGAGATTCTTGAATGCCGCGTCGCGATCCTTCAGGAAAGACGCCCGTGCCTGCTCAAGTGAGTGCAAGGACGCCTGTGCCTGAGGACCCACCAACCGGTCCGAGAGGTTGCCCACCAGCTTTGTCATCCGATCATCCAGGACGTGGATGCTGGCCTTGAGTTTGCGCAACGAGTCGGGGTCAGCGGCCAGCGTGGCCTGCGTCTGGCTCGCCCCCATGCTGACTTCGCGAGCCATTTGCTGAATCACTGAATCAGTGAGCAGGCTATGGTTCAAGGCCCGATTGTCCTGCTGTGAACTTAGAATCCTCCAGGCGCCAATCCCCGACAGCACCAGCAAGAGAAGGATGACGAAGCTGAACCCGAGGGTCAGCCGAGTACCGATTTTGAGATGGCGCATGTCTGGCAAAAAGAGAGAATAAAAGTTTCAATTGAAACTTGAAATGACGCCGTAATCTACCTTGAATAGTGTTCTTTCTGTTATGCCGACATGGCATGGCGTGGCGTGGCAGCTGCATCATCCATCCGCCAAGGGATTCAAGCATGAATCCAAATTGGTGCCCGAGGCCGGAATCGAACCGGCACGCCTTTCGGCGAGGGATTTTCTTACCACTTCGACTTTCGCCGCCGCCCTGTTCAACGCCAGGAGTTCGTGGTCTGGAGCACGCCTTCACCATAGCCTTGCGGCTGCAGGTGCCCGCCGTCTGCTCTCTACACCTTCCCAAGCTGTCGCTTGGGCTTGGCTCGGCGTTGGCTCGGACGCAAAAGCATCCAGGGCGTTCACCGACTTTGACGGGCTTCACTTCGGGCGTTTCCCCCCGAAGGCTCAAATTATTCAAGTCCCTTGTGTCTACCGATTTCACCACTCGGGCGTTAGCGCTCAACGCGGCGCCTATTGTAGCGGGTGTCTGAGTGCCAATCGGACCGGCACCTGCCCAAGAGAAAAAGATACGAGCGACAATACGCCATCACGAGGCATTCATACACGCGCAAAGGACGGGCACGCAATGCAGATCGGCATGATAGGGTTGGGCCGCATGGGCAACGGCATGGTGCGCCGGCTCCTCGAACACCACATCGCGTGCACAGTGCAAGACCCCCTGCCAGCCGCAGTGGAAGACTTGGTTGCAGCGGGCGCCACAGGGGCCTCGTCACTGCCCGACCTGGTGGCAAAACTGCCGCAACCGCGCATCGTCTGGCTGATGGTGCCCGCCGGAATCGTGGACAACGTGCTCGCCACGCTGACTCCTCTGCTGAACGCAGGCGACATCATCGTGGACGGCGGGAACTCGAACTACCAAGACGACATCCGGCGTGCCCACCAATTGGCCGAGCGCCAAATCCACTATCTGGACGTGGGCACCAGCGGCGGCGTATTTGGCAAAGACCGGGGATACTGCCTGATGATCGGCGGCCCCGACAGCGCCGTCAGGCACCTGGATCCCGTGTTCGCAGCACTGGCCCCGGGCCATGCAGCTGCCGAACGTACACAGGGTCGTACTGACAAGCCCACCCCAGCCGAACGTGGTTACCTGCATTGCGGCCCTGCAGGGGCCGGCCACTTTGTCAAGATGGTACACAACGGCATCGAATACGGGCTCATGCAAGCGTACGCCGAAGGCTTCAACATCCTGCGCCATGCGAATATCGGCCAGAAGGATCACGCGCTGGACGCTGAAACCACGCCCCTGCACAAACCCGAGCACTACCAGTACGATCTGAACCTGCCGGACATCGCTGAGCTCTGGCGGCGCGGCAGCGTCGTCAGCTCGTGGCTATTGGATCTGACGGCTCACGCGCTCCATCAGAGCCCTCAACTGGAAGATTTCTCGGGCAAGGTGTCGGATTCCGGCGAAGGACGCTGGACGCTGCACGCAGCTATCGATGAAGGGGTTCCTACGCCCGTGATCAGCGCGGCGCTCCAGGAACGCTTCGCGTCCCGTGGCAACGCCGAGTTCGCCAACAAGCTCTTGTCCGCCATGCGCAAAGAATTCGGCGGCCACGCTGAAAAAAAGGACGACTGACCCCAGCCGGATTCGAACTGCGACAGGCTCAGCAGTTCACACGGTTGCTGAACGCCCGACGCGCGAACCGACAAATTGCTGCAGCAGCCCACGTGTCAGAGGAGTATCCGGGATATTCTCGGGCATCGTGGTCAAGGGCGCTATGCCCCCTGCATTCTTGCGATGACCCTCCATACAGATCCGTAGAATGTCAGGCGTGAATTCAGGATGAAACTGACACGACAGCACGTTGGGCCCATAACGTAAGATCTGATGGGGATCATGTGCAGTTCCCGCCAGGATCACCGCCCGTGCCGGGGCTGTGAGCACGGATTGCGCATGCGACAGATGGGCCATGAACGGAGACGGCAACCCCCCTGCCAAAGGGTCCTTCTGGCCGGCCGCCGTCAGGGTGACAGGAAAAGTTCCAAGCTCCCGCCCTTTGGGGTTGTAATCAACAACCCCGCCCATGGCCGCGGCCATCAGCTGATGGCCGTAACACACGCCCAGCAAAGGCTTGTCGGCCATGATCAAAGACCGTGCCCACGCTGCAGTGCGCTCGCTCCAATCCAGGTGATCCGTCACCATGGCCCAGGAACCCGTAATGATCGCTACCGAAAAGGCGTCAAGGTCTGGCAGGGACTCCCCGCGCTCGGGGTGGATCACCCACACGTCCTCGGCCGCCATCTCCAGCGCCCGGGTAAACCAGTCTCCGGGTTCTCCCTGGCTGACCCGCAGCGCCTCTGGGGGCAAGCCCATCTGTATGACAACAACCGGCTTTTGCGACATCATGAACACTCATCTCAAGTGACCACACTGCGCTCATATTACGCGCACCAGGCCCCGTCGCATCGGGATGACTGCGCGGACGACGTCAATACTTGGTCAAAACCGAATAGCCAAGAAGAAGCGCTGCCAATCGGAGCAGTCGGAGCAGCGAGCCAAGTGGGCAGGCCTCGTCACAATGACGGCACAACGGCCCCCGGAAACAAAAATCGCCACCGACGACGGGTGGCGATAAAACGTTGATTTACAACGATAATTCTGGTGGCGCACCCCTGATTCGAACAGGGGACCTGCGGATTATGATTCCGTCGCTCTAACCGACTGAGCTAGTGCGCCAAAGAGCGTGAATTTTAGCGAGTATCAAGACTACGTGCAAATTGGGTGCTGAAACACCGCTTGCTGCACGGATATGGGCCCCCAGGGCGGCGCTATAGTACTGGGCGGACCGAAGTGTCAGGAAGAACGACGGGCTTTTCATCACACCCACGAATATCCACCGACGGATGCATAGCCAAAGGCCCTATCGCCTCAACCTGCGCCAGCTGATTTTGCTATTGGCAGTAACCAGTGGCGCGCTCATGCTGGCAGCCGGCATGCTGGGCGCCTATGAAGTGCAGCGCCAGCAGCTCATCGATGCCACGCTGGCTTCCAACGAGGCCTTCGCGCAAAAGCTCGCCACCACGACGGCCGACATGCTGGACCGAGCGCAACGAGATCTGGCTTATTCCGCCGCCATACTGGAGCGCTCGAATCTCGGTCCGGGCGTCATGCGAGCCGAACTCGACCGCCTCAGGGAACAAGGGATCGGGTTCAACTCAGTCACCTTGGTCTCGCGCAACGGTATCATCCAGCTCGCTTCGCCCCAGGACCTGGGGCTGGCCGGGAAGCGAACGAACTCCGAGGCCGCGCAAGAAGCACTCCGCTTGTGGATTCCTTTCGTCAGCCAGCCCTTCACGACCGTGTTAGGCAATCTGGCCATCGCAGTCTCACACCCCCTCTTCAACGCACAACACCAGTATCTGGGCTATCTGATGGGAGTCTTATATCTCAAGACAAACGGTGGATTGTATCGACTGATGGGCGAACAATTCTTCCATGACGGCACCTACGTGTACGTCGTGGATTCTTCCCGACGCCTACTGTATCACCCAGGGTCCTCTCAGATTGGAACCACCCTCGAGGCCAACCCGGCCATCGACGCCGCACTGGATGGCTCCTCAGGACAAACGCGCTTTACAGACTCGGCGGGCGATGACATGCTGACCGGATACGCCTACGTACGGGCAGCGCAGTGGGGCATCATCGTTCAACGCCCCACTTCGATGGCACTACGACACATGAACGACCTGATGTGGCGAGTCCTGTGGCTGACCCTCGGGCCCGCAATTCTCCTCCTCGCCTTGCTCTGGTTCTCCTCGCGCTGGATCTCCCGGCCACTCGAGCAACTGGCCCGCATCGTACGCGACGGCTACGAGGCGGGGCAGGAACAGCGCATCGCGGCTGTGCAAACCCGGTACTACGAAGCCGATCAACTCAAACACGCTCTAATGGACAGCCTGGGGTCCGTACGCACGCAGTTGGGCAAACTGCACGACGAAGCCCACACCGACCCCCTGACGGGACTGGGCAATCGACGTGGGCTCTCGGCGCTACTGGAATTCTGGCAAGCGCTGGCAGAACCTTTTGCCGTCATCAGCCTGGACATCGATTTTTTCAAGACGATCAACGACACTTATGGCCATGATGCAGGAGACGAAGTCATCCGCGGCGTAGGAATCTGGATGCGTAGCCAGGCCCGACAAGGCGACGTGCTGTTCCGGACCGGCGGAGAAGAATTCCTGGCCTTGCTGCCAGGCGTAGACCTGGATCAGGCGACGAGCATCGCTCAGCGGCTGTGTGTCCACATCGCAGAAGCCGACATCTTGTCCCAGCAACGAGTCACGGTGTCGATAGGTGTTTCTGCCTGGATCAGCGGCAACGTTCACGACGTGCTCAAGGCCGCCGATCGCGCCCTGTATCAGGCAAAGCAGCAGGGACGCAACCAAGTGGTAATCGCCAGCATGGACGACACAGCCGTGCAATGATTGGGTCAGAAAATGACCCACCAGAAATTCAAAGGCCCCGCCTTTTGGCGGGGCCCTACTGCCGATGTGGCAGTGAGCGCTACATGGGCGCAGCGCCTAATCAACGCCTAAGTGGCGATGAAGTGCTACCGTTTAGTAGCAGCTTCAGTATAGGCCAACAGGAATCTGGGTCAACCCCCCTCGCTTTCCTCAATTGCAACAAGTGCAACTTGATATCGAGGCCAACACGACACCGAGATCGCGGCTGCCACTACTGCACCGCAGCCGCCTCGGGAATCCCTGTGTCGGGGTGGCCCGACAAGGCGGCGCTCAGGCTGTACAGCGGCTCGAATGACTCTGCCTGGGCCATCGGCCACGCAGTGCGAAAGATGGTATTGCGAAAATGCCCCTGCAACAGCTCCCCTTTCTCGAGATCAGGGAACAAAGCCGACAGCACGCGCACTTCCCCGTTGGGAATGCGCCGGGCAATATGATGAGGCCGCAGTTCGCAGGGATGGTGCAAACCCGCTGCCCCCAGCAATTCGCCCAATGCCTTCAAGGTGCCCGCATGATAATTGGCGACACGCACGGACTTGTCGGCAACCACCAGCGCCTTTTGCCGTTTGGGATCCTGGGTCGTGACCCCTGTCGGGCACCGGCCCGTATGACAGACCTGCGCCTGGATGCAGCCAATGGCAAACATATAGGCCCGGGCGCTATTGCACCAGTCAGCTCCCAGCGCCATGATGCGCGCCATGTCGAACGCGCTGATGACCTTGCCGGAAGCACCCAGCCGGATACGCTCGCGCAAACCAATGCCCACCAGCGTGTTGTGGACCAGACGCAGCCCCTCACGCAGAGGAGTTCCCACATGATCCACGAACTCGATGGGGGCGGCACCGGTGCCGCCTTCTGCACCATCCACCACGATGAAATCGGGGGTGATCCCGGTCGCCAGCATGGCCTTGGCCATCGCGAACCATTCCCAAGGGTGGCCTATGCAAAGCTTGAAGCCTACAGGCTTTCCACCCGACAATTCACGCAGGTGCACGATGAAATGCATGAGTTCAATGGGTGTGTGGAATGCGCTGTGACTGGAAGGTGACACACAATCCTGCCCTTGCGGCACGCCACGAGCCGCTGCAATCTCGGCGGTGACCTTGGGTCCCGGCAGCACCCCTCCATGGCCCGGTTTCGCCCCCTGGGACAGCTTGATCTCGATCATGCGAATGCTGTCACGTTGTGCCATTTCGGCGAACCGCTCATCGGAAAACGACCCATCCACATTGCGGCATCCGAAGTACCCCGAACCAATGTTCCAGATCAGGTCTCCCCCGTGGCGCAGGTGGTAGGCACTGACGCCGCCTTCGCCCGTATCGTGCGCAAAGCCGCCCAGGCTGGCGCCTTTGTTCAGGGCCATGACGGCATTGGCCGACAGCGCTCCAAAGCTCATGGCCGAGATGTTGAACACTGACAGTTCCACGGGCCGAGCGCATTCGGGGCCACCCACCGTGATGCGAAAATCCGTGTCGGCAATATGCGTCGGGACCATGGCATGATTGATCCACTCGTACTCGTTGCCATAGACATTGCCCTGAGTGCCGAAAGGTCGCAAATCGGTCTGGCGCTTGGCCCGCTGATAGACCAGTGAACGGTCTACGCGTGAAAACGGCAGCTTGAGCGTGTCGTCCTCAAAGAAGTACTGGCGGATTTCGGGCCGCACGAACTCGAACAGAAAGCGCAAATTGCCGATGACAGGATAATTGCGACGGATCGCGTGCCGCGTCTGATTCAGATCGTAGACACCCAGGACGGCCAAGGCGGCGAACAGCGCAAAGAACACCCACCAGCCAGCACTGACCTCAAGCGCCAGGACGGCACTCAGCACAGCCAGCGCAATCACCACATAAAAAACGGTGTAACGGGTCAGGAACCGAGGCATCTGCGTTCTCCCAGAGAGTCGAATTTTTTCTACCTTAGCAGAACGCAATGCACAGGCGGCTGAAAACGCGGCTTCGCCTCTCTATTTACGGCACAGGCCGACGAACCACCCACATCAGACGGGCGACGCCTCGGGCATCACAGGCCACAAACGCGTTCTGGCCAAAGCGGCGGGCCAGTTCGTGGCCCCGTGCAAGCGGTAACCGGGGAACCCAGAAACTGGGTTCCTCAGGCCAGAGGCCCTGGGGGTCCAGAGCACGCGCCGCCAGGCACGTATACCCCATCCATTGAACTGCTCTTTGCAGCGCGCGCAAGCGCCTGGCATTGACCGACGGACGCAGGCGGCGGCTGCGGGGATTACAGGCCGTGATGAAGATGCCCTCCGCGTTGCTCCCCGTCGTCGCGCCCGGGACCGGCTTGAATCCGTCGAGGACGAGATCCCGCGGGGGATGGCCATCGATACGATAGATGGCTTGCCGGTAGGCTTGCTCCAGCGTGGATCCCGCGATACCCCGCACTGGCCTCGGCATTTCTGAGCCTCAGCAGGCGGGTTGAAACGGATGGGCCTCGATGGAAGGTTCGCGTCCTTCCATCAGATCCGACAACAGGCGACTGCTGCCGCAAGCCAGCGTAAACCCCAGCGCTCCATGACCGATGTTGAGCCACAGATTGCCCGCTGCGCGGCTGCGTCCGATCAGCGGCCGCCCATCAGGGGTTGCGGGTCGCTGGCCAGCCCAGGCCTGGGCTTCGGTAAGATCCAGTCCCGGCAAGAGCTCTGAGACTTGCCGACGCAAGAGTGCAATCCGATCGGCCTCGATGCGCGTGTCACGACTGCCGATTCCAACCATGGCCGCGATGCGCAACGTCGAGCCTAACCGCGCATACACTGTCTTGCGCTCATAATCCGTGACGCTGATGGTGGGCACAGGAGTCTCTGGTGCACAGGGCACGCTCAGGCTGAAACCCTTGAGCGGATACAGGGCCGGCCGCGAGCCCAGAGGCTCAAGCAGAGAGACGCTCCCCATTCCGGCGGCCACGACGTAATGATCGGCTTGCAAGACTTCACCGCCTTCCATCAGCACCCCCTGGATATCTCCCCCGGCCCGATGAAGGCGCCGGACCCGATCGCCCATGCGGATCTCTACGGATTTCAGGGTGGACAGCCGATCGAACAGCTGATGGGTGAACTGTGCGCAGTCCCCGGATTCCTCACTGGGGGTGTAGACAGCCCCCGCGATGTCGTGCTGAACCGAGGCCAGCGCAGGTTCCAGAGACACACAGGAATCGGCATCGAGCACCTGCTGGCTGGAACCATGCTCGGCCTGATACGCCACCAGCGAGCGGGTCTTGTCCAGCAACGCAGCCGAACGATAGACAATGAGCTTCCCATGAGCGGCATGGCTGAATTCAAGCGGCACTTCATGCAGCCATTCATGCAGCACATTCCGGCTCAGATAGGACAAAGTCAGCATCTGCGCAGTGGACTCGGTCGCGGTACGCGAATTGCAGGCCCGCAGAAATTTCAGGCACCAGGCCCATTGGGCAGGGTCCAGCCTCGGGGTGAAACGCAAGGGAGATTCGCGGCGCAACAGCCACTCTGGCAGGTGGGGCAGAACTCCCGGATCGGCCAGCGGGGCCACATAGCTGTAACTGAGCTGCCCTCCGTTGGCGTGGCTGGTGACGGCTGCCGGCTCACCCTGTGCGTCGACCAGCGTCACCTGCCACCCATTCTTGGCCAGTTGCCAGGCGGTCGTCACCCCAATCACCCCGGCCCCAATCACAAATGCATGCATTGCCTTTCCAGACCCTCGAAAACGATGACAGGGATTGTCCGGTGCAACCCGCGTGGAGACAAGTTCCGATTCAGGGGTAATCCATAACAAAAGGATATGTAACAAGCGCACATTTCAACCACAGACCCGCGCAGAGACACGACCCTGGCCCGCTCAAAACCGCAAGGACGACTCTGGGCTCTCCGACCAAGGTGCGAGCTGCCGGCAGGCCTCGATCAAGCTATCGATGAAGTCATGATGCAGCAAACTGAGTGAATCCGTCGCATTCACCATGACATTGATGGGAATGGACACTGCAGGCTCCAGACGGCTCAGGCTCATGCCTGGCTTCATCATGGCACGCGCCGTCAGGCTGTCGACCAGCGCATCCCCGCAGCCTGCATCCACCAGACTACAGGCGACATAGTGTGTCTGCACCACGATGCGGGTGTTGGCCTCGACGCCTGTATCCCGCAGCGCCCGCTCCACCTGCTCACCCACCTGATCCCTGGGATCGGGCACAATGAAGGGACGCATGGCAACCCGGCGCAGCGATACCGGGTCGGGGATCGGGCTGCGGCTCAGATAGACCAGCTCCGTCAGCCCCACCTGCGTGCGCTTGAGCCCCGGATGATCTCCTGCATCGAAGGTAATGGCCACGTCCAGCTCTCGGGTATGCAGCCCGGCTACGAGCTGCGGACTGTGCAACGTGCTGATCTTGAACGAAGCATGCGAAGTCTGATAGAACCGCTGCATGGTGAGCGGCAGCAGACCCAACCCCACGGCAGGCACGCAGCCAATGCGCAAATGGGCGTACTGACCCTGCTTCAGATTGGCCGCCAGACGATTGACGTGGGACAAATCCTGGCTGAGCTGCGCAATTTGCGGGGCCAGGATCTCAGCCTCGCGCGTGGGGACCAGCCGCCCTTTGACGCGGTCGAAGAGCCTGAACCCCAGCTGCGACTCCGCATGCGCCAGAATCTTGCTCGCGGCCGGCTGAGAGATATTCAACAGGGCGGCGGCCTGCGTCAAGGAACCGGTCTGCCGGATGGCCTCGAAAACTTCGATATGTCGCAATCTCATGGAATGAGGAAAAACCCTGAAAGTCGTGAAAGCCCTGACGGGCAAGCACTCATGAATGTGATAGGATGCGGGCGCTCGAGAGTCTATGTTATAGCCCTTTGTTATGGGCTCCACTTATTTTGCTATTTGGCAGAGGCTCTTTCGCTCGTTTATAAGTTTCGTCACAATCACAAGATCCCGCGTATCCTGTCAGCACTTTGTCAGCAGGATCTAGGGTCAAGAAGTACTGGTTCCTTCACTCAGGAGACGTTATGAAAGTATTACCGCTCATGCTGGCCGCCGCCGTGGCAGCCACCGCAGCCCCGGCGGTTCAGGCCGCGACCAGCCGCATGGACAAAATCAAGTCGGCCGGTGAAATCACGCTGGGATACCGCGAATCCTCCATCCCCTTTTCTTACCTGGATGACAACCAGAAGCCCGTGGGCTATTCCATGGACATCTGCTATGGCATCGTCGACGCCCTGAAGAAAGACCTGGGCATGCCCAACCTGAAGGTCAAGCTTGTTTCGGTCACGTCGTCCACCCGCATTCCGCTGGTCGCCAACGGCACGGTCGATCTGGCCTGCGGTTCGGCCACCAACAATGCGCAGCGTCAGGAGCAAGTGAGCTTTGCCCCCACGACCTTCGTGACTGCCACGCGCTTCACCGCGTACAAAAAATCCAACGTCAACGATCTGGCCGATTTCAAGGGCAAGACCGTCACCTCCACGTCGGGCACCAGCAACCTCAAGTGGCTGACGCAGACCAACGCTGACAAGCACCTGGGCATGCGCATCATCCCGGCTGCCGATCACTCCGAAGCCTTTCTGACGGTCGCCAACGGCCGCGCCTCGGCGTTCTTCATGGACGACATCCTGCTGGCAGGTCTGGTGGCCAACTCGCGCGATCCCCAAGACTGGATGATCAGCAAAAAGGCCTACACGGTCGAACCCTACGGCATCATTGAGCCCAAAGGCGACGTCCCCTTCAAGACGGCAGTCGACAAGGCCGTGACCGCCATGATGAAAGACGGCCAGCTTGAAAAAATGTACACCAAATGGTTCATGTCGCCGATCCCGCCCAAGAACGTCAACCTGAACTGGCCGATGTCGTCAGAGCTCAAGAAAGTGGTCGCCAACCCGACCGACTCTCCTGACCCCAAGGCCTACGCAGATTGATTCGGGTCTGCTGAAATCCGCCTGACACCATCAGGCGTCATGAGGCGGCACGGCTAAAGGTCGTGCCGCCTGTTCAATGGGTCGGCGCCACACAGGGTCCTGCCCATAGGAATCGCTTCAATGAACTATCACTGGAACTGGCTCATCTTCTGGGCCGAAGCCCCGGATGGCACGGGAACCTACCTGCATACCCTGATTCGCGGGATGTACTGGACGATTGGACTGTCCATCCTGGCCTGGATCATCGCCCTCGTCGTCGGCGTATTGGTGGGTGTCGCTCGGACGCTGCAAGTGGGCTGGCTTGAGCGCGTGTGCGCCGGCTACGTCGAACTCTTTCGCAACATTCCGCTGCTGGTGCAAATGTTCCTGTGGTATTTCGTCTTCCCCGATCTGCTGCCAACGCACTTGGGCAACATGATCAAGCAGGCAGACCCCACCTGGAGCACATTCTTCACGGCTGTGTTGTGCCTGGGGCTATTCACGTCCGCGCGGATCGCCGAGCAAGTCCGCGCCGGCATCACGGCGCTGCCCAGCGGGCAGCGCATGGCGGGCAAGGCCCTGGGCCTGCGGCGCAGCCAAGTCTACCGATATGTGCTGCTGCCCATGACCATGCGCATCATTCTGCCCCCACTCACGTCCGAGGCCCTGAACCTCATCAAGAACTCATCGCTGGCCTTCACGATCGGGCTGCTCGAAATCACCGGTGCCGCGCGTTCCATGCAGGAATTCTCGTTTCAGATCTTCGAGACCTTCACCGCCGCGACCATCCTGTATCTGCTGGTCAATGCCGTCGTTGTCGTGCTGATGTACATCCTTGAAAAACGGTCCGCCGTACCGGGCTTCATGGGCAGCAAACGCTAAGGAACCATCATGCATGCATTCGACTTTGATGTGATCTGGCGCACCCTGCCATACCTCATGGCCACGGGGATGGTGTTCACGCTCAAGCTCACGATTCTTTCCACGATAGGCGCCATCATCCTGGGCACGCTGCTTGCGATGATGCGATTGTCCTCGAACCGACTGGTCTCGGGGTTCGCTGGCTTTTACGCCAATCTGCTGCGGGCGCTCCCGCTGATTCTGATCATCTTCTGGTTCTACTTCCTGGTGCCCTACATCGTGGGGTGGCTCACCCACGCAGGACACCCTGTGGCCGTGGGTGGCTTCACATCGGCACTTATCACCTTCATCATCTTCGAGGCCGCCTACTTCTGCGAGATCATGCGGGCGGGCATCCAGTCCATCCCCGTGGGCCAGGCGGCCGCCGGCTACGCGCTGGGCCTGAGCTACTGGCAAGTCATGGCCAACATCGTGCTGCCGCAGGCGTTCCGCAACATGACTCCAGTGCTGCTCACGCAGATGATCGTGCTCTTCCAGGATACGTCGCTGGTGTACGTGCTGTCCCTGACCGACTTCCTGGGCGCAGCCAACGTCATTGCCCAGCGCGATGGCCGCATGGTCGAAATGTACCTGTTTGCCGCCGTCGTCTACTTCCTCATTTCCTACGCCGCGTCGCGCGCCGTCCGGCGGCTCAACCGCCGCCTGGCGGTCGCCGCGCGTTGAATCCCGGAGCTCTCATGACCCCCATGATCGAATTCAAAAACGTCAGCAAGTGGTACGGCAACTTTCAGGTGCTGACCGATTGCTCCACTTCCGTCTCCAAGGGCGAGGTCGTCGTAGTCTGCGGCCCGTCCGGGTCCGGCAAATCTACCCTGATCAAGACGGCTAACGGGCTGGAACCCTTCCAGAAAGGCCAGATCGTCTTCAATGGCACGTCCGTCAACGACAAGGCCACGGACCAGTACAAGTTACGCTCGCGCATCGGCATGGTGTTCCAGCACTTTGAGCTGTTTCCCCACCTGTCGGTCATGCGCAACCTGTCGCTGGCTCAAATGAAAGTACTGGGCCGCCCTGCCGCCGAGGCCGAAGAGCGCGGGCGCAAGCTGCTCGATCGCGTGGGTCTGGCCGCGCACGTCGACAAATATCCGGGCCAGCTTTCCGGCGGCCAACAGCAACGCGTCGCCATCGCGCGTGCACTGGCCATGGACCCCATTGCAATGCTGTTTGACGAACCCACGTCAGCGCTCGATCCCGAAATGGTAAACGAAGTGCTGGACGTCATGGTGGACCTCGCACGCGAAGGCATGACCATGATGGTCGTCACCCACGAAATGGGGTTTGCCCGAAAAGTCGCCGACCGCGTCATTTTCATGGATGCCGGGAAGATCGTCGAAGACTGCTCCAAGGATGAGTTCTTTGACCACCCCGACCAACGCTCGGAGCGCGCCAAGCTGTTCCTCTCCAAAATCCTATCTCACTGATTGCTGCAAGAGGCTTGAAGATGATTCCGAATGTCGACAACGACAGTCTCGTTTACTTGAACGGCGAACTCGTACGCCTGGGCGATGCCAAGATCTCTGTTCTGGACCGCGGCTTTATCTTTGGCGACGGCATCTACGAAGTGGTTCCCGTCTATCACGGCAAGCCCTTTCGCATTCATGAGCACCTGGCTCGGCTGCAACGCAGCCTGAAAAAGGTGTGCATCGAAACGGGCAAATCGGACGCCGACTGGGAACACCTGCTGCGCGACATGCTCAAGCGCTCGGGCCTGGCAGATTGCACGCTGTACCTGCAAGTCACCCGGGGCGTAGCCAAGCGCGAACACGGCTTTCCGACCGACCCTTGCGAGCCGACGATCTTCTGCATGGTGTCGCCCTTTGCTCGTCCTGACGCCAAAAAGCGGGAACACGGCTACTCGGTCGTCAGCATGCCGGATCTGCGCTGGCAGCACTGCGACATCAAGTCGGTTTCCCTGCTGGGCAACGTACTGGCCAAGCAGTTTGCCACCGATGCCGGAGTGGACGACGTCATTCAATTCCGCAACGGCCACCTCTCTGAAGGCTCGTCGAGCAACGTCTGGGTCGTGAAAAACGGCGTACTCATTGCACCGGTGCGCGACGAATTCATCCTGGAAGGCATCCGCTACGTCTTCATCCAGGAGTTGGCGCAAAAACTGGGGATCCGGTTCGAGTCACGCGCGATCCTGCAAGAAGAAGTCGCAGCCGCCGACGAACTCATGTTGTCATCGGCCACCAAAGAAATCCTGCCCATCACGCAGTACGACGGCAAGGCGGTCGGAAACGGCAAGCCGGGCCCTGTCTACGCCCAGCTGCGCGCAGGCTACGACGCGGCGATCGCCGCTCTCTGACGAGTGCCTCCGCCCGCAACGGCGGGCTGCTCACACAAAGCCTGACCCCAGGGCCGCCTTCTCCCTTCTCTATGGCGGCCCTTCATTTGTCGTATGCTGAAACCATTCCACAGCATGAGGCGTGACATCGCAGCCTCTAGAACGGAGTTTTCATGAACGACAAAGCTTCAATCACCTTCGAGCAGCGCGCTCAGGGTGCCCTGATGGGTGCCTTCGTGGGCGATGCGCTCGCCCTGGGCCCGCACTGGTACTACGATCTGGACGAACTGCATCGCAACTTCGGCCCCTGGATCACAGACTACACAACACCAAAGCCCGATCACTATCACGCAGGGCTGCAGGCAGGTCAATCGTCTCAGGCCGGCATCATCCTGGAAATGCTGGCACAGTCGCTTGCCACACAAGGGCACTACGTGGAAGAGGACTTCTGCAAACGGCTGGATGAAGACCTCTTCACAAAGCTGGACGGCACCCCCATGCAAGGCCCAGGCGGCTACACCAGCCAGTCCATCCGCGAGACCTGGCGCCTGCGCGTGAAGGCAAAACGCCCCTGGGGTCAGGTTTCAGGCCTCGCCGATACCACTGAAGCGGCAGAGAGGGTACTGGCACTGGGCATCCGCTACGCGCTGCAGCCTGGCGCCCTGGCTGAACACGCTTCGACCAACACGGCACTCACCCAGCGCGACACCACCATCATGGCGATGACCGTGGCCTATGCCAGCATTCTGGGCAGCCTGGTGCGCGGCGAACCTCTGGATGCACAGACCTCGAGCCGCCTGATGGACCTGGTGCACAACGGCGTACTGCCTTTCCACAGCGTGACGTCCACGGGCGAGCAGGTCCCTCCGGCCGGTCCAGAAGCACCGCGGCACGCGGGGCAGTTCCCTTCACCCGATGCGCTGCTGACGGTCTCGAATATTCTCCGCGCCATTGCCGACCCCGACATCCATATCGAACCAGCCTGGAAGGCTTCGCTGGTCTACGGCATGCCCTGCGCCGTCTACCACCAGTTCCCGGCCGCCTACTATCTGGCCGGACGGTTCCAGGGAGACTTCGAATCTGCGGTGCTGCACGCCGTCAATGGCGGTGGCCAGAATCAGGCCCGGGCCATACTCACGGGGGCACTGAGTGGCGCCATCGGAGGCATTCAGTCGATACCGAAGCGCTTCCTGGACGGGCTGGAGCACAGCCGGGAGCGTCAGGAAATGGCGCTTCAGCTTGCGCTGCAGGCTGCTGGCGGCCGCTGACTCAGTATTGCTGCGCCCGGTCGACCACGCCCGAGATCGCCTCGCCCCGCGCCAGCGCCTGGATTTTTCCGGCGATCTGGCGCACCGTCTGCCCCAGCAGGCTCATGCCGGCCACATGCGGCGTGACCTGAATGCGTGGATGGGCCCAGAACGGGTGGCTCGCCGGCAAGGGTTCATGGATGAAAGCATCCAGTGCCGCCCCCCGCAGCCGGCCACTTTCCAGTGCTGCCAGAAGGTCTGATTCGATCAGGTGGGCACCGCGCGCCATGTTGACCAGAAAGGCATCCGGCTTGAGCGCCTCGAAAGTATCCTGACAAAGAATGCCCTGAGTCGCCGGGGTCAACGGCAGCACGTTGATCAACACCCGCGTGCGAGCCAGGAACGCTGGCAGACCCTCGGGACCCGAAAAGACTTCTGCCCCGGCCACGGGCAGGCCCTGGCGGGACCACACTGCGACGGGATAATCGAGCGCCGCGAATACTTGCGCCACTCGAGAGCCAATGCGCCCCGAACCCAAAATGCCGACGGGCCAATCCTCGCGCAACATAGGGCTCATCCGATGCCAACGCGCCTGCCGTTGCTGATCGGCATACTGTCCAAAACCCCGTGCTTCGCGCAGCAGATGATAGAGCGCGTACTCGGCCATCTGGTCGGCCATGCCACCGTCTTCGAGACGCACAATGCTGAGTTCTGCGGGTAGCCCCGGGAGTTGAAGCAGCGCATCAACCCCCGCTCCCAGATTGAACAGGTACCTGAGATGTGGCTCCTGCTCAAACAGTGCCTGCGGGGGCGCCCAGACGACTGCCGCTTGTGCGGTGCCGGCAGAAGCGGCACCTTCCATCCAGAGGCGGACAGAATGGTCCGGCAGGGCCTGCTGCAATGCCCTTACCCATTCTTCGGGATGTTTGTCATGCCGCGACGCAAAGACAATATCCATCTTTGAGACCCTCACCGAAAGAGAGGCCTCACTGTATCACGGCGCCATCGCGACTCAGGACGGCTTCAGAACAGCCACACCTTGACATGCACCCAGTCGGCGCGCTGTGCAAGCTCGATGGCCTCGAACACCGGAATCGCCAGAAAATACGGCAAGGCATCGCGCAGCGTCTTCCAGACACCATGCAGATCAACCATGGCGTGGCGCGGGGAATGCCAGAGGCTGGAACGCGGCCAGAACCTCGGCACCTGAGCGCAATAGGCTTCGAAACTTGTGCCGAACGCCACCCGCAGGAGCTGCTCTTCTTCAGACACGATCCAGCGAAACACGGCAAAGGCCAGCGCTCCAAGCACCGCCCCCACGACAAGGCTGCCCGTCTGCAGGCCGATCCCCGTAACCGCAAGAATGGAGAAGACGTAGAGAGGATTGCGGCTGACGGAATAAGGGCCTTCCGCCACCAGGTCGGCGCCTTTGCGTCCACCCAGATACAGCATGCAACCACAACGCCCCAAAATCGCCGTGATGATCAGAGCAACGCCCAGCCACTCGATTCCTTGGTTGACCCACCCGGCCTCTGGCCAGGCCGAGGCGACCCAAGGCAGGGTCAGGACAGCGACCACCCCCAGCACCGTCAACGCTCTCAGGCGCAAGACCTGTGCATGCGCCAAGCGTGGCCAGACCGCGTCGACTCCCGGGTCAGCGGCCCGTGAGGCATCTGGGTTCGAGGAGGAAGGAGGAATCGACATAGAGCACCCAATCTGGAATCGCGCAATCATACCTCGAATAGCCCTGGTATCCCTACAGAATTCACCACAATTCGTCAGCCTGCAGGCTCCAGCGACCAGAAGAGCCCACGCCCAGCGGTGGTTTGCCGGCCACCACGCTGAATACGGGTCACAATGAAAGCGTGCACAGGGAGAGCATCCATGGCAACACCACTCATGAACTTCAAGCCGCACGAGGCACGCGACCTGGGCAAACTGCCGGCACGCACCATTTCGGATCTGGAATGGACCATGTCCGAAGGGCTGGTGATCCAGCTCTACAGCGCTGACGGCCAACGATCTGTGGATGTGCACTGCGCCGAGTTGCAGCAAGCCATGAACGAATGCGTGGTGCTCGCCGAGGCCTGCCAGATCAGCCTGATCACGCTAGGTGACCTGCTCGACCAGATGGACCGGGTACGGCGCAACGATTCAGTCTACGCACGCATGGTCATAGAAGGCCGCATCCCGGACCCATACTGGCGCGAGCGCGCACTACGCATCGTAGAGCTGGCACCGGAAGGCTCTGGCACTCGCGAGGCCCTGCGATACCTGCTGGCCACCGTGCACGCGCACCACGTCCTTTATTGAGCCCACCTTCCGTCCCGCCCCCCCGGCGACACGGAGCACTAGAATCAAAAGCTGGAAAACCCAGGAAGCATCCCATCATGAATAACGCCTCGACTCCCTTCAGAGTGACCGGTGCGCTCGCCATCATCGGCGCGGGCCTGATTGCTGCCGCTATCGCCTACCGTCCCACCATGCCACTGGTCTGGATGGTCGCCTACCTGGTGTTGGTGACAGGCGTGGTCCAGTACGTGCTGGGCTCGGCACAGGCTGCATTGGCGGTGAATCCGCCCCGCGTCGGTACTTTGTGGGCAGAGTGGGTGTTGCTGAACCTGGGCCACGCGGGGGTCATCGGCGGCACCCTCACGGGGAACTTCGGCCTGCTGATTGCCGGCACAATCTTCTACGATCTGGCCATGATCCTGTTTGGCTGGTCGGTCCGTGCAGGAACCCCGGGCCCGCGCCGCGTGGGGTATTGGCTGCTGATCCTGGCGATGATCGCGAGTTCCCTCATCGGAATCTCACTGACACTCGCAAAACGCTAGCGCCCTGTTCGGCGAGTCTGCATACTTGAATTCGGATGGGTGCACTGCCCAGACAAGGGGCGCAATCTTCACCGCCCTGGGCAATGCGCAGGACTTCAGCCGGGGGTCCAGGGTTGTGCCTCCGCCAGCAGGCCCAGCAGGTCTGCTTCAGTCATGGCTGCCAACTGGGCTTCGGCTTGGGCCATGGTGTCAGCAGGCATCTCGTAGCAGCGGATGTCGCTGCCACGCAGCGGGCTAAAAAGCAGCGCCACGCTGCCATAAGAAGCGTCGAGCAGCGCAGCCTGCCAAGCCTGCCCCAAGGAATCCGTCAACATACGCATCAATTTTACCGTTCAAGAAAGGTGGGGTGATGTCCAAGATACACGGTTTACGCGACACCCCACGGGCTTATCTACGGTGAGTCATGGATTTGTGATATACCAATCACAGAATGTAAGCAGCGCTCAATTGAGGTGCGTCGCTGAATTCACCGATCTCGTCACCCGCGCTGGGGTGATCGCAGTGATTCGCAGGCGCACGGTTTTCTGGAGGCCACGTATGGCAATTTACGAGTCCAAGCTCACTGGCAGGAAGGAAGTCGCTGAGGGCACCATGGAGTTCATCCTGGAAAAACCCAAAGACTTCAAATTCCGGGCAGGACAATTCTTCGACATCATCCTGGAGGCAAAACCCGGGGCCGAGAAGAAAACCTACGTGCATGGCTTTTCGTTCGTGAACGCGCCCTACGAAGACCACATTGCAGCCATTACCCGCATGCGGGGGACCCCGTTCAAAAATACCATCCGCGATCTCCCGTTGGGTACACCCGTCAAGCTGGACGCCGTCTTTGGCGCCTTCACGCTGCCCAAGAATGAATCCAAAACCGTGGTGTTCCTGATTGGTGGCGTGGGCATCACCCCCGTACGCAGCATGATCGCGCAGGCCACACACGACAAGACAGCCCACAAGATCACTTTGCTGTATGCCAATGACACGCGGGCGCGGGCACCGTTGGTCGACGAACTGCAAAAGCTCGCACATCAGAACCCGAACTTCACGTTCGTGCCGGTCTACTCGCAGGAAAAAGTGGCTGGCGCCGAACACGGCCGCGTGGATGCTGCGATGGTGAAACGCCATGTGCCAGATCTGGCCTCACCGATCTACTACCTGTCAGGGCCTCCGGGCATGGTGAGAGCGATGCGTGAGCTGCTGATGTCCATCGGCGCAGACGAAGACAACATCCGCACCGAAGAATTCGACGGGTATTGATCCGCGGATCAACCTGCCCGCCGACATCCCAGCCTGACTCGGCGGCACACGCGTGCACGCAAATCAGGCGGGACGCCACGCCGGACCTCAGTACTGGCCCAGGAAGTCGCGCTTGCCGATCACCACACCGCTGCTGCGCAAAACTGCGTAGGCCGTGGTGACGTGAAAGAAGAACTGCGGCAAGGCATAGTTGAGCAAATACGACTGCCCCGTGAAGTGGTGCTCGCGCGGCGTGCCGGGGCGAAGAACGATCTCGCGCTCGGACTGACCCTCGATGGCAGACGCGCTGACACCATCGAGATAGGCCAGCGTCTTGGCAATCAACGCGTGCAAATCGCCGAAGCTGTGCTCAGTCTTTTCGTATTCAGGGACTTCGAGGCCCGCCAGACGAGCTGTGATTTCGCGGGCCCAGCTGGTCGAGAGCTGAACCTGCCGCACGAAAGTAAACATGTCCGGAAACAGGCGTCCCTGCAAAAGCGCATCGGGCTCGATCTTGCCGACCGTCGCATGCCCTTCGGCCTTGGTCAGGATGGCATCCAGGCCATTCAGATACTGTTTGAACACCGGCACGGTGGCCGCGTAAAGAGAAAAAGCCATTGGAATTCCTCATCGTAAAAGTACGAGTTTAGTGCGCCCAGGGGATGGGGGGCGGCAGTAACCGCTTTCCGACATACCCGTGAACAGGTCCAAAGCGATCCGACTCGGCTTCCCAGTCGGCCTGGGCCTGAACGATGTCTTCACGGCTGTGCCCGACGAAATTCCACCAGATAAGGATTTCTTCGCCCAGGGGCCGCCCCCCCAGCAACAGAACCCGAGTATCCGCGCCCAGGTCAAAGTTCACACCTTCGATACCACAGCCAAAATAAGCCATTTCATTGGCCACAAAAATCTCGGAACCCACGGTCAACTGCCCATCGAGCACCAGCACGCCGTATTCAAAATCGGCCTGAACGGGCAAGCTCAAGGCGCGGGGTGCACGGCTGGTGAGATCCATCCCCAGCAATGGCGAAAACGCCAGCGCAGGCGCCCTGTGACCCGCGTAGTCGCCCATGAGCAAAGTAGCCTCCACGCCCTGCTCCACCCAATGCGGGAGGTTTTCGTAATGGTCAAAGCGCGGATCGGTGTTGCGGTGCTCGAATGGCAGGGCAATCCAGAGCTGAGCCGCATGCAGACTGGTAGAACCAGGAACAGACTCTTCGGTATGGGCAATACCGCGTCCTGCAGTCATGAGGTTGAGTTCCCCGGGCCGGATTTCTTGCACATGCCCAAGGCTATCGCGGTGCAGGACTTCGCCCGAAATCATCCAGGTAAAGGTCTGCAGGCCAATGTGTGGATGGGGTCCCACCCGCATGCCTGGTTGGCGCGCCTCTATCGGGGAAGGACCCGCGTGGTCGGCAAAACACCAGGCGCCCACCGTACGGCGGGCACGCTGAGGCAAGACACGATGAATGGGAATCCCGCCTACGTCGGCGATGCGCGCAGCCAGCCGCTGCACCTGTCGATGTCCATCGACCACCGGACATTCATGAGACTCGAACAACTGTGGCTGAGACGAAGGGGTGTTCATCAAGACAACTCCTGTTCCGAGATTCTGGCAGCTCACCCGCAGCAAGGCACCAGGTGAGTCTCGAAGCCTCATTATGCGCGACCTTCAGTGCCCCCAACGCCCGCACAAGTGCCAAAAGGTCAGCCGGCCCGCCACAACGCCTGCTGGGGGCAACCCGCCGCGTCGTAGCCCGGCTCATCCGGGAAACGCCCCGCGCCATCCGGCCACACTACCTGTATCACCCGAATACCAGAGCCAAACCGGCTGGTGGCCTGTACCACTCTCTTGTCGCGCACAAAAGGCGTCGATACATCCTTGAGCACCAAGGAGATGCGCGCCTGATCGGGCGTCAGGCGTTCACCGTCTCTCAACACGCCGCCACGCGCCTCGTATGCGACCACATCAGAGATCAGATCCATGGCGCGCCTGGAATCGATCTGGCCGGTCACGATGAGCTCAGGCTTGCCCGAGCGTGCACGGCCCACGGTGTGCACAAACCAGTCGGCTGGCGCCAGCGAGTCGTCATCCACGGCAATGTGCGTGTAATCGTGCCACTTGAGCTTGTCTTCGAGAAATCCTTGCAACTTGATCTGGTTGCGTTCCTGCGTGCTGATCGGCGTACTCATGTTGCGTGCTTTCTCCCGAGGCCCGCGCCGACCCAAACCGCGGCGCTTTCCCCACACCCCATGTTTCTGAAAAAAATTAAAACACTAAAAAATTCTTGGAAACGATGCTACAGAAGCGCTGCTGCAACGCGCAAATCCCGTGAACATGAGCCGCCGGAGACAGGTTCACAAACGGCTCCGACAGCCGCCGCCACAGAACAGGACACCCCGCTTTGCAGCGCAAAAACAACGCGGTCGAGCCTGCCCGAAAAGCCCCTTTGGACGGTCAAAAAATCTTGTCTGTCAAGATTGAGATTCACACTATCTATGGTGTATTCTGTACCTCGAATCACAACATATTGTAGTCAAGCCCGCAACACACCATAACCAACAAACCCGTAGACGTCCCTTGAAAACACGGGATAATCGGGCGATTGCCGGGTCATCGCGGCGCCACCATGCAAGCTGCGAATTCCTAGAACGAGAGGACCATGATCAAGAACATTATCAAGCGCGACGGACGCACAGAGCCCTTTACCCCTTCCAAGGTCAATGGCTGGGGCGAATGGGGTGCCAAAACCTTGGGCGACGAAGTCGACTGGTCGTCCGTCGTACTCGAAACCGTCCCCAGCATGCCCGAGGAGTGCACCTCCGAAGAACTGCAGATCCGGTTGATCAAGACCTGCCTGGATTTCGACACCTGGTCCTATAACCGCATGGCCGGGCGCCTGTACGCGGCGCTGGTGCACAAGAAGCTCAAGGACGTCTGCGGAGGCCGGTTCCCCACGGTGCGCGAACTGCACGACAAGCTCACCGCCCTGGGGCTCATGGAACATCTGGACTACTCCGACGCCGAATACGGTGAAGTCGAGCGCATGATCGACCACGAACGCGACTTCGAATACGCGCACTACCAGATCCACACCGCGCTGACCAAGTACGCCATTTCCGACCGCGTGCGCGGCATCCACTACGAAACGCCACAGTTCATGTACATGCGCATGGCCATGGCATTGTCCGTGGACCAGCCCCACGAACGGCGCATGAACGACGTCTCGAAGTTCTACAAGCACCTGTCCAAAAACCGCATCAACGCCCCTACCCCCAATCACGTCAACCTGGGTACGCCGCTGCGCGGCTACGCCAGCTGCTGCCTCTACACCACCGACGATTCGGCCCGCTCGATTGCCGTGGGCAACCACATTGCCAACACCATGACCTACATGAGTGCTGGCATCGGGTCGCACATGGGAATCCGCTCGCTCAACGACCCCGTCCGGGGCGGTGCAATCCGCCATCAGGGCAAACTGCCTTACTTGCGCGCCGTCGTGGCCGAGGTCAAAGCCTCGCTGCAAAACGGCCGGGGCGGTGCATGCACCAGCTACTTCTCCATCTTCGACCCCGAAGTCGAAACGCTGCTGCGCCTGAAAAACCCCATGTCCACAGCCGACCGCAAGATTCGCGGCATGGACTATTCCTGGGGCGGAAACCGCTTCTTCGCCCGCAAGGTCGCGCGCAACGAAGAAATATTTCTCTTCAATTGCTTCACGGCGCCGGACCTGTACGACGCACTCTACAGCGACGACGAAGCCCGCTTCGAGGCGCTCTACGCCCGCTACGAAGCCGATCCGGGTTTCAAGAAGCACTACGTGAACGCCCGTGAACTGCTTATCACGGCCACCAACGAGTGGAACGAAACCGGCCGCATCTACGAGCACAATCTCTACGAGATGAATCACCACACCCCATTCAAGGACACGATCCACAGCTCGAACCTGTGCTCCGAGATCGATCTGCCCACGGGTGCCTACGATCACATGACGCAGATCTATCAGGATCACGACATCGCCTGCATTGACTACGAAGACGCCAACGGGCAAACGCGACACCTGGAACCCAACGGCGTCCAAGTCAACACAGCGCGTGGCGAGCTCTGGCTCGAGGACATCCAGGAAGGCGACACGCTGGACGACGGCACTGTCGTGACAAAGATCCTGCACCGCTCGGCCCCCGAAGTCGCCACATGCAACCTGGCAGGCATCGTGGTCTCGAATATCGACACCGACGACCAATACGCCGAGGTGGCGTATTACGCGCTGCTCATGATCGACAAGTGCATCCACCTGGCACACTACGAGCTCCCCCACGTGGGTTTCACTTCGCGCGCCCGCCTGAACGCTGGCGTGGGCATCCTGGGCCTCGCCCACCTGATGGCCCGTAACCACAAGCACTACAGCACTGAAGACGGCAAGCAATTCATCCATACGGTGGCCGAACGCCACTACTACCACCTGGTACGCGCCAGCCTGCAACTGGGCAAGGAACTAGGCAACGCCCCCTGGATGCACAAGACAAAGTGGCCGGCCGGCTGGCTGCCCACCGATACGTACAACCGCAGCGTCGACAAAATTGCGGCGTTCGAGACCCACTACGACTGGGAAGCCCTGCGCGCCGACATCGTAGCCAACGGGGGCATCCGCAATTCCGTGCTGGTCGCCCACATGCCGACCGAGACCTCGGCCAATGCCTCTGGCACCACCAACGGCGTGTACCCGGTGCGTGAGCTCACTCTCATCAAGACCGACAACGAACGCGTCAACTACTGGGCGGCCCCCGAAGGCGACACACTGGGCGCCTGGTATGAATCTGCCTGGGACATCTCGGCCGAAGACATGACGGATGCCTATGCCATCATCCAGAAATGGACCGATCAAGGCATCTCGGCTGATTTCTACCGCAAGGTCATCGGCGATGCGTCCATCGAATCCACCGAAATGATCCAGAACTACCTGTACCGCGTGAAGATGGGGCTGAAGTCCAAGTACTACATGAACCAGAAAACTTCTGCGGGCATGAAGCGCATTGCCGAATTGCCCGCCACGCAGGGAGCAGAACCTACGGCGAACGCCCCTGCCGCGCCGGTCGCGCCAGACGCCGCCTACGAGCTCGACCCCGTCTGCGTCGGGGCCTGCACGCTGTAATCGAACACGGGCCGGGTGCAACCACACCCGACCCGCACCCACGGAAAACTTCGACATGTCTGAAAACGTCTTCAATTACGACAAACACGATTACGAGAAGCCCTTGTTGTTTCTGGGCGAGCGTCAAGGGCTCTTCGATACCATCAATCGCCACTATCCGCGCATCTGGGAGCTCTACAAGACCCAAAAGTCACTGGATTGGGACGAAAACGAATTCGATTATTCGTCGTGCAATGCCGACTTCAAAAAGGCCGACCGCGCGACCTACGACATGATGATCAAAACGCTGGCCTGGCAATGGGAAGCCGACAGCGTCGCCTCCCGTGCCATCGCACCGGTGCTGGCCCCATTCATCACATCTAGCGAGCTCTGGGCCGCCTGGCAGCGCGTGTCCGACAACGAAGTCGTCCACGCCGCCACCTATTCCGAGATCGTGCGCAACTCGTTCGACGACGCATCGACCATCATCGACGAGATCCTGCACGTGCGTCAGGCTCACGAACGGCTCTCGTGCGTGGTGCGCGCGTTCGAAGAAGGCTTTCAGGCGTCCCACCAATATGCACTGGGACAGCTGGCCAACGACCAGGCGACATACAACATCATCTTCAAGATGGTCGTCGCCCTGTTCTGCATGGAACGCATTCAATTCATGGCCTCTTTCGCCGTGACCTTCGCCATCTGCGACACGGGCATGTTCCAGCCCATCGGCAAATCCATCCAGAAGATCGCGCAAGACGAGCTTGAAATCCACGCCGAGCTGGATCGGGCCGTGCTCAAGAACGAGCTGACCACCGAGCGCGGGCACATCGCACTCGAGGAATGCAAGACAGAAATCGAACAGATGCTGAGCGAAGTCGTCGACAGCGAACTCGCCTGGATTGAATACCTGTTCTCTGAAGGCCGAGAACTGGTGGGCATGAACGCCAAGCGGCTGTCTTCATGGACGCTGTACTGCGCCAAAGACGTCTATAACACCCTGGGCCTGACGACCGACCGCTATGCCTTCCCGCAGGTGAACCCGCTCAAGTACATGGAAAAGTGGCTGAATATCAGCAAGACACAGGCGAGCCCACAAGAACAGGACATCGCCGCCTACAAGGTGAGTGTCATGCGCCGCAATGACGAAGGCGTGGTGTTCGACGACGACTTCTAAGCGGCAGTTCCAAGGCCGTACCGCCCAAGCTGCCCCGCATCGCGCGGGGCAGCGTGTTGGTATCACCACCAGCCGCCCGAGCGCTGCAGGCGCTGGGTTTGCTGCTGATTCAGACGCCGCGCCTCTTGCTCGGCGTAATCGCGCTCGCCAGGTTCGTACTGACCGTTGTAATTGCAACTGGCTTGGGTGGGGCACTGATTGCCAATCGCACTTTGCCCCGAACGCCGAGGATGCGAGGCACAACCCGCCATCAGTGCCACGACAAACAACACCACGCCGTACCGACACACCATCTGAATGGCCATATCCTCGTCCCAATCGTTGTCCCGACTTCTTTATAGCAAAAACAACGAGGCTATCTTTGTCAGGCTCCGTCACGCTTGTCACGAAATGGCAGGATGTTCAGACTTTCTCGCGACTACGCATACCGTCTGCCGACGCCTGGCATTGATCTCGCATCTGCACACAGTCGCACGTAAAGAGTGGGGCTAGTCTATTCCGCGCTTGGCGTTGAGGTGCCGCCGGAAGCCGAAACCGATGTGGTTGTCGAGTACGCGCTGTCAGTGTTCTCTGCGGCACACTTGGTAAGGCGGTATGTCGTGGGAGCGAAGGCCTCGCCGCTGCCACTCTCTGAGGCTGATGTGACGGCGGTGGCCAAAGCGCACGGCTTGCATATGGATCGTGAACTGCTCGATCGGTGCGTGCTGTCCGTGGACCGTGAGTGGATGGCGGCGGTATAGTCAGCGTAATGATAGGTTACGGAAGAGAGCGGGATGGGGCCAGAGAAAGGGAAGTACGGTCTTTGGTACGCGGGCACGGTTGGCTTCGCCACCAAAGAGGAAGCGCAGGAATACATCGACAGAGGCATGAGACATTACAACAGCGCCTTGGATGATCTGGTGCCTGAGGTCGCAGTGAAGAAAAGCAAGACCGGTACGTACGTGTTGCTCTCTATCGTTGCTGTCGCGGCGTTGGCATACGGAGCGTTTCAAGTGGCCGTCAATAGCCGGAACGAGACACCGACCGCGCAAGTTGAGCCGCGCTTCGTGCGGACCGAACCAAGCCCGAAATCGCAAGACGTTCGCCTGAACGAAATCAAGCTCCAACGCCTGGTCAGAAGCTGGGTTGTTGCTGGACTGAAGGACCCGGACAGCGCGAAGTTCCGTAATCAGTATGGTGTCTGCGGCGAGGTCAACGCGAAAAACGCGCTGGGTGGTTACGTCGGGTACAGACGGTTCATCGCTGTGCGAGAGGACCTTGTCGTCGTGGATGACGGACTGACGACTTCGCCCGCCGATTTCGAGAAGGTATGGGCCTCATCTTGCGATTCCTCCCCCACAGGAAGCGCACGACTTCCGCAGTGACCGCTTAGCATGTGTTTCGCCGCCTTCGGGCGGTTTGTCGTTTTCAGGCTCTGCCATTGGCAGGGCCTTTTTGTTGGGTGCCACATGGCAAACGAATCCCGCCTTTCCATCACCATCGACAGTCGCAACGCCGAGCAGAAGGCCAAGGATCTGCAGATAGCGGTTGAAGCGATGGACGCCGTTGGAATTCGCGTGTCCGCAACCACCACGAGGACGGGACAGTCCGCGCTTACCGCTGGCGCATTGTTCTCCACAGCAGGAAGCGCTGCTCGTCAGGGTGCCGGTGATGTGGACCGCCTGAGCAAGTCCTTTGATGCCTCTGGCGACCGGGCCGCTACGGCTGCCGCGACGATCAACCGTACGCTGCGGGCCGCGTTCGCGGGATTCTCGGCCATGAAGATCATCGACACTGCCGACCAGTGGGGCCAGCATGCAAGTCGCCTGAAGATGGCAACCCAAAGCGCTGACGAATACAACCAGGTGCAAGATCGGATGGTTCAGTCTGCGCAGACCACCTTCCGCTCGATCAACGAGACCAAAGAATCGTTCATCCAGATGTCGCCCATCTTGCGCGGCATGGGATTGAGCTTGGGACAGAGCATGGATGCGATTGATGCGTTTTCCGGGCTGCTGGTAGTCAACGCCGCAAGCGGTGACTGTGCAACTCGGCAAGACGTTGACGCGATCAAAGCTGGGCAGATGGCCGAGCGAGCAACTGAAGATGGCGGCGTGAGTGACGCCCGAACTGCGAATCTAGCGAGCCCCGGGTACCATCAAAACGCTGCCTTGCAGAACATCACCGGTACCATCGCCACCATTGTTCTGGACTGCGCTGGGATGGCTGCCAGACACGGCGGACTCGCTTCCAGGTTTGCCACTCTCTTGTCGAAGGTCGTGGAAGCCGGAGACGCTGAAGTGTGCGCGCTACGACGCGAATACCACATCATCGAAGCCGACGAGCCACCATCAATCCGTGGGCTCGTGCAACTATGTCAGGACGAGCAGGACGCAGCGCTTGGCAATCACGTTGACTCTTCACGCTTTTCGCTGCACCGTAGAGTTCTCGCACAATTCGGATTAGGCGGCCGCGCCGTAGACTGGACATAAGGTCACCGTCCATCTCGACCAACCCTCCAGGACTTTTTGTGAGCGCACGACCTGCAATTATCGCGGGTGGAAGACGATGCCTTCTGGTATGGGTTTGGAGTGTAGTCTGGTGGAGCCGAGGAAGGGGTAACGGGTTTTTGGGTGGGGTCGGTTGTGGCCTGGTGGCATGAGGTTGGGGTTGACGGTGCGGTTACTAAATAACTGTAGCGACCTATAGAAATCATAGGTATCATGACGTCATGGCCGTGAGCAGATCAGGTTGGGAACGAAAGATCCGAAGCCTTGCAAGGAGCAGCAGCTCAGTCATTTGGACGGAGCACGCCAAGCAACAGATGCGCAAGCGCGCCATCACCATGGCCGTTGCGCTCGACGCGCTCCAGAATGGAGCGATCAGCAGGGAGCCAGAGCCGAATATTCGGACCGGATGCACAGAATGCAGAATGGAACGGTACTGCGCCGGACGGCCAGTTGCCGTCATAGTTGCGCTTGAACATGTGCGTACATCGAAATGTATCGTTGTGACTGCGTTTACGATTGGAGATTAGTCATGTATCACTTTACGGACGGAGGCCTCCGTAATGTGTACCTGGTCAACGGATACGAGACCAGAAATACACCCTACGGCAACGCCGTTTCGATTGAAGATGTAGATGGCCTGACCAGGGCGATCTGCAAGGTTCTCGTGCGCAAGAAATCGAACCTCACCGGCGCGGAGTTTCGTTACCTGAGACTGGCGCTACTGATGTCTCAGAAGGACTTGGGTCATGCCCTCGGGAGGACCGACCAATCTGTTGCCCAATGGGAAAAAAACAGCAAGGTTCCGAAGTTCGCCAACAGCATGATAAGGTTTATTTACACCGCTCATGCTGACGGGAACGAGCGGGTGAAGAACATTGTGCAAGCAATTAACGAGGCCGACCGCGATATTTACATCGTCATGCAAGGATCGAAGAAAACCGGCTGGAAAGGCAAGGAGCAATCTGAGCGCCCGGAGAGTATCGAGGACCATGACGAAGATGCCGCCTTCCCCGCATAAGTCTGCGTCATTCACATCCCAGCCCTCGGTGTTTGTCAACGAAGATGTCCGCTTTTTCATGCAGCAGCTTTTAGATTCTCAGGGGCTTCACGGTGCTCCTTCGGTCGGTTAAGCCACACTTCGCTCGCGGGCGTCCAGTTGCGCGTGCAACGGCTGTTCCAGCGCCTCGGGTTGGCGCGTTTCGCGGCCTCATAGACCACCTCGCGATAAGCCAGAATTGCACGATCGCACCCCAGATGTCGCTGCTGCGGCGTGACGAATCTCAGACCGCTGTGACGATGCGCGGTGTTGTACCAGGTCACGAAGTGCTGTACCCAGGGTATCCGTCCGGCGAACGCACCTTGAAGAAGCATAGCGATCGGCCGAAAAAGAAAAAACCGCTCAAGAATCTGAGCGGCTAATTGCTTGATTTAAAGCAGGAAATCTGGTGGGTTGTGACAGGCTCGAACTGTCGACCGACGGATTAAGAGTCCGCTGCTCTACCAACTGAGCTAACAACCCCTCGCACGTTTTGCGAAGAACGAAACTATACACGTTTTTGCAAAACCATGCAGAAACGCAATGCCCCGGCAATGGCTGGCGGCCCGCTTCGCAAGCGGCTCCCCAGCCATTGCCGGCCTACACAGACTGGGCAAGCGTTGCCGCCAGGCCTACGTAACTGCGGGGCGTCATGGCCAGCAGCCGGGCCTTCGGTTCCGCAGGCAGATCCAGACCGGTAATGAACGTGCGCAATGCTTCCTGGGTGATGCCTTTGCCGCGCGTCAGCGCCTTGAGCTGTTCATAGGGATGAGGCAACCCGTAGCGGCGCATCACCGTCTGTACGGGTTCAGCCAGGATTTCCCAGCAGGCGTCGATGTCGGCATCGATCGCAGCGGCATTGAGTTCAAGCTTGCCCAGCCCGCGAAGGCAGGCCTCATAGGCCACCAGGCAGTAGCCCAACGCCACCCCCAGGTTACGCAGTACCGTGGAATCAGTCAGATCCCGCTGCCAGCGAGAAACAGGCAATTTTTCAGCCAGATGACGCAACACGGCGTTGGCGAGTCCGAGGTTGCCTTCGGAATTCTCGAAATCGATCGGATTGACCTTGTGCGGCATGGTGGATGAGCCCACCTCGCCTTCTTTCAGGCGCTGCTTGAAGTACCCCAGCGAGATGTAGCCCCACAGGTCGCGATTCAGATCGAGAAGAATGGTGTTGGCACGCGCGATGGCATCAAAAAGCACCGCCATCCAGTCATGCGGCTCGATCTGGATGGAGTACGGGTTCTGGGCCAGCCCCAGGCCCTTGAGCACCTTGGCCGAAAAGGCCGGCCAATCGACTTCAGGGTATGCCGCCAGATGCGCGTTGTAATTGCCCGTGGCGCCGTTCATCTTGGCCAAGGGTTGCACGGCTGCAATGGCCCGCAAAGCGGGCTCAAGGCGTGCCACGACGTTGGCCAGCTCTTTGCCTACTGTCGTAGGGGTGGCGGGTTGGCCGTGGGTGCGCGCCAGCAAGGGCTGATCGGCATGCTGCCGGGCGAGATCACGCAAGCGCGCCACGATGGTTTCAAGGCTGGGCAGCACGCACTGGCTGCGGGCCCGACCCAGCATCAGCGCGTGCGAGGTGTTGTTGATGTCTTCCGAGGTACAGGCAAAGTGGATGAACTCAGCCGCGCGTGCCAGTTCGGCGTCGTCGGCCACCTGTTCCTTGAGCCAATATTCCACCGCCTTCACGTCGTGATTCGTGGTGCGTTCTATAGCCTTGATGCGCGCTGCATCAGATTCTGAAAAATTGTGAACCAAGGCCTTCAGACGCGTGCGCGCCGAATCGCTGAAAGCGGGCAGCTCAGGCAGGCCTGCGCCCGACAGACCCACCAGCCAGGCAATTTCGACTTCGACCCGATGGGCCATGAACCCCGCCTCAGACAGGTAGGGGCGCAGCACATCGCCCTTGGAAGCATAGCGCCCATCCAGGGGCGACAGGGCGTTGAGTACGCTCAGCGTGGAATCAATCTGCATGATGGAAAGGAGATCACGAGTGCTGCGGTGTAGACCACGCACAACACCCGGTGGGTATGAGGGAAACCAGCAGGGATTCTATCATCCGGGCCAAGGTTCAGCCTGCTATACTTTTTGGGCCTCAAACTACCCTGTTGTGCCATGAAACTGATTGGTTCCCTGACTAGCCCGTACGTCCGTAAGGTGCGCATCGTGCTGGCCGAGAAAAAACTCGACTATGAGCTGATTCTCGACGACCCCTGGGGAGCGACAGCTCAGGTGACGGCACACAATCCGCTTGGCAAGGTTCCTTGCCTGATCCTCGACGAAAACGAAGCCATCTTCGATTCGCGCGTGATCGTCGAATACCTGGATACGCTCTCTCCTGTGGGCCGGCTCATCCCACCCCCAGGGCGCGAACGCGTCGAAGTCAAACGCTGGGAAGCCCTGGCCGATGGCGTCATGGACGCCTGCTCAACCGCTTTCATCGAAACCCACCGGCGGGCTGAGGCCTTGCGTGATCCAGCCTGGGTCGAGCGCCAGACCTCGAAGATCCACGCAGCCCTGGACTACATGAACAGCCTGCTCGGTGAGCAAGCCTACTGCTGTGGCGTGAACCTGTGCCTGGCCGACATTGCGACTGGCGTCGCCTTGTCTTATCTGGATTTGCGTAGCCCCGAGCTCGATTGGCGCCCGCACCACGCCAATTTGGCGCGACTGACCGAGAAGCTCAACGCCCGGGCTTCGTTCATCGCCACCCGTCCGCCGGCCGCCTGATGGCCTGGCTACGCCGCTAATCCGCCTGGTTGCTTGAACGCCCACCTTCGGGCAGGCCAACCGACACATCCAGCGTCCCTAGCTGATGATGCCCCCGCCCAGGCATACGTCGCCGTCGTACAAGACGGCCGACTGGCCGGGTGTCACCGCCCATTGAGGGGCTGTGAACGTCAGGCTGAACCGACCCTGGTTTCCCGCTGCCAACGTGCAAGCTGCATCTGCCTGACGGTATCGCGTCTTGGCCGCATAGGCACCCGCCAACGGAGGCTCGCCCGCAACCCAGCTGGCGTCCTGGGCCTGCAGCGTCGACGACTGCAGCCATGGATGATCATGCCCTTGCACCACGTACAGCACGTTGCGCGCCATGTCCTTGCGGGCCACATACCAGGCATCTGCCGTGCCATCACCGCGTTGGGTGCCGTGCACCCCCCCGATCCCCAGTCCCTTGCGCTGACCTAGCGTGTAGAAGGCAAGCCCCTGGTGCTGACCAAGATCCAGGCCCTCGGGTGTGCACATGGGGCCTGGATGCGTGGGCAGATAGCGATTGAGGAACTCTCGAAACGGCCGTTCGCCAATGAAGCAGATTCCGGTGGAATCCTTCTTTGCGGCATTTGGCAGGCCGATCTCGCGAGCAATGCGCCGCACCTCTGTTTTATGCAATTCACCCAGCGGAAACAGCGTGCGGGCCAATTGTGACTGATTGAGCCTATGCAAGAAATAGCTCTGGTCCTTGCTGCCATCCACGGCCTTGAGCAACTGGCTGCGGACTCCGTACGAAGACTCTGTACGCCGCACGCGGGCATAGTGACCAGTGGCGATGTAGTCGGCACCCAGCCCCATGGCATGATCGAGAAACGCCTTGAACTTGATCTCGGCGTTGCACAGCACATCAGGGTTAGGCGTACGGCCGGCAGAATATTCGCGCAAGAAATCTGCGAACACCCGGTCCTTGTACTCCGCCGCAAAATTGACGGCTTCGATGTCCACGCCAACCACGTCCGCCACGCTCGCAGCATCCAGCCAATCCTGACGCGACGAGCAGTACTCGGTGTCGTCGTCGTCCTCCCAGTTCTTCATGAACAGGCCCACGACCTCGTACCCCTGCTGCCTGAGCAGCCACGCGGACACCGACGAGTCGACACCACCCGACATGCCGATCACCACACGGGCACCCGGGGCTGGCCTTTGTTCAGCCATGCATGGCCTCGTCCACGGACTCGATCCAGTGCCGCACGGGGGTGCCCGTGCCACCCTGCAGATGGCAGATGCAGCCAATGTTCGCCGACACAATGGTGTCCGGCAGCGTTTCCTGGATGGCCTTGAGTTTGCGGTCGCGCAAGCTCAGCGAAAGCTCGGGCTGCGTGATGGAGTAAGTCCCGGCCGACCCACAGCACATTTGCGATTCAGCAAAATCCTGCAAGTCGAAGCCCAGATCCTGCAGCAGGCGCTCGGTCGTAACCCGCAATCCTTGCCAATGCTGCAACGTACAGGGCGCATGGAAGGCACAGCGCCCGGGGGTGGAACGCATCTTCGCGCGTACTGCATCGGCCATGGGCGCCAGAAATTCGGCGATGTCCTGCACATAAGGCATGAGCCGTTGCGCCCGCTCGGCATAAGCCGGGTCGTGCCGCAAATGTCGCGCGTAGTCTTTGATCATGCCGCCGCACCCTGAAGCGTTCACGATTACGGCCTCGACTTCACCCGACTCGAGCAAGGGCAGCCAGGCATCCACATTGGCCCGCATCTGGTCCCTGGCAGCCTCTTGTGCATCCAGGTGAAAGTTGACAGCCCCGCAACACCCCGAGCCCGACGCGTAGCGCGCACCGACTCCCACCGCGTCCAGCACCCGGATAGTGGCGGCATCGATGGACGGCAGCATCGAAGGTTGCACGCAATTGGACAGCATGAGGACCTGGCGGGCGTGACGCGACTGCTCGCCAGGTAAAGTGCCGGCTGGACGAGCCACCGTGATCTTGGCCTGCAGGGTGCGCGGCAGCACCGGGCGCAGCCACTGCCCTGCGCGATACAGCGCCGGGAACACACGCGACCCCATCAGCCACCGCAGCACGCTGCGCAAGGTCCGCTCGCGCCACGGACGCTGGACCCTCTCGGCAATGACCTGGCGCCCGATATCCACGAGGGCTCCATAGGTGACCCCCGAGGGGCACACGGTTTCACAGGCATGGCAGGTCAGACAGCGATCCAGATGCTGTTGCGTCACATAGCTGGGTTCGGCGCCTTCGAGCAGCTGCTTCATCTGATAGATGCGCCCACGTGGGCTATCGAGCTCGTCGCCCAGAATCTGATACGTGGGACAGGCGGACAGGCAAAAGCCGCAATGGGTGCAACGTCGCAGGATTTCTTCGGCTTCGCGGCCAAAATCAGTATCCTGCGCCCAGTCGGCGAGTTGGGTTTGCATAAAAGTCCTTAGAATTCGGGAACCAGGCGATGGCGGTTGAAGACGCCTGCAGGGTCAAACTCTTGCTTGAGCCGTTGGTGGATCTGGAGAACGCCAGCAGCCAGCGGGTGAAAGGTGGGAATGTCGACCGGCACATCACCCCGGTGATACAGGCACGCCGAGCCCCCCAGAGACTGCACCTTGGCCCGCAAAGCGGCAGCATCCTGCGAGCCCGCCAACCAGCGCAGCCCACCTTGCCATTCGTGCAGGGTGGGGCCAAGATTCAACGTCGGCGCCTTGGGCGGAAGCACTACCCGCCACAAGGATCGCTGTGAAAAGAACGGGTGAGTCTGGTCCCGCATGCCGAGCCAGAAGGCCTCAGCCTCTGTTTCAGGCAAGACCTGACCACCCAGGTGGCCCAAGCCCTGCCGCACGGCCGATCCATTCCCCGACAGCCGCACTGCCAGGCGCCCGCCACCAGACTCATCGGCGGTCCATGCCGTAGCCGAAATCGGCAAGGGTTTCGAGCGCCACTGCAGGCAACGTTCCAAGGCGGCGGCTTCGTCCAGCGCCAGCACCGTGGTGCGCTCGGAACGCGGCACGGGAAGTACCTTGATCGAGACTTCGACCAAGGCCCCCAGCACCCCCAGGGAGCCCGCCAACAGGCGCGAAAGGTCATAACCAGCCACGTTCTTCATGACCTCGCCGCCAAAATGCAGGACGTTGCCATCGGCCCCCAGCAGGCGCGTGCCCAGCACGAAATCCGAGACTGTGCCGGCCGCCATCCGGCGCGGGCCCGCCAGCCCCACCGCAATGCAGCCCCCCAGCGTGCCGCTGGCCCCAAAACGAGGCGGTTCGAACGCGAGCATCTGGCCTTGACCTGCCACCAGCGATTCGATTTCAGCCACAGGAGTGCCAGCTCTGGCGGTCAGCACGAGTTCGGAGGGCTCGTAGCTCACGACTCCCTTGTAGGCAGACACGTCGAGCCAGGCCGAGGTGTCATCGGCCGCCCAAGGGTTGCCATAAAACGCGTGCGTGCCACCGCCCCGGATACGCAGCGGACGCTGCGCAGCACGGGCCGTAGCCACCTGTTCGCTCAATTCAGAAAGCACATATTCCATGAGTCACACTAGAAGCGAGGGATTTCAGGAAAGGCAACTTGCCCGCCATGCACGTGCATCTTGCCGTATTCGGCACAGCGCACCAGTGTCGGAATCAATTTGAGCGGATTGAGCAGCCCGTACGGATCGAATGCGCGTTTGAATGCCGAAAAAACATCCAGCTCGTCGCGAGAAAATTGGGTGCACATCTGGTTGATCTTTTCGATTCCCACGCCATGTTCACCCGTGATCGTGCCCCCGACTTGAACGCAGAGCTCAAGGATGGCCACGCCAAAATCTTCGGCGCGCTGCACCTCGTCGGCAGAATTGGCATCGAACAGGATCAGGGGATGCAGGTTACCGTCACCCGCGTGAAAAACGTTGGAACAGCGCAGGCCGAACTGGTGTTCCATTTCGGCCATGGCCGCGAGTACCCGCCCCAGGTGGCGTCGCGGGATCGTACCGTCCATGCAGTAATAATCGGGCGAAATACGTCCTGCAGCGGGAAAAGCGTTCTTGCGGCCTGCCCAGAATTTAAGGCGCTCGGTCTCGCTGGTCGAAGTCTGCAGGCGCGTCGCGCCCACGTCGCGCAACAAGGCCTCGACGCGGGCGATTTCTTCCGAGACTTCGTCGGGCGTGCCGTCCGATTCACAGAGCAGAATCGCGGCCGCTTCCAGATCGTAGCCTGCCTTGACGAAGGGCTCGACCATGTTGACGGCACGCTTGTCCATCAGCTCGAGGCCGGCGGGGATGATGCCGTCCGCGATGATGCGCGTGACCCCTTCGCCAGCCAGCTCCACGCTGGGGAAGCTCGCCATGACGACGCGGGCAAGCTGGGGACGAGGGATGAGCTTGACCGTGACTTCGGTGACCATGCCCAGCATCCCCTCGGACCCGATGAAGGCCTGCAGGAGATTCAGCCCCGGTGAATCGGGGGCCTCGCCTCCCAGTTCGATGATCTCGCCGTCGATGGTCACGAATCGGACCTTCAGGACGTTGTGGGTGGTCAGGCCGTATTTCAGGCAGTGCACACCGCCTGAGTTTTCCGCCACGTTGCCACCGATGGAGCAGGCAATCTGGCTGGAGGGGTCGGGGGCATAGTACAAGCCATGGGGTGCTGCCGCCTCGGACACCGCCAGATTCCGTACCCCCGGCCCTACGACGGCCACACAGGCGTCGGGATCGAGCCGGAGGATGCGGTTGAATTTGGCCATCCCCACCACGACACCCTGGGGGTGCGGCGTGGCGCCCCCCGACAGTCCCGTGCCCGAGCCTCGGGGGACGACGGGTACGTTGTGCTCACGACAGGCCTTGAGCACCGACACCAGTTGCGCTTCGGTTTCAGGAAGCACCACCACGACGGGGCGTTCGCGATACAACACCAGCCCGTCGCATTCATAAGCCCGCGTCTGGTCGGGGCGCGTGAGAATCGCATGCGCAGGAACGTCACTGCGGATCTGCGACAGGAACCCGGGAAAATCGGGAACGGCGGTTGATGCTGCCTCAACGGGTGTAGCCATGTCCATCAGGGTTCCTTGCTCAGGCGGCCGAAGCCGGGGGTGGCAACATCTTGCCGGGATTCAGGATGTCATGCGGGTCCAGCGCCGCCTTGATTGCCGCCATCACGTCCAGCCCATCCTGCCCATGTTCGGCGCGCATGAACGCCTGTTTGTGCAAGCCGACCCCGTGCTCACCCGTGCAGGTCCCCTGCATCGCAATGGCTCGCTCGACCAGGCGTTGATTCAGCTGCTCGGACTCGGTCCATTCGGCAGGATTGTCCGGATCGAGCAACATCAGGACGTGAAAGTTGCCATCTCCGACATGACCCACGATCGTGTACGGAAAGCTGGCCTGGTCAAGCTCGGCCGCAGTGTCACCGACACACTCGGCCAGGCGCGAGATCGGGACACAGACGTCCGTCGTGCTGGAGCGGCATCCAGGGCGCAATTGCAAGCCGGCAAAATAGGCATTATGGCGCGCCGTCCAGAGCCGATTGCGATCTTCGGGATGTTCGGCCCACTGAAAATCCTGCCCCCCATGGTCGCGCGTGATGCCTTGCACCGACTCGGCCTGCTCCCGTACCGAGGCCGGGCTGCCATGAAATTCGAACAACAGCAGCGGCGACTCGCGCAAGGTCAGGTGGCTGTATTGATTGGTGGCCCGGACGGCCCCGGTATCCATGAACTCGACGCGCGCGACGGGAATCCCCATCTGAATGATCTCGATCACGCTCTTGACGGCCGAGTCCAGATCGGAAAAGTTGCAGATGGCGGCCGACACTGCCTCGGGCTGCGGATAAAGACGCACCGTCACCTCGACAATGATGCCCAGAGTGCCTTCGCTGCCCACGAAAAGATGCGTCAGATCGTACCCAGACGACGACTTGCGGGCCCGATTCGCGGTTTCAATCACCCGGCCATCGGCCGTCACCACCTTGAGCGACATGACGTTTTCACGCATGGTGCCGTAACGCACGGCATTCGTCCCCGAAGCTCGGGTGGCCGCCATGCCACCCAGGCTGGCGTCAGCACCGGGATCGATGGGGAAGAACAGGCCGGTATCCCGCAGCGATTCGTTGAGCTGTTTGCGTGTCACCCCGGCCTGCACAGTGGCTGTGAAATCTTCGGCATGCACGTTCAGGATGCGATTCATGCCGGACAGATCCAGCGATATCCCCCCCTGCACTGCCAACAGGTGACCTTCCAGCGATGAGCCGGCGCCATACGGAATGAGCGCGACATGGTGCGCATGACAATAGCGCGCCACCCACACGACCTCGTCAATGGTCAGAGCGTAGACCACCACGTCGGGCAGCATGGGGGAATAGGGCGATTCGTCGCGACCATGATGGGCACGAACCGACTCAGCGACCGAACAGCGGTCTGCAAAATGCTCCTGCAACGCGGCGACGAACCCCTCCGGCAGGGGTCGTGCGTGTTGCGAGAAATGCAGGGTATCCATGGAAGTTCCAATAAAGTTCAGGCGGCGGTGCGGTCAGGCCGCATCCGCGGTCGCCTCGGACTTGCCCAAGGTGGCGCGCCGCCCCTGCACCGCACGCGCCAGCCGCTCGAGAAGCGCCACCGACGTATCCCAATCGACACAACCGTCTGTAATGCTCTGACCATACACCAGCGCCTTGCCCGGCACCAGATCCTGCCGCCCGCCCACGAGGTGACTCTCGATCATCACGCCGAAAAGATGCGTGTCACCGGCCTCGACCTGCGTGCAGATGTCTTCGATGACCAAGGGTTGGCGCGTGTAGTCCTTGTGACTGTTGGCGTGACTGGCATCAATCATGACGCGCGGCCGCATGTGGGATTTTTCCAGGGCCTGGGCCGCCGCCTGCACGTGCTCAGCTTCGTAATTGGGCGCCTTGCCGCCACGCAGGATGATGTGGCAGTCTTCGTTACCGCGCGTTGCGACGATGGCCGACCGCCCCCCTTTGGTGACGGACAGAAAATAATGCGAGTGCGCGGCCGCCTTGAGCGCATCGATGGCGATCCGCGTATTGCCATCTGTGCCGTTCTTGAAACCCACCGGGCACGAAAGCCCCGAGGCCAGCTCGCGGTGCACCTGGCTTTCGGTCGTCCGTGCACCAATGGCGCCCCAGGAGACCAGGTCGGCAATGTACTGTGGCGTGATCATGTCCAGGAATTCACATCCGGCCGGCAAGCCCAGCGCATTGATGTCCAGCAGCAGGCGGCGCGCCGTGCGCAGCCCCTGATTGATGTCAAAACTGTCATCCAGGCCGGGATCGTTGATCAGTCCCTTCCAGCCCACCGTGGTGCGCGGCTTCTCGAAGTACACCCGCATGATGATCTCGAGCTCACCGGCAAAGCGCGTGCGCTGCTCGGCGAGCCGCCGGGCGTATTCCATGGCAGCTTCAGGATCGTGAATGGAACACGGGCCGATCACCACGACCAGCCGGTCATCCTGCCCGTAGAGCACGTCGTGCACGGCATGCCGCGCATCATGCACGGTGGCGGACGCGGCTGCGGAACAAGGGAATTCGTGCATCACATGCGCCGGAGGCGCGAGTTCGCGAATTTCTCGGATGCGGATATCGTCGGTATTGTGTGACACGGTATGACTCCGGTTGGCCGGGTGCCAGGGGGCTGACAAGACAGGCAGCAAACAAAAAAGCCGCCTGGCACCGCCGGCGGCTTTTTAGGGAATTTTGGACTACTTAGTGATGCAACGATTCCCTTCCTCCGCCAGCGGCTTTGGAAAAGTAAAGTAAAAAAAGAAAAAATAGGAACTCGCGTGCATTTGCTGATACTAGCACAACACACGCGAACCTGCCTATACGGGTCAGTGCCCGGAATTCGGATCAATGGCCTCGCCGCTATGGAAGATTTCATGATCCGGCTTGCCCGTCACGGTCAGGAATCCACCGACACCCTTCTCGACACGAGACAAGGCGTGATCCACCAGCAAGTACTTGCCCGGGTAGTCGGTCTTGAATTCCACCATGGTCGCGCCCCCTGGAGGAACCAGGGTGGTCTGCACGTTCGTCAGCGGCTTGCTGGTCAGGGAGGCCTGGTCGTAGACACGGTCGAAGACCTCGCCAATGACGTGGAAGCTGGAGGTCAGGTTGGGGCCGCCCACACCAAAGAAGATGCGCACGGTGTCACCCACCTTGGATTCCATCTTGTAGATCTTGGTGAGTGCATCCATCGACCCATTGAACATCACGTGCTCGGGGTTTTCAGCCAGCAATTTGTCCAGTGAGAACTCTTGCAGGCCGCTCGCACCGTGACGCTGCGCCGTATAGAGCTCGCCTTGCATCACATAGAACTCGTGATCGACCTTGGACAACCCCCCTTCGGGCTCGATCAGGATCATGCCGTACATGCCGTTGGTGATGTGCTGAGCCACCATGGGTGTGGCGCAATGGTACACGTACAGCCCAGGATGAAGCGCCTTGAAATCGAACGACTTGGTCTGGCCAGGAGGCACCTGAGTCACGGCCGCTCCCCCGCCTGGCCCCGTCACGGCGTGCAGGTCGATCGAGTGAATGTGGGTGCTGTCCTTGGCATTGGCCAGATTGATGGTGATGGTGTCGCCGACGCGAGCACGCACGAACGGCCCCGGCACCTTGTTGTTGAAGGTCCAGAACCGGTAGGTGCTGTTGTCGGCCAGGCGTCCTTCGACTTCAGTCGTGAGCAGGTTCACGGTCAGGTGCTCGGGCCCACGCTTGCCCACAGGCGTACCGACATCGGACGGATCGTGCGCAATCTGAGGCGCCTCGGCCTTGAGCTGCGCGGAAGCTTCACCCACGACGACCTTGCCGACCATGCCCGCTGCCTTGTGCCCCGGGAGCGAACAATAGTATTCGAAGGTCCCGTTCTTGCCGGCCCGGAACACAATGGCGGTCGCCGAATCCTTGCCGGAGATATTGTCCGAATGGGCGCTGAAGTCGGGGACGACGATGTCGTGCGTCGCACCATCGCCATTGATCAGGTTGATCTGCACCACCGCCCCTTCAGGCACCTTCAGCTCGGGGTTCACCTGGCCGGCAATCGGCCCCCGATCGCCAATGAATACCAGCCGGCCATCCGCGATGGAGGTGCGCAGTGTAAACGTGACATCGGGCCGGTAGTTCACATCCTGGCGCTGGCTGGCCGGCTGTGCCGTAGCGGCAGAGTCGTGCTGCATGTGCTGTGCCCACGCGGAGCCCGCAAGGCCTACGCCAACGATGATGAGCAGGGTCCTGCCCAGGAATCCTCTCAGGAACTTCTGAATGAAACCCATGATTTCCCCGTCTTGGATCTCGGGACTTCCCGTCCGGCCCCCCATGGGCAGCGAACTCTGGTCGCCCCTGGTTCAACAACTGGTCTGTGACCTCTCTGAGCGTGAAGGTTCACAGGCCTCAATGTATCCGATTCTTGCTATCTAATAATGGTTTTCCCTAATAAAATCTAACAAGAACCTGACAAACCGCAAGATGCACACGAACCTGCACCTGATACGGGGCCGGACATAAAAAAAGGGAAGGCCACGCCTTCCCAAAGCACACCGCGGAGGGCCCCTCGTCCCTCCGTCCTCTCGGTCTCGTTAAAAAGTAGCGTTACGCCACCTTGGCTTCAGCCTCATCGAATTGAGCCTCTTCGGTCGACCCCGCCAGCGCCGTGGTCGACGACTGGCCGCCTTCAATGGCCTGGGTCACGGCGTCGAAATAGCTCACGCCGACTTCCCTTTGGTGCTTGACCGCGGTGAACCCCTTGTCGGCGGCGGCAAATTCCTTCTGCTGCAATTCCACGAATGCGCTCATCTGCGTGCGTGCATAACCGTGTGCGAGTTCGAACATGCTGTAGTTCAACGCATGGAACCCCGCCAACGTGATGAACTGGAACTTGTAGCCCATGGCCCCCAGCTCGCGCTGGAACTTGGCCACCGTGGCATCGTCCAGATTCTTCTTCCAGTTGAAGGAGGGCGAGCAGTTGTACGCCAGCATCTTGCCGGGGAACTGGCGGTGAATCGCTTCGGCAAAACGGCGCGCATATTCCAGACTGGGCGTGGAAGTCTCACACCAGATCAAGTCCGCATAGGGGGCGTACGCCAGGCCACGCGCAATGGCCTGATCCAGTCCGGCCCGGGTGCGGTAGAAGCCTTCCACCGTGCGCTCACCCGTCACGAACGCCGCGTCGTTCTCGTCGACGTTGCTGGTGAGCAGATTGGCAGCCTCGGCATCGGTGCGCGCCACGAGAAGCGTGGGAACACCCAGCACATCGGACGCCAGGCGGGCCGACACCAATTTTGCGACGGCCTCGCGCGTGGGGACCAGCACCTTGCCCCCCATGTGTCCGCACTTCTTGACGGAAGCAAGCTGGTCTTCGAAGTGCACCCCGGCCGCACCGGCCACGATCATGGACTTCATGAGCTCGAACGCATTGAGCACACCGCCGAAACCGGCCTCGGCATCCGCCACGATGGGCGCGTAATAATCGACGTAGCCCTCGTCACCCGGATTCTTGCCTTCCATCCACTGGATCTGGTCGCAACGCACCAGAGAATTATTCAGGCGACGCACGACGCTAGGCACCGAATTGGCAGGGTACAAAGACTGGTCCGGGTACATCTCGCCTGAAATATTGGCATCACCCGCCACTTGCCACCCCGAAAGATAGACGGCCTTCAGGCCCGCCTTCACCTGCTGCATGGCCTGGTTGCCGGTCAGGGCCCCCAAGGCGGGGACGTAGTCTTCGGTGTGCAGAAGTTCCCAGAGCCTGTCGGCCCCACGACGCGCCAACGTGTGCTCCTCGACCACCGAACCGCGCAAGCGCACGACTTCATCAGCGCCATAGCCGCGCTTGATACCTTGCCAGCGGGGGTTCTCGGCCCATTGGCGTTGCAGGGTACGCACATCGTTTTCACGGGAAGTCATGGTGTTGCTCCTGAGTAGAAAAGAGAGAAATCCGTCAGAAGCAGTCTACGTGAATGCTGCGATGCACATAACACTTATATCTTATACAAGATAATAAATTTATATATTATTAATCATGATGTTATAAACATATTTCCATGTTATGAAATTAATTTTCTATCCATGAAATAAAAACATTGGCACCGCGTCATTAGATTTCCACATGGCGAGCACAGCTTTTCACCATACAAAAAAACGGGCTTATAAAATGGACGGACTCCATCCTGACCAATCCCTTATGGACCACTCTTCACTGGCAGACAGCCCGCTAGGGCACCGCACCCCAGGCTCGACGCACTACGATCCCTCTCTATTGTTCCCCATCGAACGTGCCACCACGCGAGCGTCGCTGGCACTGCCCCAGGCCACGCACGGAGCAGACATCTGGAATGCCTATGAACTGTCCTGGCTGGACAAAAAGGGCAAGCCGATCGTCGCTATGGGCCGCTTCACGGTACCCATGCACAGCCCCAGGCTGGTCGAATCCAAATCGCTCAAACTCTATCTGAACAGCTACAACGAAGAAAAATTCGAATACGCCGACATCGTGCAGCAACGGATCTACACGGATCTGTCCAGAGCATGCGGCACGCCCGTTCACGTCGAGATCCTTTCAGTGCGACCCGCGTTCGAGCTCAGCTGCAGCCCCTTGCGCGGCACCTGCATCGACGACCAGGACGAGCTGACTTTCGAGCCTACTCAGGCCGCACGCCCCGACTACCTGCAATGCACCCAGCCAGCCCCTTTCATACGCGAAACGCTGGTGTCCGAACTGCTGAAATCCAACTGCCCCGTGACAGGACAACCCGACTGGGCCAGCCTGCAGGTCCGCTACGCGGGCCCGCGCATCGACCGGGCAGGGCTGCTGCGCTACGTCGTGTCACTGCGCCGGCACCAGGAATTCCACGAGCTGTGCGTGGAAAAAATTTACGGTGAAATCTTGCAACGCTGCGCGCCCGAGCAATTGCTGGTGTATGCGCGCTATACACGCCGCGGCGGACTGGACATCAACCCGTGGCGCGCCAATTTTGACCCCGACGACGTGGGGCAGACTCGTACGTTGCGACAGTAGTGCCCGAGCTCACCGCCGCTTGCGCGCGACCTGGTCTCGTCCCTGCTGGCGAAACTGGCCCGGGCTCAAGCCAGTGTGCTTCTTGAAGAAACGGCTGAAATAGACTTCATCCTCGAAGCCAAGCTTCCAGGCCAGCGCCTTGATCGGGTCCGACGTATACACCAGGTCACGCCGAGCCTCGTACACCACGCGCTCGCTGATGACCGCCAGTGCGGACATCCCCAGCACCTCGCGGCACAGCCGGGTGAGATGCCCTACCGTCACGCCCAATTTCTCGGCGTACACGCCCAATGCCGCGTGCTCACGATACCGTTCATCGACCAGCGCCCGGAACTTCTGAATCAGCTGCGCCTTGCGCGTGCTGCCCGCCTCCAGGGTCAGGCCCTGCCGATGGCGAATCCTGCCAATACGCATGACGAGCGCCGCCAGTAGCGACATGCAGACGCCGGGCTGTGCGATCTGGTGGCTCAGGAACTCTTTCGAGATGGCGTCGAACAAGGGTTCCAGCGTTTTCAGGGCAGGATCTTCCGGCGCAAATTCGATGGAGAACGGGTCTCGCAGCACGGACAGCATGTCGGGATCTGCCGCACCGATGATCAGCTCGAGGATATGCTGCACCGCCGTGATGACCGGCCCATCCACGTGCGGCGAGAAATGAAACGAATGCTCAATTTGTTCTGGAATTGACAACAGGCACGGCGCTTGAACCATCAATCGTTCCGAACCGAAGCCGATCTCTCCTCCACCCCGAGTCAGGTAAAGCAGTTGAATGAAAGATTTATGAGAATGCGGCCTGATCACCCAATGATTCAGTGAAGATCGCGTTGGAATCGATTCTATGTGGACTGAATCCACCCAGTGATCCAGGCCGTTTGTAGCGTACAAACCGTCGTCGGGGTTTTCCCTCATTTCAGCCTCACGCGCAGGATTGATGCACGAATTGTCCTGTCAACCGCACGAATCGTCAATTCTGATGAACGCCCACATCCGGATAATGAATCGCATCGAATCAACACGACAGATCTCTAGACACCCGGAATTCATCACCTGTTTCAGGGACGACTGGCCGTCACACGACCCGAACACGAGCGGCTCCTGAGGCACCTCACTCATCACGTTGGAGAACACTATGCAAGAGCCAAACTGGCTTGGCTTGCAGGGGAAAGTCTTTGCCATCACCGGCGCCGCTCACGGCATCGGCCTGGGCATCGCACACGGGCTGGCCGCAGCCGGCGCTCATGTCGCCCTCCTGGATTTCGACCACCCGGCCGCGCAAGAAGCCGCGGCCACGCTGGCAAGAAGCGGGGCTAAGGCCGTTGCAGTCCACTGCGACACGACGGACAGCCAAAGCCTGGCTGCTGCAGCCGAACAGGTCCGGCACGCGCTTGGCACCTGCAGCGGACTCGTGAACAACGCAGGCATTCTGCGCTCCGCCTCTCTGGCCGACGTCGGTCTCGACGAGTGGAACCGGGTGCTGGGCGTGAATCTCACGGGCTACCTGCTCACTGCCCGTGCGTTCCGCCCGCAACTGCAAGCATCGGGCCATTCCAGCATCGTGCACATCGCGTCGATTGCCGGGAGCTTTCCCCAGACGCACAGCGGGGCCTACAGCGCGAGCAAGGCCGGGATTCGGCTGATGTCACGCCAGATCGCAGTGGAGTGGCGCAACGACCACATCCGCAGCAACACCATCTGCCCCGGCATGATCCGCACACCACTGTCTGCGGCGTTCTATGCGCAGCCGGGGCTCGAAGCCAGCCGTGCAGCAATGACGGCCAGCGGCCGCGTCGGAGAGCCCGAAGACATCGCCAACACGGCGCTGTTCCTGCTGAGTGCACGGTCGGCTTACATCAACGCCACGGACATCGCGGTCAACGGCGGCATGGACGCCATGCTGATGGACATGGTGCCGCGCCCCGGCTTCAACCACACCGCAAAACAGGAGGCCTGAAATGGCAACGGACAAACTTCGGGACGGCACCCGCTGCGACCTGCTGATCATCGGGGCGGGGGTCTCAGGCCTGACCACGGCCGTGGTCGCCGCCAAGCAAGGGCTGAACGTCATCGTGGTGGAAAAGGCACCCGTGTTCGGAGGCACCGCCGCCTTCTCGGGCGGAGTGCTCTGGATTCCCGGGAACCACGTCGCCCGCACGGCAGGTATCGCCGACACGCGCGAAGACGCGCTGACCTACATCAAGGCCGAGACTGGAGAAAACTTCAACCCCGAGATCATCAACGCCTTTCTGGACACAGGCCCCGAGATGGCCGAGTTCTTCGAGCGCGAGACCGAGGTCAAGTTCGTGGCAACCCAATACCCGGACTACCACCCGGACCAGGTCGGTGCCGCGCAAGTGGGCCGATCCATTCTGGCCAAACCCTATGACATCCGGGCGCTGGGCGCCGAGATGAAGCGGCTGCGCTCGCCCTTGAAGGCCATCACCTTCATCGGCATGATGTTCAACTCGTCGAGCCCGGACATCCGCCACTTCTTCAACGCCACCAAATCGCTGACGTCCTTCATCTACGTGACCAAGCGCCTGGCCAAGCACCTGAAGGAGCTGGCGCTCTATCACCGCGGCGTCAACGTCACCAGCGGCAACGCGCTGATGGCCCGCCTGGCGAAGTCGGCGCTGGACCTGAACATCCCGATCTACACCGAAAGCCCGGTCAGCCGGCTGATCGAGGATTCGAAGCGCGTGACGGGCGCCGTCATCCGCACTCCCACCGGAGAGGTCAGAATCTACGCCACACGGGCCGTCGTCCTGGCGTCGGGCGGCTTCCCGCACGACGAAACTCGCCTGAAGCAGGTCTACCCGCACGTCCACCGGGGTGGCCACCACCTGTCTCCCACCCCAGTGGAGAACACGGGCGACGGCGTGCGCCTGGCCGAGCAGAAAGGGGCGTCACTGCGCATGGACTATCCCAACGCATCCGCCTGGATTCCGGTCTCGCACGTGCCGTTCGGCAAGGGCGAATACGGCGTCTTCCCGCACCTCATCGACCGCTACAAACCCGGCATGATCGGGGTGTTGCAAAACGGCAAGCGGTTCACCAACGAGTCGAATTCCTACCATGATGTCGGGCAAGCGATGATCAAGGCCTGCGCCGACCAGAAGGACACCGCGATGTGGCTGATCTGCGACCACAGGACGATCCGCAAGTACGGCCTGGGCTATGCCAAGCCGGCCCCCGTTCCACTGGGGCCCATGATCAAACGGGGCTACCTGAACAAGGGCAACACGCTGCGCGAGCTTGCCCAGTCTGCAGGCATCGACCCGCAGGGCCTGGAAGCGACCGTCAAGGCCTTCAACGAATCGGCCACGCGGGGGCAGGACCCCGAATTTCACCGAGGCTCGACCGCCTTCAACCGATATCTGGGCGATGCCGAGCACCAGCCCAATCCCTGCGTGGGCCCCATCCTGCATGCGCCGTTCTACGCCCTGAAACTCGTCATGGGCGATCTGGGCACCTTTGACGGCATCCGCACGACGCTGGTCGGAGAAGTGCTGGACGCACAGGATCAAGCCATTCCAGGCCTGTATGCCGTGGGCAACGATCGGGCCAGCATCTTCGGCGGCCATTACATCGCCGCCGGCATCACGTTGGGCCCCAACATGACCTTCAGCTACCTGACCGCAAAACATCTGGCCTCCGCGCAAGCCTGAACTGTCCACAAGGATCAATACCATGCCCATCGACGATTCGCTTCCTCTCATCGACCACCGCATCTACACCATTGCACTGCGCAAGATGCCGGAGTTCCTCGATGTCTTCAATACCCTGGCCATGCCCATCCTGCGTGAAACGCTGGGCAACCCCATCGGCCTGTACACCAGCCTGGTGGGGCCACAGAACCAGTTCGTGCACCTGTGGGCGTACAAGGACCTGGCCGACTACCAGGAACGTTGCCGACGCCGCGACACGCATCCGGATTTCCCCGCCTACCTGGCTGCTTCGGGACATCTGATCGTGGCACAGGAAACGCGGCTGATCACCCAGGCCTCGCTGTTCTACGCGCCATGCTGACCATCAACATCATCAACGGCCTTGTCTACGGCGCACTGCTCGCCATCGTCGCCTCTGGCCTGGCACTGATCTACGGGCTACGGCGAGTCGTGAACTTCGCCCACGGCTCCCTCTACATGCTGGGGGCCTACATCGGCTACAGCGTGGCCCTGCACACCAACTTCTGGGTGGCGCTGGTCATTGCCACCGGCGCCATGTTCATCATCGGCGCCCTGCTGGACCGCTATGGCCTGCGCCTGTTGCAGGACTATGACCCACTCAGCATCATCCTGGTCACCTTCGGCCTGCTGCTCATCCTGGAAGACGTGGTGCAGACGATCTGGGGCAAGAGCAACCTGTCGCTGGCCGAGCCTGCCCTGCTGGATCACTCGATCACCCTTGCGGGCATGACGCTGCCGGTCTACCGGATCGCTGTCGTATTCGTGGGAGTCCTGGTGGCGATCGGGCTGAGTCTCTGGTTGCAGAAGACACGGATGGGCCTGCACGTGAGGGCCTCCAGCACCGATCCGACGACCACGGCCATGCAAGGGGTCAACACCGACCGGCTCAGCGCGCTCGTGGTGGGCCTGGGCACCGCGCTGGCGGGCTTTGCCGGCATCGTGACGGCCCCCTTTCTGTCGCTGTCACCCACCATGGGCAGCAGTGTCCTCATCGATTCCTTCATGGTGGTCGTCATCGGTGGGCTGGGAAGCCTTCCCGGCGCGTTCCTCGCGGCTCTGGTGCTGGGGCAGGTACAGACGCTGGGGGCCGTCTACCTTCCTGAAGTCTCGGCCTCGCTGCCCTTCATCCTGATGATCGCCGTCCTGATCTGGAGGCCGGCGGGCATCGCTGGAAACCGCACATGAACGCATCCTTTCGAGCCGGCAGGCTCTCCCTGGCAACGCTGGTCGGCATTCTGGTGGTGGTGGCCATCGGTCAGATGGTCAGCTCGGCCACCACACTCTCCATCCTGACACAGGCGGGCATCTTTGCCCTGTTTGCCACGGGGGTCGGCATCCTGTTGAAACAAAATGGCATGGTGAGCTTCGGCCACGCTGCCTTCTTTGGAATCAGTGCGTACTGCGTGGCCATCTGCCTGCAGGAAACGCAGTGGCCGGCCGAGCTCATCATCCTGATCAGCCTGGTCGCAACGACTCTCTTCGGGTTCGTGCTGGCACTGATCATCGTGCGCGTGCCGGGCATCGCCTTCGCCATGCTGACGCTGGCCTTTGGCCAGCTGTTCTATCAGCTGGCACTGAAGTCCCGTCACCTGACGGGAGGCGCCGACGGCATCAGCATTGCCTGGCCCGACACCCTTTTCGGGATCCCGACCTCGACGCTGCTGGAAAATCACGTGATCTTCACGATCTGCTGGGTCATCCTGATCCTGACTCTGGCGCTGCTGGTGTGGCTGCACCACAGCCGCTTCGGCCAGACCACCGAAGCCATTCGCGACAACGCAGAGCGGGCCACCTTCATCGGCATCCGCCCAACGATCCCACGCGCGATGATCTTCGCGCTATCGGCCCTGATCACCGCAGCGGCCGGAATCCTGGCGGCCTTCAACTCCGGCTTCATCTCTCCCGACAGCCTGCACTGGAGCGTCTCGGGCACCGTACTGATGATGGTGGTCGTGGGTGGTTACTGGAACATTACGGGGCCAGCACTCGGTGCCGTGATCTACGTCGTCGCCAAAGACTGGATCGGCGATCTGTCCACCCACTGGCTGTCGCTGTTCGGCATCCTGCTGATCGTCATCGTCGTGTTCACCGACAACGGCATCAGCGGTGCACTGAACCACCTGGCCCGCCGCACCGGCAAGGCCGCAGCCCCCGTCAATCCGCGTGGAGAAACGTCATGAGCCCAGACCTTCCCATCCTTCAGATGAAGGACGTCGCCGTGCACTACGGCGGTGTCAAGGCAGTGGACGGGGTGTCCTTCGACCTGAAGCGCGGTGAAATCCACGGTCTGATCGGCCCCAACGGGGCAGGCAAGTCCACCGTCATCGACGCCATCAGCGGCCGGCGGCGTCTTACGCACGGCAGCATCCGTCTGAAGGGGGCCGACATCACTCAAATGGGCGTCATCGAGCGGCGCCAGCGCGGCCTGGCGCGCTCGTTTCAGAGGACCAGCATCTTTGCCAACATGACGACGCGCGCGCAAATCCATCTGGCCGCTCATACGGTAGGTGCCGAGGCACCCGACGAGGACGCGCTTCACGTCATGAGTCAATTGGACCTGACGGACGTCGCAGACGCCGCCGCCAACCGCCTGGGATACGGTCAGCAGCGCCGCCTCGATCTGGCGCTGGCCCTGGTGGGCCGGCCCGCCGTCCTGCTGCTGGATGAGCCCATGGCCGGCCTGTCACCTCAGGAATCGGCCGACCTGGCGACTCACCTGACGCGACTGACCCAGGACTGGAACGTCTCCATCCTGCTGGTCGAGCACGACACAGACACCCTGTTCAGCATTTCCAACTCGGTCACCGTCTTCGAACTGGGGCGCGTGATTGCCAGTGGCCGCCCCGACGACGTGCGCGCCGAGCCTCGTGTTCGCGAAGCCTACTTGGGGAGCGCCGCATGAAAACCTTGCTCCAGATGCACGACGTGCATGCCTACTACGGTGCCGCGCACATTCTGCATGGACTGACCCTGCAAGTGGGCGAGGGGGAACGAGTCGCCCTCATAGGACGCAACGGCGTCGGCAAGACCACCGCGATCAACACCTTGATGGGGGTGGCCAGGCTGGGGGACGGCGAAATCCGGTTCAACGACGTCCCCATCCACAAGGCCATGCCCTACATTCCGGCTCAGTTCGGGCTTGCCATCGTCCCTCAGGGGCGCTGCATCGTCGCCAACCTCACCATTGAGGAAAACCTGCTGCTGGGCGCTGCGCGACAACGACCCGGCCCCTGGAATCTGAACGAAATCTATCGGCTGTTCCCCATTCTGAAGGAACGAGCCCACACGCCAGGCACAGCGCTGTCCGGAGGGCAGCAGCAGATGCTGGCCATCGGACGTGCACTCATGGCCAACCCTTCGCTCATGATTCTGGACGAACCCACCGAAGGCCTGGCGCCCGTCATCGTCGATCAGCTGGCGGACACCCTGAACGGGGTCACGCGCCAAGGGATGGCCATCCTGCTCATCGAACAGAACCTGGGCCTGGTGGCTCGAACGACTTCGCGGTATTACGCCGTCGAAAAAGGGCGCATCACTGCCAGCGGCAGTGTGAATCCCGATCACATCAAAGAGCTCTACAGCCACATTGCAGTCTGACACGTCAAAGGAGACAAGGTCATGAAAATCGCAACCCTCAAGCTGTCCTTCACCACGCTGGCGATCGCCGTGTGTCTGGCCGGCACCAACGCCCAGGCCGCCGATAAAGATCCGATCCGCATCGGGGCCGTCACGTCCACATCCGGCGTATTCGCCCAGCAAGGCGAAGAAGTCATGCGGGCCATTCAGTTCGCCGTCGACCAGGCCAACGCCCAGGGCGGCGTGGACGGCCGCAAGGTCCTGATCAAGACGGGTGACGACGAAAGCACCCCGAAACAGGGTCTGCAGGCCTCTGAAAAACTGGCTCGCGATGGCTACAAATTTCTGATCGGACCCATCGCATCGTCCATCACCATGGCGATCGGCCAGAACCTCAATCGCTGGGATGCCATGCTGGTCGCCACCGTCAGCAAGAGCGACAAGATCACAGGCGACACCTGCAAGCCGCGGATGTTCCGGACCAACCACTCGGACGCCATGGACGTTGCCATGTTCGATCAGTGGATGACGGACATTCCCCAGAAGAATTTCGCCATCATTGCCGCCGACTATGCCTGGGGCCACGATTCTGCCAAAACCTTCACCAAAGCGGCCGAGGCGCAAGGCAAAAAGGTGTCGCTCACCCTCTTCCCGCCACTGGGCACCAAAGACTTTGCCCCCTATATCTCACAGATCAAGGCCGACCCCAAGATCGACGGGCTGTGGGTGGCTCTCGTCGGCAGTGACCTCATTGCCTACGCCAAGCAGGCCCAAAGCTTCGGGTTGACCTCCAAGACCACGCTGGGCCACGCCATGATCATGAACTTTGCCGTGGCGGCCACGGGTGACGCCATGAAAGGCATCCAGGGCAACATGGAATATGGCGCCGAGATCGACACCCCTCAGAACAAGGCATTCGTCAAAGCGTGGGAGTCGAAATTTCATCGCGTTCCGACCGACAACGAAGGTGCTGCCTACAACGGGATGGAAGCGATCTTCGCCGGAGTGAAAAAGGCCGACAGTGTCGACCCCGGAAAAGTGTCCAAGGCATTGAGCGGATTGACCTACGACACCATCTATGGCCCTGCCACCATGCGCGCGGCCGACCATCAACTGGTGATTCCTGACTACATCGGCCAAGTGCAAGAAGTGGACGGCGTGCTGCGTCCTGTCATCACGCATACCTTTCCGGCCTCTCTGGTGCCGGCGCCTACAGGCGAATGCAAGATGAAATGACGGCACCGACCTTGTGAACTCAGGCGTGGCTGCGCATTTCGGGCCACGCCTTTTTAAGGTAGTAGCACATCGACCAAACGGTGAGGATGGCCGCCACCACGATCAAGACGGTCCCGATCGCCTGTATTGGCGCCCCCTGGATGGGCTGCCAATACAGCAGGCAGGGAATGGCGACCATCTGCGCGGCCGTCTTGAATTTGCCGAGGCGGTGAACGGCCACGCTGCTGCTGGCACCGATCTTGGCCATCCATTCGCGCAATGCCGAAATGGTGATTTCGCGGCCGATGATGACCAAGGCGATGAGCATGTCGACGCGACCCAGATCCAGCAGGATGAGAAGGGCAGCGCTGACCATGAGTTTGTCGGCCACGGGGTCCAGGAACGCCCCAAAAGCGGACGTCTGGTTCCAGCGCCGCGCCAGCCAGCCGTCGAGCCAGTCGGTGACGGCTGCGACGATGAAGGCGGCGGCGGCCACCATGTCGCGGGCCTCCGGGCTGATCCAGGAAGGCGGGATGTAAAACAGCCCCACCAGGAGCGGGATCATTACGATGCGCAACCAGGTGAGCGCGATGGGGAGATTGAACGGCATGATAGATGCAATACTACCTTAAGCCAGCCTAGCGCAGCGCATGATAGATGCGTTCCGCAAGCTCTTCTGAAATACCCTCAACCGTCTGCAACTCATCGATGCTGGCGTCCACGACCCCCGAAAACCCGCCGAAGCGAGCCAGCAGCTTTTGCCGCCGCTGCTTGCCGATGCCTTCGATCTCTTCCAGACGTGACACGTTGCGCGTCTTGGCCCGCTTCGCCCGCATCCCGGTAATGGCAAAGCGGTGCGCCTCGTCGCGGATCTGCGCCACCAGCATCAGTGCCGCAGACTCGACCCCCAGGGCCACAGGCTCGCGCCCATCGACGAACACCAGCGTCTCGAGCCCTACCTTGCGATGGTCGCCCTTCCTGACGCCTACGATGGCACTGACGTCCAGCCCGAGTTCGACGAACACCTGGCGTGCAATCTCGACTTGCCCCTTGCCCCCATCGATGAGCACGATGCCGGGCATGAGTGCGGGGTCGTCCGGGACACGCGCATAGCGGCGGTTGAGCGCCTGCCGCATGGCTGCGTAATCATCCCCCGGCGTGATGCCCGCGATGTTGAAGCGCCGATAAAGCGACGGTTGCATCGCATGATGTTCGTAGACCACACAAGAAGCCTGGGTCGCCTCACCCGACGAGTGGCTGATGTCGAAACACTCGATGTGCAGGGCTTCGAGCGATGCATCGTCGGTATCCAGATCCAGCTCTTCAGCCAAGGCGAGAGTGCGGGCCTCGCGTGCACTGGCCTGAGTCAGGCGTTGTGCCAGGGCTAGTTGCGCATTGCGCTGCGCCTGCTCGAGCCAGGTGCGGCGGGTGCCCTGAGGCCGGGCGATGACGCGAATGCGGTGCCCCTGCTGCTCGGCCAGCAGATCGACCAGCTCGGGTTCGGGCAGCGCATGTGAACACACCAGTACCGGCGGAGCCGGATTCTCGGCGTAGTGCTGCGCCACGAAGGCTTCGAGTACTTCTTCGGGAGATTCGTCCTGGGCCTGCGTCGGAAAGAGCGGTTTGTCACCCAGGTGGCGTCCCGCCCGCACCATGGCCAGGTTGACGCACGTGCGCCCGCCCGCCACGGCAACCGCAATGATGTCCACGCTGTCGTCACCGACCTGTTCCATGGTCTGCTGCTGCAGTACCTTGGCCAGCGCGCGCATCTGGTCACGCAACACGGCGGCCTGTTCAAAGTCTTCGTCGGCCGCTGCAGCCGTCATGCGTGCCTCGATATCCCGCAGTACCTCGGATGTGTGTCCTTCCAGAAAACGGATGGCGCGCTCGACGTCGGCCTGATAGGCCTCCTTGGAGATCAGATTCACGCAAGGCGCCGAGCAGCGGCCGATCTGGTACAGCAGGCAGGGGCGTGTGCGATGGGCGTAGACGCTGTCCTCGCAGGTGCGCAGATGAAAGACCTTCTGAAGAATCTGGATCGTCTCGCGTACGGCCCATGAGTTCGGATAAGGGCCGAAGAAATGCCCCTTGCCGCGCGTGCTCCCCCGGTAATAGACGATACGCGGCGCCTCGTGCGCGGTGATCATCAGGTAGGGATAGGACTTGTCGTCCCTGAACAAAATGTTGTACTTGGGCTTGAGGCGCTTGATCAGGTTGTTTTCGAGAATCAGCGCCTCGGCCTCGGAACGCGTAATGGTGATCTCGGTACGCGCCACCCGCGCCAGCATGTGCTCGATGCGCGGCCCATGCCCGGTCTTGCGAAAGTACGAACTCACCCGCCGCTTGAGGTCGCGCGCCTTGCCGACGTACAGCACCTCGTCGTCAGCATCGATGTGACGGTAGACGCCTGGCAGATGCGGCAGATCAGCCAGGAAGGTTTTCAGATCGAAGGCTTCGGGCACGGAGATACCGCGTATCGGATAGCAGACTCACCCAATCGGGCGCAGGGCTCGTCGGCGCCAGGCGCTGGATGCGATGCACGGACCGGGCATCCAGCGATCGGCCGGTCAAGCCTGAAAGCAGCTCATCGGCCAGATCGGGACGATTGCAGACCAGCACCATGTCGCAGCCTGCCGTCAGCGCGGCGCGCGCACGCGCATGAATGTCGCCGGCCACGCGCGCACCCTCCATCGTCAGGTCGTCTGAAAACACCACCCCGTCGTATTCGAACTGACCCCGCAAAATATCGGTGACCCACCGGCGAGAGAACCCGGCGGGTTCGGGGGCAACCTGCGGATAGACGACGTGGGCCGGCATGACGGCCGGCAGGCCCAGGTCACCCAGCCAGCGGTAGGGGGCCGCATCCGCCTCAAGGATTTCTTCCAGGGGACGATCATCGACCGGGATGTCGAGGTGAGAATCGGCCGCCACCGCACCGTGCCCCGGAAAATGCTTGCCGCAGGCCGCCATGCCGGCCTGCCGCAGGCCCAGGATCAGTGCTCGGGCAAGATTCGTCACAGCTCGGGAATCGGCATGAAAGGACCGATTCCCGATGACCTTGCTGACGCCATAATCCAGATCCAGCACCGGGGTAAAGCTGAAATCCACGCCGCAGGCACGGAGCTCGCTGGCCAGGACGAAGCCCACTTCCGTTGCCGCACGCAGGGCCTCCTGGCGATCAGCCTCATACCATTTGCCCAGCAAGCGCATGGCGGGCAAGGCCGTGAAACCGTCGGTGCGAAACCGCTGCACCCGCCCTCCCTCGTGGTCCACCGCAATCAGCAGCGGTTCGTCACGCGCCGCATGAATGGCGGCGCACAGCGCCGTCAGCTGCGCCCTGTCCAGGAAGTTGCGTGCAAACAGGATGACGCCCCCCACCTGAGGGTGCTGCAGGCGCTGGCGCTCTGCTTCGTCCAGTACAGGGCCCGCCACATCGACCATGACGGGACCGGGAGGCATGCGAGTCGTCATAAATACCTTCTTGGAATCAGCCAGGTCGCCGCGTCTCGACCACCACGAACGCCGCGACCATATCGGATTCGTCCGTCATGGAAACGTGCGCAGCCCCAAAGCGGGCATGGTACCAGTCGGCCAACGGCCCCACCAGGTGGACCTCGGGGGCCCCCCCTCTGCGGTTCAGGATCTGCACACGCGACCACGTCATGGGCATGTGAATGCCCAGGCCAACGGCTTTTGAAAACGCCTCTTTGGCCGCAAAGCGTGTGGCCAGGTAAAGGATGCCGCGCCGGGGATCGCGCGCGCTGCGTCGGGCATGAACCTGCTGCTCGTCCGGCCCCAGGACACGCTGCACGAAACGCGCACCGTGCCGCGCGTAGACACGCTCGATGCGCGCCACTCGCACCAGATCGGTGCCTATGCCGGCAATGGCCGCCGCCACCTCAGAGCTTGAGGAAATGTTCGCGGTAGTGTTTGAGCTCATCGATGGACTCTTGTATGTCGGCCAGTGCCTCGTGCTTGCTCGCTTTCACGAAACTGCGATAGACCTCGGGCTTCCAGCGCAGCGACAATTCCTTCAGGGTGCTCACGTCCAGATTGCGGTAATGAAAATAGGCCTCGAGACGCGGCATGTACTTCACCATGAAGCGCCTGTCCTGCCCGATGGTATTGCCGCACATCGGAGACTTGCCGGCCGGTACGAGGGGCTTCAGGAACTCCAGCAAGGTGTCTTCGACCTGAGCCTCGGTCAGCGTCGAGGCCTTGACCTTGTCGATCAGCCCGCTCTTGCCGTGCGTGGACCGGTTCCATTTGTCCATGGCCTCCAACAGCTCATTGCTTTGATGCACCACCAGGACGGGCGCCTGAGCAACCACGGTCAGATCCGGCTCCGTCACAATGAGCGCAATCTCGAGGATGCGTTCACGCTCGGGATCCAGGCCCGTCATTTCCATATCCAGCCAGATCAGGCGCTGATCATTCGCAGCCATACCCTATAATCCTCGCTTACAAAACATTGATTTTCGCACACTGGCTGCATGGAACTGCTGACCCTTCTGTTTCTCATCTGCCTCTTGGGTGATGTCCTCGTGCGCTACTGGCTGGCGCGGCGGCAAATCCGCCATGTACTGACCCACCGCGACGACATCCCGGCGGCCTTCGAAGGGCGCATCGGCCTGAACAGCCACCAACGTGCGGCCGACTACACCGTGGCCCGCAGCCAGCTCTCGGTGATCGAACGCATCGTCGAAGCGGCCGTGCTGGTCGCGCTCACCCTGCTGGGTGGCCTGCAAGCGATCAACGTAGCCTTGGGCCACCTCATCACATCCGAACTCTGGCGCCAGATGGCGCTGGTCGGCGTGGTGCTGCTTTTGCTGGGCATCGTCGGCCTGGCGTTCTCCGCCTGGAAGACCTTCCACCTGGAAGCACGCTTTGGCTTCAACCGCATGACACCGCGCCTCTTCATCGGCGACACGCTGAAAATGCTGGCCGTTACACTGGTGTTGGGGGTGCCCCTTCTGGCCTTGATCCTGTGGGTGATGGGGGCCGCAGGCCGCGATTGGGCCTGGTGGGCCTGGGGCATCTGGATCGCCTTCAACCTGCTGATTCTCTGGCTGTATCCCAGCTTCATCGCCCCCCTCTTCAATCGTTTCACGCCATTGGACGACCCTCAGCTGAGCGAGCGCATCTACGGGCTTGCCCGACGCTGCCACTTTGGCCTGTCCGGCTTGTACGTCATGGACGGCTCGCGGCGCTCGGCCCATGGCAACGCGTATTTCACGGGTTTTGGGCGGCACCGGCGCATCGTCTTCTTCGATACGCTGCTCTCACGCCTGAACGCCGACGAAGTCGAGGCCGTGCTGGCCCATGAGCTCGGCCATTTTGCACACCACCATATCGTGCGGCGCGTGGTCGTGAGCTTCGTCACGGCAGGCATTCTGCTGCAATTGCTTGCCTGGCTTGCCACCCAGGTCTGGTTCTACACCGGGCTGGGTGTGCTGCCGCAATTGGCCAGTGCCAACGATGGCCTCGCCCTGGTCCTGTTCATGCTGGCCCTGCCTGTCTTCACCTTCTGGGTAACGCCCATTGCCAGCCTGCTCTCTCGTCGGGACGAATTCCAGGCAGATCAATACGCCGTGCAACAATGCGGTGCCGCCGCACTGAGCAGCGCGCTGGTCAAGCTCTACGACGACAACGCAGCGACACTCACGCCCGACCCCATCCACTCGGCGTGGTACGACAGTCACCCCTCGGCAGCCGTGCGCATCGCACACCTGAGCCATGGCTGATGCGCCGCAGCGTGGTCGCGTCATTGCGGCCCACGGTCGGCATTACCGAGTCGAATTTTCGGACGGCGAAACGCGCCATTGCTACACGCGCGGCAAGAAAGCGGGCCCGACTGTCGGAGATTCAGTTCTCGTTCTGAAGGAAGGCCGCGACGAGGGAGTCATCGTCGAGATCCTGCCGCGACGCAATCTGCTCTACCGCTCGGACGCCGCACGCAGCAAGCAATTCGCGGCGAACCTGGACCAGCTCCTGCTGGTTCTGGCCGCAGAACCGGATTACTCCGACGATCTTCTGGGGCGTGCCCTGGTCGCTGCCGGAAGCGCAGGCATCCCGGCACACATCATCTTGAACAAAGCCGACCTGGGCTCCGTGGCGCGCGCCCGCGTGCGTCTGGCCGCCATCGCGGCCTTGGGCATTCCCATTGTGGAGCTCTGTGCACTGGATACGGCTCAAGTACAGGACCGGCTAGGTCCTCTTCTGAAGCATCGCAGCACTCTACTGCTTGGGCAAAGCGGCATGGGAAAATCCACGTTGCTAAACGCCCTGGTACCAGAGGCTCAGGCACCCACACAGGCGCACTCGGAAGCGCTCGGAACGGGCCGGCACACCACGACGCAGACGCGCTTGTTCAAGCTGCCAGGCGGAGGGGATCTTATCGACTCACCGGGGTTCCAGGCATTTGGCCTGCAGCACCTGAGCCTGCACGACATCGAACAGGGCTTCCCGGAATTTGCAGAAGCCATTCATCATTGCCGCTTCTACAACTGTACCCACCGGCACGAACCCGGGTGCGGCGTGCTGGCCGCCGTGGCAAGGGGCGAAATCACGGCTGCCCGACACGCCTTGTATCAGCGCATCCTGGCTGAAAACGAAGCCGCCAGAAAGTGGTAAAGGTTGCGCAGCAAAACCGCGGTGGCACCCCAGATGAAGTGAGAATCCCAGGGGATGGCAAAAAAATAGCGGCCATGCCCCCATTGCGTTCGAAGCTGCCGGAGCTCGTAACGCCCTGGGTCCATCAAGACAGACAGAGGCACTTCAAAGACTTCGGCGACCTCGTCTCCCTCGGGCTCGACCTGAAAGCCAGGCAGCAATTCGGCCACGACCGGAGTCATCAGAAACCCGGTGGTCGTCAGTAGCGTCGGCTGGGTTCCCAGCACATGAACGAAACGACGCTCTACCCCGATCTCTTCTCGCGTCTCGCGCAGCGCAGCCGCCACCACCCCCGTGTCATCAGGCTCGATGCACCCGCCCGGGAAGCTGACCTGCCCTGCGTGGTGGTGAAGTTGCTCGGAGCGGCGAGTGAACAGCATGGACACACCGCCAGCCCGCTGCACGAACGGCATCAGAACCGCTGCGTGCCGCGCACTTGAGCTCGCCACGCGTTCAGCCGAGAAAGACTCTATGAACAGGGGTTCAACCTGCCAGGGTACCGGCTCACGAAACGCCTCGCGCAGGCCCTCGAGGGTGAGGACCCCAGGAGGCACCGGCGGCAACGCCACGACTGGCACCACGGGTTGGACTTTGGGGTCGAAATCACGGTGGAGCTGGGGTGGCGAAATGGATGACATGATTCAGAATACAACAAAGGCACCTCGGAAGGTGCCTCTGAAAACTGCGGTCTTTTGCAGACAGTAGTTGCAGCCGAATTACACAGCCTTGCGCACCAGCTTTTCTTTGATGCGAGCTGCCTTGCCGGTGAGGTTGCGCAGATAGTACAGCTTGGCGCGACGAACGTCACCACGGCGCTTGACTTCGATGCCGGCGATTTGCGGCGAATAGAGCTGGAAGGTACGTTCGACGGCTTCGCCAGAAGAGATCTTGCGCACGGTGAAGGCAGAGTTCAGACCGCGATTGCGGCGACCGATCACCACGCCTTCGTACAGCTGTGCACGGCTGCGCTCGCCTTCAACGACGTTGACGCTGACGACCACGGTGTCACCCGGCGCGAAGTCGGGGATGGTACGACCGGCCGTCAGGCGGGCGATTTCTTCTTGTTCCAGTGTTTCGATGAGATTCACAACAGGGCTCCAGGGCATCATACCCGCGGCTATGAATGAGTTAGGATGCCGCGCCAGAGGATGCAGAAAACACGTGATTATACAGAATTCTTGTACCTAGAAGCCGGCCGCTGTGCCCAACCACATCATGAGCGGGACGAAGGCAGCCCACAAGGCGACGGCAAAGATGTCGGCCAACGGTGCCGCAATACGGCGCCAGCCTGCATGAACCGAAAGGCGGCTGCGCGAACGACGCGCGTGTACTGGAACGGGCTGTGAACGAACCCCGCCTGCTCCCCGCACGCGATGCGCCCGCACAGAAGTCGTACGTGGCGCTGTCACACCGACCCCTGCGCCCGCGGATTCCCAAACAAGACTGCCTGCCATGGTGAATTCTCCGGTGATCTGGCCAGATGCAGCACCAGACTGTTTATTCATACAGTATTTTCACAAATACTGTACATAAAAACAGCTTCAGGCGCAAGTACCGTGCAGAGCTCCCAGGACAAAGGGCAAGCCGCTTACAAAAAGACAAACAGCCCGGCCATGGGCCGGGCTGCCAACATGATGCGCGCCAATCAGAGGTCGGGTTGCGGGGTGGTGCGCAGATACGGGCGGATCTCGGTATAGCCCTTGGGGAACTTTTCTTTCAGTACTGCCGGGTCCTTGATCGACGGTGCAATGATGACGTCGTCGCCCGGGTTCCAGTTCACAGGAGTCGCCACTTTGTAGTTATCGGTGAGCTGGATGGAATCCAGCGCCCGCAGAATCTCGTCGAAATTCCGGCCCGTGCTCGCCGGGTAGGTGAGAATCAAGCGGATTTTCTTGGCAGGATCAATGACGAACACCGAACGTACCGTCGCCGTGGTGCTGGCATTGGGGTGGATCATGTCGTAGAGCGTGGCCACCTTGCGATCCACGTCGGCCAGAATCGGGTAGTTGACGTGCGTGTTCTGTGTTTCGTCAATGTCCTTGATCCAGTCGATGTGCGATTGCTTGCTGTCGACCGAGACCGCAATCACCTTGGCATTGCGCTTGGCAAAATCACCAGAAACGATGGCCGTATAGCCCAGCTCGGTCGTGCACACCGGGGTGAAATCGGCAGGGTGCGAGAACAACACCCCCCAGCCGTCTCCCAGAAATTCGTGAAACCGGATTTTCCCCGCCGAGGAATCCTGTTCGAAATCAGGGGCGATGTCGCCCAAGCGCAGCGTGGCCATGATGAATGCTCCTACATTGATTCAGTCTGAGGTGTCTGCTGCCTGGAGAGCCAGGCAGCGTCTTGAAGTTGACACTAAAGATTCTGTCAGAATATAGGCCAGACTCTAAATACAATTAAGTTATGTTTTTATCCCTTATCAGCAACCAACTCCACGGCATAACGATCGGCAAGCGCGCCGACCACGACAACGGCGCTCAATGCCTGCGCACGTGGCAGCACATGGACCCCGAACTGCACGGCTGTCGCCACCTTTTCCTTATAAAACGAGTCAGTATCTCCGCCTGAAATTGCAGCGACCGCCACGCAGGCAGCCCGCGCCAGCTGCCAGCCCGCGTGGACCGTGCCGGCCAGCATCAGGCACGGAACACTGCCCGCGAACACCCCGCGAAGATTGGACTGGGCGTGATCCAGCACGTAATTCACCGCTTCTTCATAGGCTGCAACCGCTGCACTGAGACGCTCTGCCAGCAGTTCGCACGCCTGTTCATGCTCTCCCTGCACTGCCATCAGGGATTGCACGGTGGCACGCATGCCTTCCATCTGCCCGCGCGCGACCACGCCTGAATCGCGCACGAGCTTGCGCCCCACGAAATCATTGGCCTGGATGGCTGTCGTACCCTCGTAAATGGGCAGGATGCGGGCATCCCGGTAATATTGGGCAGCCCCGGTTTCTTCGATGAAACCCATGCCGCCATGCACCTGGAGTCCCAACGAAGAAACCTCGAGCGCAGATTCGGTGGAAAAGGCCTTCACGATAGGCACGAAATATTCGTATACCGCCTTGCTGTGCTCGCGCCGGGCGGTATCCGGCTCGTGGGCTGCACGATCACGGCAGCCTGCAGCAACGTAGGCTACCGCACGGGCGCCCTCGGTCAGGCCGCGCATGACCCCCAGCATGCGCGCCACGTCCGGATGATGGGCGATGGTCACCGCCTCTGCGGCCCCCCCCAGCGCGCTCCCCTGCACGCGCTCGGCAGCGTAAGCCTGCGCCTGCTGCAAGGCGCGGTCAGACACCGCCACACCTTGCAGGCCCACGGCATATCGCGCCGCATTCATCATGATGAACATGGCTTCCAGGCCACGGTTTTCTTCTCCGATCCGATAACCCACCGCACCCTCGCCCACCGCCCCCTTGCCTGCCCCGTACAGGAGCACGGCTGTCGGACTGCCGTGAATGCCCAGCTTGTGCTCCAAAGACGCGCAGTACACATCATTACGCGCGCCCAGGCTGCCATCGGAATTGACCAGGAACTTGGGGACGATGAAAAGAGAAATGCCTTTCACACCGGCCGGTGCCCCCGGGGTTCGCGCCAGCACCAGATGCACGATGTTCTCGGCCAGATCATGTTCACCGTAGGTGATGAAGATCTTCTGGCCGCTCAAGCGATAGGTCCCGTCAGCCTGCGGCTCGGCGCGGGTCTTGAGCAAAGACAGATCGGACCCGGCCTGCGGCTCGGTCAGATTCATGGTGCCGGTCCAACGCCCATCCATCAGAGGAGGCAGGTAGAGCGCCTTTTGCTCAGCCGTCCCGATCAGAGAGAGGGCTTCAATCACACCATCCGTCAACAGAGGGCAGAGCGAAAAGGAGAGATTCCCGGCATTCAGGCTCTCGGTGACCGGAGCAGCCACCAGCCTGGGAAGGCCCTGGCCTCCGATGCGGGCCGGGTGAGACAGGCCTTGCCATCCGCCTTTGACAAAAGCCTGAAACGCCTCACGGAAGCCCGGTGAGGTCTGTACGACTCCATCGTGCCACTGCGCGGGTTGCGTGTCGCCCACACGATTCAGAGGCGCCACCACCTGCTCGACGAAACGGGCATCTTCATCGAGTACGGCATCGACCAGTTCGGACGTGATGTCCTCAAAACCTGGCAGCGCCAGCACGCCCGACAAGTCAGCCAGTTCGTGCAGCACGAAACGAATGTCTCGAAGAGGGACTTGATAAGTCATGGCAGCTCCGGAAAATAGGTGAACTCAACGCTCGCCAGCGAGCAAACCACCGCCAACGAGCCCGTGAAGGTCTGCGCGACAGGATCAGAGGGCCTTGACCAGTTCGGGGACGGCCTCGAAGAGATCGGCCACCAGACCGTAGTCGGCCACCCCAAAGATGGGGGCTTCGGCATCCTTGTTGATCGCCACGATGACCTTGGAGTCTTTCATGCCCGCCAGGTGCTG
>NZ_DASVGN010000004.1:0-52830 GCF_036379515.1 Castellaniella sp.
CTGGTCCAGCAGCTTCCTGAACATCTCCACGCCCGTGCACGTCGTCTTCTGCGTGTCGTGAATCCCGACGATCTCGATCTCCTCGCCCACCTTGATCACCCCGCGCTCGACCCGGCCCGTCACCACCGTGCCCCGACCCGAGATCGAGAACACGTCCTCGACCGGCATCAGGAACGCCCCGTCGATCGCCCGCTCCGGCGTCGGAATGTAGCTGTCCAGCGTCTCGGCCAGCTGCATGATCGCCTGCTCGCCCAGCGGCCCCGTGTCGCCTTCCAGCGCCAGCTTGGCCGACCCCTTGATGATCGGCGTGTCGTCGCCCGGAAAGTCGTACTTCGAGAGCAGCTCGCGCACCTCCATCTCGACCAGCTCCAGCAGCTCCTCATCGTCAACCATGTCGCACTTGTTCAGGAACACGATGATGTAAGGCACACCCACCTGGCGGGCCAGCAAGATGTGCTCGCGCGTCTGCGGCATGGGGCCGTCTGCGGCCGAGACCACGAGGATTGCGCCGTCCATCTGCGCCGCACCCGTGATCATGTTCTTGACGTAGTCCGCGTGCCCCGGGCAGTCAACGTGCGCGTAGTGACGGTGCTCGGTCTCGTACTCCACGTGCGAGGTGTTGATCGTGATACCACGTGCCTTCTCTTCCGGCGCGTTGTCAATCTGGTCGTAGCCCTTGGCTTCGCCGTGGCCGCTCTTCTTGGCCAGCACCGTCGTGATCGCCGCCGTCAGCGTCGTCTTGCCGTGGTCTACGTGCCCAATCGTCCCCACGTTCACGTGCGGTTTGGTCCGTTCAAACTTGCCTTTTGCCATGGCTGACTCCTGACTGGGGAAATTGAGCTAATGAGAAATGTGTGGTGCCCATGATGCGGATCGAACGCATGACCTCTCCCTTACCAAGGGAGTGCTCTACCACTGAGCCACATGGGCGGTGTTCCTATCGCTGCCGTCGTGCCCTGCCCGCTGGAGCGGGTGAAGGGAATCGAACCCTCGTCATAAGCTTGGAAGGCTTCTGCTCTACCATTGAGCTACACCCGCGGGTCGGTCTTGACAGCCCCCTGTTCATTCAGCCAGGGGTCGCTTGGTGGTGGGGGTTGGATTCGAACCAACGTAGGCGCAAGGCCAACAGATTTACAGTCTGCCCCCTTTAACCACTCGGGCACCCCACCGAAGCGAATCTCGAATTATGAATATGCGCAGCGGCTTTGTCAAGCGGGCCACGAGTCTTGGGGGGAGCGCGCTTCCAGCCCCTGGCGGACCTCGCAAGATGCACACCACAGACGCCTTCGTACACGCGCGTCAAGAACGAGGGAATTCATCCTTGATATCTCTGACAGATCGGGCGAGTCGCTCCCGCGCAGAGATGACATGGTGTTCCATTTCGCGCGCTGCGCGCTCGCCGTCCCCCGCTTCAAGCGCCTGCATGATGCGCAGGTGCTGCTTGTTCGATTCCGCAATGCCACCATGTGCCAGTCCGAAATGCCGAAAGAGCTTCTGCTCCCGGGTGTAGCGTTCGTAGAGTTCGAGCAACCGGCCGTTGCCGCTGGTGCGGTGGATCAGTTCGTGGAAGTCAAGATTGGTACGGAAATACTGTTCCGTGTCGCCCCGCTCGAAAGCATCGTTCATTTTCGTGGCGTACTGCCGCAGCTGCACCAGCACCTCCGGTGTCATGTTGCGGCTGGCCGCCAGCACCCCCGCGCGCTCCACGGCCGCGCGCACCTCATAGATTTCCATGATGTCATCGAAGTCGATGGCGCGCACAAACGCCCCGCGATAGGGGACGATTTCCACCAGGCCGACTTCCGCCAATCGTACCAGCGCACTGCGAACCGGACCGCGGCTCACTGAGAATGCGCGGGCAAGCCTGGAATCGTTCAGGCGCTCGCCGCCCTTCACCTTGCCAGAAAGAATAATGGCCTCAATACGCTGGTAAGCAAGATCGGCCAACGACGCAGGGCGCAGCGGAACGGCATCGTCTCCCTCGAGTAACTCCAGGTTCGATCCAGCACTGACGCTTTCGATCAATGTTGATTCCCCCGTGCGAATAGTGGAACGAGCCTTCATTGAGCGATACGAGTAGTTTTGAGGGATCGGCGCTGCGCTGAAAAGCCAAAGCGCGCGCTATGGGCGGGCCCCATCATTCTACATCGACGGTCTGGCGTCAGACGCCTCGCCGGTATCCTGGAGGCCACGTGCGAGGCGGCGACTGACCGCCATGGTAGACGCAATACGCAGCGCCTGTTCAAGCGCGCCGGTATCCGCCACACCGTCCCCGACGATATCAAATGCCGTGCCATGCGCGGGCGTTGTAAACACCGTGCTCAGCCCCGCCGTCACCGTGACGCCACGATGGAAGCCAAGCAGCTTGGTCGCAATCTGCCCCTGGTCGTGGTACATCGTGACCACACCGTCGAATTCGCCTTTCTGTGCCCTCAGAAACAGGGTATCGGCAGGAAACGGCCCCGCACAATCGATACCGGCCGCTCGAGAAGACTCAATGGCAGGGCCGATGATCTGAATCTCTTCATTGCCAAACAGCCCCCCCTCGCCCGCGTGGGGGTTGAGCGCGGCGACCACAATACGCGCATGCTCCGTCCGCAGCTGCCTCAAGGACGTGCGCGCCAGCGCGATGGCAGCCATGACACGTTCTTTCGTGATGAGCGTCAGCGCATCGCGCAAACTCATGTGCGAGGTGACCCGGAACGTGGCAAATTCCGGGATGACATTCATCTCGCCGAAAAAACCTTGGTGCGATGTCAGGTGCGCAAACAACTGGTGTTCGTCATTGAAATTCCATCCGCCCTGATGCAACGCCGCCTTGTTCAGCGGAGCGAAGCACACAGCCTCTATTTCCCCCGCCAGGGCACGCGTCACCAGCTCGCGCAGCGTTTCACCCGTCAGCCGGCCGGATTCCGGCGACACCTGTGCACGCCGGATTCCGGATGGGTCGATATTGCCCAAATCGATCAAGGGGACGTCAGACCTGGCCCAATCGACGTCAGCAATCGTGCGGTAGACCCGCACGCGCGGCTGCACGTGCGCATCGTCACACCCCAAATGAAACACTCGTGCGTCACCGACCACGACGATTCTCGCCACGTCACGCAGGCGCCCCGAATCGAGCAGGCGTGCGCAAATCTCCGGGCCTATGCCCGTCATGTCGCCCAGCATCAGGCCAACAATCGGCAAACTTTCCATGCTCCTCACCCCGCCAGACCAGAACCGTGCCCAGGCGCCGCTGCGGCATCGCAGGCATGCGCGCCCACCCACTGGGCAAACCGCAAGAGCAAGTAGTCGGCACCATCGGCCCCGATGAGCTGCAGACCGAAGGGCAGACTGTCAACTTGCATCACCGGCACACTGACCGCCGGCAAGCCGGTAAACGACGCATACATCAGCATCGTGCGTGACCCCGTGTATGCCAGCCCCTCGGGTGCCGGGCCGGACGAAGACGGCAGCACCAACACGTCGAATCCGCCGAACAACGCTGCCAATTTTCGCCTTGTGTGCTCGCGAGACAACAACAACTCGCCATAGCGATTCCTCGTAACGTGCCGCCCCTGCTCAACCAGGCCAAGAACACGCTCACTGAGTTTCCCGGGGTATCTTTCGGCGTATTGGGAGAACCGCGCCTGCATCTCATAGGCCAGGACCTCCAGGGAACGATCCCGCACGCTATTCAGGTCATCGACCACAGACTGCAGTGCCGAATCTCCTGTGGGCTCGACGACGGACACTCCTGCCTTCATCAGCCGTTCAAGCTGACCGTCGAACACCTGGAGACTGGTGGCATCCAGTTCGTCGAACCCTCTGGTCCGCAGCACGGCCACCCGGCCGGGCGAGACACCCGAGACGTCCTCCGCCAGCGGCCCTGCAAGCCCAAGCCCTCCCTTCTGGGGGGCTATCTCAGAAACCCAGCGCGCCAACCACCAGGCATCCGTGACCGAACGAGCGATTACACCCAGATGGTCGTTAGTGCGAGAAAGCGGATGAACACCCTCGGTGGATAACCTGCCGATCGTGGGTTTGTAGCCCACGACACCACAGAAACCGGCCGGCCGCAGGATAGACCCGTTGGTCTGCGTGGCGAACGCCGCCGCCACCATGCCGCTTGCCACACCGGCCGCCGACCCCGACGACGAGCCACCAGGCGTGTGTCTCACGTCATGGGGATTCGCGGTCGGGCCCGGACGACCAATGGCGAATTCGGTGGTGACCGTTTTCCCCAGGATCACGGCCCCGCCGGCGCGCGCAGCCCAGACAGCGGGCGCATCGATCATCGGGGTATAGCCATCGTAAATTTCACTATTCATGCGCGTGGGCATGTCGACCGTATCGATGATGTCTTTGACACCAATCGGCATGCCGTCAATGGCCGACAGCGGACGGCCCCCTCGGTAGCGCTGCGTCGCCGCATCGGCCTGCTCCCGGGCGCGCGCCAGATCCAGATGCGTGAAGGCCTTGACGTCGGATTCAGCATGCGCGATCGCAGCGATACAGGTTTCAAGATACGCGCGCGGCGTCGAAACCCCCTGCAGGAATTCTGTCCTCTTTCTACTGAACGGGGGCTCCTGTGCAATAAAGTCAGCAACCATTGATGACATACTCCGAAAACTTCCGTGACCTCTTCCACCGATCACATGTAGTGAAGCAGGAACAGCGACAGGCCTGGCCACACGGCAATGATGACGAGTACGGCCAGCATGACGACGATGAATGGAATCACTGCCCTGATGACCTCCTCCAGCGGTTCATTGCAGATGCCACTGACCACAAAGAGGTTGAGTCCCACGGGCGGCGTGATCATGCCCAGTTCCAGGCTGACCACCACGAAGATCGCGAAATGGTAAAGATTGACCTGCAGCGCATGCAGGGTCGGCAGGAAGATGGGGATCGTGATGATGACGATGGACGCTGCATCCAGGAAGGTGCCCAGGATGAAGAACATCACGCCTGTCACGATGAAGAACCCGACCTTGTCCAGATGGCTGGAAATGACCCAGCCGGCAATCCCCTGCGGGATCTGGTTAAAGCTCAGGAACGTACCAAAGATCACCGCAGACGCGATGATCATGTAGATCATCGATGTGATCTGCACCGTTTCGGTCAGAATCGGTCGGATATCCTTCCACTTCAGTTCCTTGTGGATGAATGCCGCGACGATGACCGCATAGAAGCCCCCGATCACGGAGGTCTCCGTGGGCGTCGCCACGCCGTCATAAATACAGAAAATGATCAGAACGGGCAACAGCGTGCCCCACAATGCGCGCCGGCTGGCCTGCCATCTTTCCGCCCAAGTGTAGCGATGGCTATCTTTTGCCTGACCAAATCCGTACCTTTGGGCGTAGTAAATGGCGACGACGATCAGGACGCCCGCCAGAAAAATGCCGGGCAACACACCTGCCACGAATAGCTTCGAGATCGACGTCTGCGTTTCGACGCCATAGAGAATCAGCGAAATGCTGGGAGGGATCAGGATGCCCAGCGTGCCGCCCGCAGCAACCAGCCCCATCGCGTATCGCTTGCTGTAGCCCGACTCCACCAGACCGGGAATCGCAACAGACCCGATGGCGGCGGCCGTTGCCGGGCTGGAGCCCGACACCGCCGCAAAGATCGCACAGGCCATGATCGTGACGATCCCCATGCCGCCGGAAATATGGCCTATCCACGCATTCAGCCCCTCCATCAGGTACTTCGAGATCCCACCACGCGCCATCACGACGCCTGCGAACACAAAGCCGGGAATCGCAATCAGAGGGATCAGGGTGAGTGCCGAGAACATCCTCTCAGGGATGCCCACCAGGTTGAAGCCCTCGTACAGAAAGGCGACGACAGAGGAAACCCCTAGGGAAAATGCAATGGGGATGCGGAACAGAAACAAAAAAATGAACAGGCCAAATAATATGACGGCACTCATGAAAACATCCCTATTTCGACAGCGCAATGCTTTGAACGCCACACCCGACCTTCAACTCCAGACAGGGTGGTCATGAGGTCCGCTCGCCCGATTCGGTTCCCGTTGTGAACAGGTGAAACATCCGGATCAGCATTCTGATCATCATCAATATCCCGGTCAGCGGCAACACCAGATACGCAATCCAGAGGGGGAACCCATCCAGCGAATCCTCTCCGGTTGCGAATCGAGCCGCGACCAGCTGGGTGCCGTAATAAAAGATGAACAGGAAGAATCCGAAAGACACGAGATTCGCGAAGACATCGATCCACTTCTGGAATCTTTTGGGGATGTAGTCGTAGAGGATGTCCACCCGAATGTGCTTGTTGTCCCGCAGAGTCGTAGACGCGCCTATCATCGCGCCCCAGACCACGAAATACCCTGCGGCCTCGTTTTGCCATGTCGACGAGGCATGGAATATGTACCGCAGCACCACGCCATAGAAGAGCAGTGAGAGCGAAGTGAGTATCAAGAGGCCCGGGACCCAATCCTCAATGGCTCTGACGGTTTTGACAAATCTATTCATGATCGCATTTCACCCGACACCAGCTCCTCGATGGCCATCAATGCATTGCTTGTGCAGCCTTGATGTATTCCTCGCCGATGATCGGGCTGTACTTCTTGTACAGCGGCTGGAATGCTGTCTTGAACGCAGCGACCTGCTCGTCGTTCAGTGTGGTGATCTGCATCTTGCTGACCTTCTTGACGTGGTCCAGTGCCTCCGCATTCAGTTTCACGCTGAGCTCATTTTCATGTTCCTGCACTTTGTCCATGATCTGCTCCAGCTTCGTTCGAATGTCGGCCGGCAGTTTGTTCCAGAAGCCCGGGTTGGTCAGGACCAGATACCCCAGAAAGCCCTGGTTCGAGATGGTCAGATACTTCTGGACCTCGTAGAACCGTTGATTGTCGATATCCGTGAACGGATCGGAAAACCCTTGGACGGTCCCCTGCTGCAAGGCGGTATACAACTGGTTGTAAGGGATCACCGTTGCGCTGGCGCCCTGGCTCTTGAACACATCGGCCGCCAGCCCGCTGGACACCACCCGGAAGGAGATCCCCTTGTAGTCTGCCGGCTTGCTGATCGGACGTACGCTGTTTGTCAGCTGTTTGAAACCATTGGGCCACAGCGACAGTACCGACAAATTACTTTTCTCCAGCGGTTTGTATAGTTTCCGTCCCTCGGCGCTCTTCGAGAATCCTTCGACCTGCTTGATGCTGCCAAACAGGAACGGCAGTGAATAAATCTGCATGGACTTGTCAAAGCCTTTCAGCTTCGCAGGGTCTGCGGCAATCATCTGAATGTTTCCGGCCTGCAGGGCCGCAATGCCATCGGGCACATTGAACAGCGAGCTGTTCGGGTAGACGACGACCTTGACCTTGCCCTTGAGCTGTTCGTCAACCAGCTTCGCAAACAAGGTTGCCCCCTGACCTTCCGGGGACGTCGCAATGGCGTCGTGCACGAATTTGATCGTTATCGGCTCTGCCGCTTGCGCAACAGCACAAAATCCCGCCGTCATGACGAGGACGCCACCGGCAATTTTGGATATCAGTCTCATCTCATCATTCTCCTTGTGTGAATTGGCCCCGAATCACGTGGCCGGATCTCGTTGCACGCGTCACGGGCAACCCGCGCGGAACAACGCAACCAGATTTGGCTGTTCCGACAGATTCCAGCAGACGTCCCGAAGCGAGGCTGCTTTGGTGGAGCCCAGCACGGGCTCGACCAGACCATTGAACTTGGCATCCAGCTGAGCATCGGTCATCGGGTTCTCTGTGCTTCCTATTGCGTGCTCGACCAGCACGTGGAGCTTGCGCCCGTCGGTGCAGGTAATCAGCACATCAGCAGCCGACTCGGCAATCGAGTTGTCGACGACTGCATGAATTCTGTCCCTCAGAGCCATCACATCGGGGCGCTTGACCATGGCATCCGAGTATTCCGACTCCCCTGCTGCACCGAACATCAGTCCAACCGCGCAGCTGTGGTAGACGCTGAATTTTCCTTCCAACCCGGTGCGAGGCGTCTTTTTCCCGGTCAGCTCCAGCACCAGGCCGTGCACCTTCAGATCGACCTTTGCAATCTGATCGGGTTGCAGGCCATGCGCGTTGCGCAGACGCACACAGCCATCAATACTGGGGTGGATGACAATCCCACAGGCGAAGGGCTTGAAGGTATTGAATGAGATTTCGAAGCGCTTGCCCAGCTCATCGGTTGCCTCGTTCCAGTCCACCTTCGTCGAGATCGTTTGCGCATAGCCGCGCGGAGCCTCGATTGCATGCGGCGACGCAGTGAATCCATGGGCAGCCAGCAGTGCCGACATCAGGCCGGCGCGCGCCGCCGCCCCAGGGTGCATGGGCTTGGTCATGGTGCCGAACTGCTCGCGTAGCCCCACCGGCTGCGAGGCCGCGATACCCAACGCCATGACCGTATGAGCGACGTCAAGGTTGAGCAGCCGAGCGCACCCGGCTGCCGCACCAAGCATGCCGGTCGTCCCCGTAATATGCCAGCCCCGGTCGTAATGGTCCGGATAAATCATATTCCCGATCCGGCACGAAACGTCCACGCCTAGAACCAGGGAGTCGAGAAGATCCCGGCCCGATGACCGCTGCTTTTCAGCAAGCGCCAAAATCGCGGACGCCACAGGCCCTGCGGGGTGAATAATGGTTTTGAGATGGGTATCGTCGAAATCGAACGTGTGCGACGAGATGCCATTCAGGAACGCAGCACTGGCAATATCCACCCGTTCCATGCGTCCCAGCACCGAAGCCTGCGACGACGGCTCAAGATCAGCCACCGCTGCCAATGCGGCAGCCAGCGTGGGGTGGCCAGACGCACCGATCGCGCAGCCCAACCAGTTGATGAAGGTTCGATGCGCCGCATGATCAACGTCCGCATCCCACCCCTGCGAGGGGTGACTCACCACGAACTCGGCCAACCCCTGCGTCAAGAGCGGCGCATCCGTACACGCCTTCGCGAATGTATTCACAGTCATGAGGATAAATATCACTCCAGGTTGCTTGGAGGACAGTCGCCAAGTCACCTTTGTGGTAAATCGCGAACTGTTAACAGTTTATAGTTTACATGTCGACTCGAGATATGCAAGGAATTTTTCACAGACAGGCCGGCACACGGCCGTCCGAACAGGCGCAAAAAAGCTCGCCGAAGCGAGCTGAGGTACGGAATCAGAAACTTATGTTTCGCGCTGCTGTGTCGCTTTTGCGGCGAGGCACGCGTCGCTATTCATTCGCCAGCACGGCCCCCAGCCCCTGGCGCTCCAGCAGGGCGTCCAGGTGGTCCCAGTCGGTGAAGTCGATCACCAACTGGCCACCCTTGCGGGCGCCGGTCTTGATGCGGACTTTGGTGGCCAGATGGTCGGACAGGGCCTTTTCCAGGCGTGTGAGGTCGCCACCATGAGCAGCAGGCGATGCACGGCGTGCCGAAGCGGACAGCGCCTCATCCTGCTCCCGCAGTGCGCGAGCAACGCGCTTTTCGGTTTCACGCACCGACAACCGGCGGGCGATGACTTCGTTGGCTAGCAGAATCTGCTGGGCTGCGTCGGTAGCCAGCAGCGCGCGGGCGTGGCCCATGTCGATGTCGCCGGCAAGCAGCATGACCTGGACGGGGCCGGCGAGGTTCAGGAGACGCAACAGGTTGGTGGTGGCCGAACGTGAACGGCCGATGGCGGTGGCCGCCTGTTCATGGGTCAGTCCGAACTCGTCGAGCAGACGACGCACGCCCTGGGCTTCTTCCAGCGGGTTGAGATCCTCGCGCTGGATGTTTTCAATGAGCGCCATGACGGCGGCGTTTTCGTCGGCGACTTCACGAACGAGGACCGGGATATGGTCCAGACCAGCCAGCTGAGCTGCGCGAAAGCGGCGCTCACCGGCGATGATCTCGTATTGGCCCACGCCCTCTGATGGCAAGGGACGCACGAGGATCGGTTGCATGACGCCTTGCGTGCGAATGGAATCGGCCAGCTCGTTGAGCGCACTCTCGTCCATGTGCGTACGAGGCTGATAGCGCCCCGCATGGAGTGCAGACATCGGCAGCTGGCTGGGAGTGTCTCTGCTGCGTCCGACACCGTTCAGTGCGTCGGTATCGGCGCCCAGAAGTGCGTCCAGACCGCGGCCCAAGCCTTTTTTTCGTGTTGCCATGATGAATTCCTTAATTTGCCAGGGGGCTGCGATGAGGAGTGCGCACGCGGCGGATGAGTTCGTCACCAAAGGCCAGATAAGCCTTGGCGCCACGCGACGACCGGTCGTAAATGACGCCTGGCATGCCATGGCTGGGCGCCTCGGCCAAACGCACGTTGCGCGGCACGATGGACTTGAATACCTTGTCGCCAAAATGCGACTCAAGCTGATCGGACACCTGCTGCTGCAAAGTGACACGCGTATCGAACATCACGCGCAGCAGGCCAATGAGCTCGAGATCTGGATTCAGGTTGCGATAGATGCGCTTGATGGTGTTGACCAGGTCGGACAAGCCTTCGAGTGCAAAGTACTCGCATTGCATGGGGATAATGACGCCGTGCGCGCCGGCCAGGCCGTTCAGCGTCAACAACGAAAGAGTGGGCGGGCAATCGATCAGAATGAAGTCGTAGTCACCACTTACCTGCTGCAGCGCCTGTTTGAGCTGCCCCTCGCGATGCTCCATCTGCACGAGGTCGATTTCGGCGCCGGACAGTTCACGGTTGGACGGCACCACGTCGTAGCCCCCCGATTCGGAATGCACGGTAGCCTCCCGCACCGTGGCTTCGCCGATGAGCACCTGGTAGAGATTGATTTTGGCGCCATTTTTGTCAATGCCGCTTCCCATGGTGGCATTGCCCTGGGGATCCAGATCCACGAGCAAGACTCGCTTACGGTGCTGAGCCAGAGCCGCCGCAAGATTGATGGCCGTGGTCGTCTTCCCTACCCCTCCCTTCTGATTGGCAATGCAGAAGACACGGGCTTGGGCGGTAGGTTCAGTCATGGATATCCTTGGGACCGAGTTCAAGCAGGCAACGGTGTGCGTTCATTTCTGGGACCTGCAGCGGCAAAGTACGAAGCACACGCCACGGCGTGTCGGATTCCAGGGCCCGTTGTTCCTCTTGTGGAAACTGGCCCTTCATGGCAAACAGGCGGCCTGTGGGTGCGCAATGATGCGAGGCCACATGGATGAAATCTTCGAGTGAGGCAAAGGCCCGGGAAATCACGACATCCGCCTGCAGGCTATCCAGCGTCTCGGCCCGAGCGTGTACCGCCTTCACGTGAGGCAAGGCCAGTACGCCCGCTGCCTGGCGAATGAAGGCGGTCTTCTTGCCCACGGCGTCGACGCACACCACGGTCCACTGCGGTTCACAGATCCCCAGAATGATACCCGGTAAGCCGCCTCCTGACCCGATGTCTGCAACATGAAGGACGCGCCCCAAGGCAAAGGCTCTCAACTCGGGAACGACTGAGAGGCTGTCAAATACGTGCTGCACCAACATCTGTGATGGATCGCGCACTGCGGTGAGGTTATAGGCTCGATTCCAGCGCTCGAGCTCAGCCAGGTAGTGCAACAGGGCCGGAATACGCGGCTCGTCGCCCTCCATCCCCAGTTCACGCAGCGCGCTGGCCAGTCGGTCTCTGAAGACAGGCTGTGAATCGCTCATGCCGCCTCACGTCGGCGCTGCAGGCGCTTGAGATACACGAGCAACAGCGAGATGGCCGCTGGCGTGACACCGGAGATGCGACCTGCCTGACCCACAGTCTGCGGGCGCCCCAGCTTGAGCCGCTGCCGGACTTCGATCGACAGGCCGGTCACGACATCGAAATCAAAATCTGGCGGGATGACCTGATCGGCATGGCTGCGTTGGCGCTCGATATCGGCGAGCTGTCGGTCCACATAGCCCGCATACTTGACCTGAACGCTGACCTGCTCTGCCAGCACGGAGTCCTGCAGACCTGGCCCTGCCAAGGGTTGACCGGCCGTGTCTCGCACGCTCATGAGCTGAGCGTAATCGACGTCAGGGCGCTTGAGCAGATCAAACAGGCTGGGATGGCGATCTACGCGGTGAACCGATAGATTCTGCTGTGTCTGTGCGTCCAGCACGGCAGGGTTGACGTGCACGTCACGCAGACGCTCGATCTCGGCAGCCACCGCGTCACGCTTGCGGCAGAACGCTCCCCAGCGTTCATCGTCTACCAAACCCAGCTTGCGACCGATTTCAGTCAGACGCGCATCCGCGTTGTCTTCGCGCAAGCTGAGTCGGTACTCGGCACGCGACGTGAACATTCTGTATGGTTCTGTGACACCTTTTGTTACAAGATCGTCGGCAAGAACGCCCAGGTAGGCTTGGCTGCGTTCCAACAACCAGGGTTCATCCCCCCTCACCTGCAAGGCCGCATTCGCGCCTGCAAACAGGCCTTGGGCAGCAGCCTCTTCGTACCCAGTGGTGCCGTTGATCTGACCCGCGAAAAAAAGCCCCTTGATGTCACGCGTCTCAAACCACGGATGAAGGTGGCGCGGATCAAAGTAGTCGTACTCAATGGCATAACCAGGCCGCATGATGCGGGCGTTTTCAAGCCCTGGCAGGCTTCTGACCAACCGATATTGGATGTCAAAGGGCAAGCTGGTCGAGATCCCATTGGGATAAATCTCGCAGGAAGAAGCTCCCTCAGGCTCAAGGAAAACCTGATGACTCTTTTTATCGGCAAACCGATGAATTTTGTCTTCGATGGACGGACAGTACCTGGGCCCTATTCCCTCAATCGTGCCTTGATCGCTATAAAGCGGTGACCGATCCAGTCCTGACCTGACGATATCGTGAGACTGCTCTGTCGTATGTGTGATCCAGCACGGTACTTGTTCAGGGTGCATCCGGGCTGACCCCAGGTACGAAAATACAGGAACAGGATTCGAATCTCCGGGTTGAACTTCTGTCTTGGAAAAATCAATCGTCTTGGCATCAATACGAGGAGGTGTCCCAGTCTTCAGGCGCCCTTGCGGCAGCTTCAGCTCCTTCAAACGTTGGCCCAAGCTCGTTGCAGGTGGATCACCAGCACGACCGGCCGCATAGTGCTCCAAACCCACGTGCATCAACCCATTAAGGAAAGTGCCTGCTGTCAGCACAACAGATCGAGCCCTGAAATCCAGACCCACTTGTGTTCTGGCACCCACAACCTGATCACCTTCCAGCAGAAGATCAACAACAGCCTGCTGAAAAATCATCAAATTCTTCTGGCCTTGAAGAATCATACGAATCGCTCGCCTGTACAACGAACGATCGGCTTGAGCTCTGGTTGCCCGGACTGCCGGCCCTTTGGACTGGTTCAGAATTCTGAACTGGATGCCGGCCAGGTCAGTTGCCCACGCCATAGCGCCACCCAGAGCATCGACTTCTTTGACCAAATGCCCCTTGCCAATTCCCCCAATGGAGGGATTGCAGGACATTTGACCCAAGGTATCCATATTGTGGGTCAAGAGGAGAGTGGAGGCACCCATACGGGCTGCTGCCAATGCAGCTTCGGTACCCGCGTGGCCACCACCAATCACGAGCACATCAAAATTTTCTGGATAAATCATGAAATCACATCAGGAGTCTGACGAAATTATAAAGCCATGGTCTTAAGAGGTGTTTCACGTGAAACACAACACGCATTTCGCAAGCTCAACGCGTTCAAAAGTATTGTTCCACGTGAAACACCAAACTAGTACCCATAGTAGGGGATAAAGCTGTGGACAAATGCGGTACAACCAGCGTACAACCAATAGAAGATGTATGCCTGACAACAGTCCCGACAGCCGCGACACAACCACACAACAGTGCGCCAGACCCGTGCCGCAACCTCTTGAATTCACGCAATGAAAGTTCCAGCTTCCGAAATGAAAAAGGGCACCCCGAAGGGTGCCCTTTCTGAGATGCCCGAACCCTTACAGGGGCCGGATCTCAGCGGCTTGGGGGCCTTTGGGGCCGTCCTTTACCTCGTACGAAACGGCTTGGCCTTCGTTCAGGCTGCGGTAGCCGCGGCCTTCGATGGCGGAGAAGTGTGCGAACACGTCGGAACCACCTGCGTCAGGGGTAATGAAACCAAAACCCTTTTCAGCGTTGAACCATTTAACTTTGCCCGTTTGAGCCATGATCTGAAACGTCCTAAATAAGTGAAAAAAACAATGAATCAAGAACGCTGAAACGATACAGATCATGCCGGGTGAATAAGCCACAGGGCCAATCGGTGCGAAACGTGCGTGCTGCTTGAATTGCATTGCAACAGGGAGCATAACCACGTGTTAACAAAAGTCAAATCATAGTTAACCCCTAGACGGAATTGTATCCGCCTCTGGCCAAAGCTGCAGAAAGAATCGCAACAATTCACAGAAATTCAGCCAATAAACAACACGCTACGCCATAACCCCTCCATTGCACACCATCTGACAGACACGCACCCATGCAAGCTACCCCGCAATTCACGAGAAAAAACTCGCTCATCCAATCAAAGCTCCCCGCGATCGGAGACACCATCTTCAGTGAGATGAGTGAGCTCGCAAAAGAAACAAACGCAATCAACCTGGGACAGGGATTTCCGGACTATCAACCTGACCCGCGTCTTCTCGACGCCGTGGCCGACGCCCTACGAAACGGCAGCAACCAATACGCGCCCATGACAGGGCTTCCTGAACTCCGGCAGGTGATCGCCGACAAGGTTTACCGCCAACATCGTGTTCGCTATTCGACAGAGTCCGAAATTACGGTGACTTCGGGAGCAAGTGAGGCCTTGATGAGCAGCTTCCAGGCACTGATCCACCCTGGTGACGAGGTATTGCTCATCGACCCGTCGTACGACCTTTACGCACCCGCCGTGACTCTGGCCGGCGGAAAGATCGTTCGTATCGCCATGCAAGCACCCACCTCCGCACGACCTGAGTTCGTCGTCGACTGGGACGCTCTGAACGCCGCCTTTACCTCAAAGACTCGGGCCCTGGTGCTGAACTTCCCACATAACCCGACTGGCGTCGTCCTGCATGAAGCCGACCTGGACACCTTGGAAGACATCCTTGCTCGACACCCAAAGTGCCTGATCGTCTCTGACGAGGCCTATGAACACATCATCTTCGATGGCGAAGAGCAGCACAGCGTCGTTCGAAGGCCAGCCCTTCAAAGCCGAACAGTCCTGATCTCGTCGTTCGGAAAAAGTCTGCATGCCACCGGCTGGAAGATTGGATACTTTTGTGCTCCTGCTGACCTGACCGCCGAGATTCGGAAGGTCCACCAGTTTGTGGTGTATTCCGTCAACACACCCATGCAAGCCGGCATTGCCCGCTACCTGCGCAACCAGCCGCAGGTTCTGGACGCGTTGCCCAAATTTTACCAAAGCAAGCGTGATCTTTTGGCCAACGGCTTGAGCGCCACATGCCTGAAACCGCTGCGTTCCTCCGGCACCTTTTTCCTGGTTGCGGACACGAGTGCTTTGGGATCACACCTCGAGAAGGACTTGGCAATCCAGCTGACCAGGGAGGTGGGCGTGGCCAGCATTCCCGTGTCGGCGTTCTATCCTGACTCGAATGCCCCGGAGGCCAACCACTCATTGCTGAGACTGTGTTTCGCGAAGGAGGACGCCACATTGGAACAGGCGGTGGAGAAACTTTCAAAGTTGAAGCCTTGCTGATGGCTCCGTGTTGGCGCGGGGAAGGGTCGCCTACGAGCGTTCTCCCCGCCGTGTTGCTGAGATGCTTCGGTTTTACTTCTATCTTCTATATCTGAATGATAAGAATGATGGGAGCCTGTGGATAACTCGAACAACTCGATTAGTTGTTTTATATCAACCAGTTACGAACAAATTTTCGGTGTCTTACTATGTGAATCCTCGAAGGACAGTTTGGGGATGACTTTTATGAACGTCGTCATGATGTGTGTTGTCAACATGTTGTGGACATGAAGCGCACAGCCGGACGTAGCAGAGCTTATCCACAGCCGGGTGGGGTGCAAAAAATGAATGCCGGGAGTCTCAGCATCGTGTTCAGCAATAGCGCTTGCGAACCCGTAATGCGTGTCAGTCTTGCTGAAACAGCTGGGTTTGACAGCGTTCTCCGTTGTCGAACACCAGGGACCGTTCAGGCCAGAGCATGGCGGCAAGGTGAAACCGGCTGGTAGGCGGTGTCTTGCCGTGGTCCTTGCGTTCTCGCCACCGTGCACCCACCGAGTAATCGACACAGAATGCCTGATGGTGGCACCCGTGCCAGGCGGTGGGTGCCACCCCATTGAACAGGGCCCCATAGCGCCAATTGTTTGGGTTGGCCTCAAAGAGCCGCCAGTAGTGGCCTACCAGTACGGGAGTAGGGTCCGGATCTTGATCCCACCAGGCGGTGCGGTCAGAGTAGCGCCAGCGGTTGCCCGAGAAGAAAGGATGCGCGCTGCGGGCCTCTATGCCAGACGTAAGGCGCTTGATGGGGTTGATGCGCTGTTCCAGTGTTTCGAAGTCGGCCACGGCGTCCAGGTAAGGCGGCGGGTCGTTGTAGTCTTCGATTTGCTGTGACCAGCGTTCGATCTCGGCCCTGTAGCGGGCGTACAGGTTGTCCTTGCGCGCTTCTTCCTGGACACGAAGGTGCCAATCGTGAATGAGTTCGAGGACGTTGCCGCACGAAATATCGGCAATTGCAGCGATGGAGGTTGGGTCCCAGGCTGCGTGTACGATACGCAGGCCGGGCATCTGGATTGCGAGCGGCAAGCTGCAGAGAAATTCGCGAATGGCGGGCCGTTGAACTGCCGTCGCGCGCGAGAATGGGGCATAGTAGGGGGTATCGGATGTTTCGCGGCTGTCGAAGAACCACCCCGATCCGTCCTTGGCATCGTTGGCGAGCAGGTTGATTTCGTGATTGCCCAGGATGGCCAGTGCCCGCCCTTGCGCGACCAGTTCGTGGACCTTGTGGATGACACCTACGCTGTCCGGGCCGCGATCACAGAGATCGCCAATGAACACCAGCAGTCGGTCGCGTGTATCAGGCGCGTGCTCCAGATGTGCAAGCAAGGTACCCAGTGCCTCGCCTTCACCGTGGATGTCACCGATCACGGCCAGGGGCTGGTCCGGCAGCGTATGCAGAAGTGTGCGGGTCATACTCCATTTTGCGTCGTACGGGGGTTCAGGACAATGGGCAATAACGTGCAGGTTTGCGCCGGGAACGCTCGGATTTGATCCTGCTTGTGCAAATTGTCATGCGCTTTGGCAGTTTGCAGCCTTAAAATTGCGCTGAACCATACGCAGTATCGTCAGAAAAAATCTTGGGAGATTCTTCATGCTGAAGATGACAGGCATGGGCACTGTCCAGCTTCTCGAAGGTTTACGCACGTTGCAGGCATATTCCGTGACCGGAATCCGGGGCCTTCGACGGGTGGTGGGGAGCACTTCACCAGGTCTGTTCCTGCACGAGTGGCTGGCTCAGCCAGGTATCGTGGGGTCGGTATGGCCAAGTTCGCGCGGTCTCGCGCGCCACATGGTTCAGTCCATCGACCCCCACGGAGATGGACTGGTGGTCGAGCTGGGTGCTGGTACGGGTGCAGTGACTCAAGCCTTGATCGACCATGGCGTTTCGGTCGACAGATTGCGCGTCGTGGAGCGCTCGCCCGCGTTTGTGCAACATCTGCGCAAGCGCTTTCCGGCAGTGACTGTAGTGCAAGGAGATGCTACAGAGCTTGATGCTCTTTTGCCTCAAGGGATTCCCGTGGATGCCGTCGTGTCCAGCTTGCCGCTGCGTTCACTGAATGTCGATGATGTTCGGGCGATCGAGGATCAATGGCGCGCGCTGGTCCGGCCCGGGGGGTTGGTTACACAGTTTACGTACGCCTTGCACGGTAGAGCACCTGACTTCGACGGGGACTTTGTGCAATGTGGCCGTGATTTCGTTCTTGGCAATCTGCCGCCTGCCAAAGTGATGACCTTTGTGCGTCTGGCGCGGTGATCGTCTCTCTGTCAATTCTGTAGCCGATTCGGCTGCCCCGATCCACTTTCATTCGGGTTGTAATGCATGGTTGTTCGTCACCCGGCAATGGAAGCGGGGAGCCCCCGCCGGTACGTCCCCAACCTGTGGGACGTGTTCGCGTTCGCGCTCATCCTGACATTGCTCATTCTGATCTACAAAGGAAGCCGAGAAGCTTTTGCACCGCTCGCTTCCTTGCAGCAGCACCCGGTTTCTCTTGATCCGCACAATCTGCCTGAATATGCACTGCGAACCACGCTGCGCATGCTGGCGGCCATGGTGGCCTCGCTGTTGTTTACTTTTGTCTACGGGTCTCTGGCCGCCAAGAATCGCCGCGCAGAGCGGATCTTGATCCCACTGCTCGATATTTTGCAGTCGGTGCCGATTCTGGGGTTTATTTCTTTTACGGTGGTCGGCTTCATGGCCTTGTTTCCGGGCCAGGTGATGGGCGCCGAGCTGGCGGCCATCTTTGCCATTTTCACCAGTCAGGCCTGGAACATGACTTTCAGCTTCTATCAGTCGCTGAAGACAGTGCCGGCCGATCTGCTCGAAGCATCACAGAGTTTTCGGCTTTCGCGCTGGCAGCAGTTCTGGCGACTGGAGGTTCCCTTTTCCATGCCGGGGTTGGTGTGGAACACCATGATGTCGATGTCTGGCGGCTGGTTTTTCGTCGTGGCGTCTGAAGCGATCTCGGTGGGCAACACGACCATTGTTCTTCCGGGAATTGGCTCGTACGTGGCACTGGCCATCGAGCATCAGGATTTGCATGCCATTGCGTGGGCTGTGGGTGCCATGCTGGGGGTTATCCTGCTCTACGATCAGCTGCTGTTTCGGCCATTGGTGGATTGGAGTCGCAAGTTCAGAGTGGAACTGACCACGACCGACTCCGGTGAACACTCGTGGCTGCTGGTCATGATTCGCCGTTCACGCCTGGTTTCCGCGGGTTTGGGGCCTTTGGTTACCTTGAGTGGCGCGTTGTTGCGCCGGCGTGCCCCCAAGCACAGGGTGGCGCCTTCTCGGCCTCGCTTTGGCGCCGCCACGGTTTGGGCAGACCGTCTCTGGCAGCTGGGTGTGGGCCTGGGGTCGCTTTTCATGCTGTGGCATATCGCAACCTTTGTTTCGGAGGGGGCCTCTTGGGCGGAAGCCAGTCGGGTATTCGGGCTTGGGCTCATTACGTTGTTGCGCGTGGTGGTGCTGACGGTGCTGGCGTCGCTGGTGTGGGTTCCTGTGGGGGTCTGGATAGGCTTGCATTCGCGGGTTGCTGAGCGGGTTCAGCCTCTGGCGCAGTTTCTGGCGGCGTTTCCGGCCAACCTGATGTTTCCGTTTGTGGTCGTGGCCATTGTGCGCTGGCACCTGACGCCTGACATCTGGCTCTCGCCGCTGATGATTCTGGGAACCCAGTGGTACATCTTGTTCAACGTCATCGCCGGTGCCAGCGCCTTTCCGGGCGATCTCAAGGAGGCTGCGTCGAATTTTCATGTGGGCGGCTGGAGCTGGTGGCGCAAGGTGATATTGCCTGGCGTGTTTCCCTATTACGTCACGGGGGCCATCACGGCCACCGGGGGGTCCTGGAATGCTTCCATCGTGGCAGAAGTCGCCAGTTGGGGTGACACCACGTTGAAGGCGCACGGCCTGGGTGCTTACATTGCCGAAGCCACCAGTGCCGGTGATTTTCCTCGTGTGGTGCTTGGCATCGTGGTCATGACCCTGTTCGTGACCCTGCTCAACCGTACCGTCTGGCATCCGCTGTATCGCTACGCGCATCGCCAGCTTCGTCTTGGTTAGGATTGTTCATGACGTCTGATTCGCTCCCACATTCCAACTTGGCAGAGCCACTGTTGGTCGACCTCCAAGGGGTCCGGCAGATCTACCACAAGAGCGACAAGCCCGATCTTGTCGTGCTCGATGACGTCACCATGAAGGTGCAGGCTGGAGAAATCGTCGGGCTGCTCGGGCGGTCCGGGTCCGGAAAATCCACCTTGTTGCGTATCATTTCGGGTTTGCTCACACCCACGAGCGGTGTGGTGCGCTGGTGTGGTGAACACGTGTCCGGCCCGTGCGAGGGCCTGTCCATGGTGTTTCAAAGTTTTGCACTTTTCCCTTGGCTCACGGTACTGGCCAATGTGGAAATCGGCCTGGAAGCGTTGGGCGTTCCCAAGGACGAAGGGCGCCGTCGCGCGCTGCAGGCCATCGATCTGATCGGTCTGGATGGTTTCGAGAGCGCCTATCCCAAAGAGCTGTCGGGCGGCATGCGTCAGCGCGTGGGCTTTGCACGTGCGTTGGTCGTTCACCCCAGGCTGATGCTCATGGACGAGCCGTTTTCGGCGCTGGACGTATTGACCGCCGAGACGCTCAGAACCGATATCGTTCAGCTGTGGATGTCGGGAAAACTGCCGATTCAATCGATTCTCATGGTCACGCACAATATCGAAGAAGCCGTGCTCATGTGCGATCGTTTGCTGGTTTTCTCGGCCAACCCGGGACGGGTGGCAACCGAGATTCGCGTAGATCTGCCGCGCCCTCGCAACCGCCTGAGCTCGCAGTTTCGTGAGCTGGTGGACGACATCTACGGATTGATGACACAAACGGTGCCGGGAAAATGGCAGGGGCGGCGTCAAGGTGAAGCCGTGGTGGCAGGCAGCCTGAGCATGCCGCTCACCAGCGTATCGACAAACCGCCTGGCTGGCATGATGGAGACTCTGACCGCTGCGCCGTACGAAGGACGCGCTGATCTTCCAGATCTGGCCGGGCGTCTGCAGATGGAAGCCGACGAATTGTTTCCCGCGATGGAGACGCTGCAGCTGCTGCAGTTTGCCACGATGGACCAGGGGGACGTGCATCTGACGGACAGCGGCAAGCGTTTTGCGCAGTCCGACGTGGATGCGCGCAAGCGCCTGTTCGGGCAGCAGTTGTTGGCCCACGTACCCCTCGCGGCCCTGATTGGCCGGGTTCTTGAAGAGCGGCCCAGTCATCGCGCGCCTTTCGTTCGGTTTTCAGCCGAACTCGAAGACACCATGTCGGAGGATCGTGCCGAAGAAACCATGCGGGCGATCATTTCCTGGGGCCGCTACGGTGAGTTGTTTGGCTACGACGAGCAGGCGCAGGAATTCAACCTTGAAAATCCGGGCGAAAACTGAGGCCTGGTCGCGGTGCGCGGGCGTCCGGGTCTTTCAGACGGCAGGTTCGTAGGGGTGATCAGCGGGGCTTGGTGCCGGTGCGCTCGATGAGTTCGTAGATTCCCATCCCGGCCAGAAGCGCCAGAACGAAGACGAATGCCTTGAGTTCACCAGTGCCCAGATCCACCAGTGCCGGTCCTGGACAAAGCCCGGCGATTCCCCAACCCACGCCAAAGATCAGGCTGCCGGCCACCAGTCGCCGGTCGATGTCGTGTTTCGTGGGCAGATTCATCTGAAAACCCAGCAATGACCGGGTCCGTCGGCGTGCGATCGCAAAGGCGACGACGCCAGCCAGAATTGCACCCACCATGACTAGGCCCAGCGATGGGTCCCAGGCGCCTGCGAGGTCCAGGAACCCCAGTACTTTGGTGGGCAGCACCATGCCTGAAATCCATAGGCCGATACCGAACACCAGCCCCGCCACGAACGCTGCAATCGTCCCCATGATGTGGCTCCTAAAGACCAAGCAGATGGCGCACGACATAGACTGTGGCAAAGCCAGCTGCCATGAAGCAGGCCGTGGCCACCATGGACCGGGGGGAGAAGCGTGAAATGCCGCACACGCCGTGCCCTGACGTGCATCCCGACCCGAGGCGTGTGCCGATACCTACGAGGAGGCCCGCCAGGATCAGTGCACCGTAGCTCGACTCCATGGGAACGATGAGGGGGTGTCCGAAAACTGCCAGCATCACAGGGGTGACGACAAGCCCGGCAATGAAGGCGACGCGCCAGGAAATATCGGCGGGGTGGGGGCGCAGAAGCCCGCCCAGCACGCCACTGACACCCGCGATGCGGCCGTTGAGGAGTACGTAGAGAGCCGCTGCGCAGCCAATGAGCAGGCCGCCGCCCAGAGCGGACCACGGAGTGAAGGTGTTCCAGTCGATCATGATGTGGCTTCTTGGGGGCAGTACAAGGAATAGAGAGTGGCCAGAAGGGCCAGCAATTTTTCGTCGGCCACGCGGTAGTAAATGCGCTTGCCTTCGCGGCGAGTCAGTACCACACCTTCGGTGCGCAACACCCCCAGCTGTTGGGACAGCGTGGGCTGGTGGATGTCGAGTGCGGCTTCCAGGTCTGAAACGCAGCGCTCGCCCTGCGAAAGCTCGCAGAGCAGCAGCAGGCGTTCGGGGTTGGCGAGCACCTTGAGCTTTTCGACTACCTGGGCGGCGGTATCGCGCAGGATGGAGGGATTCAATGCGGTGTGGGTCATCAGCAGATCATTTAATTTGTAGATATCATATTAATTAATATAATATTTGTCAATTGATTGTTATTGGCCTGGCACATTGGATGGAGAACCTCATGAAAGCCCACATTCAGGCGTTTTTCGAGTCTGTATCGGATACGGTGAGCTATGTGCTTTCCGACGGAAAGTTCGCTGCTGTCATCGACTCTGTACTCGATTTCGATGCAGCGAGTGGCCGCATATCGACCAAGACTGCTGATATGTTGCTTGCCTATCTCCGTGACTCCAATCTGACCCTGCAATGGATACTGGAAACGCATGCACATACCGATCACCTTTCAGCCGCGAGCTATCTCAAAAGCCAGGCGGGAGGCCGTACGGCCATCAGCGAACATATCTGCGCCGTGCAAGCCCATTTTCAGCAGCTTTACAACCTCGGATCCGGCTTTGCACCCGACGGCCGACAGTTCGATCGCTTGCTAGGGGATAATGAGATCCTGCTGCTTGGTGGTCTGCAGGTCAGGACTCTTCTGGTTCCAGGGCATACCCCTGCGGATCTGGCCTATCAGGTGGGTGACGCGGTGTTCGTGGGTGATACCCTGTTCATGCCGGATGTGGGTACTGCGCGTACGGATTTTCCAGGGGGCAGCGCACAGACGCTTTATCGCTCCATTCAGCGATTGTTGGCGCTGCCAGACACTATGCGGCTATTGCATTGTCACGATTACCCGCCCGCCGGGCGTCGGCCTTCGTGGGAGAGCACCGTTGCCGCGCAGCGGGCACGGAACATCCATGTGCATGACGGCATATCAGAGGCGCAATTCGTTGCTTTGCGTCAGGCGCGTGACGCCACGTTGCCCGTGCCAAGACTCATCCTGCCCGCGTTGCAGGTCAATATTCGCGCAGGCAGCCTGCCACCCAAGGAATCCAATGGCATCTCGTACCTGAAGATACCTGTCAATGCATTGGGCTGAGGTCTCTGGTGCCCGAGGCAGGCCGGTGGCGGAATTTGTCGAGTGCGAGGTAGACCACGGGGGTAGTCAGCAGGGTCAGGATCTGGCTGGCGACCAGGCCGCCGAAGATGGCGATGCCCAGGGGGCGGCGTAACTCTGCGCCATCGCCGAAGCCGACCGCCAGCGGCAGAGCGCCCAATGCAGCGGCCAGCGTGGTCATGAGGATGGGTCGGAAGCGCAGCAACGAGGCCTCCCGGACTGCCTCCACCGGTGTCAGTCCCCGGCGTTCGGCTTCCAGCGCAAAGTCGATGATGAGGATGGCGTTTTTCTTCACGATTCCGATGAGCAGGATAATGCCGATGAGCGAGATGATGTCGAATTCGCCGCCGGTGACGATGAGTGCGATCATGGCACCGACGCCCGCCGACGGCAGCGTGGACAGCGCCGTCAGGGGATGGATGGCGCTTTCGTAGAGCATGCCCAGCACGATATAGATGGCCACCAGCGCCGCGAGGATGAGTGTGGGCATGCTGCTGGCTGTTTGCTGGAACACCTTTGCGGTGCCGCCAAAGGCGCCATGTACGGTGGCGGGAAGCGCCAGGCTGGCTTGTACGTTGGCAATGGTCTGCGCCGCCTGACCCAAGGTGCTGCCGGGAGGGAGGTTGAATGAAATCGTGGCGGATGGCTCGCCATCCGAATGGTTCACCGATGCGTTAGTCGAGCCGGTGGACCAGGTTGAGATGGCTGAAAGCGGCGTCATCGTGGCGGCCGAGGTTCTGACGGCCTGGCCCGAGGCCTGTGCCGATCCCCCATTGGCCGTGCCGCCGCTGGTGCTGCCTGCAGGATTTGTGCTGTTTGCGGTAGGCACGTAAATGTTGGCCAGCGCTTGCGGAGAACCGTTGAACCGGCGAGCCGCTTCCATGACGACGTGATATTGGTTCAGTCCCGAATAGATGTTGGCCACCTGGCGCTGGCCGAAAGCATCATAGAGCGTGGCGTCCACCGATTGCATGGACACTCCGAGGCGCGCTGCCGCATCACGATTCACGTTCACGAATGCGTCGGCGCCGCCATTTTGTTCGTCGATGTCCACGTCCGTCACGTCGCTTTGCTGCTTGAGCGCACTGACCAGCTTTTCGCCAGCGTCTTTCAGCGTTTGCGGATCTTCAGCCTTGAGCACGTATTGGTAGGTGCTGTTGGTGGAGCGCCCACCAACCCGCAGATCCTGCACCGGATTGAGGAACAGGCTCACTCCTGCAACTTGTGCAAGTTTGGGGCGCAGGCGGGCAATTACGGCCTGGGCTCCCGGTCGCTGCGAGCGCGGAACCAGTGTGGCAAACAGGAACCCGCCCCCGGCACGCGAGCCGCCGGTGAAGGCCACGACCGAAGCGACGGACGGGTCGCTCTTCACGATGCCCACGATCTGGGTGAGCTTGTTCTGCATGTCCAGAAACGAGATGCTCTGGTCAGCCCGCAACCCCCCGTTGATGCCGCCCGTGTCTTGCTGCGGGAAGAAGCCTTTGGGGGCGATGACCATGAGATAGGCGTTGAGTAGCACGGCCCCCAGCAACAGGGCGAGTACAGTGCCTCGATTGGCCAGCGCCCAGTCCAGCGAGCGGGTGTATTGCGCCTGTGCCCAGTCGAAGCTGCGCCTGGCGGCCCGCATCAGCCGGTTTTCTTTTTGCGGCGCGGCCAGAATCCGGGCTGCCATCATGGGCGTGGTGGTGAGGGACACCACCAGACTGATCATCACCGCCGTAGACATGGTGAGTGCGAATTCACGAAACAGCCGGCCCAGCAAGCCGCCCATGAAGATGAGCGGGATGAAGACGGCAATCAGGCTCAGGGAAATGGACAGCACCGTGAAGCCCACCTCGCGCGCGCCTGTGAGCGCAGCCTGCAAAGGCTTCATGCCGGCTTCCACGTGCCGGCTGATGTTCTCCACCACCACGATGGCATCGTCCACCACGAAGCCGGTGGCGACGGTGAGCGCCATGAGCGACAGGTTGTCCAGTGAAAACCCCGCCAGGTACATGACGGCGAGGGTTCCCAGAATGGAGGCGACGACCGCGACGGCCGGGATGAGCGTCGCCCGCCAACTGCGCAGGAAGAGGCTGACCACCAGCACCACCAGCAAGGTTGCGATCAACAGCGTGATTTCCACTTCCAGCAAAGAGGCACGAATGGTCAGGGTCCGGTCCGACGCGATGTCCAGGTGGATGTCGGGCGGAACGATGGCGCGTAGTGCCGGGAGCTCTGCCTTGAGCGCATCCACCACCTGGACGATGTTGGCACCCGGCTGGCGGCTGATGAGCACGGGCACGGCCTTCTGGTTGTTGAACAGGCCCATGGTGCGGATGTCTTCAGGGCCGTCTTCCACGTCGGCAATATCCGAAAGCCGCACGGCAGCACCGTTGCGCCAGGCGATGACCGTATTGCGGTAGTCGGCGGCGTGCAACCCCGGCTGGTCGGAGTAGATCTGCCAACTGGTCTTGCCCGAGTCGACGATGCCGCGTGGCCGGTTGGCGCTTTCGGACTGCAAGGCCGTACGCACGTCCTCCAGCGTGATGCCGTAGCGCGACAGCGCCAGCGGATTGACCTCGACACGGACCGAGGGCAGGGCCGCACCACCCAGTTCCACGTTGCCCACACCCGGCACCTGCAACAGACGCTGCTGCACGACGGTGGACACCTGGTCGTAGATTTCCGAGGGACTGCGAGTGGCCGAGGTGAGCGCGAGGATGAGTACCGGCGCTTCGGCCGGGTTGACTTCACGGTAGGTGGGGTTGGATTTCAGCGTAGCCGGCAGGTCGGCCCGCGAGGCGTTGATGGCGGCCTGTACATCCCGTGCCGCGCCGTTGATGTCGCGTGACAGGTCGAATTGCAGCACGATCTGGCTGGAGCCTACGCCCGAACGCGAGGTCATCTCCGAGACGCCGGCAATGGTGCCCAGGTGGCGCTCCAGCGGCGCCGCCACGCTGGATGCCATGGTAGAGGGGCTGGCCCCCGGCAGGCTGGCCTGCACGATGATGGTGGGAAAGTCCACCTGGGGAAGCGGTGCGACCGGCAACAGGAAGTAGGCGCCCACGCCCGCCAGCATCAGCCCGAGCGTGAGCAGAATGGTGCCCACCGGGCGGCGGATGAAAGGCGCCGAAATGTTCATGAGAGCCGCAGGTCGGCTGCAGGGTGCCGGCGCAAGTACCGTTCACGCCAGCGTTCGAGCACCAGGAAGATCACGGGAGTCGTGAACAGCGTCAACACCTGGCTGAAGATCAGGCCCCCGGCAATGGCGATGCCCAGCGGCTGGCGCAGTTCGTGCCCCATGCCGGTCCCGAAGATGAGCGGCAAGGCCGCAAACAGCGCGGCAAAGGTCGTCATCATGATGGGGCGGAAGCGCAGGTGTGCTGCCTGGCGGATGGCGTGCAGCGCGTCGGCGTGCTCGTCCCCCCGCATGGCGTCCAGTGCGAAATCGATCATCATGATCGCGTTTTTCTTGACGATACCAATGAGAAGCACGATGCCGATGATACCGATGACGCCCAGCCCCGATCCCGTAAACCAGAGGCCGAGCAGGGCACCGATGCCAGCGGATGGCAGGGTGGACAGGATGGTGATGGGGTGGATGAAGCTTTCGTACAGCACGCCCAGCACGATATAGACCACAAAGATGGCGGCCAGGATGAGCCACAGCTCATTGCCCAGGGAAGACTGAAAGGCGCTGGCTGCGCCCGTGAATTGGGTGGTGACGGCCACCGGCAGGGAAATGGCCTGTTCGGTTTGCTGGATGCTTGCGATGGCCTGTTCCAGCGATATGCCGGGCGCCAGGTCGAAGCCGATGGTGGCGGCAGGGAACTGCCCTGCGCGTGAAACCACCAGCGGCACGTTGCCGGTGCGCAGGGTCGCCACGGTCGACAGCGGGATGCTGTGGCCGCCGGCCAGCGGAATCTGCAGATTGCCCAGCGCTGCCGGGTCGGTGAATGCCTGTGGCCGCGCTTCGAGGATCACCCGGCTCTGGCTGGACTGGGTGTAGATGGTGGAGACGATTCGCTGCCCGAAGGCGTCGTACAGGGCGTTGTCGATGGCCAGTGCGCTCAGGCCCAGTCGCCCAAGCAGGTCCCGATTCACGTCCACGATGATGGAGCGGCCACTGTGGAGTGCATCCGAGCTGACGTTTCTGAGGGCGTCGTTCTTCTGCAGCGCGCGTGCGAGCTTTGCAGCCCAGTCATTGACCAGGGCCTCGTCGGCTCCTTGCAGCGAGAACTGGTAGGCGTTGACGCCCGTGGTAGTGTCGATGGTCAGGTCCTGCACCGGGCGGAAATACACATGCAGATCAGGGATGTTCGCGGTCGCCTGCTGCAGCGCGGCCAGCGTGTCGGTCAGGTTGCCCCGGTCACCGATGGGCTTCAGATTCAGCAGCATGCGGCCCTGCGACAGCGTGGGGTTCTGTCCGTCGACCCCGATGGCAGAGCTCAGGCTGGCGACGGCCGGCACTTTCAGAAGAGCCTGCGCGGCCTGCTGCTGCAACTCGGCCATGCGGGCATAGCCGATGTCCTCGGGGCCCACGGTCGTCACGGCGATCTGGCCCGTGTCCTGTTCCGGAAACAGGTTCTTGGGGATGGCGACGAAGAGCAGCGCGGTGGCAAGCAGCGTTGCCGCAAATACGGCCATCGTGAGCCGTTCGTGAGCGATGACCCAGTCCAGCGCGCTCATGTAATGGTCGGACAAGCGCGAAAACCAGTGCTGGGTCAGTGCCGCCACACGATGCTCGCGTTCCTCTTCGCGCGGTTTCAGCCAGCGCGCCGACAGCATGGGCGAGAGCGTGAGCGCCACGACGGCCGACAGCAGGATGGTGACGGCCAGCGTAATGGCAAATTCGCGGAACAGGCGCCCCACCACGTCGCCCATGAACAGCAGCGGGATCAAAACGGCGATCAGGCTGACCGTCAGGGAGATGATGGTGAAGCCGATCTCGCCGGCCCCTTTGAGGGCAGCGGCAAAGGGGGCCATGCCCTCTTCGATGTGTCGTGAGATATTCTCGAGCACCACGATGGCATCGTCCACCACGAATCCGGATGCGATGGTGAGCGACATGAGCGTGAGGTTGTTGATCGAAAACCCCAGGAAATACATGGCCGCGAAGGCCCCGATGAGCGACAACGGCACGGCAATGCTGGCGATCAGGGTCATGCGCCACGAACCCAGAAACAGGAAGATGGCCAGGGTCACCAGCAGCACGGCCAGGACCAGTTCGAGCTGTACGTCGGTGACGGAGGCGCGGATGCCTGCCGTGCGGTCGGTGAGCAGGGTGACGTGGATGTCCGCCGGCAGTTGCGCCTGCAGGTCGGGCAGGGCCGCCTTGATGGCATTCACGGTGCTGATGACGTTGGCGCCCGGCTGACGCTGCACGTCGATGATGACGGCCGGCGATCCATTCATCCAGGAACCCTGGCGTACGTTTTCTGCTGATTCGACCACGGTGGCGACGTCGCGCAGGCGCACCGGACTGCCGTTGACGAAGCTCACCACCAGGTTGCGGTAGCTGTCGGCATCCGCCAGCTGATCATTGGCATCGATGGTCCAGCTGCGGGTCTTACCATCGAAGCTGCCCTTGGCGGCGTTCGCGTTGGCGTTCCCGATGGCGGTCCGGATGGATTCCAGCGACAGTCCACGTGCGGCAAGCGCCGCCACGTTGACCTGGATGCGCACCGCCGGCTTCAGGCCCGCCGAAAGCGAGACCAGCCCCACACCCGGCACTTGCGCGATCTTGTTCGAGAACTGCCGCTCGATGATGCCCTGCACTTCGTTGAGCGGTCGTGTCGCCGAGGTGATGCCCAGCGTGAGAATCGGTGCGTCAGCCGGATTGACCTTGGCGTAGGTGGGGGGGGACGGCAAGTCAGTGGGCAAGAGCGAGCTGGCCGCATTCATCGCCGCTTGTACCTCCTGTTCTGCCACGTCCAGTGACAGGTCCAGGCCAAACTGCAGCGTGATGACGGAGGACCCGGAAGAAGAATTGGACGTCATGCGGGCCAGGCCGGGCATCTGGCCAAACTGACGCTCCAGCGGCGAGGTGACAGTCAGGGCCATCACGTCGGGGCTGGCGCCCGGGTAAAGCGTGGTCACCTGGATGGTCGGAAAATCCACTTCAGGCAGCGCCGAAAGCGGCAGTACCCGATAGGCCACCAGCCCCGCCAGCAGAATCGCCACCATGAGCAGCGTGGTGGCAACCGGGCGCAGGATGAAGAGTCGGGAGGGTCCGCCCGGTTGAGGCGTGGCCGCTTCTTCGTCGGTGTCACTCATGCTTGTGGCGCCTTGGAACCGCTGGGGGGATTGGCCGGCGTCGTCTTGCTACCCGCCCTGGGGCTGGCTGCAGATGTCGGCATTTCAGGCAGGCGGATGGCCGAACCGTCTTCCAGCCCGTCTGCGCCTTCGGTCACCACCGAAGCGCCCACTGCCAGGCCCGAGAGCACCGAGATCGTGTCGTCCGTGCCCGGCCCGGTTTTCACCGGGGTGAGCTTGACGGTGTGGTTGGGTTGCGCCACGAATACGAAGTCTCCCGGAGCCCCATGACGGATGGCCGATACTGGAACCGTCACCACGTTGTGCAAGGTTTTCACCTGAACCGAAATGTTGACGAACTGATTGGGGAAGAGCCGGTTGTGGGCATTGTCAAAGCGGGCTTTCGCAAGGACGGCCCCGGTGCTGACGTTCACCTGGTTGTCCAGCGTCAGGAACTTGCCGGTGGCGAGCAGGGTGTCGTTGTTCTGGTCCCTGACCTGGACCGGCAGGCCGGCGCCGCTGCCCGCGGTCGCGCCAATTTCAGAGATTTGCGATTGCGGCAGCGAAAAGCTGACGTCGATGGGATCGAGCTGAGTCACGACCACGATGCCGTTGGTATCCGAGGGCGTGAGGTAGTTGCCGATGTCCACCTGCCGTATGCCGGCCCGCCCGCTGATGGGCGACGTGATCTGCGTGTATGAAAGATTCAGCTGTGCCGTGTCCACGTTGGCGTGGTCGGCGGCAACGGTGCCTTGCAGCTGGCGCACGGTGGCGCGTTGGTCATCCACCTGCTGCGCAGCGATGGAACTTTGCCGAAGAAGGGTCTCGTAGCGTTTGAGATCTGCCTGTGCCGAGGCCAGTTGAGCCGAGTCGCGCGCGAGATTGGCCTTGGCCTGCTCCAGCGCGATCTGGTAGGGGCGCGGGTCGATCTGCGCCAGCACCTGGCCTTTCTGCACCATCTGTCCGTCCTGGAACAGCAGCTTGAAAAGCACCCCCGATAATTGCGAGCGCACAGTGGCGGTGACCAGGGGCTGAACGGTGCCCAGCGCAGTGACGGTGACGGGGATGTCGGTCTGGGTGGCCGTCGCGAGATTGACGGCCGCAGCCGGGCGTCCTCGGGGGCCCTGGCTGCGACTGTGCAAGAAGTTCCGGGTCGCGAACACGACCGCAGCCAGCACGATGACGATCAGCAACAAGTTGCGCAAAAGGTGTCTGGCGGGAAGTGCCGCCGACGAAGGGGTGATGTCGGGCGTGCCTTTGTCCGCAGCCATTGTTTTGTCGTCCTCTGCCGGTGCAGAAGCCATCGGCGTAAATGTCTGAGATCGTCTGCGGTGATCTTAGTTCCGTAGACGATGGATTGGAAAGTGCACGCGTACGTGCAGCCCAACCTGCCGGCCAGGGTCGGTGTAATCCAGTGTGATGCAGGCCCCCATCCGCTTCACCAGCGTGTGTACGATCGCCAATCCCAGGCCGGAACCCGTCTGGCCACTGCCCAGGATTCGGTAGAAGGGGTCGAACACGCGGGTTCGCTCAGCGGGTGCGATGCCCGGCCCCGTGTCAGCCACGTGCAGCGTGACACCATTTGGCTCGCGGGTAATGGCCAGGTCAACCCGACCGCCCTCAGGGGTGTAACGAATCGCGTTGTCCAGAAGGTTCTTCACCAGGGTGGTGAGGTCGAGGTCGTTGACTTCGATCCGGGCATCTTCGTCGCCCTCCAGCCCTACGTCGATGCGCCGGGCCTCGGCTTGGGGCATGAGGTCTTCCAGCACCTGTCGGTAAACTTGCTGGATGGATACTTCCGCAGATGGCCGCGAAGCGCTGGAGGACTGGACGTGCGCCAGCGCCAGCAGCTGGTTCAGGAGCTTGCGCACCCGTTCGATGCCGGTGCGCAGTTCGGTGAGCCGTTCAGTTGCGGCGGCGGGCATGTCGCTTTGCGCCAGGCGTTCGGCCTGCAGGGACAGCGCCGTCATGGGCGAACGCAGTTCGTGTGCGGCGTCGGCGACGAAGCGGCGTTGTGCTTCCATGGATTGAGACACTCGGCCCAGGAGCCGGTTGATGGCACGTACGAAGGGCCGCACTTCAGTGAGCAGTGGCCGGTCGGAGATCGGTCGCAAATCTTGTTCGTCTCGGCCATCGATCTGAGCCGAGAGAGTCTTCACGGGGCGAAACATCTGGCGCACCAGAAAGATCACGATCAGGACCAGGATGGGCACGAAAATCAAAAAGGGCGTCACGGTGCGCAGCGCGCTGTTCAGGGCGATCCGGTCACGAAAATGGATTTCCTGCGCCACGGCGACGCGCTGGCCGCCATCGTTCTGGCGCACCATGACGCGGTAGGTCTCGTTACCCAGCGTCAGCGTATGCCGGCCGTTGCTCAGGTTGTTGGGTAGTGGAAGTGCATCACGATGATCCTTGCGCACGGTCAGTTCCGGCTGGTCGGGCCGAAGCGGCCAGACGACGATCTGCGAGTCGTCGTCGTGGTCGCGCAGCTGCAGCACGTGCACCAACGGCGCGGGCTGCAGCTGCATGGTTCCTGCGATCTGGTAGAGGATGTTGTCCTGCAGCTTGTGCGCTTCGTGCAGCGCCGACCGGAACGAAAATACACCGGCCACCACGGCCATCGCAAGGATGACCAGCGACAGGATCAATGACAGCCGGAACTGGATTGAGCTCCTGATGCTTTCGCGCAGATCTTTCAGACGGGTTTTGAAACCAGCCATCCCAGCCCCCTGACGTTTTTGATGACGTCGTTGCCCAGCTTTTTACGCAGGCCGTGGATGAGGAATTCGACTGCGTTGCTTTCGACTTCTTCGCCCCAGCCATAGATACGGTCTTCAAGCTCGCGGCGCGAGAGGATCGCCCCGGGGCGCATCAGCAATGCTTGTAACAGTGCAAATTCACGTGCAGAGAGGCAGACCGGCTCTTGACCTGTGACGGTGGCCAGCTTGGTGACCGGATCGAGCGTAATGTGGCCGTTACCCAGTGCCGGCGAGGCTTGCCCGGCCTTGCGACGCAGGACTGCGCGCATTCTCGCGAGCAGTTCAGCCATCTCGAAGGGCTTCATGAGGTAATCGTCGGCACCGCCATCCAGCCCTTGCAGGCGATCGTCCAGTGTGTCGCGCGCGGTGAGGATCAGCACTGGCACCACGTTACCCGCCGCGCGCAAGGTGGCCAGGACCTCCATGCCGTCCTTGCCCGGCAGGCCCAGGTCGAGCAGTACGAGGTCATAGCGCTGGTTCTGCACCGCCGAGAGCGCCTGTTGCCCGTCCTGGACCCAATCTGCTGCGTAGGAAGCGTCTTTCAGGGCGGCCTCAACGGCCGCACCGATCATGGGATCATCCTCGACCAGCAGTACCCGCACGGTGCATTCCTTCAGATCTTGTCGGCCCAGCGCTGCGGCAGCATGCGCCGCAAGGTATTGTCGCGCATCCAGTAGTGATGAAAGAGGGCGGCAGCAGCGTGCAGCCCGATCAGGTACAGCCCGATATTGCCGATGGTTTCGTGGATGTCCTGTATCGTGCGACCGAGTTGTTTGTCGGGCCCGATGAGGGAAACCAGGTGCAGGCCCATAGGCAGATCCAGCTGCCCCTTGGCGCTCAGGGTCAGCCAGCCCAGCAGGGGCATTGCGACTAGAAATGCGTAGAGCAGGACGTGCATGACGCGCGCCAGGGTGTGTTGCCATGCCGGCGGGTCGGGAATGATGCGCGGCGTCTGGTCATAGATGCGTCGCACAATCAGACGCAGGATGACCAGGCCGAAGATCGTGAGGCCGAAGAATTCGTGCCACTGCTTTACGACGGTACGGGCATCGCTGCCCTTCGGGAAATAGCCTTTGATTTCAATGAAGGTATACACCACCGCGATGACGGCCAGTATGAGCCAATGCAGCGTGATGACGGCGGTGTGGTAGCGGTCGCTGGACGGTGTGGCGAGCGCGACGCTGGGTTCCAGCGCGGGTTTGAGGGTACTTGGCATGCAGTTACTCCGCGAATGCGTGTTCATTTTCAGAGAGAACGATACCCGAGCCGACTTAGTGGGGACTTAGCTTCGTCCGGCCGCTTCTGGCAGTGCAGCAAAGTGGCTCGATCTGTTTGAAGGGTTTCCTTGATTTCTCGCAATTTTCCTTGCCACGCGGGGCTGCGCTTTCTCCGGGATCGCGCTAAAACTGCGGGTGAAGCACGAACCCCGTGCCTGCCAAGCCACGTGCCACAGACAGCCCCGCCGTCGAGCCGGACGTGACCTGACCAAGCACTCATCTGGCAGGAGACTTTTGCATGTCCAGCGTACCGAAAACCGAACACGCATCCTGGCCGTCCATGGCCAGCGCCGCCCTGCGCGTGGCCTTTGGCATCATTTGGGTGGTCAATGCCGCCTTCACCTGGACGGACCAGTTTGCCGCCCACTATGTGGGCTACCTGCATAACGCTGCGCAAGGCCAGCCGGCCTGGTCCGCGTTCTGGTTCAACAACTGGATTGCCATTGTCACGCCCAACGCCGGACTCTTCATCTGGCTGACACGCATCATCGAAACGGCTCTGGCGCTCGCGCTGGTGTTGGGGTTCGCTCGCAAGACAGTGTACGTGGCCGGAGCACTCTTCAGCCTGCTGGTCTGGAGCACGGCAGAGGGCTTTGGCGGGCCGTATGCCGTGGGGGCCACCAACATGGGCATTGGCATTGGTTACGTGCTGATTTTCATTGCCCTCATTGTTATCAATTACCGCTTTGGCTCCAGCCCTTATAGTCTGGATTATCACATCGAGCGGCGTTGGCGTGGCTGGCGCTGCGCGGCCGAATGGAACCCTGATCCAGCCGTGGCGGGTGCACATCCCGTGTCTTGGCGCATTCAGGGTTCGGTGCTCTTTGGCATTGCGCTGTTGCTGTTCTTTCTGATTGCCGGCTTGCACAGCAGCCTGAATGTGCACGCGCCGTCTCCAGCTGCTGCGGCTGCCGCCGTTTCTCCGTTATCGTTGGCCTCGAACAAGCCCATCGCCAAGGCGCGTGATGCGACCCTGCCGCCGGTGCAAGAAGGCCCCGAGGCCACCGTTCACATCGAAGCGACAGATCATTCTGTCGAAATCGCCAGCGGGGTGCAGTATCAGGCCTGGACCTTTGGCGGCAAGGTGCCGGGGCCGGTCATTCACGTGCGGCAAGGGCAGACGGTGAACGTGGTGTTCACCAATCGGGGCACCATGCAGCATTCGATTGATTTTCATGCGGCCATGACCCCGCCCAGCCTGCATTTCGTCGACATCCAGCCAGGTGAGAGCATCAAGTTTTCGTTCGTAGCCAAGGTGCCGGGCGCCTTCATCTACCACTGCGGCACGCCGCCCGTGTTGCTGCACATTGCCAACGGCATGTATGGCGCCATCATCGTCGACCCTGCTACACCCCTGCCGCCTGCACAGGAAAGCTACGTGCTGGTCCAGGGCGAGTGGTACACCCAGCAGATCTCCGGCAACGTGATGGGAGCCGATTTCAACAAGATGACCAAAGAGCAGCCTGATGAGGTCGTCTTCAACGGGGCGGCCTTCCAGTATCGAGATCATCCCCTGGTGGCCGAGCCTGGCAAGCGCGTGCGCCTGTACATGGTGAACGCCGGCCCCAGCCTGTGGAGTTCCTTCCATGTGATCGGCGCCATCTTCGACAAGGTCTATCCAGATGGCGATGCAGCGCATGCCTTGAGCGGCTTGTCCACCTACACAGTGGGGCCGGGTGCCGGGGCGGTGTTCGACCTGGTCATTCCGGATGCAGGCAAATATGCCTTCGTGGATCACTCCATGGCCCATGAGATCATGGGAGCGCAGGGCATTCTGGACGTGCAGGCCCCAGGTGGCGCGCCGACGGAAAAGCCGCCCATCGAGAAAGCGGCTGCCCAGCCTGTCTCCGCTGCTGCTGCGACCGCCGTGCCGGCGGCACCCGCCGGCCCGTACGTGTTCAACGCCGAGCGCGGCGCAGCGCTCTACACGGCCAATTGCGCGGCCTGCCATCAGGCGACTGGTACCGGCCTGCCTGGTGCCTTCCCGCCGCTCAAGGGCAACCCGGTGGTGCTGGATGCCGACGCCAGCAAGCACATTCACGTCGTGTTGCACGGCCTGCATGGAGAACCGGTGATGGGAGTGACCTACCCCAGCCCCATGCCGGCCTTCGCAGCCTCGCTGAAAGACGCCGATATCGCGGACATCGTCAACCACGAACGCACGTCCTGGGGGAACCAGGGTAAACAGGTGACGGCCGACCAGGTCGCCAAGTTGCGGGCACAGAAGTAGGGGTGTATGCGCAAGTAAGGGGTGCTTTGTCCCTTACTTGCGCTACACAGGGCGTTCTCCGGGTGATCGATTTGCTACCGTGGGCTTGTGTTGCTCGTCAGACGCTGTCATGATGATGACTATGATACCCATTTTAGAAACGCCGCACGGGCGGCTCTTTCAGGCCGATTGCCTGGATTTCTTGGGCTCGCTGGATTCCGAGTCTGTTGATCTGGCCTTCGCCGATCCTCCTTTCAATCTGGGAAAAGAGTATTCCTCAAAGATTGACGACAATAGAAGTCGTGAGGCCTATCTCTATTGGTGCGTGAGGTGGCTGGATGAGATGGTCCGCTCACTTAAACCAGGTGGAGCGTTGTTTCTTTGGAATCTGCCGATGTGGAATCTTCAATTGGGGGCCCATCTTGCCAGCAAATTGACGTTCAGGCATTGGGTGGCCGTGGACCTCAAGTATTCATTGCCAATCAAGAATCGGTTGTATCCATCGCATTACTCGCTGTTGTATTTCGTGAAGGGAGAGAAGCCGGCTGTCTTCCATCCAGACAGAACCCCTGTCCCGTGCTGCCGACATTGTGGTGGGGAGCTTCGGGATTATGGCGGTTACAAGGATAAGATGAATCCCGAAGGAGTTAGCCTGTCTGACGTGTGGACGGACATATCCCCTGTGCGCCACGCGAAGTACAAGAAACGTCGGGCAAACGCGCTCCCGCTGAAGCTGATGGACCGAATCGTGTCGATGGCAAGCGATGAGGGGTCTCTGGTACTGGATCCCTTCGGGGGGTCGGGAACGACTTACGTTGCTGCAGAGCTGACCAGAAGGCAGTGGGTTGGTTGCGAGCTCGAGTGTTCAGCGATTCTCGATCGCTTTGATCGGATTGATCTCGATCGTGAGCATCTGGCCGATATTCAGGAAGACAAGAACACGCTCTTCACCGATGCGGATCTGGAGCGGCGGGTTCGGGCTGGGCTGCCTTTGTCACCCAAATACAAGTTGAAGTCAAAGGACGGAAGGTGCACGTGTCCTTCGATGACCTCATCGTCTTCGCTGGAGTTGTTTACTTCAGATGTGTAGAGTCTTTCTTCGCCAGTTTGGCCCTCCCTTCTCTTGCCCGACCGTCTTTCCCGACAGGCAGATAGTTGATTTCGATGCTGTCGGTCAATTGATCGTGCTCGACGACGGTAATGGCCAGAAGGCCGCGTTTCACCCCCTCTTTCAACCCGTTCCACATAGCAAGATATCCAGATAGTTCACCTATGTTTCCGATTCTGTCGGTCAGGTGTTCATATAGATCCCTGCTCGGGACGATCAGGACGCCAATTTCCAGAACCCCAGTCCGTAATGCGATGGCCAATTTATTCATGCTTCGATGCGACGAGGAGATGTTGCCGGTTTCCCATTCGATAGCAGCGCGTATGCCGCTGACAGTTTTGGTCATGAAATCGAAGCCGCCGAAGTTTGACGTGATGGGTTCCTGATAAGCCTCGAGTGAGGGATACAGCAACATGGGCGGCTGTTGTCTATCCTTATCCAGTGGTACGTCGCTTTCGGCGTCCCAGCCCTCGGTGGTCGTCATTGATTTGAGGAATCTGCTTTTGAGGTAGCTGACGCCGTTGCGCTTCCATTGTTTGCCCGGGAGTTGAAATTTCTTGCGGATCGTCAGTGAGCCAGATCCCTCAGGATAATCTATGCTTTGAATTGCTCTGACGTAGCTTTCGTGCAGCTTCTTCCATTCATTGGAAGAAATCACGTCGCCTTCATTGAATAAAACTATCGTTCTGACCCATTTCATGCCGTGCATCCGGAATGTTGTTCGTGAGAGTGGCAATGTCGCAGTGCATCGCCGTGCAAATCTGGCAAAGCACCGTGAATGAGAGATTTCGCTGACCTCGCTCGACGCCGCCGATGTAAGACCGGTCTATGTCAGCGTTATCTGCCAGCTCTTCCTGGGTCCAGCTGAGGCTCTTTCTTGTTTGGCGGATACGTTGCCCCAGCAGTTCTAGATCGGTCTGTTTCATATGGAGAGGGTGCCGTATATGATGACGATGAGTCCACGGACTAAAATACCCATTTTCCCTTTTCATGTAGAGTAGGCACTGTTTTTGAGACAAGACATCCAATCTTCTGCAGGAGTCCGGTGCGACCTCAAACGGTTGCTCGCGCTGGATGCGCGGCTGGTGCCCGTCAGCCGGGTGGCGGGCGAGGTTCTGCCGCGCACGCGTCCGGCCGGGTTCGAGGGACTTGCGCGCATCATCTGCGGTCAGCAGCTCTCAGTGCAGAGCGCCGACGCGATCTGGGGGCGCCTGGTGGAGCGCCAGGGCACGCGCTCGGCGCAGGCGTTTCTGGCACTGGACGAAGGGGTCGCGATGGGAGCCGGCTTGTCGCGCACGAAATATGCCTATCTGAAGATTGCCGCGCAGGCCGTGGTTAGTGGCGAACTGAATCTGGGCGGTGCCGTGCGATTACCGGCACAAGACGCGATAGCAGCCCTCACGCGGCACAAAGGCATAGGGCCGTGGACGGCGGAAATCTACCTGATGTTCTGTGCGGGTCATCCCGACATCTTTCCCGTGGGCGATCTAGCGCTACGCAAGGCTGTCGCCGACGCTTTCGAGCGAGAAGATCTTCTTGATGTGCGCAATTTGGTGGCATTGGCTTCGCGCTGGGCACCATACCGGTCCACGGCCGCTTTGCTGTTTTGGCGCTTTTATGCAGCAACCCGTCGCCGCGAGGGCGTGTGAAGCACGGCTGTTCCTCTTGCTGATGAAGCGGCTTGCGTGTGTAACTGGCGTTGTCCGCCTATAACGGCGGCACCAGCCCGTTCACCCCGACTGTGACGTGGGCGGCGGTAATCGCCCCATCCGCACGTCGCGTGGCGTTGAACGATACGTGATCGCCGCGCTTCAGCGCACCGCGATCACTGGGTGTGAGCATCACGATGGGCACGTTTGCTGGAACCATGACTTTTTGCTCGCCACCCTTGTAGCGCAGGGTCAGGGTTCGGTCGTGGACGCCACTGACGATGGACTCGACGGTGGCGTTAGTCATGGTGTTGCCTTGCGTCATGGGGCGATGGCCTTCACCCGTGCCGCGCATGCTGTCGGCGAAGATATGCACTTCGATGGCAACCAGGGCGCCGTCCGGTCCTCCGGGGTGAGCCGCCGTGCCGACGAACTTGCCTGGCTTGATGTCTGCCAAGGTGGCGGCCGTCATTGCTGTTACGGTGGTGTCTTTGGCCAGTTGGATCTTGAGCACATCGCCGGTCTGGGCTTTGACGGTGAGTACGGAGTGGTCGAGCTGTTCGATGGTGCCGTGCACCCGCGCTTCTTGTGCAAAGCTGGGAACGGCGGCCACGCTCAGGACCAGTGCGGCAACGACATGGACGGATTTCATCATTCGGGCCTCTGCGACAATTGGCGGCAGTTCTTCAAATACTACGCCTGCGTCCCGGTACTTTGGAAGCCGCCACGGCGGTTGTGGGAGGGCGGTGTGGAACTGCAGTCGTGACGAATTGACCCTGGCTCATTCGTGACTGTCGGGCGAGCTCGATCAGGGCCTGCGAAATAGGCGACTGAGCAGTGCTCGGTCCGCTGATGCACACCACCCAGCGGCGCAGGTCAGGCAGCAGGATGGGTTGCCTGCGCAGCTGCATGCTCAGAAGCTCCGCGTCGGGGATCAGGTCAGGCAGGACGCAGACCCCCAGTTTGCAGGAAACGAGGCGCAGCATGGTGTCGACGGTTTCCACCTCGGCAATGACGTTCCGGTCCAGCTTTGCTCGGTGCAGCATCTGGCGCAGCGCGTAGTACTTCGGAAAGGTGATCAATGGCTCGCCCCAGGCGCGCGAAGCGTCGGTGGGCAGTTCCACTTGCGTGTCTTGGTGGTGGACCAGGCACATGTGCTCCTCGAACAAGTGGTCGATGGTCAGCCCGTCCACGGTGACGGCCACGTCGTACACGAACCCCAGGTCTGCCTTGCCAGAGCTGACCAAGTCCACGACGTCGGGTGATCCACGGCCAAGCAGGTAGGTGTTGACTCCGGGGTATTCGGCGTGAAACCGCGCCAGCAACCGCGGCAGGAAGTAGTGGCTCAGGGTGTGGACCATCGCGATCCGGATGGAGCCTTGCATGGCGCCCGTTTCCAGGCGCAGCAGCTCGAGCGTGCGGTCTATGGTGGCGAACGCCGGTCGGATGGCCCGGTCCAGTCGGGTGCCTATGTCGTTGAGTTCCACGCCCCGGCCAGTGCGCATGAAAAGAGGTCGGCCGAGTTCGTCTTCCAGGTGCCGGAGTTGGCGGCTGAGGCCCGATTGAGAGATCCCCAGGGTCTCCGCCGCTTTTGAAAGCGATCCGGTTTCGGCGATGACCAGGAAGTAGCGTAACCGCTCGTCGATCATCGTCGTCTCCATTCGTTCTTCGGGATGAATGTGCTTTGCGCAGCCGCCCCACCGCACGCGTCTGTCGTCGGCGCATATCAAGTATGACTACAGGTTCATGGTTAATGTACTTCCAGTTCTCAATAATTTGGGTATCCGGTGACCGGATGTTTCGTAGGGCTCGCTGAATCAGCTTTGCGACTGATTGCGCACCCCATAAAAACTAGACCTATTCAGGAGGAAACAATGGAAACGAGCACCCCTGACAGTGCTGAAGGTAATCGAAAGGGCAAGCGGCAGGAGCATGTGACGGCCGCGCTGGCCAGCATGGCCGGCACGACGATCGAGTGGTATGACTTTTTCCTGTATGGCAGTGCGGCGGCACTGATTTTCAACAAGATATTTTTTCCGTCGTTCGACCCGCTGACCGGCACTTTGGCAGCGTTTGCGACCTACACCGTGGGTTTTCTGGCACGGCCTCTGGGCGGTATTGTGTTCGGTCACTTTGGTGACCGCGTGGGCCGCAAGTCCACTTTTCTGTTCACGCTGCTTTTGATGGGAGTCCCCACGATCCTGATCGGATTCGTCCCATCCTATGACTCCATCGGCTATTGGGCCGCCATCTTGCTGACGCTTTTGCGGGTTTTGCAGGGTCTGGCCATTGGGGGGGATTGGGGGGGCGCCGTCCTGATTGCGGTCGAGCACGCACCGAAAGGAAAGAAGGGCTTCTTCGGGAGTTTGCCGCAGACTGGTGTGGCGATTGGCTTGTTGCTGTCCGCGTTCGCATTGGCGCTGATTTCCAGGCTTCCCGAGGACGAAATGCTCAGCTGGGGCTGGCGTCTGCCGTTCATCGCGAGCACGGTGCTGCTCATCATCGGCTGGTATGTGCGGATTCGGGTCAGTGAGTCCCCGGCATTCAAGAAGATGAAGGCCGCAGGAGAAATTTCTCACTCGCCCGTCAAGGAAACCCTGCAAAAGCACATGGGCGCCACGCTCAAGGTGATGGGTGCCCGCTTTGGCGAGGTGACCTGGTTCTACACCGTGGCCACGTTCTCATTGGCCTACGCAACCCAGACCTTGGGGCTTTCGAAGGAACTGATTTTGCACGCGGTGATGTGGGGGGCGGCGGTATCCATCGTGACGATTCCGTTCTGCGGGCATATCGGCGATCGGATCGGTCAGCGCTGGGCCTTTGGTATCGGCGCCTTGGGCGTGGTTCTTTTCAGCGGCTATTTCTTCAGGATGCTGCGCACTGGGGATTCGCTCGTGATCACCCTGGCCATGATCGTGGCAATCGCGGTGGTGTATGCCTTGCTGTATGGCTCCGAGGGGGAGTTGTTCCCCAGCCAGTTCCCGCCCGAGGTCCGGTATACGGGGATTTCCATTGGTGTTCAAGTGTCCGGAGCCATTGGCGGTGGCCTGGCCCCGTTGATCGCGACAGGGCTGCTGAAGGTGGGCGATGGTGACCCCAAGTACGTGACGCTTTATCTGGTGGTACTGGGTGTGATCACGTTGGTCAGCAGCTGGCTGATGAAGAAGAGTGATCAGTCTCACCGTTGAGTTTTGTGCGTGGCTGGGGTGCCCATGCAACCCGGCCTGTGTGTTGTGACCATGATGTTTCAGTAGAAAAGGAGTCTGTAACATGACCAAGCCAGCAGCCAAACTTATCAATTACAAGGAGTTCCTCCAGAAGAGCGAGGAACCTGCGGTGCGTGCCAACATCTGGAAGTGGCGTGACATCGATCAGAAGCTGAAGGAGGTGTCGGCCAAGGATCCCCTGAGCGACGGCCGCTGGGCGGTGTCGCTGGTGCACGAAGACACGGGCAAGGCATTTGGTGTGAGTCCGAGCCTGAACATGCTGGTGCAGGTGTTTGAGCCAGGCAAGCATGCCAAGCGGCATCGGCATTCGAATTTTGCGATCTTCATTGTTCGGCAGGGCACGGGCTATTCCATCATCGATGGCGAAAAGATTGAATGGGAAGCCGGTGACGTGTTTTTTGCGCCGCCATGGGCGCAGCATGAGCATTGCAATACGTCGACGACCGAGCAGGCCGTGCTGTACACGGTGCAGGATGTGCCCACCGTCACCAGCAACGGAGTCTGGTTCTTCCAGGGTTCCGAGGGTACGGGGTTCCAGCATCGGGTGGCCGAAAGAAAGGAATAGGCGGGCTGCAGTGTTTCACGGGCGTCGCAAGATCTATGCGGGTTTTCCTCCATTAAGTCCTGCCTAACGGGCCGTTCGCAAAAAGCAAATTGTGCACTTGGTGTGCATGATTGAAACTCGTTGGCAATTGCCGTGATGCCGGGCGCGCTTTGGCGCGTGCCGGGGTCCGGTTATCCAAGGAGACGAACGTGAAACTCAAACATCTGTTGTCGGCGGGTCTGTCTGCGCTGGCGCTGGCCTCGGCGCCGGCCTTGGCCGCCAACGTGACGATCGGCGCACTGTTCCCACTAACTGGCCCCAATGCGGCCTATGGGCAGATCTTCGGTACCGGCGCCAATCTGGCGGCTGAGCACATCAACGCCGACAAGATGATTCAGGGCACGCTGAAGATCCAGTACGAAGACAGCCAGGCCTTGCCGCAGCAAGGCGTCATCGGCATGAACAAGCTGGTCAACGTCGACAAGGTGCCGTATGTCATGTCGGCCTTCACGGGGGTATCCAAGGCCATCTCTACCATTGCCACGCGTACCAAAACGGTGGCCATCAATGGGGGTGGGGTGGGACCGGATCTGGCCGACTTGGGGCCTTATTTCTGGAACATCATCCCCTTGGCCAACGACGAAGTCCGGGCGGTGTTGCCCTATCTGGTCAAAGAACGGCACCTCAAGCGCTTCGTCCTCATCTACGTCGATGATCCCCTGGGAGCCGGCGTCAAGAAAGAATTGGACGCCACGCTACCCAAAGTCGGTGGCGAACTCGTGAACTCGTTCTCCGTTCCGGCGTCTTCGCAGTCGTTTGGCGGCGTGGCAGCACAGGTTCGTGCGGCACGCCCCGATGTCATCTACGTAGCGTCATACGGGGCCCAGCAATCGCAGATCGTCAAGCAGCTGCGCGACAACGGTGTCAGCCAGCAGATCGTCAGTTACTCTGCTTTCTCGATCCCCGAAATCAACGCACTGCCTGAAGCCAAGGGCGCGCTCTACACCACACAGAACATCGACTGGGCGTCCACGGACCCCATCACCAAGCGTTTCGTGGATGACTACAAGGCCAAAAACGGCAAGATGCCCACAGCCTACGTCGCCAACTACTACAACTCGGTGCTGCTGTTTGGTCTGCTCGCGCACGAGCTCCAGGCCCAGGGCAAGCCCATCACCGGCGAAAACCTTCTGGCGCAGCGCCTGGCAACGGGTACCTTCAAGTTGGTCGGGGGTAACGTGCACTTCAACAAGGACGGCACCGTGGTGAGCCCGATGCAGATCAACGAGATCACCGGCGGACCCAGCAAGGTGGTGCAGGTCATCAAAGAATCGGCCGCGCACTGAGATGCTGTTTCTGCAACTTCTGGTCAACGGCATTCAGGTCGGTGCGCTGTACGCCCTGATTGCCGTGGGCTTTTCGCTGATCTTCGGGTCGACGCGGATCTTTCACTTTGCACACGGGGCGACCTTCACCATAGGCGCCTACATCTTTTACTACCTGTATTCGGTGGCGGCTGTGCAGCCGATCGTGTCTATGGTGGTCGCTTCGGCGGCGACCATGGTCTTCGGGGTGTTCATGGATCGCTGTGTCTATGCCCCCATCCAGCGCCACGAAGGCTCTTTCTTCACCATATTCGTGGCGTCACTGGGTATCGGCATCATCGTCGAGAACCTGATCGGCGTGGTCTTCGGGCGCAGCTTTGTGTCGGTGTCCACGCCCTTGTCCATGAGCGTTCAGGTGGCTCCTGGCCTGTACGTGGCGCCGCTGGCAGGGATCGCGGTGGTCTGCGCTCTGGTGTTCTTTCTGGCGCTGCACTTTTTCTTCACGAAAACGCACCTGGGCATGGGGCTGCGTGCACTATCCGAAAGCCCGGAACTCATCCGGGTGTATGGCATGAGTCCGCGCATGCTCTCCACGATCGCGTTTGTGATTGGTTCGGTTCTGGTGATGCCGGCCGCCATCCTGACGGCCGCCAGCTCAGGGATGAATCCTTCCATCACGCACCACGTCATGCTGATCAGCCTGGCGGCCACCATCGTGGGCGGGGTGGGCAGCCTCCGGGGTGCGGCTTTTGCCGGGCTGTTGCTGGGCATTGTCGAGAACCTGTCGCTCATGTTCCTTGGGTCTCAATGGAGCGAGGCCGTCACCTTCGTCGTGCTTTTCCTGTTCATCATCTTCAGACCCACGGGCTTCTTTGGCCGTGCGATGGCATCTTGAGGCACCGAACATCATGCTCGCGTACATACTCAACCTCGTCACGCTGATTTCCATCAACGCCATTCTGGCGATCACTCTGAACTTCATCATGGGGTATGCCGGAATTTATTCCATGGCACATGCCGTGTTCTTTGGGGTGGGCGCCTATGTGGCCGCGTACTTCGCTCTGCATTTCAGCGGCCTGTTCTTCCTGGCCGTGCCTGTGGCGATGCTGGTGACGGCAGCCCTGTCGTTGATATTGGCCTTGCCCGCGTTGCGGGTCCGTGGCGAATACTTCGTTGCGGCATCGTTGGGGCTGCAAGTGCTGGGCGTCACGGTCTTTGCCGAATGGAAGTCGTTCACCGGGGGGCTGGGGGGCATCATCGGCATCCCGCCAGCCGACCTGTTCGGCCACGTACTCTCCGATCCAGAGGAATACGCGCTGCTTGCGGTGAGCTGTTTCGTCGTGGTGCTGCTCATCATTGCGCAACTGTCGCGTTCCAGTTTCGGACGCAGCCTGAAGGCCATTCGTGACAGCGAATCAGCTGCCTCGGCTTGCGGCAAGAACGTGGCGTTCATCAAGACGTTGTCGGTCGTCGTGTCGTCCGCGCTGGCAGCCATCGCGGGTGCCGTGTATGCCTTCTATCTGGGTTTCATCAACGTTGAAAGCTTCACTCTCAATACCTCGGTTCTGTTGATGGCGATGGTCATCATTGGCGGCACCGGAACGCTGCTTGGCCCGGTGGTAGGAACCCTGTTGTTGATGCTGTTGCCCAGCGCCTTCAGCTACATGTCATTCCTGCCGTCCACCGAGATCGGGGCGGTGCAGCAGATTGCTTACGGGGCCGCCATGGTGCTGCTGATGATCTTCCGGCCTAGCGGCCTGGTGGGCGCACATCGAAACAAGGCTGCGCGATGAGCCCGACGAACGACAACGTGCTGCTCAGTGTGCGCAATCTGCGCAAGAATTTTGGTGGTCTGAAGGTCACGCAAGACGTGACCCTGGACATGCGCGCCGGTATCGTCACGACCCTGGTGGGCCCCAACGGCGCGGGCAAGACCACGCTCTTCAATCTGATCACGGGGCACTTGCATCCCAGCAGTGGCGACATCCTGTGGATGGGGGAATCCATCGTCGGGATGCCCCACTGGAAGATCGCGCGCAAGGGCATCAGCCGCACCTTTCAGGATTTGCGCCTGTTTGACCAGATGACGGTCGAAGAAAACGTCCTGACGGTGATGGAACCGGGCTCGTGGCTGTGGCAACCGGGTGGCAAGGCCAAAATGGCGCAACGGCGTGAGCGTGTGCACGAGATCCTTGTGCGCACACGCCTGGTCGACAAGGCGGACGTGCGCGCCATCGACCTGGCCTATGCCGAGCGCAAGTTTCTGAGCCTCGCGCGCATCATGGCGACCGACAGCCAGATGTGGCTGCTCGACGAACCGGCCTCCGGGCTGGACCGGCGATCTTACGATCATTTTCTGGGCCTTCTGCGTGACGAGGTCGAAAAAGGCGTGACGGTCTGCATCATCGAACACAATCTGGACATCGTGGTCGGGATTTCTGATCGCATTGCTTTCCTGGATCAGGGGCGTTTGTTGGCGGATGGCGATCCGCAGTCCGTGCTCAAGGATCCGCATCTGGCCGCCATCTACTTTGGGGAGCAATCCGCATGAGTGCTCCCGTGCTGCGAGCCGAAGGCTTGGTCGTGGGGTATGGGGGGCGTCCCGTCCTGGATGGTTTCAGCTTTGAATTGCGCCCCAACGAGGTGCTGTGTCTGATCGGGCACAACGGTGCCGGCAAGTCCACCCTGCTTAAAACACTGTTTGGGCTGATTCCCTATCAGGGCGGCAAGGTTTTCCGGGACGAGGCTGCACTGGGGGTCATCGACCCCCGTGCGCAGAGTGCCAGCGGCATTTCGCTGGTGCCTGAAGGACGTGGCGTATTCAAGGGCCTGACTGTCGCCGAGACCTTTCAGCTGAGCATGTGGTCGGCCAACATTCCCAAGGCAGACCGGGCCGATCGTCTCGACTGGGTCATGTCCATTCTGCCCGCGTTGAAGAACTTTTATCAGCAGCGGGCCGGTACTTTGTCGGGTGGCCAGCAGCAGATCGTCTCGATCGGGCGTGCCTTGCTCATCAAGCCACGCTGCATGCTGCTCGATGAGCCGTCCATCGGCCTGGCACCCAAACTATTTCAGGATTTGCTGTATCCCTTGCGCGATCTGCAGAAGGACACCGGGATGTCCATCCTTTTGGTGGAGCAGAACGTCAAAGAGGCCTTGAAGATTGCCGACCGTGTCATCGTCCTCAAGTCGGGCGTACTGGTCAAAGAGGCGTTGCCAGAAGAGCTCAGCGACAACGCAAAACTGATGGAACTGTATTGAGATGCAAGAGTTTTCTACCTGGAGTGAACTGCTTTCTGACCACCTTCGTGCAAGGCCTCATGACGTGGCCTTCATCGAAGACGACCACGAGGTCACGTACGCCGAGTTCAGCCGGATGTGTGATGGCGCATCCGCCTGGTTGAGCGCTCAGGGCGTGCGGCAGGGCGACATGGTGGCGGTGTGGATGGTGAACCGTCTGGACTGGCTGGTGCTGTACTTTGCACTGACCCGTCTGGGGGCCTCCCTCATGACGATCAATACGCGTTACCGCGCGCACGAAGTGGCCTACATCCTGGAACAATCGCACGCGTCGATGCTGGTGCTGGAACTCAATTTCCGCAAGATCGATTTTCCGGCCATCCTTGCCGACATAGATCCTGCATCAGTGCCCGATCTTCGGCAGGTGGTGGTCGTGCGAGCGGCCGCCAGCGAGCTTCCGGCCACGGTGTTGGGGCGCCCCACGGTGCCTTTCAACCTGGACGCATTGCCTGACGGTGCGGCTCCGGCGCACGAGACGGCCGACGGGCTCAACATTCTGTTCACCACCTCGGGCACCACCAGCGGCCCGAAACTCGTCATGCATTCGCAGCGCAACGTCGTGGTGCACAGCCAGCGGGTGGCCAAGGCCTACGGCCTGACGGACCCGCAGGTACGTTTGCTCGCAGCCCTGCCGTTTGGCGGGGTGTTCGGCTTCAATTCGGCGCTGGGTGCTTTTGCAGCGGGGCGCCCAGTGATTCTCATGGACACCTTCGATGGGCCGCGTGCGGCACAGCTGATCCGGCACCACGCAATCACCCACGTTTTTGGCAGTGACGAAATGTTCCGCCGCACGCTGGAGCAGGATGCGCAAGATACGCCGTTTCCCTCGGTTCGGGTGTTCGGATTTGCGGCGTTTCATCCTGGCATGAATGAATTCGGCCGCCAGGCCTGGAAGCGTCACGTGCCGCTCATGGGGGTTTATGGTTCCAGCGAGGTCCAGGCCCTTTTTTCGTTGCAACCGCGCGGTCTGCCGACTGACGAGATGCTGCTGGGGGGTGGGATGCCTGCCAACGCGGCCGCTCAAATCCGTATCCGCGATCTCGAAACAGGCCAGCTCGTGCCGGTGGGCGAGAGCGGTGTCATCGAGATCAAGGCCGACACCAACTTCATGGGGTATTTCAACCGGCCGGACGCCACGGCGGCCGTCATGGATGCCGAAGGCTATTTCTCAACAGGCGACATAGGCTATCTGCGCCCCGACGGGAGCTTCGTGTACGTCACGCGCAGAGGGGATGCCATGCGCCTGGCCGGTTATCTGGTCAGTCCGGTCGAGATCGAAGACGTGCTCAAGGAACAACCCGGCATTGTCGACGCGCAGGTGGTCAGCGTCGACCTTGGCGGCAAGCGCCGGTGTGTCGCCTTCGTCACGCTGCGTGACCCTGGGGTTCCGCCCGACGAAGAGGCGATCAGAACGGCGGTGGGGGCCACGTTGGCGGCGTTCAAGGTGCCGGCCAAGATCTGGCCCATCGATGCTTTTCCGACCACGCAAAGTGCCAATGGCGTCAAGATCCAGCGCGGAAAACTGCGCGATCTCGCCATGAAAAAACTGGGGTTGTCCGCATGAAGACACACTATTTCGAAGACTTTTCCGTCGGCCAGACTTTCGAAAGCGGTGGTCGCACGCTGACTGAGGCTGATCTGACGTTCTTTTCCATGCTTTCGGGCGATTGGAACCCTATCCATGCCGATGCGGAATACGCCGCAAGCACACGGTTCGGCAAACGTCTGGTGCATGGCGTGCTGGGCATGGCCGTCTGCACGGGCATGTTGCACGAGATGGGCATTTTTCATGGTTCAGCCATCGCCATGTTCGGCTTCGAAGACTGGAAGTTCACAGCACCGCTGTTTGTCGGTGACACCGTTCATCTGCGGCTCACCATTACCGAACTGTCTTTAGGCAAGAGTGGTCGCAGCGGCAAGCTGGGCCGCCGGTTCGAGCTGATCAATCAAAAGGGCGAGGTCGTGCAAGACGGCCTGAGCGGTTTGCTGGTACAGACACGGGCGGGTGCACAAGCCGCTCAATAAATTGGAGAATTGCCATGCCACGCTGGACGCAGCGACCCCACGGGGCCAACTGGGGGGATTTCGGACCTGACGATGAACTGGGCCGGCTGAACTGGTTGGGCCAGGAGCAGGTTCTGAAAGGGGTGCGAGAAGTTCGCGAAGGCAAGACCTTTTGTCTGTCCTTGCCGCTGGAGCTGCCCGGTGGCAGCGTACTCAACGTGCGTCGCAAGGCTCCCAGGCTTTTTGCCACGGAACGCGACGGCGCGGCCTACATGAATTTTTCAATGGACAGGCTCGAGCCCGACGCGGTCGACGTCCTGAGCGATGACGAGGTCATCCTGTCGCTGCAGTATTCCACGCAATGGGATTCGTTCGCCCACGTGGGGGCCCAGTTCGACGTCGATGGCAGTGGTACGGCGCAAAAGGTGTATTACAACGGGTTTCGCGCCGGGGCGGACATCCCCGAGGCTCTGCCGGGTACCGTCGATCATCATTGCCACGGCGGCCTGCTGGGGGCTCGCAAGCTGGGCATTCAGAACTATGCCGTCAAGGGCATGCAGGGTCGTGGTGTGCTGCTTGATTTCGTGCGCCATTTTGGCACTGGCCGAACCTTGATCGGGCTCGAAGAACTCCAGTCCGTACTGGCGGTCGATCAGATCCAGATCGAGCGGGGCGACATGCTGGTGTTGCGCACGGGCTTTGCCGAAAAAATCGTCGAGATGGCGGGGCATCCGGACGCAGAGGTGCTGGATCAGACGGGCGCCGTGCTGGATGGCTCAGACGAAGGACTGCTGTCCTGGATCAGCACGAGCGGCATCACGGTCCTGTGTGCCGATAATTACGCAGTCGAGGCCTACCCCGCCCGTACGTCCGGGCCGCATCATTCACTGCTGCCGCTCCATCACCATTGCCTGTTCAAGCTCGGTTTGCCGCTGGCCGAACTCTGGTATCTGCGCGAACTTGCCGACTGGTTGGCCGAGCACGGGCGGCATCACTTTCTGCTGACCGCCCCGCCGCTGCGGCTGACCGGTGCCGTCGGTTCTCCGGTGACGCCCATCGCCACCGTTTGAACCGTTTCTGTGCGATTGACCCGGCACGCGACAAGCCCCGCGGTCTTCCGGTCTATCCGTGCTTGACCAGCTTGCAGGTGGATTCTGATTCACCACCGTAGACGGATTCGGCGGGCAGTCGCTTGAGGATGCTGTAGTAATCCCAGGGGATGCTGGATTCGCCCGGCTTCTTGACCTGTGCGAGGAACATGTCGTGCATCATGAGGCCATCGGCACGCACATAACCGTTCTTCACAAACATATCGTTGATCTTGTGCGATTTCATGTATTTCATGATGCTGTCGCCATTGTCGGTGCCAGTGGCCTTGACGGCGTTCAGGTACGCCATGGTGGCGGAGTAGTCACCAGCCTGAAGGAATGAAGGCGCACGGTGGTATTTATCAAAGAAGGGCTTGGCCCAGGCGCGTGAGGCAGCGTCCTGATTCCAGTACCAGGCGATCGTCAGGTACATGCCTGCGGTGTTGTTCAGGCCCAGCGTGTGGATGCTGTTGATGAGCGCGAGCAGTGCGGCGATCTTCATGGTCTTGGAGATGCCGAATTCCTTGGCGGCCTTGACCGAATTGATGAAGTCGCCTCCCGCGTTGGCCAGCCCCAGAATCTGCGCGCCCGAAGACTGGGCCTGCAACATGAAGGACGAGAAGTCCGAGGTAGCTAACGGCGCCCGGACATTACCCAGCACCTTGCCGCCCGATTTTTCCACGACCTTGGCCGCGTCTTCTTCCAATGACTTGCCAAAGGCGTAGTCGGCCGTCAGAAAGAACCAGGTCTTGCCGCCCTGGGCCACGACGGCCGAGCCGGTCCCGCGAGCCAGCGCGACGGTGTTGTAGGCGTACTGAATGGTATAGGGTGTGCATTGCTCGTTGGTGAGCGCCGAAGTGCCCGATCCCACGACGAAGAAAGGCTTCTTGTGTTCGGCCGCGATCCCGGCCATGGCCAATGCCGTGGCGGAGTTCGTGCCACCGATGAGCATGTCCAGGTGGTCCTGGTCGAACCATTCGCGTGCCTTCGAGGCGGCAATGTCGGCTTTGTTCTGGTGGTCGGCAACGAGCAGCTCGATCTTTTTGCCATCGACCTGGCCGCCAAAGTTCTTGATGGCCTGGCGGATCATGTCGGCGCCCGCATTGCCGTCGTCGTCGGCGTACAGGCCAGACAGGTCACCAATGAAGCCAATGCGGACCACGTTGTTCGAGATGCCTTCGGCGGCCAGTGCAGACGTGCTGGCGCTTAGCCCGAGGCCTGCTGCGAGGAGTGCGGCGGCCAGTGTACGAAGTTTCATGAAGAGTCTCCTGAAATGGCCCGCTCTTGTCGTGGCGGGCTGGTGTTGGCCTGTCGGCGCGGCGTCGGCGGGCAAAAGGCGTGTGTCAGGGACGGTGCAGGGGGACGGCGGTGGCGGCCTGCAGGGCCTCGAACGGGATGTCGGCCAGAATTTCGCGGACGCACACCCCCTGTGCAGTGATGTCCAGTACGGCGAGGTCCGTGTAGACGCGGTGAACGCAAGCGACCCCGGTCAGGGGGTAGGTGCATTCGGGCACGATTTTGCTGGCACCTTGCTTGGTGAGATGGTCCATCATGACGAAGACGTGCCTGGCGCCCAGCGCAAGATCCATGGCGCCGCCTACCGCGGGGATCGCGTCGGGGGCGCCCGTGCTCCAGTTGGCCAGATCGCCGTGCGCGGAGACTTGGAATGCGCCCAGGACGCAGATGTCCAGGTGGCCGCCTCGGATCATGCCGAAAGAGTCGGCCGAGTGAAAATAGGCGCCGCCCGGCAGCAAGGTGGTGGGTTTCTTGCCCGCGTTGATGAGTTCCGGATCTTCTTCACCGGGGGTCGGTGCGGGTCCCATTCCCAGAATTCCGTTCTCGCTTTGCAGAATGACCTCACGGTCGGCTGGCAGATAGTTCGAGACCAGCGTGGGGGCGCCGATGCCAAGGTTGACGAAGGCGCCGTCAGGGATGTCTTGCGCCATGCGTTGTGCGACTTGTTCGCGGGTCAAGTGGTTCATGCGAGTTCCGGGGAGGTGTGCAGTTCAACCATGCGCTGTACGAAGATGCTGGGGGTCACGATGGATTCGGGGTCCAGCGCACCCAGCGGAACCAGTTCCTGGATCTGAGCGATCGTGCAAGCCGCAGCCGATGCCATGACGGGCGTGAAGTTGCGAGCCGACTTTCGGTAGACGAGGTTGCCCCAGCGATCACCGCGCAGGGCCTTGATGAGCGCGTAATCGGCGCGCAGGGCTTTTTCGAAGACGTAGTGCTTGCCGTCGATTTCGCGGGTTTCCTTGCCCTGGGCCAGCTGTGTGCCGTAGGCGGTGGGCGTGAAGAACCCGCCAATACCGGCGCCTGCAGCACGCATGCGCTCGGCTAGCGTGCCTTGAGGTACCAGTTCAAGTTCGACCTTGCCGGCCCGGTACAGGGCGTCGAATACGTAAGAATCGGTTTGTCGGGGGAAGGAGCAGATCACCTTGCGGACGCGCCCGTGCTTGAGCAGCGCTGCCACTCCGGTCTCGCCGTTGCCGGCGTTGTTGCTCACCAGAGTCAAGTCACGGGCACCCTGTTCGAGCAGCGCGTCGATGAGTTCGACCGGCATGCCCGCAAGACCGAACCCGCCTATCATCACGGTAGACCCGTCCTGAATGCCAGAGACGGCATCTGCGAGTGTTGTGCGGATCTTGTTGATCATTGTGGAGCGCTCTTCAGCAACAGAATGAAAAACGGACCTCAGAAGGTCCGTGTTGTGGTTTTAGTCAGAGGGCCTTGACCAGTTCGGGGACGGCCTCGAAGAGATCGGCCACCAGACCGTAGTCGGCCACCCCAAAGATGGGGGCTTCGGCATCCTTGTTGATCGCCACGATGACCTTGGAGTCTTTCATGCCCGCCAGGTGCTG
>NZ_DASVGN010000005.1:0-13672 GCF_036379515.1 Castellaniella sp.
AGAGCTTGCCACCGCCCGCCGCCTGGCCCTGGTCTGGGGCGTGCGCCCCGTGCACTTCCCCAAGCAACTGCACGAATCCAGCGAGATGATCGCCTGCGCCACCCGCAGTGCCTGCGACGCCGGGGTGGCCAAGCCTGGCGACACGCTGATTGTCATCGCCGGACTACCCTTCGGGCGCAGTGGAAGTACGAATCTGCTGCATGTGGCGCTCGTGCCACCCTTGTAACCACTCCAGGTGAATGCAGCACGCAAATGGCGCATGATCCCGACGGGTAAAAATGCCTAAGAATGTAAAAACTCACCCATTGCACGCACAATCGCCGCAATCATCTTCTTGCGATTGGCCGCCACATCGACATAGGCTTCGTCCTGCACGTCCGTGATCACGCCTACCTCCAGCAAAACGGCAGGCACCTGATTGTGTCGTAACACGGCGAGGTGGTCATAGCGGTAGATGCCCAAACCGGGGTTCAGGAGGGGCCGCCCTTCTCCGCACGTCTTGCCGGCATGTTCCAACATGGGCGCACGACCCAAGGCTCGCAGTTGTTCACCCAGATCCGTCGCCAGTTGAAGAGAACGGGCAAAGTTCCCGTTCTCTTTGGAGACGTACAGCGAATAACCGCTCGTGGGTTTCAAGGTCTGAAAAGCCACGCGCCCATTTTGCTGCACCTGCCGCAGGCAGCGCAGTTGCACCGAGTCATGGTGAACGGATAAAAATACGGTGGCCCGGAGTTCGTTGGCAACTTGTGCCCGACCGATCAGACTCATGGATTCCTCAGGCTGGCGCGTGATCTTTACCTGCCATCCAGCCTGCTGCAGCGCAGGCGCGAGCTCTGCCACGAACCGGTCGTTGTAGCCGACTTCACGCGTACCCAGAACACTGGTCGCTCCGCCGTCCGAGGGGTTGTGCCCCGGGTCCAGCACAATCAGCGGTTGCACGGGTCGCGTCTGCACAGGCTGTGTTGGCGTGGCGATTCCCGCTGGCGCACTGCACCCGGCCAGCCAGATGCAGGCCGATGCGACCCAGATTCCGTGACGCATGGCAGAACTCCCCCATCCAAAGAAACCACTCAGGCGAAACGCATAGTACTGCGTTGGAAACTGCAGCCCTGCCCTGTATGAAGCCAATACAATCAAGTCGCGACGCGGGTGCGGCATCAAGCTACAATACGCGCCAAAAGAACATTGCGCCCCAAGACGAGGCATCGCGGGGGCCCGTAAGGCCATGGCATCTCCTCATACCGAACTTCTCACTTTGCGCGACCTGCTGCGCTGGGCGATTTCCCGTTTTCAGGCAGCCGGCCTGGTCTTTGGCCACGGCAGTGACAATGCCTGGGACGAAGCGGCCTACTTGCTGCTGCACAGTCTGCACCTGCCACTGGATACGCTGGACCCCTTTCTGGACGCCCGGCTGCTGGAGCGTGAGCGCCAACGCTGCGTGGATCTCATCCACGAGCGCGTCAACAGCCGCAAACCCGCTGCCTATCTGACGGGCGAAGCGTGGCTGCAGGGCGTGCGCTTCCTGGTCGACGAGCGTGTCATCGTGCCGCGCTCGCCCATCGCCGAACTGCTTTCAGAAAACCTCGCTCCGTGGCTTCCAGATCCGCAGGCAGTCCACGAGGTTCTGGACCTTTGCACCGGCTCAGGCTGCCTGGCGATCCTGGCTGCCAAGGCCTTTGGTGAAGCGCAGGTGGACGCCACCGACGTGTCTGCCGACGCATTGGCAGTAGCCCAGTCCAATATCGAGTTGCATGCCCTGCAAGGCCGCGTGACAGCCCTGCGCAGCGATCTGTTCTCGCGCTTACCAGAGGATCGCCGCTACGATCTGATCGTCTGCAATCCACCTTACGTCAATACGCATTCGATGGCAGAGTTGCCCGCCGAATATCGCCACGAACCCAGCCTCGCGCTGGCCGGTGGGGTGGACGGCATGGATCTGGTGCGCAAGATCCTTGCGCAGGCACCCCGCTTCATGGCAGCCAAGGGATTGCTGGTTCTGGAAGTCGGCCACGAGCAAGAGCACTTTGAGCAGGCCTTTCCTGAACTGGAACCGATCTGGCTGAGTACAGACACAGCATCCGACCAGATCGTCCTGCTGCGCCGCGCGCAGCTTTCAGAATGATCCGTGCGTCAGGCCTGACGCTCAGGCGCGGGGTCAAAGTCCTGCTCGACGAGGCAGAGTTCACCATCCACGCGGGCGAACGCGTCGGTATCGTAGGTCGCAACGGCGCGGGAAAATCCTCGCTCTTCGCGCTGCTCAAGGGCGACATCGACCAGGACTCGGGCTCCCTGGATCGGCCCGCCTCCTGGCGGCTTGCCAGCGTGGAGCAGATTCTGCACGACACGAACAGGCCAGCTCGAGAGTTCGTGATCGATGGTGATCGACACCTCCGCGGGTTGCAGGCACACCGTGCGACTTTGACCGCGGCCCAGGGGCAAGCCATCGCCGAGGCCGAGTCGGCACTGGTGGAGGCCGAGGCCTGGAGCGCGCCATCTCGGGCCGAACAATTGCTGGCGGGGCTGGGATTTGCACCCGACGAATGGACGCGCCCAGTGGCCAGTTTTTCAGGGGGCTGGCAAATGCGAATCGCGCTGGCGCGGGCTCTCATGGCGCCTTCCGACCTGCTGCTGCTCGACGAACCCACCAACCACCTGGATCTGGATGCCATGCTGTGGCTGGAGCGTTGGTTGTCCGGCTACGATGGCACCATTTTGCTCATTTCCCACGATACGGAATTCCTGGACTCTGTCGCCCGCGTCATTTTGCACTTTGAGCACAACAAGCTCGTGCGCTACAAAGGTGGCTACCAGGCATTCATTGAGCAACGTGCAGAACGACTGCGACAAAACAGCCTGACGCAACAGCGCCAGACCCGTGAAGCCGCCCACCTGCAGTCCTTCATCGACCGCTTCAAGGCCAAGGCCTCCAAGGCCAAACAGGCACAAAGCCGGGTCAAAGCGCTCGCGCGCATGCAGGTGCTCACACCCTTGGCTGTTGAATCCGGCGTCGCCATCAGGCTTCCCGAACCCGACCACACACCGGACATTCTGCTCAAACTGGACGAAGCATCACTCGGCTATCCGCCCGGCGAGGACGCGCCGCAACGAATCGTGCTGCAGGACGTGAGCCTCATGGTACGCGGTGGCAGCCGCATCGGCATTCTCGGTGTGAACGGAGCGGGCAAAAGCACTTTGGTCAAGACGCTGGCTCAGGAGCTCAAACCGCTGGCGGGCAGCTACCAGCCCGCGCGAGGTCTGGAAGTCGGCTACTTTGCGCAGCAGCAGCTGGATTCCTTGGACGAAGCCCTCAGTCCACTGCAGCATTTCACGCGTATTGCACCCGACACGCGCGAACAGGAGCTGCGCAACATGCTGGGCAGCTTTGGTTTCGGGGGCGACATGGTGAATCAGGTCGTGGCTCCGTTCTCGGGTGGCGAGAAAGCGCGTCTGGCGCTTGCGCTCATCGTCTGGCGCAAGCCCAATCTGCTCTTGCTGGACGAGCCCAGCAACCACCTGGACGTGGATACCCGTGAGGCGCTGGCTCGCGCCTTGGCCGAATTCTCCGGCAGTGTGCTGCTGGTCTCGCACGACCGCCACCTGTTGCGCACGACGGTGGATGATTTCTGGATCGTGGCGGACGGCAAAGTCGAAGCCTTCGACGGCGACCTGGAAGACTACCGCGAATGGCTGCAACAGCGCGGCAGCCGAGCTGCCCAGGCCAGCCGTACTGCCACCACACCAGACAAGGACCGCAAGACGCAGCGGCGCGAACAGGCGCAGGCGCGTCAGGCTCTCGCCACACTGCGCAAACCGCTGGAGACGCGGCTGAAGAAGGTGGAAGACTCCATGACAAAGACACAGCTTCGGCTGGCGGAAATCAACGCCTTGATGGCCCAAGCAGACTTTTACGCCGACGCGTGGAAGGACAAGCGTCCTGGCCTACTCACCGAACACGGCGAGCTCACCAAAGCCCTGCAAACGCACGAAGACGACTGGCTGGAAATCCAGAGTGAAATCGAGGCGCTGGGAAGCGCCTGAACCAGGCCTTCCAGTCGCCTCATACACGACAGTCATAAGGAAAATTCATTATTTTCTAATAAGCGGAAGACATCAGGACGATAACGCATAACCAAATGAACTCATATTCGTTTGGGAAGGAGTAACGGCTCCTTAGAATGAACAGGTCTTAGTTATTTCACGAAAGATCTAAACCATGAGCCGTCTTCCCATTCAGTCCATCGAATCCGCCCCCTCCGCCTCGCAAGAACGCCTGCGCGCTGCCGCTCAAGCAAGTGGCTTCCTGCCCAATCTGCTGGGCGTTCTAGCCAACGCACCCACTGCGCTCGAAACCTACCAGACCGTCAGCGCCATCAACGCACGGAATTCCCTCACACCCACCGAGCGTGAAGTAATCCAGATCACGGCCGCCACCTACAACGGTTGCGGCTTTTGCGTCGCCGGCCACACCAAGCTTGCTGCAAAAAAACTGCAGCTGCCTCAAGAAGTGATCGACGGGCTGCGTGGCACCCGAGCACTCTCAGACCCCAAGCTCAAGGCGCTTGCACAGTTCACGCTACAAGTCATTGAGCACAAGGGCCAGGTGGCCGACGCAGCACTCGCAGATTTTCGCGCTGCCGGATACACCGACGGACAAGTGCTGGAGGTCGTACTGGGCGTAAGCCTGGCCTCTTTGTGCAACTACACGAACAACCTGGCTCAAACCCCCATCAATCCAGAACTGCAGCCGTACGCGAACCAGAGTCTTGCTGCCTACGCGGCCTGAGACGAGAGGCCGCCATGAGCAGCAGTACCCTTCCCAGCCAATTTCAACAGGACGTGGCGACCCTGATCCGCACGTCGTTGGAGCCCCAGACAGAGGCTATCGACCACGGGCGATATCCGGCTGATTTCTTGCAGGAACTGGGCCGACTGGGGGGCTTCTCTGTCGGGCTGCCCGTCACCGAAGGCGGGATGGGCCTGGACCAGGCCGGACAAACGGAATTGATCGCACAAATCGCACGCGTCTGTGGCTCAACAGCCTTTCTGGTTTGGTGCCAAGCCATCTGTGCCTGGTACCTGCACCACACGGCCAACACGGCGGCGCGTGAGCGCTACCTGCGTGCTGTCGCGAAAGGCACCCAACTCGCCGGGACGGGAATGTCCAACGCCGTCAAGCATCTGGCGGGCATCGAGCGCATCAACCTGCGAGCGCACAAGGACCGTGAGGGATACCGGGTGAATGGCGCCCTCCCATGGGTGTCGAACCTGGGGGCCGGTCACTTATTGATCGTGGCGGCCGAGCTCGACGAGGGCGGTTACATCATGTTCGCTGTGCCCCCCGAGTCCACAGCCCTGACGCTACGCGCCTGTCCGGCCTTCTCGGGCATGGAGGGCACAGGCACCTTCAATGTCCGACTGAAGAACGCCTATGTGCCTCCAGAGGACGTGCTCGCTGATCCCGCATCCTTCGACGCCTACTTGGGACACATCAAACCTGGGTTTCTGCTCACCCAGGCAGGCATGGGAATCGGCCTGGTTCAAGCCAGTATCGCGGCCATTCAGGCCAGCAATCAACGCCTGGCTCACGTCAACCAATATCTGGATGATCAGGCTGACACCCTGCAACGAGACCTGGACGGCCTGCGGACAGAGATCGTTCGGCTGGCCCAGGCTGGACACGATGCACTCCCATTGGACCTCTTACGGGCTCGTGCACAGGCATCGGAACTCTGCCTGCACGCAGCCCAGTCCGCCGCACTGCACGCAGGCGCTGCAGGCTATCTGCTTAGCAGCCCCACGCAGCGAAGGCTGCGCGAGGCGCTTTTCGTCGCCATTGTGACACCTGCCCTCAAGCACTTGCGCAAGGAGATCGATCGGCTGGAACACGGCGGCAGCAGCGCTTCGCGAGATGCCCGACACGCCAGCGAGCACACAGGTTCGGATCTCACCCAGGTGGCTGCCTGAGCCATGACTGCTGCCCTCGCGTTCCGTAATGAGCCCTCGGAAGACCCGGCCCAGGCTGTCCTGAGTGCCGAAAGCCTCTCGCTGGGCTATGCGCAGACCGGACAATCGCAGCATCACACTGTTTTGAGCGAATTCTCCCTCGAGTTGCACGCGGGCGAAATCATTGCGCTGCTGGGCCCCAGCGGCGTGGGAAAGTCATCACTGCTGCGAGCACTCTGCGGCTTGCAGACGGCCCAGGCAGGGCACGTTTGCGTGCATGGCCGTGTGTTGGCAGGGCCTGATCCGGCACTGGGTTTCGTCTTTCAGGACCCCTGCCTTTTGCCTTGGCTCACACTGGAAGAAAACGTGAGATTCGGACTGGATTTTCGCAACCAGCCGCATCTGGACGCAGCCGAGCGCGACCTTCGTGTCCAACAGGCCATCGCCGAGGTCGGCCTGTCTGCAGCCCGAGAGCGCTACCCTGACGAGTTGTCGGGTGGCATGGCCCAACGCACGTCACTGGCGCGTACCCTGGCCCGGAACCCCGAGATTCTGTTGCTCGATGAGCCCTTCAGCGCGCTGGACGAAGTCACGCGCAGCGAGATGCAGACCTTGCTGCTGCAAATCGCCACACGCCATCACACGGCCGCAATTCTGGTCACCCATGACATCGACGAGGCACTGCTGCTCGCAGACCGCATCCTGCTGATCGGAGGCCAGCCTGGCCACCTGATCGGACAGTGGCAGCCCGACCGTGCGCATCCTCGCGATGAAACCGACCCCCATCTGGCCGCTCTGCGGATTCAGATCCTTCAGGCCCTCAGGGCTTCGCGCCCCCCAAGACTTCCATCATGACACACCGATTTCCAGACCTTTGCTGCACTCCTCAAGACAGCACATTCGCTCGCCGCCGCGAATTTCTGAAGCTTTCTGCGCTATTTACCGCTGCGGGTGCTTTGCCCTTCCTTGAAGCGGGGCGCACAGCGCGCGCTGCCGAGCCCGAAGCCCCTGTACGCATCGGTTACCTGCCCATCACCGACGCGACTCCTTTGCTGGTGGCCCACCACAATGGTCTGTTTACCCAGCAAGGCCTGCAAGTGGAAAAGCCCAGGCGCTTCCGCAGTTGGTCCCAAATCGTGGAGGCGTTTCTCGCCGGGCAGGTCAACGTGGTGCATTTGCTCATGCCCATGACGGTCTGGTCACGCTTCGGCAGCCACTCATCCGCCAAGGTCGTGGCCTGGAATCACACGGAAGGCTCATGCCTGACCGTCCAGCCCGATCTCAAGAACGTAGCCGATCTCGGGGGCACCACGGTGGCCATCCCGTTCTGGTATTCGGTGCACAACATTGTGCTGCAAGCCCTATTGCGCGAATCCGGGCTGGAATTCATCAGTGAAGGGACTCCGACCAAACAACAGGTCAAGCTCGTCGTCATGTCGCCGGGCGACATGCTGCCCGCCTTGGGAAGCAAGCAGATCTCAGGCTACATCGTGGCAGAACCATTCAACGCCAAGGCTGAAGAGCTGGGCGTTGGCAAGGTCTGGCGTTTCACGGGTGACGTCTGGCGCAACCACGCTTGCTGCGTGGTCACCATGCATGAGCAGGACCTGCAAAAGCGTCCTGACTGGTCACAAAAAGTCGTGAACGCGATCGTGCAGGCCCAGGGCTGGGTGCGCGGGCACCGAGAAGAAACGGTCAATATCCTCGCACGCGACAACCCTGCCGCCTACACGCCCCACAACCGTTCCACCTTGGCTCGCGTGTTGATCCCCTCGGCACAACGCGATGCAGAATACGAACGCACCGGCGCGATCATCCACAAAGACTGGCACGAACAACGCATCGACTTCCAGCCCTATCCGTACCCCAGTTACACCGAGAAGCTGGTGGAGTTGCTCAAAACCACGTACGTGTTGGGACAAAATGACTTCCTGAAGACCCTGGACCCCGCCCGTGCGGCCCGCGAGCTGGTCGACGACCGATATGTACGCCGTGCGATCGAGGCCCAGGGTGGACTGAAGACCTTTGGTGCCAATGCTTATACGCGAACAGAGACCTTCGAGGTGAGTTGATGAACAGCCCCTTGATCTCAGACGCCTCATTGCCCGCGCCGATTCCGCTGCGTGGATCGAATGTGCAAGCGCGCACAAAAGCGCTACGGCGCTTTCGCGAACTGGCGACTGGGCGGCCTGTGCTCAGTTTGGGGGGGCTACTGGCACTTTTACTGCTCTGGGAAGGTGGCATCGCCCTGCTGGAGCAGAACGTGCCTATGGCCAAAATGTTCGCCCCCGCGCAAGCCCTCCCCGACCTCGTGCGGCTGCTGGCAGAAAATCAACTCACCATGCACACGCTCGTCAGCTTGAGGCGAGTTGCAGTGGGCCTGTTTTGGGCGCTGGTCTTCGGAGTGCCTATCGGACTGGCCATTGGCGCATCGTCACGACTCGAATCGGCCACCAGTGGCGCGTTTCAATTCCTGCGCATGATCTCGCCGCTTTCCTGGATGCCCGTGGCCGTCATGCTGTTTGGCATTGGCGACGCTCCCATCTATTTCCTGCTCAGCTTCGCGGCTGTCTGGCCCATCATTTTGAACACCAGTGCCGGCGTGCGGCAACTGGACCGCCGCTGGCTCATGCTCGCGCGCAGCCTAAGCGCCACACGGCGTGAAATCCTCTGGAAAATCGTGATTCCAGGCTCCCTGGGCCACATCCTGACAGGGTTGAGGCTCGCCATCGGGATCGTCTGGATCATCCTGGTTCCCTGCGAAATGCTGGGTGTCAGCTCCGGGCTTGGCTATTTCATCCTCGACACACGCGACCGCATGGCCTATTCGGAACTCATGGCCGTGATCGTCCTGATTGGCGCGCTGGGCTTCTTGCTCGACACGGGGGCCCAGCGTTTGCACCGTCACTGGGCGCGTGGGCGCTCGTCCGCCCGCCACTGACCAGGCCTTGGCCGCAAACGAGCCTTCAGGACACGCGGCTAATCCAGGACCTCGAGCTTGGCAACGCCAAGCGCCAGGGTCTTGGTGCCCACGTCACGAAACTCGATACGAGCCTGGGCATCGTCGCCGTTGCCACTCAGATAAACGACGGTTCCTTCGCCGAAACGACCATGGCGAACGTTGCCTCCGATTCGAAAGCACTGCCCACCTACGGTGATGCCGGCAGTTTGCGTCCGCGCCGCGCGCGGAACAAACGCGCTCCCCCCTTGTTCGGCGTGGGGCCGTCCGAACGCGTCTCGCCACGCCGGCTGGGCCGACTGGGTCGATTGCACGCGTTGGCGCGGCGTGAGCCACTTCAGATGTTCTTCAGGAATTTCATCCAGAAAGCGTGAACGCATCGGATAACGCGTCTGCCCATGGAGCATACGGCTTTGCGCGAGCGTGAGCGTAAGACGCTCGCGAGCCCGCGTCATCGCGACATACATGAGACGGCGTTCTTCTTCGAGCCCCCCGGCGTCCAGCAAGCTGTTTTCATGGGGAAATAGCCCCTCTTCCAGACCGGTAATGAAGACCACGTCGAATTCCAGGCCCTTGGCGGCATGCACCGTCATGAGCTGAACTGCATCTTGGCCCGCCTGCGCCTGGTTGTCACCGGCTTCGAGCGACGCGTGGCTCAAGAACGCACCTAGTGGCGACATGACCTCGGGGGGTTCGGCTTGCGGATCGGCTGCGTCTGTAGCCGCAGCCGCAGCCAGCCCTTCGGGAATGCGTCCGGCCACCAATCCTGCGTAGCCTTCTTCAGACACGAAGGCAGTTGCCGCATTGACCAGCTCCTGGAGGTTTTCAAGTCGCTCCTGGCCCTCGCGTTCGGCCCGGTAATGTGCCTCGAGCCCACTGACATGCACGACCTGACCAATCAGCTCCGGCAAATCAAGGCTCTGCGCATCGTGTGCCAACCCCTGAATGAGCTGTGAAAATCGAGCCAGACTCGTCCCACCTTTGCCCGACATGTAGGGCACCGCCTGGGCGAGACTGACGCCATACTGCGCCGCTGCGTCGGCCAGCTGTTCCAAGGTCCGCGCCCCTATTCCTCGAGTGGGAAAATTCACCACCCGCATCCAGGACGTGTCATCGTGTGGGTTGTCGACCAATCGCAGATACGCCAGTACATGCTTGATTTCCTGGCGCTCGAAAAACCGCTGGCCCCCATAGACTCGATAAGGCACTTGCGCAGAAAACAGCGCATGCTCGATGGGCCGAGATTGCGCGTTACTGCGGTAGAGCACGGCAATCTCGTGGGCCGCGCGCCCATCGCGCAACAACGCGCGAATCTCGTCGACCAGCCACTGCGCTTCAAGCAGATCGGAGGCCTGTTCGACCACCCGAAGAGGCTCGCCCTCGCCCGCATCGGTCCAGAGATTCTTGCCCAGGCGATTCGCATTGTGCGCAATCAGCGCATTGGCCGCATCCAGAATGTGTCCGTATGAACGATAGTTCTGCTCCAGCCGGATGACATTACCTTGCGCATGACGATGTTCGAAGTCAGCCATGTTCCCGACATTGGCGCCGCGAAACGCGTAGATGGACTGGTCGTCGTCGCCCACCGCAAACACAGGCGTTTCGTTTCCTGCCAGCAGCATCAGCCAACGATATTGCAGCACATTGGTATCCTGAAATTCATCGACCAGGATATGCCGGAAACGCCGCTGATAATGCTCACGAATGACGGATTCTCGCTGCAACAGCTCGTAGGCGCGCAAGAGAAGCTCGGCGAAATCCACGACCCCTTCGCGTTCGCACTGATCCTGATACCGCTGATAGAGATCTGCCAACTGCCGCGCGTGCACATCGCGCACGTCCATGTCCTTGGGGCGCAGTCCATCCTCTTTTGCTGCATTGATCATGCGTTGAACATCGCGCGGAGGAAACCGATCTTCATCGGCACTCACGGATTTCAGCAGGCGTTTGATCGCCGACAGTTGGTCGGCACTATCCAGAATCTGGAAAGTCTGAGGTAGCGCTGCTTCTCGGAAGTGCGCACGCAACAGCCGGTTGCACAGGCCGTGAAAAGTACCCACCCACATGCCACGAGTACGAATGGGAAGCAGCGCCGAGAGGCGCGTAAGCATTTCGCGCGCTGCCTTGTTGGTAAACGTGACGGCCAGTAACCCAAATGGGGTGACCTGCCCGGTCTGGATGAGCCAGGCCATGCGGGTCGTGAGCACTCGCGTCTTGCCGCTGCCGGCGCCGGCAAGCACCAGGGCATGTGTTGCGGGAAGGGTGACAGCGGCCCTTTGCTGCTCGTTCAGACCATCGATCATAGGGCGTAACGGCGCAACCGGTACGCAAACTGTTCGAGGCCGTCGATGCCGCTTGCCTGAGCGCGCCGGCACCAGACCCGCAGATCGGCCAGCAACTGTTCGCTGCTGGCGCTGGAGGATTCCCAGAGACCTTGCAGATCGTGCCGCATCTGCACCAGCGTGGAAAGCGCCGGCACGAGCGTGAGTGCGCGCGCAACCTGAGCACGCTTATCGGCGTCGAGCGTGGCATCGTCACGCGACAGCCACTTGCGACACTGCCGCAGCAAGTCGCGATCGCCAGGGCGGCCAGGCAAGGCCAGCGACTTGAGCTCTTGAGTCACCGCCACGCGAACCATGTGAGAATAGCGTGCCAGCACTTCGTAGCGATGCGCAATGATACCTTGCAACTGATCTGGGCCCAGGGAGTCAATTGCGACCGGCCCGCTGCTTTGCAGCCGCAAGCGCGGCGCCACCTTGCGCACCGTCGCCAGGCCCAGCGCCTGCAGCAGCCGGATATACATCCAACCCAGGTCGAATTCGTACCACTTGGAAGAAAATTTGGCCGAGGTGCCATACGCATGATGGTTGTTGTGCAGTTCTTCGCCGCCAATCAACACCCCCCAAGGCACCACGTTGGTGCTGTCGTCCGGGCACGCGAAGTTTCGATAGCCCCAGGCATGCCCCAGGCCATTGACCACCCCTGCCGCCCAAAAAGGAATCCAGGCCATCTGCACGGCCCAGACCGTGAGGCCCAGCACCCCGAACAGCGCCAGATCGATCACCAGCATGGAGACTATGCCCAGCAGATTGTGGCGCGAATAAAGCCTGCGTTCGATCCAATCGTCGGGCGTGCCATGACCGTAACGTTTCAAGGTGTCGGCGTTCTTGGCTTCGTTGCGATAAAGCTCCGCGCCCTGAAAAAACACCTGTGACAGGCCAAAGATGGCCGGCGAATGAGGATCGCCTTCTCGTTCGCATTTGGCGTGATGCTTGCGGTGGATGGCAACCCACTCTTTGGTGATCATCCCGGTGGTGAGCCACAGCCAAAACCGCAAAAAATGCGCAATCGCCGGGTGCAGATCGAGGCCCCGATGTGCCTGGGAACGATGCAGGAACAGCGTGACCGCGATGATGGTGATGTGCGTGAGCACCAGCACAGCCGCGACCAATGCCCAAGGGCTCAGTTGCAGGAGTCCCCCTTGGAGAAACGAAAACCAGGTAGTCATTGCGATTTGGCCCAGACAGCTAAAGAAGCACCTCTCAGTTTAACGTAGCTGACAGCTCACCGTCAGCTACGAGGTCCCTATTCGCGGGTTATTCCTGAGCGGGAGCCCGCTGCAACACGGCCGCAAAGAACCCATCGGTGCCATGGCGGTCTGGCCGCAACTGCAGATACGGCCCTGGCAGCGCAATCTCGATGCCACGCTCGGCCAGCACGGGTCCTGCTTCCAGCAGCGTGAATTCAGGGTGTTCAGCCAGAAAGCCTTCAACCTGGCGCTCGTTTTCTTCCGGCAAGATGCTGCAGCTCCCGTACACCAGCCGCCCGCCGGGACGCACGCAAGCTGCCGCCTCGCGCAAAATGGCCGCCTGTGTCGCGTACAACTGCACCAGGGAGTCGGGGTGTTGGCGCCACTTCAGGTCCGGATTGCGCCGCAGCGTCCCCAGCCCGCTGCAGGGAGCATCTACCAGCACGCGATGCGCCTTGCCGCGAAGCCGATACACGCGTTGATCGTGATGCTCAGCAATCACGACCGGCACTACATTGGAAAGCCCGCTGCGCGCGAACCGGGGCTTCGCACGGGCCAGCCTGGCAGCCGATACATCGAAGGCATACAGGCGTCCCGTGGAGCGCATGAGCGCTCCCAGCAGCAGCGTCTTCCCACCTGCGCCCGCGCAGAAATCGATGACCATCTCGCCACGCTTGGGTGCCAGCAGAGCCGCCAGCAATTGGCTGCCCTCATCTTGAACCTCGACCTCGCCCCGCTCGAACGCGGGCCATCGATTCACCGGTGGGCGGCCTTGAATACGAACCCCCCAAGGGGAATACGGCGTAGGACGGGCATCCCAACGCCCCTCGACCCCCTGCTGCCATGCCGCAAGCAAGGCGTCACGCGTGATCTTGAGCGGGTTGACCCGCAAGTCCAACGGCGCTTGCTGCCCAAGGGCAGCAAGCAGCGATTCCGGATCATCAAAGTCGCTCAGGCGCTCGTCCAGCCAGTCTGGAATGCTGAAGCGCACAGCACGCGGCAGGCCGGCAGTTGGAAGGGTCAGGACGTGATCCAGCCACGCGCGTTCCTGCTCGTCCATCCCTGTGCTCAGCGTCTCACGAGGCCAGACCGAGGCCAGACCCAAAATCGCCAGGCGGCGCGTCGCAGCGCCGACCCCACTTTCCGCAAATTGCCGGTAACGACGCAAGTTTCGCAAGACGTCGAACACCGCCTCGGCGATTTCCCCACGGTCGCGCAACCCCGCATTGCTGTGTGCCCGG
>NZ_DASVGN010000006.1:0-2039 GCF_036379515.1 Castellaniella sp.
CCTGAAGGAATCACCCTGCGCCCCAACAGCCATTGCGGATGCAGCGGCGTGCGAGCCAACATCCTTGCCCATCGACGGATCGCAGCCATCAGTGGTCGGAGCGCGTATACAGAAGGGATGTGATCTGCTCCGACACCAACCCGATCAGAAATACGATCACCGAGGCGCTCCACAACAAGGTACTGCCGTTGGTGAGGCGACCATCGTGCGCGAAGGTCCACGCGTAGTTTGCGCAGCCGAGCAGAAAGAACGCAGCAGCGGTCGGCACGAACAGCTTCAACGGCGAATACAGCGTGGCAATCTTGAAGATGATGAGCAGAAAGCGCACGCCGTCTTTCAATGGCCGAATGTGGCTCTTGCCAACTCTCTGCGCCGCCTTGATCGGCAAATAAGCGACCGGATAAGCACTGCGGAAGAACGCCATGGTACTGGTGGTGGGGTAACTGAAACCATTCGGCAACAGGTGGATGAATTCACGAAATTTATCCGCACGCACCGCACGGAAACCGGAGGTGAGATCAAGCACCGGATGGCCGGTCATGTGGGTGGCCAGCCAGTTGTAGAGGGCGTTGGCGACGCCGCGACCGACACCGGCCTGGCTACCCCAATCGCGGGCACCGACGACCATGTCGTAGCCTTCGTCCAGCTTGGCCAGCAGGTGGGCGACATCGGCTGGGTCGTGCTGGCCGTCGCCGTCCATGAACACCAGCAGATCGCCGCTGGCGGCGCGGGCACCGCGCTTGATCGCCGCGCCGTTGCCCATGGAATACGGCGACGACAGGCATCCGATCCCCGCAGCGCTGCAAACCGCCCGGGTATCGTCGCTGGACCCGTCGTCTACCACGATGATTTCGGCGTCCGGCTGCGCTTCGCGCAAGCGCGGCAGCAGGCCGGCCAGGGCTTGGGCTTCGTTCTTGGCTGGAAGGATGATGCTGAGGCGACTCAAACGATGGCTCCCCTGAAGAAGGGCGATCATAACGCGGGAGGTGGTTCGTGAATGACGGGCCGTGAGCAAATCCGGGCATGGTCGAACCATCAGGATGATCACACAGGCCGTGTTTCCTTCGACTTTGCTCCTTCCCCTGAGGGCTGAGGAAGGCTGGGGGAAGGTAGGCAGGGTTGTCGCGAGGTTGGGCGCCCCCCTCCCCAACCCTCCCCTGCACGCAGGGGAGGGAGCAGGGCTGTGGTGCACACCAATCGTTCAGGGCGGATGGGCGAAATGGGGGGGGCGAAGCCCGATTTTTTTTGGGGGGGGGTGTCAATCCGCTCTCGTAGGAGCGCGCCCTGTGCGCGAAAGGCTTTTCGCATGACCTGGCCAAGAGCATTCGCGCACAGGGTGCGCTCCTACATGGCCCAGCAATACATGGCCGGCAAGGCCGTCGGGGCGCCTTCGGGGTTTGCACGGGGCGTCCACGCGGCAACTGCCAGTATTTCTCCTCCGCGGACGGTTTTTGGGGGGCTGCGCCTCCGGGGATGTGCGGCAAGTCGCACCTGGCACGTGCCGCCCATGGCCTGCGGGCACAATGTGCGGTAGATTTCCCCATAATTCAGGGGGCTGGGTCACTTTCATCATGTCGTCGCAAGTACAACCAACGCTGGTAGGCCTGTCAGGCATGGCCAGACGACTGGTGACCGAAGGCATGATGCCGGAAAACGAGGTGCGCCAGGCCGTAGCCGATTCCAGCCAGAAAAAGATCACTCTGACCAACTGGCTGCTGGACCATGGCTTGGTCGACAGCATGGCGCTGACTCGACTGGCATCGGTCGAGTTCGGCATGCCGATGATGGATGTCGCGGCCATTCCGCCGGCCACCATGCCGCTGAACCTGATCAGCGAGGCCCTGCTCAGCAAGCATCGTGCGCTGCCCTTGCTCAAGCGCGGCAAGCGTCTGTATGTAGGCATTGCCGACCCGATGCAGTTGCACGCCCTGGACGAGATCAAGTTCCACTCCAATTGCATGGTGGAGCCGATCCTGGTCGAGCGCAGCCAGCTCAATCGCGTGATCGAAAGCGCGATCAGCACGATGAACAACGTCATG
>NZ_DASVGN010000007.1:0-113125 GCF_036379515.1 Castellaniella sp.
GCGCCTCACGCCCGACTGGTTTTCCATGCGTTGGGGCCGGAGTTCGATTTCGAGCATTCCCTGGCCGAGGGCGAGCTGGACGTCGTGATCGGCAACTGGCCTGAACCGCCCGACCGCATGCATTTGTCGGTGCTGCTTGAAGACCCCATCGTCTGTCTGATGTCGGCCGATCACCCTTTGGCGCAGCGGCGGATGTCGGTTGAAGACTTTCGCCGTGTCCCGCATGTGGTGCCCACCCCGTATTCGATCAGCCAGCGCGGCATGATAGATACCGTGCTCACCTCGCTGCGCATCCAGCGGGCAGAGTTCGTCGAAGCGCAGTCGTTCATGTTGGCCCCCTATCTGTTGCCTGGGACTGACCTGGTCTTTACCACTACGCGCCACTTCGCCCGCTATTACGCCAGGCTCTTGCCCTTGGCGATCGTCGAATCCCCCATTGATTTTCCGCTGATGCGTTTCTACCAGCTCTGGCATGCGCGCAACCACCGTGCTTCGGCGCACCAGTGGCTGCGACGCTTGCTGGGGAGCTGCGGCCGCAGCCTGCTGGACGCCCGCTGAAGGCTGCTTTACCGGATACCGGTGGTCACTGGCTTCCGTCGGGCACCGTCTGGATTTCCAGGTATTCCAGCAACCCTTCCTTGCCGCCTTCCCGTCCGATACCTGAGCTGAGCATGCCTCCGAAAGGTGCAATGGCAGCCGGGCCCGTTCCTGTGTTGTAAGCGCAGTGGCCGAAGTGCAGGCGGGCAATGATGCGTTGCGAGCGTGCCCGGTCTTTGCCGAATACGTAGGCGGCCAGTCCGAACTCCGTGTCGTTTGCGCGGCGTACCACTTCGTCGTCGCCATCGAACGAAATCAGGGGAATGAGAGGACCGAAGGTTTCTTCTTGGCAGCAGCGCATGGTGTCATCGACGTTGCCGACCACGGTAGGTGGGAAGAGCAGGCTGCTTGCAGCGTCCAGCGTGTCTGGCTGCTTGCCCAGGAGCAGCGTGGCGCCGTTGTCCAGCGCATCGGCCAGGTGGCCTTTGACTTTGGCAAACCCGTTGGCGTTGATGAGCGGGCCAATGTCCGTTCCTTCTTTCATGCCGTCGCCGACTTTGAGCTTGCCGACTCTTTCCACGACTTTTTGTGCAAAAGCGTCATACACGTTCTTTTGCACGTAGACGCGGTTGGCACAGACGCAGGTCTGGCCGGCGCCCCGGAACTTGTTGTTCATCAGACCGTCGGCCGCAGCGTCCAGGTCGGCGTCGTCCAGAACGATGAATGGCGCATTGCCGCCGAGTTCCAGACCCAGCCGCTTCACTTGTCTGGTTGCCTGTTGCATGAGCAGACGCCCCGTTGCGGTGGATCCTGTGAAGGACACCATCGTTACCTGGGGCGAATTCATAAGTTCTGCACCGATCTGCACCGCGTCGCCGATGACCAGGTTGACCATGCCCTTGGGGAGGCCGAGCGAGGCCATGATTTCAAAGAGCGCAATCATGGTGAGCGGTGTGTCAGGCGCCGGTTTGATCACCGACGGGCAACCTGCCGCCAGCGCTGGCGCTATTTTCTTGGCGATCATGGCAATTGGGAAGTTCCAGGGGGTGATCAGGCCCACGACTCCCACCGGCCGCTTGTAAAGCGTCCAGGTGCAGCCCTTGACCTTGTCCGGCAAGGTTTCAGGTGCAGTGCCGGTTTCAACCACCTTGGCGTAGTAGTCGAAAAAGCTGGCGGCGTATTGCACCTCGCCTTGCGCTTCTTTCCAGGGTTTGCCGTGTTCCAGGCACAGGATGCGCCCGATCTCTTCCTGTTGCTCCAGGAGCTTGTCACGGATGCTCTCCAGCCAGTGGCGACGCGTGGCTGCGTCGGGGACCGAATCGAGTGCACGCTGGGCGCATGCGATGGCGCGCCGGGTTTCGGCGGCCCCCATGAAGGGGACATCGGCCAGTTTTTCGCCGGTGGCCGGATTGAAGACGTCGAGCCGTTTTCCGGTGTCGGCGGCAATCCATTGGTCGTTGACGTAGCCGGCAAGATGAGAAAGAAAATTTGAACGAATCATGTCGTACCTCTGTTACGAATTAAGCGTGATGTTGACGGTGATATTGAGTGGCGTGGCACCATAAATCAGTGGTCGGGTAGCGCTGGCCGCACTGCTCAGGGCTGAATGTTGTCCGGCTCGGTCGGCGGGTTGGTGAGCAGGCTGGCTTGCAACATCGCTGCGACCTTGGCGATGCACTGGCGCAGCCACACCACCTCGGGCGAGCTGTGGCAGCGGCGGTGCCACAGCAGGTAAAAGCGCATGGGCGGAAAAGGAAAGGGCGACGGCAGGATGGTGATGGGAAGGTAGCGCGCGTAGTGCTGCGCGAACTGCCGACCTGTGGTGAAGATCAGGTCGGTACGCAGCAACATGCCGGCCACCTGCCCAAAGTACGGGATCGTCATCTGGATGTTGCGCTGCAGGCCCTGCGCAGCCAGGTAGCCGTCGATGAAGCTCTGGCGTTCCGACACGTACGGGAACGGCGCCAGATGCGGCAGATCAAGATATTGCTTGAGACTGAGCGACCGATTGGCGATGGGATTCTGGCTGCCCACCATGCAGACGACTTCGTCGTCGAACAGGCGGGCCATGTGCATTTGCAGCGGGGGCTCCAGCCAATTGCCGATCACCACGTCCAGCCCACCGTTTTCAAGGCCGTCTACATAGTCGTAATCCGCGTTGATGGGGTGTACGATGAACTTGGCGCGCGGTGCTTCGCGCCGAAGGATTTCTGCGATGTTGGGCAGAAACATGGCGTCCAGGTAATCGGGCGCCCCCAGGTGAAACTCGCGCGTCGAGGTGGCCGGCTCAAAGGCCCCTGGTGGTTCGGTGATGCGTTCGATGGCGCTGAGCGCGTCGCTGGCGTGTGAAAGCAGTTCGAGCCCGCGTTCCGTCGGCACCATGCCGTTTTTGCTGCGCACCAGGATCGGGTCGCCGGTGATGTCGCGCAGCCGGCGCAGCGAATTGCTGAGTGCGGGTTGTGACAGCCCCAGCTTGATCGCTGCCTTCGAGACGCTTTGTTCGGTGAGCAGGATCTGCAGGATGCGCAGCAGATGGGTGTCCATGGGTTCGCGGGCTTTTTGCATGGCCCATTATTCCTGCCTTGTGATGTGGCGTCCATTGGCGCTTGTGCTGAAGTGGCCCGGTTCGGAGGCAGACGCCAGGTCTGGAAGCCGTATGCTGCGGTGCCGGACATCTTTATATGATGGGCACCATCATGGCGCCTGAATGCTCCAGCACGGTTTCCGGTGCTATCTTGGCACCATAAGCATGGGCGTGTTTCGCGCCCGCATGAGCCAAAAAGGTATGACTATGGAGACGACTGCGATCCGGTTTCATTATCGGGGTCAGGTCCACGAGGTGACCGATCAGCCCACGACGCGCACGGTGCTGCAGTATCTGCGTGAAGATCTGGGGTGCATGGGCACGAAAGAAGGCTGCGCCGAGGGCGACTGTGGCGCCTGTACGGTCATGGTGGCTGAACCCGACGGTCATGGCGGTGTGACCCTGCGCGCCGTCAACAGCTGCATCCAGTTTTTGCCTACGCTGGATGGCAAGGCCCTTTACACGGTGGAAGACCTGCGCCAGCCCGATGGCTCGCTGCACCCGGTGCAGCAGGCCATGGTCGATTGCCATGGCTCGCAGTGCGGCTTCTGTACGCCGGGCTTCGTGATGTCGCTGTGGGGCATGTATTTGGCTCATGGTCCGCAAGACGGCGCACCGTCCCGTACGCAGGTGGATGACTGTCTGTCGGGCAACTTGTGCCGCTGCACCGGCTATCAGCCCATCGTGCGCGCCGCCACTGATATGTACGCCTATCCCGCCGTCGAGTTCGATCGTGCCGCGCTGGCAAAGATTCTGGCCACGCTGCAGCGTACGGACGTGTTCGAATACACCTTCGAAGGCCATACCTTCCATGCGCCGCGTACGCTGGCTCAGCTCGCACAGCTGCGGCTGCAGTACCCGGAAGCCCGCATTCTGGCTGGCAGCACCGACGTGGGGCTGTGGGTCACCAAGCAATATCGCGATCTGCCGCATCTGATCTATATCGGCCAGGTGCACGAATTGCGCGACATTCATCTCGACGGCAATGATCTCTGCATTGCAGCAGGCGCGTCGCTCAACGACGCTTACGATGCCCTCATCGAATATGTTCCAGAGCTCGCCGAACTGCGCCAGCGTTTTGCGTCCATGCCCATCCGCAACGCGGGCACCCTGGGCGGCAACGTGGCCAACGGCTCGCCCATTGGCGACTCCATGCCGGCCTTGATCGCGCTGGGCGCGCGCATCGTGTTGCGCAAGGGTGAGCGCGTCCGCGAGATGCCGCTCGAAGACTTCTACCTGGCCTACCAGAAGAATGCGGCCGAGCCCGGCGAATTCGTACAAGGGGTGCGCGTGCCGGTCAAGGTTGCCGGGCGCCAGTTCCGCGCTTACAAGCTTTCCAAACGCTTTGACCAGGACATTTCTGCGGTCTGCGCGGCGTTTGCGGTCGTGCTGGATGGCCAGGGCAAGGTGCAATCGCTGCGCACAGGCTTCGGTGGCGTGGCCGCCACACCCTGTCGCGCGAAGACGGTCGAGGCGGCCTTGCAGGGCCAGGCCTGGGACGAAGCCCCCGTGCGGGCGGCCATGGAGTCCGTGGCGCTCGACTTCAAGCCCTTGTCGGACATGCGTGCGACCAGTGCCTATCGACTCCTGGCTTCGCGCAACCTGTTGTACCGGTTTTATCTCGAAACTGCACCCAAGGCGCCGCTCGCGACGCGTCAGGTCAATGTAGCCGTGCTGGCTGATATCGCTTGAGGAGGCCATTATGAACATGCGCGTCAACATTCCGGTCGAACTGGACCGGCTGGCCGTGAGCAACGACCGAATTCCGCGTCCTGTGGTGGGCGAACCCGCCGCCGGTGCGGCCAGCCCTCACGAATCGGCTTCCCTGCACGTCAGCGGCGAGGCGGTGTATACGGATGACATCCCCGAACTGCGCGGCACCGTCTATGCGGCGCTGGGGCTGTCGGCCAAACCGCACGCCCGTGTGCTGGGCATGGATCTCGATGCGGTGCGCAAGGCGCCCGGCGTCATTGCGGTCCTGACGGCCAAAGACATCCCGGGAGTCAACGACTGCGGCCCCGTGCTGGCCGACGACCCCATTCTGGCCGATGGCCTGGTCCAGTACGTGGGTCAGCCCATGTTCATCGTGGTGGCCAAGTCCACCGAGGCAGCCCGTCATGCGGCCAGGCTGGGCAAGGTCGATTACGAAGAATTGCCGTTTCTGCTCACGCCCAAACAGGCCAAAGATGCGCATTCCGGCACGACCGATGAACTGCGACTGATTCAGGGCGACGTGCAAAACGCGCTGGCCACGGCGCCGGTGCGCCTGACAGGCACTTTCGAATGCGGCGGCCAGGAGCAGTTCTACCTCGAAGGTCAGATCGCCTACGCCATCCCGCGCGAAAAAGACGGCATGCTGGTGCAATGTTCCACGCAGCACCCCACCGAGATGCAGCACGCGGTGTCACACGCATTGGGCTGGCAGCGCCATCAGGTCGAGGTCGAATGCCGACGCCTGGGCGGCGGTTTTGGCGGCAAAGAGTCACAGTCCGCGATTTTTGCGTGCCTGGCTTCCATCTGCGCCCAGCACCTGCATCGGCCTGTGAAGCTGCGAGCGGACCGTGACAACGACATGATGATCACGGGCAAGCGCCACGGTTTTTACTATGAATACGACGTGGGCTTCGACACCGATGGCCGCATCCTCGGGGTCAAGCTCGACATGACGTTGCACTCGGGGTTCTCGGCCGATCTGTCCGAAGCCGTCGCCAGCCGTGCATTGGCTCACTTCGACAACGCCTATTACATCCCGGCGGCTGACATCCACACGATGTGCGGCAAGGTCAACACGCAGTCGGCCACGGCCTTCCGGGGCTTCGGGGCACCGCAGGGCGCGCTCATCACCGAAGTGCTCATCGATCGCGTGGCACGGCAGCTGGGCAAGGACCCGCTGGACGTGCGTCTGCTCAATCTGTATGGCACCGATACGCGCAACGTCACGCCGTACGGTGAGGTGGTCGAGGGCAACCTGCTCGAACCCATCATGACCGAACTCGAGGCCAGTTCCGACTATCGTGCACGCCGTCAGGCGGTGCAGGAGTTCAACGCCCAGAGCCCCATCCTGAAAAAAGGTCTGGCGATGACGCCGGTGAAGTTCGGCATCTCGTTCAACGTGCCGGCCTTCAACCAGGCGGGTGCGCTGGTGCACATCTACCGTGACGGCTCCGTGCTGGTGAACCACGGTGGCATCGAGATGGGCCAGGGGCTGAACACCAAGGTGGGGCAGATCGTGGCCAACACGCTGGGGCTGGATCTCGAATGTGTGCGCCTGACGGCCACGGATACCTACAAGGTGATCAACACATCGGCGACGGCGGCGTCCACGGGCTCTGATCTGAACGGCAAAGCAGCCGAAGACGCAGCCCTGACGCTGCGCAATCGCCTGGCTGATTTTGCGGCCCGCAAATACGGCGGCAAGGCAGACGACGTGGTGTTCGCCTGGCGGCAGGTAAGCGTCAATGGCAAGACCCTGCCGTTTGCCCAACTGGTCGAAGAAGCTTACTGGGATCGTGTCCAGCTCTGGTCGGACGGTTTCTACAAGACGCCGGACATCAGCTGGGACAAGGCGACCAGTCACGGCCATCCCTTCTATTACTACGCGTTTGGTGCGGCGGTCTCGGAAGTCGTCGTCGACACGCTGACGGGGGAATGGAAGCTGTTGCGCGCCGACATCCTGCATGACGTGGGGGCATCGATCAATCCGGCCATCGACATCGGCCAGATCGAAGGTGGCTACATTCAAGGCACGGGGTGGCTCACGTCCGAAGAACTGGTCTGGCGGGATGACGGGCGTCTGATGACGCATGCGCCGTCTACATACAAGATTCCGGCCATCAGTGATTGCCCGCGCGACTTCAGGGTGCAGCTGTTCAAGACGCGCAACCATAAAGACTCGGTGCATCATTCAAAGGCAGTGGGTGAGCCGCCGCTGGTCCACGGCATCAGCGTCTTCAATGCCATCAACGATGCGGTCTCGGCGGTGGGCAACGGCAAGGATTCACCGAACCTGCTCGCGCCGGCAACGCCCGAAGCCATTCTCAACGCGGTCGAGGAACTGCGGGAACGCAGCGCAGCGTAATGGCCGACTGGATTGCTCAGGCCCTCTGGTGTCTGGACCGGCACCAGTCTGCCGTCCTGATCAGCGTCGCATCGGTGCGGGGCTCTGCCCCGCGTGAGGCTGGCGCCAAGATGCTGGTGGCGGCAGAGCGTCAGTGGCTCACTGTGGGGGGTGGCAACCTGGAATGGCAGGCCATCCAGCGCGCCCGCCGTTGGCTGGCGGACCCGTCGGGGCAACCTGAACGCTGGATCGAGGACATGCCGCTGGCTGCTGCGCTGGGCCAGTGTTGTGGCGGCCTGGTCACGCTGCTGTTTGAACATCTGGTTGAAGCCGACCGAGTCTGGCTCGAAGAAGCACGCCAACGCCTGACGCACCTGCAGCCCTTTGAACGCGAGGTCGGGGTGGGGGCGCCCGGAGTGAAACCGTGGGTGGCCTTGCAGGCGCCTGGTGCGGCGTCTCATCCGGCCGATCGTTTTCGGGCGAACCGTTTGCTGGACTTGTCCGATGCGCGCGGTTGCGCCGTGTTCACGGAACCCATCGTGCCGGATGCTTTCAATATTCTGGTGTTCGGCGCGGGCCATGTGGGGCATGCGCTGGTGAACATCCTGCAGACACTGCCGTGCCGTGTGACCTGGGTGGATGCCCGCGAAGAACTGTTTCCGGAGATCGTGCCCGCCAACGTGACCCTTGAAGCCACCGACACGCCTGAAGCTGTCATTGATCAGGCGCCGCCTCAGAGCTGTTTTCTCATCATGACGCATGACCACATGCTGGATCAGCATTTGTGCGAGCAGATCATGCGGCGCGACGACGTGGCGTACTTCGGTTTGATCGGCTCGCGGACCAAATGGCACAAGTTTCAGCAGCGGTTTGCCGCCAAGGGCATTCCGGCCGAGCGTTATGCCCGCATCATCTGCCCCATCGGAGAACCCGGCATCGAAGGCAAGCAACCTGCCGTGATTGCCGTGGCGGTGGCGGCGCAGCTCATGCGCTTGCGCAGCGCGCGTGCCAGGAGCCGCGCGGCGCAGCAGGTGCCCCTGGAGGCCTCGTCGGCCTGCATCGACTAGCCGAATACACGTGTCAGCCCCCTGGCTGATTTCACCATAAGATTCAGGAGACATTGTTCATGACCGCGACGTCAAATGCCCGCAGTGTGCCAAACGTGCAGGCCTATCGCGCACAGCTGCTGTATTTTCGGGATACCCCCAAGGCCGAAGACGATGCCTGCGAGTGGATTCAGGATGGCCTGCTGGTGGTGCGGGATGGCCGCATCGAGCATTGTGGCTACTATGACCGTGTGGTGGCCGAACTGGCCCCGAGGACACCTGTTCATGATTGGCGCGGGCACCTGATCTGCCCGGGCTTCATCGATACCCACATTCATTATCCGCAGACCGACATGATCGCGTCGCCTGCGCCGGGCCTGCTGCCCTGGCTGGAAACCTATACCTTTCCCACCGAGCGTCGGTTCGAAAACACCGAATACGCCGAAGAAGTCGCGCGGTTCTTTCTGGATGAATTGCTGCGCTGCGGCACGACGACCGCATTGGTGTATTGCACGGTGCATCCGGGGTCGGTGCAGGCATTCTTTGAAGAAAGCCATGCCCGCAATCTGCGCATGGTGGCCGGCAAAGTGATGATGGATCGCAATTGCCCGGAATATCTGCGCGATACGGCCGAATCGGGCGCACGCGACAGCGAAGCCTTGTTGCAGCGCTGGCATGGCACAGGCCGGCAGCTGTATGCGCTGACGCCCCGTTTTGCGCCGACCTCCAGCCCCGAACAGTTGGGGCTTTGCAGCGAACTCGCGCAGCGTTATCCCGATGTCTTCATCCAGACCCATGTGGCCGAGAACCAGGACGAAGTGAAATGGGTCATGGGGCTTTACCCGGGCCATCGCAGTTATCTGGACATCTACGATCACTATGGTCTGTTGCGCCCGCGCTCAGTCTATGGCCACTGTGTGTGGCTGGACGACGATGATCGCCGCCGCATGCGCGATGCGGGCGCTGTGATCGCCGCCTGCCCCACGTCCAATCAGTTCCTGGGCAGTGGCCTGTTCAATTTTGCTGCCGCGCGAGACTTTGGTACCCCGGTCACGCTGGCCACCGACGTGGGCGGCGGGTCCTCGTTCTCCATGCTGCTCACCATGAACGAAGCACACAAAGTGGCGCGCCTGTCGGGCTATTACCTGACGGCACGGCGCATGTTCTGGCAGGCCACTCAGGGTGCCGCCCGCAATCTGGGTCTGGAGGGGCAGATTGGCACCCTGGCCCCGGGCGCTGAAGGGGATTTCATCGTCATGGATCTGCAGGCGACGCCCTTGCTGGCGCGCCGGACGGCCATGGCAGAATCGCTGGAAGAGCTGCTCTTTGCGTTGGCGATGTTAGGTGACGATCGCGCCATCGCCGCGACCTATGCGGCCGGGCGAGAAGTCCATCGCCGGCCGGGGGCCAATCTGTCCTATGGCGGGGCTGCTGCCACTTCGCGCGTGGTGGCCGAGGAGCGCCTGGCGGTCAACGCTTGAAGGCAGGCGGATTTGGGCTGCGGTGCGGGGGCTGAATTCAGCGCCTGCCCTGTCACCCGACCGTCATGCAGACCTGCCATAATCAGTGGATGGAAAAATTCACTGATGCCACTAGGCCCACGCGGCTGCCTCCGCTCGTCCCGTTTTCAAGCTACGACGACGCCGATGCCGCCGTCGACAAGCTGCTGGAACTCTATCAGCGCAACACCGCCTTTATCCGCGAAGGGTTTCGCGAATACAGCGGGGGGCGCTTGCCATTGGGCCAGCGCATCCGCGCCTGTTACCCCGCCATCCGCATCCGCATTCATACGTATCCCGAAGTCGACAGCCGCCTGTCTTACGGGCACCTGGTGGAACCAGGCATCTACATGACCACGGTCACGCGTCCGGCGCTGTTTCGCGAGTATCTGCGCGAACAGGTGCGGCTCTTGCTCAAGAACCATCATGTTCCAGTCGAGATCGGCGAGTCCGACATGCCGATCCCGCTGCACTTTTCGTTTCCGGAAGACGAATACGTCGAAGGTGAGTATTCCGAGGTTCCCGGCCATACACTGCGCGACCACTTCGACGTCCCGGATCTGGCTGTCACGGACGATGCCATCGTCAACGGCACCTGGCAGGGGAGGCCCAATCAGCCCCGGCCGCTCGCGCCTTTCACGGGCCCGCGCATCGATTACTCTTTGCAGCGGCTGCAGCATTACACCGCCACTTCGCCCGAACATTTCCAGAATTTCGTGCTGTTCACGAACTACCAGTTTTATGTGGACGAATTCGTGAAGTGGGCGCGTTCGGCCTTGCAGGTAGAAGGCAGCGGCTATACCGAGCTGGTGGAACCAGGCAATCTCATCACGGGCCGTGACGGCCGAGAGCCGCAGCGGCCCGAGCGTGCGCCTTCGCCCCAGATGCCGTCCTACCATCTGAAGCGCCCGGAGCATGCCGGCATCACGCTCATCAACATTGGCGTGGGGCCGTCCAATGCCAAGACCATCACGGACCACGTGGCGGTGCTGCGGCCTTCGGCGTGGCTGATGCTGGGCCATTGTGCCGGCCTGCGGACTACGCAGCGCCTGGGCGATTACGTGCTGGCGCATGGCTATGTGCGGCAGGATCACGTGCTGGACGACGATCTGCCCTTGTGGGTGCCGGTGCCCCCGCTGGCTGAAGTGCAGGTGGCGCTGGAAGAGGCCGTCGCAGAGGTTGCCGGGCTCTCGGGCTGGGAACTCAAGCGCATCATGCGCACCGGTACGGTGGCCACCATCGACAACCGCAATTGGGAACTTCGCGATCAGCAGGAGCCCGTGCAGCGCCTGTCACAGTCGCGCGCCGTGGCGCTCGATATGGAGTCAGCCACCATCGCGGCCAATGGGTTCCGGTTTCGCGTGCCTTACGGCACCTTGCTGTGCGTCTCCGACAAGCCTTTGCATGGCGAGCTGAAGCTTCCCGGCATGGCGACCGACTTTTATCGCACCCAGGTGAATCAGCACCTGCACATCGGCATCCGTGCGCTGGAGCGCTTGCGCGAGATGCCGTCCGAGCGGCTGCACTCGCGCAAGCTGCGCAGTTTCATCGAGACCGCCTTCAAATAGGGCGGCAGGGACGCCTTCAGTGCTTGGGCGCGGCCAGCTGGTCCAGCGTCTCAAACTCGTGGTCGCTCAGCGTGACGTTGGCGGCTGCGACGTTTTCGGCCAGGTGCGTGGGGTTGCAGGTGCCGGGGATGGGCAGCATGACGGGCGAACGTTTCAGCAGCCACGCCAGGGCGATGGCACTGGGCTTGACGCCGTGCGTATGGGCAATCTTTTCCAGGGCCGAGCCGGGCTGCGCGAGGCTGCCGGCATTGAGCGGGTACCAGGGGATGAATCCGATCTGGTGCTGGGTGCAGTAATCCAGCACGGCTTCGCTCTTGCGGTCACCCAGGTTGTATTGATTCTGCACGGTCGCCACCGGGAAATACTGTTGCGCTTCTTCGATGTCGGCCGGCTGCACTTCGCTCAGGCCCACGTGGCGGATGAGGCCTTCTTTGCGCATGTCGGCAATGACCTGGAACTGCGCCTTGCGCGGCGTGTCGTGGCCGATGCGGTGCAGCTGCCAGAGGTCGATGCGTTTGACGCCCAGACGCCGCAGGCTCATGAGCACGCATTGGCGAAGATAGTCCGGATTGCCCAGGGGAACCCATTGGTCGGGGCCGTGGCGCAGCAACCCGCCCTTGGTGGCGATCATCATGCCGCTGTAGGGGTGTAGCGTTTCGCGGATCAGGTCTTCGCTGATGAAGGGTCCGTAGCTGTCGGCCGTGTCGATGAAATTCACGCCCAGCTCAGGCAGGCGTTTCAGGGTGGCTTGCGCGGCGGCCCAGTCTTTGGGTGGACCCCAGATGCCATGCCCCGTGATGCGCATGGCACCGTATCCGAGACGATGGATGGGAATGTCGCCGCCGATCTTGAAAGTGCCGGAGGCGGCTGCGTTCAGGTCTTGAGTCATGAGAATGAACCTCCTTGATTCGATTCATTCTACGCGTGCGCGTTTCAGCCTTGCCACATCATCTTGACCGACACGATGGTGGCCATGATCACCATCACGACGCGGATCAGTTTTTGGCCCCGATTGACGGCCAGACGTGCGCCCAGCGTGCCGCCAATCCATTGGCCGGCCAGCATGGGCAGGCCAAAAGCCCAGAGAATGTTGCCGTGCAGACCGTAGAACAACAGCGCCACTACGTTGCTGGAGAGATTCAGCAGCTTGGCATGGCCGGTGGCGCGAGTCAGGTTCATGCCCAGCAGCGTGACGGCCGAGATGGCCAGGAACGTGCCGGTGCCCGGCCCGAAAAAGGCGTCATAGAACCCGATGAGGGGCGCCAGGGTGGCCGCGTAGACGGTGTGCGAGAGCCGCTGCGTGCTGTCCTTCGCACCCACGCGAGGAGAGAGCAGGAAATACAGGGCAAAGCCGATCAGCAGTATCGGGATGACTCGTTGCAGGATACTGCTGTCGATCCGGGTGAGCGCAAACGCTCCTATGAGGGCCCCTGCGAAGGTAGACAGAATCATCCAGCGGCTTTTTTTCAGGTCGATCTGGCGCTTGCGCAAAAACTGCAGGCTGGCCGCTGCCGAGCTGCCAAATCCGCCGACTTTGTTGGTAGCAATGGCCGCGCCCGGGGGCAGGCCCACGGCCAGCAGCGCCGGGATGGTGATCAGGCCGCCGCCGCCTGCAATGGCGTCTATCGTGCCGGCCGCCATGGCGACGAAGAACAGCAGGAAGGCAACGTCAAGGGAAATTTCCATGGTGATCGTGTTCGACGCCAGGGGTGAGCTTCGCGCGTGGAGGGCAGGCGAGCGCCTCGCGCAGGGCCACTCGCGCCGCCATCATACGCTGGCTGGTGCGCCGTGTGGCATGAGCAGGACTTGTGCGAGGTTTGCGGCATAATGGCCGGGCACCTGGAAGCGGCTGCACTTGCTTGCATTGCCCGGAGAATCTGATGTCTGACCTGATTGAATTGACCGAAGCCGGCGACGGCATCCGGATCACGCTGGCTTACGCTACACCCGACAACCTGACGGGTCGTGCGGTGTATGCGCCGGGGGCCTGCTGTGCCTTGCGCCCGGAAGCCGCCCGTTGCCTGCGCCGTGCGGTGCGGGCAGCCCGGCAGTCCGGGCACGTCTTGCAGGTGTTCGACTCCTATCGACCGGCCGCCGTGCAACAGATCTTCTGGGATCTGATCTCCGATCCACGCTACGTGGCCGACCCGGCGCAGGGCTCGAATCACACGCGCGGCGTGGCAGTGGACCTGACCTTGCTGGATACCCATGGAGTCGCGCTGGACATGGGAACCGGTTTCGATGCCATGTGTGATCAGTCGCACCACGATCGCGATGATCTGCCCGTCATGGTGCAGCGCAACCGGCAGCTGCTGCTGGGCATCATGCTGCAGGCCGGATTCCGGTCCATTCCCACCGAATGGTGGCATTACGAACTTCCGGACGCCGCCGATTATGCGTTGATTCCCGAGGACTCCAAAGTCCGCGTGCAAGCGTAGGGGGGCCGTGGCCGTGCATGGTAAAACCGTGGATAGGCCTTTGCAGTCATTCGAGGCAACATACAAAGACAGGGGCACGCGCGAGCGTGTATCCACACCAAGGAGAACCTATGAAGACAGGTATGTTGAGGTTGCGCCGTGCATTGGCAGCGGCGGTCGTAGGGATGGGCGCACTGGCCTGTGCGGGTGGCGGTGCTTGGGCGGCCACACCCGCCGATACGTTGGTCCTGGGCAAGGCGGCTGATCCGCAAACGCTGGACCCTGCGGTGACCATCGACAACAACGATTGGACCGTCGTGTTCCCCGCGTATCAGCGTCTCATGCAGTACAAGCAGGAAGACGGCCACGGTTCCACCGAAGTCGAGGGCGATCTGGCCAAGAGCTGGACGGTCTCGCCCGATAACCTCGTCTGGACCTTCACGCTCAAGGACGGCCAGCAGTTTGCCGATGGGTCGCCGGTCGATGCCAAGGCGGTTCAGCTTTCGTTCGAACGCTTGTTGAAGAAAAAGCAGGGGCCCTCCGAGGCCTTTCCACCGAGCCTGAAGGTGGATGCAGTGGATGCCCACACAGTGCGCTTCACCTTGCAAAAGCCGTTTGCTCCCTTCCTGAGCACCCTGGCCAACAATGGTGCGGCCATCGTGAATCCCAAAGCCATGGAGCGGCCGGACGCCGACACCTGGCTGGCTGGACATACGGCCGGATCGGGGCCGTATCAGCTGGTGAGCTGGACCAAGGGGCAAACCCTGGTCATGGAACGTAACCCGCACTATGCCGGCAGCAAGAAGCCGACGTTGAGCAAGTTCGTGGTGCGCATCGTCCCGGAGGCGTCCGCACAACGCTTGCAACTGCAGAAGGGTGATCTGGACATCGCGGCCGATCTGCCCGTGGACCAGCTCAAGGCCTTGGCCAAAGAGCCGAGTGTCACGGTGGGCAAGTTCCCATCGCTGCGCGTGACCTACCTGTATCTGAACAACGCCAAGGGCCCATTGCATAATGCCGAACTGCGGCATGCGATCGTCGATGCGATCGATTACAAGGGCATCGTCGATGGCGTGATGCTGGGCCAGGTGAAGCAGACGCGCGGTCCGGTGCCCGAAGGCTTGTGGGGTTACGACGCCAACTTGCCTCTGCCGGTGCAGAACATTGCCAAGGCCAAGAAAGAAGTCGCTCAGGCCGGTGGCGTCAAGGAGCCGCTGCTGTTGCGGTATTCCACCCGCAAGCCGTCCTGGGAACCCATCGCGCTGACCGTCCAGGCCAATCTTGCGGCGGTGGGCATTCCGGTAAAGCTCGAAAAACTGGCCAATGCCACCTTGCGCGAGAACCTCGACAAGGGCAATTTTGATATTTCCGTAGGGGATTGGGGGCCTGACTTTGCCGACCCCTATATGTTCACGAACTACTGGTTCCAATCCGACAAGGGTGGCCTGGCCGGCAACCGGTCGTTCTATTCCAATCCTCAGGTCGACGAATGGCTGAAAGAAGCGGCCAGCATCAGCGACCAGGCCAAGCGCGTGGCGCTCTATACCAAGGTGCAGGAGCAGGTCGTCAAGGATGCGGCTTACGTCTACCTGTATCAGGACAACTATCTGGTGGGTCTGCGCAAGGACGTGAAAGGCTTCATCTACAACCCCATGCTGGATGACGTGTTCAACGTGGCCGACATTCGCAAGTAATGGGGATCTCCGGCTGGCTCGTCGTTCGCCGGCGGCTGTTCAATCTGGTCTGGGTGGTGATCGGGGTCTCGCTCATCACCTTCACCATCTCGCACCTGGTGCCGGGCGACCCGGCACGCCTGGTGGCGGGTGACCGCGCCACGCCGGAGATCGTGGCGGCGGTTCGGGCCGAGCTCGGGCTGGACAAGCCCCTGCCGGTTCAGTATCTGCATTACATGGATCAGCTCCTGCACGGCGACCTGGGCATTTCCATTCGTACGCGCCGGCCCGTCATTCAGGACATCGCGGCGTTTTTCCCGGCCACGCTGGAACTCGCCCTGGTGGCGCTGCTGCTGGCCACTTTGGTGGGGATCCCTCTGGGGGTCCTGTCGGCCGTCTACAGGAACAAATTCGTCGACCACATTGCGCGCATCGTGGCCGTGACCGGGGTGTCCACCCCCGCGTTCTGGCTGGGGCTGGGGCTCATCGTCGTGTTCTACGGTCATCTGGGTTGGTTCCCGGGGGGCGGGCGCCTCGATCAGGGGCTGACGCCACCGCCGCACTTCACGGGGCTGTATCTGGTCGACGCCGTCGTGGCGGGCGATTGGCCGCTCATTCCCGACATTCTGGATCACCTGCTGCTGCCGGCCGTCACACTCGGGTTCGTGCATCTGGGCATCGTGGCCCGGCAGATCCGCTCCTCCATGCTGGAACAGTTGGGCGAAGACTACGTGCGCACGGCGCGCGCGTATGGGTTGTCGGCCTGGACGGTGATCTTGCGTCACGCGCTGCCCAACGCCCTGATTCCGTCAGTCACCATGCTGGGGTTGGCGCTGGGTGATCTGCTCTACGGAGCCGTATTGACCGAAACCGTGTTCAGCTGGCCAGGCATGGGTGCGTACGTGGTCGATTCCATCCAGGCCTTGGATTTCCCCGCCGTCATGGGGTTTGCCGTCGTGGTGTCGTTCGCGTACGTCGTCCTCAACCTGCTGGTTGATCTGGTGTATCGCTGGCTCGACCCGCGGATCACGGAGGTCGGATGATCTCCCATCTCCTCTACCAGCTCAAGCACAGCCCGCTCATGGTCCTGGGGCTGGTGATTCTGGCGGTGGTGCTGCTCATGGTGGGTCTGGCAGGGTGGATTGCGCCTTACGACCCTGAAAAACTCGATCTGGTCCACCGGTTGGCGGCGCCTTCGGCAGCCCATTGGTTCGGGACGGACGAAGTCGGGCGTGACATCTACAGCCGGGTTCTGTTCGGCGGCCGGCAATCGATTGGCGTGGGGTTGTTCGTGGCGGGGTGCTCCAGCCTGGTCGGTGCAGTCATCGGCTGCTTTTCAGGCATTATCGGCGGCTGGATCGACGGGCTCATCATGCGTTGCATGGATGTGGTGCTGTCGGTGCCGTCGCTGGTGCTCATCATGGCGTTGGCCGCTGCTTTGGGACCCAGCCTCTTCAATGCCATGCTGGCCATCACGCTGGTGCGCATTCCGTTCTACGTTCGGCTGGCGCGCGGTCAGACCTTGGGCATTCGTGAGATGGCCTACGTGAAGGCGGCCTGGACGTTTGGCGCCACGCGTCGCCACGTAGTGCGCTGGCACGTGGCGCGCAATGCCGCCTCGCCCATCATTGTCCAGGCCACACTGGATATTGGCGGTGCGATTCTGATGGCAGCTGCGTTGGGGTTCATTGGGCTGGGTGCACAGCAGCCCACGGCAGAGTGGGGTGCCATGGTGGCCACGGGTCGCAATTTTCTGCTGGATCAGTGGTGGTACACCGTGATGCCGGGGTGTGCGATTCTGGTCACTGCCCTGGCCTGCAACCTGGTGGGTGACGGGGTCCGCGACATGCTGGACCCCAAGGCGCGGGCAAAGTAATGGTCGACGCAAGAATCTCCCTGGCAGCCGCGACGGCCTCTGTGCAAGAGGCCGTGGGCGCCGAGCTGCCTGCGGGCGCATCACCCGTGCTGGACATCCAGAATCTCAGTCTGGAGTTTCCTGTTTTCGGAGGCTCTGTTCATGCCTTGAACGGTGTCACGCTGCAGGTATTGCCGGGTGAAATCGTGGGGGTAGTCGGTGAATCCGGCTCAGGCAAGTCGGTAACGGCCATGACGGCGCTGCGCTTGCTCCCCAAAGATGGCTATCGGGTGACCAGTGGCAGCCTGCACCTGTTGGGCGACGACGTCTTCGCGGCGACCGATGCGCAGATGCGGCAATGGCGCGGGCGGCGGGCCGCCATGATCTTCCAGGAGCCCATGACGGCCTTGAATCCCACCCAGCGTATTGGCGACCAGCTGGTAGGCGTGCTGCGCGTGCATCATGCGCTCAAACGCCGCGACGCCATGGTGCGGGCGCAGGCCTTGCTGCACGACATGATGATTCCCGATCCGGCCCAGGTTTTGCGGGCATATCCGTTCGAGCTGTCGGGCGGGATGCGTCAGCGAGTCATGGTGGCCATGGCGTTTTCCTGTGATCCGGCGTTGTTGATTGCGGATGAGCCGACGACGGCGCTGGACGTGACGGTCCAGCGTCAGGTGTTGCAGCTGTTGCGTCACAAAGCGCGCGAGCGCGGGGTGGCCATCCTGTTCATCACTCACGATATGGCCGTGGTGTCGCAGTTCTGCGACCGGGTCTATGTGATGTACGCCGGGACCGTGGTTGAGCAGGGGCCCACGGCGCGCGTGCTGCGTGATCCCAGACACCCGTACACGCGCGGTTTGCTCGATGGACTCCCGGAGGGGGCGCCGCCCGGCGCTCGGTTGTCGGCCATCCCGGGGCGGGTTCCCGACATGCGGACGCCCCCCAGCGGCTGCGTGTTTGCGGAGCGTTGTGCCTATGCGGATGAGCAGTGCCGCCGTCGGCCACAGTTGGAGCCTTTTGGCCGGCTGACGTCGCGGCGGACTGCCTGCTGGCATCCGCTGCCTCCTTCTGATCAGGTGGCGCCATGACGGCGGTGCACGAAGACTGGGTGCTGGACGCACAAGACGTCCATGTGGATTTTCCTGTGGCCAGAGATTGGCGCGGGCGCGTGGTGCAGTCGGCGCATGCGCTCAACGGTGTCACGCTGCAGGTGCGGCGTGGCGAAGCCTTCGGCGTTGTGGGTGAGTCGGGATGTGGCAAGAGCACCTTGGCCCAAGTGCTGCTCGGTCTGCTGCAGCCGACCCAGGGCACTCTGCACCGCCTGCCGCGTCCTGATGGTCGTGCCGCCAACATCCAGATCGTGTTTCAAGACCCGCAGTCATCACTGGACCCGCGTCTGCCGGCCTGGCGCGTCATCGTCGAGCCATTGGTGACAAGGCACCAGCGGGCCGATCGAGCGGTGGCCGAGTCGCTGGCGTCGCAGGTGGGGCTGCGTCCGGAGCAGATGGATCGCTACGTGCATGAGTTCTCGGGAGGGCAGCGTCAACGGATTGCCATTGCCCGAGCGCTGTCTTCCGACCCTGATGTCATCGTTCTCGACGAGCCTACGTCGGCGCTGGATATCTCGGTGCAGGCTCAAATCCTGAACCTGTTGCAAGAACTGCGCCGTGCCCGTGGCCTCACCTATGTGCTCATCTCGCACAACGTGTCCGTGGTGCGTCATCTGTGCGATCGGATTGCGGTGATGTATCTGGGGCAGGTCGTGGAACAGGGGCTTGCGCCGCAGGTGCTTGGAGACCCGCGCCATCCCTATACCCGGGAGTTGCTCGAGGCTGTGCCGCGTCTGGATTGTGCCTGGGCGGAGGAAGCGCCGGCCGCTCCTGCGGAACTGCCGGGCAATCGTACCCTGCCGCGAGGCTGCTTCTTCCGCGACCGCTGCCCCTGGGCGACAGCAGGGTGTGAACGCCCCCAAGCGCTGGCGCTTTTGCCGGATGGCGAAGGCCGCCAAGTTCGGTGTCATGTGGCTTTGTTGTCTGAATAAGGGTTTACCCCTATCTTTTTTATAGGGTTAACCCTATAATGGGTTTGTCGAAATTCTGATGCTTCTGAAACAGGAGTCAGGCATGAGCTACCCAGTCACTTCCAGTCCCATGTTGCTGTCCGACGCGCTGGAGCGCGCCTATAGCTACACCATTTTGAATGCGTCGCACCCCTTGTCTTTTGGCAGCGGGGTCAAGGCGACGGGTCGTGCCTTGCGGCGTGCTGCTTTTGCGGTGGGTCGTCTGGTGGCTGCGGCGATCAACGCCCAGGCCGAAGTTCGGGCGCAGAACTACCACCGCCTGCCGCAGTAGCAGTCGGAGGGTCTGGCCATCGTAGCGATGGCCAGAAAGGGCGCACCACCGGGTTCGGAGCCTGGGTGGTGCGCCCTTTCATTTTTTGAGCAATGCTTTCAATCGGCTGAGGGTGCGGTCAGGGTCGGTATCCCCCATGGGCGTGGTTTGCTGCGCCTGCAGTCCCATCTCGGCGATGAAGCGTGAGGGCTCGCAGGCCGTCTCTTCACGGCCACGCCGCCGCTTGCGGCACCAGCTGATTTGCAAGGTGCGCTGCGCACGAGTGATTCCCACGTACATCAGGCGTCGCTCCTCTTCGATGCGCCGCGCCTGCGCCGCGAGTCCTGCCTCACTGGTGTCGCCATCGTCGTCTCCCCGGTGCGGCAGCAGCCCTTCCTCGACCCCGATCAGGTAGACATAAGGGAATTCCAGCCCTTTGGAGGCGTGCAGTGTGGACAACTTCACAGCGTCTGGCTCTTCGTCGTCCGAGCGTTCCAGCATGGTGACCAGCGCCACGTGCTGAACGAGTTCCAGCAACGTCAGGTCGTCTTCTTCGGCCTTGCGCTTGAGCCAGTCAACAAGTTCCAGCACATTGGTCCAGCGCGCTTGCGCCTGGCGGTCGTCGCCGGTGTCGTACAGGTGGCGTTCGTAGTCCATGCGCCCCAGCAGGTCGTCGAGCACCCGGCCTGCACTGTCGTCCTGCTGGCCGTCGATCCCTGCCGCGTTCACGGGTGTCAGAGGGGCAAAGGGGGGGGCGGCACTTGGCAGCGGGTCGGGATCGAAAGCGAGGAGATCGCCCTGCGACTGCGCTTGTGGGCTCGAGAGCGATGGCACGGTACCGTGGCCGGCAGCCCGCGCCTGGAAATGGCGTATGAGCCGCACGAAAGCTTCGATGGCTTCACGTGGCCGCGCGGCAGGCAGCAGGTCTTCGGTGACTTCGGAGGCGACCGTGAATAGTGAAACGCCGCGTCGCGCGGCTTCTGCACCCAATGCCTGCAGTGTCCCTTGGCCGATGCCGCGTTTCGGTGTGGTTGCGGCGCGGATGAAGGCGGGATCTTCGTCTTCATTGGCGATGACGCGCAGCCAGGCAAGCACGTCGCGGATCTCGGCCTTGTCAAAAAAGCTTTGTCCACCCGATACGGTATAGGGGATGTGCAACGTGCGCAGGGCCTGCTCCATAATGCGCGATTGGTGGTTGCTGCGGTAGAGCACCGCAAAGTCCTTCCACTGGGCCTGCCGCTCGAAGCGGGCCGCTGACAGCCGCATGGCGATGGATTCGGCTTCTGCCTGGTCGGATTCCATGGGCGTGATGGCGATGGGATCTCCTTGGCCCAGGTCCGACCACAGCGTCTTGTCGAAGGTCTTGGGGTTGTGCGAGATCACCTGATTGGCGGCATGCAGGATGCGCTGCACCGAGCGGTAGTTCTGCTCCAGCTTGATCAGGCGCAGCGCCGGGTAGTCCCGTGCAAGCTGCGCCAGATTTTCGGACGTGGCGCCGCGCCAGGCATAGATGGCCTGGTCGTCGTCACCCACGGCAGTCAGCATGGCGCGCTCGCCGGAGAGCATCCGCACCATCTGGTACTGGCAGACGTTGGTGTCCTGGTATTCGTCCACCAGCAGATATTGCACACGTGCTTGCCAGCGGGCGCGCAGGGAGTCGTCGTCGGCCAGCAGCTGCGCAGGCAGACGGATGAGGTCGTCGAAGTCGACAGACTGGTAAGCGTGCAACGTGGCCTGGTAGCTGCGGTAGATACGGACTGCTTCGGCCTCGTTGGCATCGCGGGCCGCTCGGGCGGCGGCGTCGGGGCCCAGCAGCGCGTTTTTCCAGAGCGAGATGGTTTGCTGCACGCTGCGCAGACGTGCCTTGTCCGTCGTTGCCACCAATTCCTGGATGATGGCTTGCGCATCGTGCGCATCCAGGATCGAGAAGCCGCGCTTGAGCCCGGCCGCCGCGTATTCTTCGCGCAGAAAGCGCAGCCCCAGCGAGTGGAAGGTGCCCACCGTCAGGCCACGCAGCCATTGCGGATTCACCAGCAAGCGTACCCGCTCGCTCATTTCGCGTGCTGCCTTGTTGGTGAAGGTGAGTGCCACGACATGCCGCGCAGGGTAGCTGCACTCGCGCAGCAGGTAGGCGATCTTTTGGGTGATGACGCGGGTCTTGCCGCTACCCGCGCCGGCCAGCACCAGGCAGGGGCCGTCCAGGTACAACACGGCTTCGCGCTGGCGCGCATTGAGCTTGGGGTCGACCGTGGTGCCGGCGGGCAGCACGGTGCGCAGTGGCGCGCGGGGCTCGGATGGCACGTCAGATCTCCTGGGGGTCGATTTCGACCTCCCAACGTACGGCCTTGGCCTCAGGGAGCGTCTGGGCCACCGGGAGCAGCGCGTGCAGGAGCTGATGCAGGGTGCCGCGGTGGTCGGATTCCAGCAGCAGTTGGGCGCGTTCCACTCGGGCGACTCGCACGATGCGCAAGGGTACCGGGTCGTACAGGCGTACCCCGGTGGCTTGCGGCAGTGCCTCGGCGGTCTCGCGGACGGCCTGCAGGAAGCTCAAGGCCACTCGAACCTGGCCTGCCTGGGCTGTGAACAGGGCTTGGGCCGAAAAGGGTGGCAAGCCGAGGTCCTGGCGTTCCGTCAGGGTTTGCTGGGCAAATAGGGGGTAGTCGTGGCTGACCAGTGCCTGGTAGACCGTCTGGTCGGGATAATCAGTCTGCACGAAGACCTCGGCACCGCCTGCCCGGCGTCCTGCACGTCCGGCCACCTGCATCAGTTGGGCAAACAGGCGCTCCGGTGCACGAAAATCCTGGGCGAAGAGCATGGCATCGGAATTGAGGACCCCCACCAGCCCCAGATGGGCGAAGTCGTGCCCCTTGGACACCATCTGGGTCCCCACCAGGATGTCTGCCTGGCCCGCGTGAACCTGCGCGAACAAGGCCTGCGCGCTGCCCTTTCGACGGGTGGCGTCGGCATCGATCCGCAGGACCCGGGCCTGGGGGAAGCGTTCATTCAGAAACTCTTCGACGCGTTGGGTGCCGTGCCCAACTGGCTGGATGTCCGGGTCGCCGCAGGCTGGACAAGCGCGCGGGACAGGTTGAGCGTCGCCACAGTGGTGGCATTGCAGCGTGTGTCGCCCTCGGGCGTGCCGGTGCAGGACAGTATGCGCCGTGCAGCGCCGGCATTGGCTGACCCAGCCACAAGAGGGGCATCGGAGCACGGGTGCGTAGCCTCGGCGATTGAGGAACACCAGGCTTTGTTCGCCCCGCGCCAGGCGAGCCTCGAGCGCCTGCACCAGTTGCGGCGCGAACCCTTCTTCGAGCGTCGCCCGCCGGGTGTCCACCAGGCGGATCTCGGGCAGGGGCTGAGCCTGTGCGCGCTCCGGCAGGGACAGGTAACGGTAGTCTCCCTGTCGGGCGTGGCGCCATGATTCCAAGGAGGGCGTGGCCGACCCGAGCACGACAGGGATGCCCAGGTCATGACCGCGCCAGATGGCGAGATCGCGAGCCGAATAGCGCAGGCCCTCCTGTTGTTTATAAGAGGTGTCATGCTCCTCGTCCACGACGATCAGGCCAAGGCGGGGCAGGGGAGTGAAGAGTGCAAGGCGCGTCCCCAGCAAAATGTCCGCTTCTCCACGAAAGGCGCGTAGCCAGGCGCGCAGGCGTTCTCCTTCGGAAAGGCGGCTGTGCATGACGACGAGGTGATGGTGTGATCGGCCTTCTGTCGTGCCCTCCGTCGTCTCGTCGTTGTGTGGTGCGGGCCCCAGGCGCTGGCGGACCACTTGCTCCAGCTGCGGGGTGAGATTGATCTCTGGCACCAGCAGCAGGATCTGGCGCCCTTGGGCCAGCACCTGCTCGGCGAGCCTGAGGTAGAGCTCCGTCTTGCCGCTTCCCGTGATCCCGTGCAACAGGGCAACCCCCCGGCCCGTCTCCAGCAGATCCTGCAGGCCCGCCAGGGCCTGGGACTGTGCAGGATTGAGGGTGGGCACTTCGACGCTTGACCGAGGTGTCTCGGGGGGGGGCTTGCGACCCGGACGCCGGTCCGCGCGATTCACCGGGCCGCCTCCTGCGCGGCTGCCAGTGTAGGCACCCGGCTTGCGCAGCGAAGGTGGCAGTACGGGGAGCACGACTTCACCCAGGGGCCTGTGGTAGTAGCGAGCGGCAAATGCGGCCAGGCGGAGCCAGTCTGCAGGCATCGGCGGCAGGTCCTCCAATGCCGCTTCGATGGGCTTGACCTTGTCCTCTGCGATATCGGGGCGTGTGCGCGTCTCCCAGACCATGCCGATCATTTCGCGCCGCCCGAAGGTCACCCGTACACGTACGCCGCGTGCAAGGGGGCGGTCGTGCGAGTAGTCGAACAGCCCAGGCAGCGGGACATCCAGCGCCACGGCCAGATAGACGAGAGGCTGTGGATAACTTTGTGGAGAAGCAGATGGTAAGGGCGGCTGCCGCACTTGAGTCAATTCGTCAAGCCCTTCCTGAATTGATCGATTGAGTTCATTTATTCATATAAAACAATGTGTTATGTCGCCAATCAACAATGAATCTCGAAACATTCGGGTAAGCCCCGATGTCGCTCGTGATTGTGCATAAGCACATTGCTCCGTGGCGGGTTTTTCCGCTATCTTCGTGCAAATGCTAGGTGCCGGCCTTTGTCCCGTGGTAGGCGGGGCTGGCGCGGTGGACTTCTTCTACCAGGGCCGACACTGCCTCTATAGGGGTGAACTGTGAAATGCCGTGCCCCAGGTTGAACACGTGTCCTCCCTGGTGGACGTGGCCAAAATCAGCCAGAACGCGGCGTGCCTCGTTGCGGATGGCTGCTTCGCCGCCAAAGAGTGTCATGGGGTCGAGGTTGCCTTGCAGCGCTACGCGGTCATCCACCGTGCGACGGGCAGCCGCCAGGTTGACGGTCCAGTCTACTCCCAGCGCGTCGCAACCCAAGTCGGCCATTTCAGCCAGCCACTGACCACCACCCTTGGTGAATACGATACGAGGCACCACACGCCCGTGGGCCTCTCGCTGCAGGCCTTCCAGTACCTGGCGGGTGTATTGCAGCGAAAACTGTTGGAACAGGCCGTCGGCGAGGACTCCTCCCCAGCTGTCGAAGACCATGACAGCCTGTGCGCCGGCCTGGATCTGCGCATTGAGGTATGCCTGCACAGCCTGGGCGTTGATCGACAGGATGCGGTGCAGCAGATCGGGGCGGCGGTACATCAGCGTTTTGATCTGGCGGTAGTCCGAGCTGCTTGCGCCTTCCACCATGTAGCAGGCCAGGGTCCATGGGCTGCCAGAAAACCCGATCAGCGGTACTGCACCGTTCAGCTCTTTGTGGATCAGTGCAACGGCATCGAAGACATAGCGCAGGCGGTCCAGGTCGGGAACCTGCAGTTGTGCGATGGCGGCTTCGTCGTGCAGGGGTCGCTTGAAGCGTGGGCCCTCGCCTTCTACGAATTGCAGACCCAATCCCATGGCATCGGGGATGGTGAGGATGTCGGAAAAGAGGATGGCAGCGTCCAGATCGAAACGCCGCAGTGGTTGCAGGGTGACTTCGCAGGCCAGCTCGGGATTCTGCGCCAGCGCCATGAACGAGCCTGCCTGTTCGCGAGTCTGCCGGTATTCGGGCAGATAGCGGCCCGCCTGACGCATCATCCAAAGCGGCGTGTAAGGCACTGGTTCGCGCAGCAGGGCGCGCAGGAAAACGTCGTTTTTCAGTTCAGACACAGCAGGATTCCTCGTGGCAACCCTGGATTTTACCCGCAAGCGGAGCAGAGCTCCGCCCGCGTCAGCGAGGCGCCATCGAGAGTGTACGAGCCCGTTCTGCGTGCAGGCCCGAGGGGCGACAGAGTACTAGCCTGATCCTGGGGCCGGGGCGCTGCTTTGCGGGAGGTCTGTCCGGTATGGAGAAGGATCGATGTCGTGCTTGCGCATGAGTGCCCAGAAGGCGCGCCGATGTTTTTGAGCGGTTTGAGCTGCCAATGTAATGTTGCCCGCGTGTCGGCCCAGTGCTGCACGAATATAGGCGCGTTCGAAGCGTGCGACCACTTCACCCTTGGCTGCGCGAAACGACGCATGTGACGTGGCCCGCTGGGTCGCCAGGGCCACCGCGTAGGCTTCGAGTTCGGTGCCCGAGCGGTCGAGAATGGTTTCACACAGGTGGGCCGTCGTGTCGGGCCCAGGGGTGCCAGAGATGGGACAGCTGCTTCGGTCGGCGGCTGTGCTTGCATAGCTGGGGGAATTTTCGGCGACAAGCACCCTGGGTGCTCGTTGAAGATTGTGTTCAATACGTGCGCGCAGTTCTTCAACGCAGAACGGCGGCTGCATGAAGTCGGTGGCCCCCAGCGCGAGCAAGTCCCGGATGGCCTGTGCACGAAGGCCTGCTGCGTAGATCATGAGAACAGCAGGTTGATGCAGCGGCTGTGCCGCAAGCGCCATGCGCCAGGTACCCAATGAGGCTTCATCCACGTGGATCAGCCCTGCATCGTAACGGCCTCTTTGCAGCGCGGCATCGGCCAGCATTGCTGTCGCGGTGTTCAGCTGCGGGGCCAGGGGGTGCAGCACCAGCCGTCCGCCGCTGCGGGGACCCGTAACGGTGTTGACCCAATCTTCCCGGCCTATGGCCAGAACGGCGCAATCCAGTCGTTCTCTCATGCTTGGCTCCAGAATTGTCAGGAGAGCTCAGGATAGGCAAACCCGCCCGACTGCGACAGTCGCAAAACTACGGCAGGGTTTACCCTGAAAATAACGACAGATCACGGCGTGAATGCGGTGGAAATCAGCGAATTGTCGTCTTGACGTCTGAGAGCAGGCGGCGATCGGTGGTACAGTGGCGCCGTTTTTAAAACAGGGAAGAGAGACTCAAGAATGGAATTTCTGAATTCGTTAGTCAATGGGATCAACAGCTTCGTCTGGGGTCCTGCGATGTTGGTGCTCATATTGGGCACTGGGTTCTTTTTAATGTTGCTGCTCAGGTTCATGCCGTTGCGCCGCATCGGCACGGGGTTTGCGATGATCTGGAGCGGGCGCCATCGTGGGGATGCCTCCCATGGCGAGATCAGCCCGTTCGAGGCTCTCATGACGTGCCTGGCGGCTACGGTAGGCACTGGGAACATTGCCGGTGTGGCCACGGCGATCGCCGTGGGCGGCCCAGGTGCCTTGTTCTGGATGTGGTGTACCGCCTTGGTCGGCATGGCCACGAAATACAGCGAAGTGGTCGTGGCCGTGCATTTCCGCGAGAAGGATGCCCGGGGCGAGCACGCCGGTGGTCCGATGTACGCCATCAAGAATGGCTTGGGCAAGAAATGGGTCTGGCTCGGGGTGGCCTTCGCGATCTTCGGTGGCTTTGCCGGGTTCGGGATTGGCAATATGGTTCAGGTCAACAGCATGGCCCTGGCACTCCAATCCACCTTCTCGATCCCGCTGTGGGTGACTGGGGTGGTGACCATGGTGCTGATTGGCATGGTGATTCTGGGCGGCATCAAGCGCATTGGCATGGTGGCAGCCTCGCTCGTCCCGTTCATGTGCGTAGCCTACGTACTGGCAGGCCTGGTGGTGCTGGCAGTCAATGTCGAACGCATCCCTGACGCACTTGACCTCATCTTCACCCATGCCTTCTCGCCAGTGGCTGCTACAGGTGGATTTGCGGGTGCGACCGTGATGGCGGCCATTCGTTTCGGTGTGGCGCGTGGGGTGTTTTCGAATGAGGCAGGTCTGGGGTCGGCGGGGATCGCTCAGGCCGCCGGGACCTCTACGGATGCTGTTCAGGCTGGGCTCATCGGCATGATGGGAACCTTCATCGACACGCTCATCATCTGCAGCATCACGGGCCTGGCGATCGTGTGCTCGGGGGTCTGGGACAGCGGCCAGAGTGGAGCGGCCCTTTCGGCTGCTGCATTTGAGGCCTCGATGCCGGGCGTCGGTGGTGCGGTACTGACGGTCGCTCTGGTGATTTTTGCTTTCACCACGATTTTGGGCTGGAGCTACTACGGTGAAAAATGCTGGGAATTCCTGTTGGGCGCCAAATCCACGGTCCCGTATCGCCTGATCTGGGTGGTCGCGATTCCGTTTGGTGCGGTCACCCAGCTGGATTTTGCCTGGCTCTTGGCCGATACCCTCAACGGTCTGATGGCCATTCCCAACCTGATTTCACTGTTGCTGCTTTCGCCCTTGATTGTGAAACTCACCAAGGCCTACTTCCAGCGTCGCCGTGAGGCTGGTTCTGCGGCCAGTGGTGGGCGCGAAGCAGCGGTGACCCAGTAACGGCAGGTTGTCGTTGCAATTGAAAAAGCCGGCGTGAAGCCGGCTTTTTCAATGTCGCTTGAAGATCTGCCTTATTTGGCAGCGTCCACCATGTACTGAATGGCTGCTTTCATTTGGGCGTCGGTGGCTTGTGAGCCTCCGCGCGGTGGCATGGCACCCACGCCGGAGATGGCTTTCTTCAGCATCGTGTCCAAGCCGGTCTTGATGAAGGGCTCCCAGGCTGCCTTGTCGCCAAACTTGGGCGAGCCTGCGGCGCCCACGGCGTGGCAGGCAAAGCATACCGTGTGGTAGAGCTTGTCGCCGACTGGATTGGTCGAGGCACCACTGCTGGTGGCTGCGGCGGGCTGCGGGGCTGCAGCAGCGACTTTCTCGGCAGGCTTGGCGGGCGTGGGCGCAGGGGCGGCCACGGGGGTCGGAGCGGGAGCTGCGGCAGGCGCCGCAGCCGGAGCAGCAGCGGGTTTGGCAGCGGCCGGTTCTTTGGGTTCCGGGAAGTTGGCACCGGAGTGGTTGGCCATGTAGACCACCGCACGGGCGACTTCGAAGTCATCCAGCGAGGCATTGCCTCCCTTGGGCGGCATGGGGCCGATACCGTGGATGGCGTTCTTGACCAGGTCGGCGTACCCCTGCTTGATGAAGGGAGCCCAGGACGCTTTGTCGCCGAACTTGGGAGCGCCCATGGCGCCTGGCGTGTGGCAGGCGGTACAGGTGGCTTCAAAGACCTGCTGACCCGTCTGGAAAACCCGAGGGGCGTTGGCATCCACCAGTTTGAAGCCCGCGACTGGTTGCAGACGCTTGGCGATGGCATCGGGAGTTTGCCCTTCGGAGCCGGCGCCGGAACGGATGGAAGAACCCACCATGTTGACGAGCAGGATGATGACGGTGATCGGGATCAGGAACGCCAGGATGACGGTGATGAGCAACTGACGCGGGGTCTTAATGGAGCTTTCACTTTCGTGTGCACTTTCGTGATCGGGGAGACTCATGTCGGGTTCCTGAAATATTGGGCCGCGACAGCAGAATGGTCGCGCAACGGGCAGTTACAAGCCCTATCCCGCAATTATAGCGACAGGCCCCGCCTGCTGCAGCCACGCGCAGCGTAGGGCTAATAAACACGCTACAATGGCGACCCCATGCGCATGTCCTTGCGCATGCGTCGTCCAGACACCCCCGCGCGCCCGTATTTCAATGGATAGAATGGGAGCCTCCGAAGCTTTCGATACAGGTTCGATTCCTGTCGGGCGCGCCACTGTTGGTTTCTACGCGGGTGCGGCCGCCGCATCGCAACGGCTGCACTTGACCTTCTTCGGCATCGCCGCTCCTTCGCGATGCGAGTTGCGTAGCGCCTAGCGCAGGGCCGCGTGAAACCGCGCCACGTAGTCCTCGAAGCTGATGGTGTCCGAGGCTTCCAGTTGCGTCTGCTCGGCGATGGAATCCCGTACAGCCTGATCGAATGCGGCCTCTGCCTGCACAGAAAGCTCACGCGCTTGCAACGCTGTCCAGTGCGCCTGACTCTGTTTCAGCGTCCAGTCGTGGAACTCTTGCTTTTCTTCGCGCAAGGCGGCGAGCAGCCGGGCCGAAGGCGTGGCTTCAGGCTGATTGACCTTGGTCATTTGGGCGGCGAGCGCGGCTCCGTGCTGGGTATCGCCGGTCGTTTCGTCCAGCAGCTGCGCATACGGGGCAATGTGTTCCAGGGCCCGTGCGGCCCATTCCTTGAGGGCGATGGGCTCGCCGTTGCGCATGAGCTCCAGCCCGGGGCGCCGACCTTCGCGTGCCACCAGCGCAAAGTTCTCCTGGCTTTCGGCGCAATTGCCCGGGGCCGGGAACATGGGGCTGTCTTCGACGGCGCAGCACAACAGGAAGGCGTCGAGGAAACGCGCGGTTTCGACCGTGATGCCGGCGGGGGCCCAGGGGTCGATATCCATGCAGCGAGCTTCGATGTATTGGATGCCGCGCTCGTGCAGGATGGTGTTGGGGCGTTCGCAACGACCCGCCGTCTGCTTGGGCCGAATGCTGGAGTAGTACTCGTTTTCGATCTGCAGGGTGTTCGTGTTGAGCTGGATGCGCTCGCCGTTGCGGTGGGTGCCGATGGCCTCGTAGGCCGGCGACGAAGTCGTACAGGCCTTGTAGATCCGCGCGGTGAAGGTATCCAGGTCGTTGTAGCAGAGCCTCAGTTCTGACTGATTGGGATTCTTGTAGCCCAGATCACTCATCCGCAGGCTGGTGGCCCAGGGCAGGCAGTAGGTGTCCGGGCTTAGTTTCGTCAGCTGTGCTTCGAACCCTGCTTTTTGCAGGAAGCTGCGCGACACGGCGGGAGATGCACCAAACAGGTACATCAGCAGCCACGAATGCCGCATGAAATTGCGGATCAGCGCCATGTAGCCGGTGTTGCGCCGCTCCTGTGCAGTGCTGCCGTCTGCCAGAACGTCCCAGGCCGACTCGGGCAGCGAAAAGTTGTAGTGCACCCCCGCGATGCACTGCATCACCTTGCCGTAGCGCCAGGCCAGGCCCACGCGGTAGACGTGCTTGAGCATGCCGGTGTTCGAGGTGCCGTACCATGCGACCGGGATGTCGGCCTCGTTGGGCAAATGGGCCGGCATGGACTGGTTCCAGATGGCCTCCGCAGGGTTGCGATGCGCCACGTAGGTGTGGGTGTCCGTCAGATCCGTGATCAGTGCTTGCGCGCTTGCGATTGGGCTGGTGATGAGCTCGAGCAGCGATTCTGAGTAATCGGTGGTGATGTGGGCGTTGGTCAGAGCCGAGCCCAGGGCGACCGGATGGGGAGTCATGGCCAGCTGGCCCGTGGCGTCGACCCGCAGGCCTTCTTTTTCGATTCCTCTCCGGATGCCTGCGAGCAGTTCCGGATGGGCAGCGAGCTGCGTGCGTCGGTCGGAGGCCAGGCTCATCATGAATGGGTACCAAGTTGGTCTGAATAAGGCATTTTAGACTAGCTGCTTTCGCCTGAAAGCTCGCGGCAGTGATTGTGTCGGCTGGCCGTACAATGACTGGACCGTCCGGCCGGAACTTGTTCTACCATGCGAGCGATCCGTATTCTGATGCTGTTGCTGTGCGCTGCGATACTCGCAGGGTGCTCACCGCGTTTCAACTGGCATTCGGTGGTCTTTGGCGAACAAGGTGCCAGCGGTGTTCTTCCTGATGCTGCTCATGTGCAGACGAAAACCGTTCAGTTTGGGTCCATCCCGTTGCCGTTGACCATGCATTCCGCGCACGCAGGCGGGGTACTGTTCGGGTTGGGCGAGGCGCCTTTACCGGCCTCCTTGTCCGGTGATCCTCAAGCGCGTGAGCGGCTGGATCGCTGGGCTGTAGCGTCGTTCTATCGCACAGCAGGGGTGCCGGTGCCGGCCACGTTACCCGCACCGGGTGAGCGTTTCGTGATCGAAGGACATGGTCCCAAGGGTCGCTTGCGTTTCGAGATCCAGATCATGGTGACGAATACTGAATGGCTCGAGGCGATCGTGGTGGCAACCCCTCATGATTTTGACCGTGCGCCGGTGGATGATTTTTGGCTGGCGCTGCGTTGGTCCGCAGCGGCGCCAGCAGGCAGTGCTGCAACGCAACAGTGATTGCCGCCTGCCGGGTGCGTACTTCAAGCTTTTCGCAGGTATTCGCGATGTGGAAGTTGACGGTGCGTTCCTGGATGCCGAGTATCTGGCCGATTTCCCAACTGGTTTTGCCTTGGGCAGCCCAACATAGGCAGTCGTGTTCGCGCTTGGTCAACGGTGTCATCCTGTTCTCCGGGGTGCCGCAAATGGCCAGACTTGTGATCTGAGTTTTCAATCGTCAAGAAATGTATCACGATTGATGAGGATGTTCCCGATTCGATAGGACCATTCGGCGCGACTAGGCGGCGGCAGGCCTGCTCCTCAGGGGTTTTACCCGGTGCTAGAATGAAAAACGAATTGGCGCCGATTTGCCTGATCCGCTTGCGGGCGCCCCATAAATCCCGCTAAAGAGGTCTCATGACCACACCTGCCGTATTTGCCGAACCTTCGGCTTCCTCGACTGACCTGCCTCCCGTTCCTGCCGGAAGCGTGGGTTATGTCACTCCGCAGTTTTTATCGTTCGACGAGCCGCTGACGCTTTCCAGCGGGCAGATCCTGCCCGCCTATTCGCTGGCCGTCGAGACCTATGGCGTGCTCAACGCCGAACACAGCAACGCCGTCCTGGTGTGCCATGCACTCAATGCGTCGCATCACGTGGCGGGGCTCGAACAGGCGTCGCCGCACCAAGAGGGTTGGTGGGACAACATGGTGGGGCCAGGCAAGGCCCTGGATACCGATCGGTTCTTCGTCATTGGCGTGAACAACCTCGGGTCGTGCTTCGGCTCGACCGGGCCCACCACGATCAATTCTGCGACGGGCCAGCCGTGGGGCGCTGAATTCCCGCTACTGACGGTCGAAGACTGGGTTCGTGCGCAGGTGCGCGTGGCGGATCATTTCGGGATTGCGCGGTTTGCAGCCGTCATGGGCGGGTCTCTGGGAGGCATGCAGGCCCTGAGCTGGGCCATCACCTGTCCTGAACGGGTAGGCGATTGCATCGTGGTGGCCAGTACCGCCCGCCTGAGCGCACAGAACATCGCTTTCAACGAAGTAGCGCGCAGGGCCATTCTGACCGACCCTGATTTCTGTGGCGGCGACTACTACTCCCACGGGGTGGTGCCCAGCAACGGCCTTTCGGTGGCGCGCATGGTGGGCCACATTACTTATCAGTCAGACGAGGTCATGGCCACCAAGTTCGGCCGCGCCCAGCGCACTCCTGGACCCAATGGTGAATACCACTATAACTACGATGTCGAGTTCGAGGTCGAGTCGTATCTGCGGCATCAGGGCGAGAAGTTTTCCCGCTATTTCGACGCCAATACGTATTTGCTGCTGACGCGTGCGCTGGATTATTTCGATCCGGCGCGTGAATATGGCGGCGATCTTGCCCGTGCCCTGGCGCCTGTTCAGGCCCGGTTCCTGCTGGTGTCCTTCACGACGGATTGGCGCTTTGCGCCCGAGCATTCGCGCGAGCTCGTGCAGGCCTTGCTGAAAAATCATCGCGAGGTCACCTACGCCGAAATTGACGCGCCCCATGGCCACGATGCGTTCCTGTTGGGTGACAAGCGCTACCATGCGGTGGTTCAGGGGTATTACGACGGCATTGCGCGGCGTCTCCATTTGGGTGAGCGTCGTCGCACTACGGGGGTATTGGCGGCATGAGTGGTGAATCAGTCATGGGGGCGCAGTCGGCCATGTCGGAACCGGCCGCCCCACGGATCGACCTGCTGCGCATTGCTCAGTGGATTGCCCCAGGCAGTCGAGTATTGGATCTGGGGTGTGGCGACGGTCAGTTGCTGGAGCATCTGCATCAGACGCGTCAGGTGCGCGGGGCGGGTGTCGAGATCGATGATGACCAGGTGATTGCCGCCGTGCGTCGTGGTGTACAGGTGATTCAGCAGAACCTCGAGGACGGGTTGGCGCTCTTCGATAACCAGCAGTTCGACACGGTCGTGTTGTCGCAGACGCTGCAGTCCATGCATCACACCGAACACATTCTGCAGGAGATGGCGCGGGTCGCCCGGTACGGCATTGTTTCCTTCCCCAATTTTGGCTATTGGCCCCATGGTTGGTCGATTCTGGCGGGGCGGATGCCGGTCAACGACCAGATGCCGTTCGAATGGTATGACACCCCCAACATCCACCTGTGCACGCTGCGTGACTTTCAGCTTCTGGCTGCGCGGCTGGGGTTGAAGGTCACGGATCTGGCCGCGTTTCGGGGCGAGCGCGAAATTCATTTTCTGAAGGGTTGGCGCAGCATGCTCGCCCTCTATCGCTTCGAGTCGCCGCAAGGCCGGCCCGCATGACCGGAGGCTGGGGCGTCTATCGCAGCCGGCGGGTGGCACCGCTGTTGGTGCTTGGGTTTGCCAGTGGCTTGCCGCTGGCGCTCACGTCTGGAACCCTGCAGGCCTGGGCCACAGTCGAAAACGTCTCTTTGCAGGACATTGGCTTTCTGACCTTGGCCGGGACAGCCTATACGTTGAAGTTCCTCTGGGCACCGCTGGTGGATCGCTTCGCGCCTCCTTGGTTGGGGCGCCGACGCGGCTGGGTGTTTCTCACCCAATGGTTGCTGGCCGCCTCGATTGCTGCCATGGGGTTCTTTTCGCCGGGCAGTCAGCTGCAAACCATTGCGCTGCTGGCAGTCTGGGTAGCTTTTCTGTCGGCCACGCAAGACATCGCCTTCAATGCCTACAGTACGGACGTCCTGCAGCACGACGAACGCGCTGCCGGTGCCGCCCTGCAGGTGATGGGCTATCGCCTGGCCATGGTGGTGTCGGGCGGCCTGGCACTCATTCTGGCAGATCAGTGGCTTGGGTGGGGAGCCATGTATTGGCTGATGGGCGGGTTGATGGCGCTCGCCTCACTTGCCACTTTGTGGGCGCCCGAACCTGCGTTGAGCGTTCAGCCGCCGCGTACTTTGCAGCAGGCAGTCGTGGAGCCCCTGCGGGAGTTCTTCGCGCGGCGCGGAGCCTGGATGGTGCTCCTGCTCATCGTGCTCTACAAGCTGGGGGATGCGTTTGCCGGCGCGCTGTCCACCACCTTTCTGTTGCGGGGGGTCGGATTCGACGTGACCGAGGTGGGCCTGGTGAACAAAGTCTTCGGGCTGGCGGCGACCGTGGTCGGCGCACTGGCGGGAGGTACTCTCATGACGCGTTTGGGGCTATACCGGGCCTTGATGCTGTTTGGGGTGCTGCAGGCCGTGTCGAACTTTGGCTATTGGGTGCTGGCAGTCACGCCCGCTCACTTGTATTCCATGGCCACGGTGGTGGCGGTAGAAAATCTGTGTGGCGGCTTGGGGACGGCGGCGTTCGTGGCCCTGCTGATGGCCTTGTGTCAGGCGCGGTTCTCGGCCACTCAGTTCGCGCTGTTGTCGGCCTTTTCTGCGGTGGGGCGTACTTACCTGGCTGGTCCATTGACCCCGGTGCTGGTGGCGTGGGCGGGGTGGCCCGCGTTTTTTGTGATGACGATTTTCATCGCGGTTCCTGGCCTGGCTCTGCTGTGGTGGATGCGTGGCCTGGTGCGAGCGCTCGATGTGGATGAGATGGCATGAGGCAGGCGTCGTCTCATTTTCCTTCGAGGTTGTGCGCAGCAAAATCGCCAGGCGTGGTCCCCGTGTGTTCGCGAAAGGTCGCGATGAACGAGGACAGGCTCTCGTAGCCACAGGCCAGTGCCACGTCGGTAATCCTCTCACCCTGTTCCAGCAGTGGCAGCGCATGCATCAGCCGGGCGCGTTGGCGCCATAACCGAAAGCCCAGCCCTGTTTGCTGCTGAAACAGGCGCGTGAGCGTCTTTTCCGAGACCCCCAGCCTGGTGCTGAACAGGCTGAGACTGGCTCTGTCGTCGGGGTTGTTCTGTAGTTGGCGGCAGATGGAGTGCAACCTGGGGTCAGCAGGCCAGGGCAAGATCAGACCCGCCTCTGGCGCCTTCGCGAGTTCGTCGATGAGCACCCGGACCAGCCGTCCTTCCGCCCCGTCCAGGTCGTATTCTGCCGGCAGGAGCGAGAAGGCACGAATGAGTTCGTGCAGCAGTGGCGAGATGGCCAGCACCCGACACTCCGACCATTTCAGTCCCAGGGCTTCGGTATCCAGATAAAGGCTGCGGATGACCGCCTGCGTAGACTGCTGGACCTGGTGCAGCAAGTTCGGTGGAATCCAGACCGCTCGTTGTGGCAAGGCAACAAACCGGGCGCTGGGGGTCCAGACTTGCAGATGGCCCTGGATCGTGTAGGACAACTGTGCCCATTGGTGCCGGTGACGTCGGGCGTGCACGATGTTGGGATGTCGGTCCAGCCCTCCGTAGACGGGGCGCGGCAACGTCTCGGGGATAGCGTCGTCAGGCGCGCCGACGCCGGAATCAGCAGCCAGCCGAATGTCCGTTCGCAAATGTTTCATGATCTTTTGGCGCCAAACCTTTCATTCAGCACAGTTTAATCTGGCTGCTGCAATTTCCCATCGACCGTCTGTAATTCATCATGTCCTCGAAACTCAGTCTTCTCTTTGACCGCTTCACTCTGACGCTGATCGCTGTCGTGGCGACCGCCAGCGTGCTGCCCGCGCACGGCGTGGGGGCTGTTTTCTTCAAGCATCTGACTGCCGCAGCCATTGCCCTGCTGTTTTTCATGCACGGTGCCAAGCTGTCGCGCCAGGCCATCGTGGCGGGGGCGACGCACTGGCGTCTGCATGTGGTCGTCTTCGCCTGGACGTTCGTGATCTTTCCGATTCTGGGCTGGGCGTTGAGGCCGGTGCTGGTGCCCTTGCTAGGTGCGCCGCTGTACGTAGGGGTACTGTATCTTTGTGTGCTGCCGGGGACCGTGCAGTCGGCCATTGCATTCACCTCGATTGCACGCGGCAATGTCCCGGCGGCCGTCTGCGCGGCATCCGCATCCAGCATCATTGGCATCGTGGTCACTCCGCTGCTGTTGCAGCTCCTGCTGCAGACCGACACGTCCGCGCTGGGCTCCGGCGACCTCCTGCAGTCCATTCTCCGCATCAGCCAAGAGATCTTGCTGCCCTTCGTGGCGGGGCATTTGATGCGTCCCTGGCTGGGGCGCTGGATGGACGGTCACCGCACCTTGGTCCGCAACGTGGATCAGAGCTCCATTCTGCTCGTCGTGTATACCGCGTTCAGCGAGTCCGTCGTCGAAGGGCTCTGGCACCAGGTGGATACGGTGTCACTGATCTGGCTGGTGCTCACCTGCATGGTGTTGCTGGGGGTCGTGCTCACGCTCAACACCTGGTCTACGCGGCGTCTGGGATTCAAGCGCGAAGACGAGATCACCATCGTATTCTGTGGCTCGAAGAAGAGCCTGGCGACCGGGGTGCCGATGGCAGGCGTGTTGTTCAGCGCCAGTGCGATCGGACCGGTGCTGTTGCCGCTGATGCTCTTTCACCAGCTCCAGCTCATGGTGTGCGCGGTGTTGGCACAGAATTACTTGCGGCAGCATGAAGCGGCACAAGCGGCACCCGAACGGACTGTGGCGGCTTCCGTATCGGGCTGACCGCAGGCTGGCCGGCTGATGCCGGCCTGTTGCCAAGAATGAAGGGCCTTGCAGATGACTGCAGGGCCCTCGTCGTCTGCGGATCGGTTGCAGCGCTGTTTTTCGTGTCAGGGATACTCCCGATGCATGGATTTCTAAACGGTATACAATATCCATTAAAGTAATCCGAACGAATCGCAACGGGGCAGACATGGTCAAAGTAACCCTACACAAGGGTGGGCAAATCTACCAGGACGAAGTGCAGGACAACGCCAATCTGGTCGTGCGCGCCGGCATCCGGCAGTTTCCCTACCCCAACTTGGCCTACAAGTGCGGGATGGGCAAGTGTGCGACCTGCGCGTGCAAGGTTCTGCAGGGGGCAGAGCACCTGCCCGCACCCAACTGGAAAGAGAAGAAGCAGTTGGGCGCGCTCCTGGACCAAGGCTACCGTTTGACTTGCCAGCTGTGGCTCACCCACGACATCGAACTGACTCAGGATATCGAGCCGGTTCACCACCACCACACGGATTCCGTGTCGGCCTCCGTTCAAAATGCTGTGGCTTGATGGAGTTCGCCATGTATGTAATTTTGACCAGCAAGCCGGACCTCTATACCTCCAGCCTGGAAGGCAGGGCCACGATTGTGGAGACCTACCGGTATATGTTCTACGGCCGCTGCAAGGCCATTTTTGAGATTGCGGAACTGGATCGGGACGCCAAAGTGACGATCACGGAATCCGAGCCGCCTTTCGTTCGCAACCAGGTGTCCACCAAATTTCTGGATCATTTCGAGACACGCGAACAGGCGCGCGCAGAGTTGGATCATTTGACCCGGTTTGGTGGGTTGCAGGCATCGCTCGAGCGCTGTGACGCTCGCGAAGCCGGTGTTTGAGCAGGTGCAGGAGATGGTGACGATTACGTTTCTGAACAATGGCGACAAGACGGTGCAGGCGCCCGACAACAGCAATCTTTTGCGTGTCTCGATCCGTGAGAAGGGAGGGATTCCTTTCAAATGCGGGGGTGGCATCTGCGGCACCTGCAAGTGCCACATCGAAGAAGGGTTGGAGCATACCGACGCGATCAAAGCCAAAGAGCGGCGTCACCTGAAGCCCGAAGACTTTGAGGCAGGCTACCGGATGGCCTGCCAGACCTTCGTCAACGGCGACATCAAGGTGTCGTGGTGAAGGCCATGCTGCACTTGAGCGATGACGACGTATCCCGTTTGGTGAGCCCCGAAGCGGCCCGGGCCGTGCTTCGCGATGCCTTTTTGGAATTCGGTTCGAACCATGCAGCGGTTCAGCGGCGAGAGCGAACTGAATCGGCTGGAGTGAAACTCTCCACGCTGGGGGCGGTCATCCCGTCGCAGGGGGTCGTGGGTGCCAAGGTCTACACCACGATCCAGGGCCAGTTCGGGTTTGTGGTCATTCTGTTCTCGGCAGAAAGTGGCTTGCCGCTTGCCACGCTGGACGCGGGTGCGCTGACGCGCATCCGAACGGCAGCATGCTCGGTGCTGGCGGCTCAGGCTTGCGTGCATGAGCCGCCTCGGGTGTTGGGCCTCTTTGGCCTTGGGGTACAAGGGACTGAGCACGCGGTTCAGATGGCGCAGGCTTTTCCTCTGCAGCAGATTCTGGTGCATGACCCGCATAGTGCGGATCGCGCCGTGGTGGATCTGGAGGCCCGTACGGGCGTCTCGGTGCGCCGCGCGGCACCTGAAGATATTGCGGCTTCGGCCGGTCTTCTGGTCACCGCGACGCGCTCGAAATGTGCCTTGTTTTCTGGCGACCTCTTGCAAGACGATGCATTCGTGGCCGCGATTGGTTCCAGCTTGCCGTCGACGCGTGAGCTGGACGACCGGGCGTTGCAGAGAGCCCGGCAGATCATTGTGGAATGGAAGCCACAGACGCTCAGCGAAGCAGGCGATCTGGTGCTGGCTTCCCCCGATGTCGATCTGGGGCGCAAGCTCATCGAGTTATCACAGCTGCTGGCGCGTCCCGAGGCGCCCGAGCAGCGCCATGGCATCTACATCTATAAGGCCGTGGGAATTGGCTTGGCCGATATTGCCTTGGCAGGCCTCGCCTATCGGGCAATGCACGCGTGATGCGGGTCGGGCCGCAGGCCCGATGCCTCACATCAAACTTGAGCCTCGGCGCGTATCGTCGGAGCCGGTGAGTCACCTTTTTTTTCACGTTCTTGAGTGTACGCACGCGCGGCATTGTGCACGTGCTGGGTGGCCAGCAGGCCCGCCAGTTCTGCGTTGCCCGCAATCACGGCGCGCAGGATCTGGGCATGGTCTGCCCAGTTCTCGCGCACGCGCCGCATGTTGCTGGGTGCGAACACCAGCGCCGTACGGTCGCGCAGCGAATTCATCAAGTCCATGAGCACCGGGTTGCCTGTGACGGTGGCGAGCGTTTCGTGGAAGGTGCGGTTCAGCCGTCGGCAGGTTTCCCAGGCTTCGGCACCTTCGCGTTCAGCTGCCGCCGTGCCTTCTTTGAGAATGCCCTGAAGTTGTTCTATGGCAGCCTCGTTGCGCCGCTCTGCCGCCAGGCGCGCATTGAGTCCTTCGAGGGCGGCGCGAACTTCGACCATGTCGTAGGCGAGCTCGTCGGACAGGATGGCGACAGAAGCACCCCGGCGCGGCTCGATGGTGACCAGGCCTTCGGCGGCGAGCGCCCGTAGCGCTTCGCGGACCGGGATGCGTGAAACCGCCATTTCGTCGGACAACCGGCTTTCGACCAGCCGTGCCCCAGGGCGGAATTCGCCCTGCAGGATTCGGTCGCGCAGCCGGTCTCGGATGAGCGCGAAAAGTGGGGAGTATTGATCGCCGATTTTGAGATCGTCGCGATTTGCGGTGGAACGCGACGAAGGATGACTCAGTTTCGTGGAATTGACGCTCATGATGCGGTTCTCGACACGTTTCCGTCTACGTGCTTAGTATACAGGACGACAATGGCTGGTTTCTCTGTCGAACAAACCATGAATTCGCTGCTCAGGCCCATTGCCACAGGGTCTTCACTGCCAGGACGATGGCGCTCACTGCACAAAAGATCAGCAGCCCGTGGCGCAGTGCTGGCCCACTGACGCGGTGTCGTGCGCGGTTGGAGAGCCAGAACCCGCAGAATAGAAATGGCAGCAACGTGACGCTCAGCAGCACGTCGCGCAGGCCATAGTGCCCAGAGAGGGCCAGCAGACCGATCGAGACAGTGGCGCCACAGGCCAGTATGGCCCCAATGGTGGCGCGAATGGACGGTGGTGCGCTGTATTGCATGATGATGGCAAGCGGAGGAGAGCCCACCGATGTGAGTGTCCCCATGACCCCCGAGACCAGTCCGGCAACGCTGGCATTGCCTCGTGTGACGGCAAACTTGAGGCCCGACGCACTGAGAATGACGGCGAGCAGGATGAGCCCCGCGAATACCAGGCCAAGTGCCCCCCGCGGCAGGTGGCTGAGTGCCAGGACCGCGATGAGAGCCCCGACGGTGCGGCCCCCCAGAGCAAAAGAGGCTGGCTGCCAGGCGATATGCTGCCGTTCGCGCAGCGCCGTCAGTAGCGTGGCCATTCCGCCGAGGGTCAGCAGTGGGCCTGGCACCAGTTCGGGGCTCACGATAAGTGCCACCGGCGCCGCAAACATGGTGAACCCCACGCCACCCATCCCTTGCAGAAAGGCTGAACCCAGAATTAGTGCAGCCATCAGGGCGTAGATCCAGGGGTCAGTGAAGGGAAGGAGGGTCGTCGTCATGGGAGGGGCGTTTGAGAAGAAAAGCGTGTTCAGTGCCAGAGGAAGCCCCGTGCGGGCGGGCAGGTCATTGAGGGTTGTAACTCAAATAGTATGCTGTATACGAATGTCTGAAATGATAGGCCACTATCGATGATTCGAAGACTTGGTTCCGAGATGGTGATTTCCCTAGGCGTTCAAAGAATTTCTGGCAAAATCGATCAAGGCAGTGCCTGCAGCCCTCCATGCAGACACTGATTTTCCCTATGGTTTCGCCACTTCTGTGTGCCGGATTCAGTCGGGATCTGATGTTCTGCCACAGGCGAAGAAAGCAGCTTTAGGGGAAACCCGTGTATTCGGAAGGGGATTAGGAAGAATAACATACTGTATACAGAATGCTCAGATGCATGAGCATGACTGTTTTGAAGGTTTCTGACTGATTCGTTCGCGTCATTTTCAACGTGTTCTTCCCCGGGTATCGACCCGGGGTTTGTCTATAGGGGAGGCTCATGGGCTCAGAAGTCACTCTCAGCCTGGCGCACTGGCTATATCTGCTCAGTGTGCTGGTGATCATCGGTACGATGATCTTTCGTGCCAACGTGGTAGTTCCTGCGGTGGTTGGCACTTTCTTGGTCGTCACGGCGCTCACGGGCAACCCCGTGAGTGGGTTCATCGGAATCTTTTCGGCCAGCTTCGTGGCCGCCAAGGAGCTCTTCAATATCTTCCTGGTCATCACGTTCATGACTGCACTGCTCAGCGCTCTCAAGGCGGTGGGAGCAGACGTCCTGATGGTGAAGCCCTTTCAGCACGTCATGCGAGGTGGGGCCTCGTCTTTCATCGTTCTGACGATCATCACGTACGTGTTCTCGTTGTTCTTCTGGCCCACGCCGGCAGTTCCGCTGGTATCGGCCGTCTTGCTGCCGGCCGCCATTGCTGCAGGGCTGCCTCCGCTGACCGGTGCCATGGTGATCGCCATCGCTGGCCAGGGGATGGCGCTGTCGTCCGACTACATCATTGGTGTGGCACCGGGAATCAGCGCGAAGGCTGCTGGCCTGGCCAGTGCTCAGGGGGTGGCGGACAAGGCGCTCATTCTGTCGTTGATCACGGGCATCATTGCGCTGGTTCTGGCGTATTTCTTCACGCGCAAGAGCATTCGCAAGCCTGACCCGGCATTGCTCGATGACTGGCAGGCCCTGGCCAGCGACGGCACGATGGCGCCTATCGAACGCTCAGGCAGCTTCGACAAGGCCGAGATGGCTCGCAGCGCGGATGCGCCCCAGGAAGACGTGCCCTATGCCTCCAGGGCACAGGCGCATCTGAAGAAGTGCGGCAGGGTGTTTGCCGTGGTGACGCCGTTGGCTTTCCTGGCCGTCATCCTGGTGCTTGTCTTGCCGACCATCTTCCCGAAACTTCCGGCGTTGCGTGGCGGCGATGCGGCGGGCCTGGTGGGGGGTGTCGGGTTTGCGCTCATGATGCTGGTCTGTCTGATGTACGTCGGGCCGCGCCGGATGCTGGACCTGTGTCCTGACTACATGACCGATGGCTTCGTGTTTGCGTTCAAGGCCATGGGCTCGGTCTTGCCGATTGCCGGGTTCTTTTTCCTCGGCACCTCGGACGCCACGGCGCAGATCCTGGGGATTCCTTCGGCCCACGCGCCCGCACTGCTGTTCGAACTGATCACGGCGGCCCAGCACTTCATTCCCAACAACGCATTCATGATGGCGTTTGGCGAGCTGATCGTGGGGATGGTGACCGGCATTGATGGTTCAGGCTTCTCCGGTCTGCCCTTGACGGGGTCTCTCGCAGGTGCGATCGGGCCTGTGGCTGGCGTGGACGTGGCCACATTGGCCGCGATTGGTCAGATGGGGTCGGTATGGACGGGCGGTGGCACGCTGATTGCCTGGTCCTCGCTGATCGCCGTAGCGGGCTTTGCCCGTGTGTCGGTGCTCGACCTGGTGCGCGTGCTGACGATTCCGGTTCTGGTGGCCTTGGCAATCTCCACCACGTTTGCCGCAATCTGGATGGCCTAGGAGAAAATCGATGGGCAATCGCCAGCAGGGCGCACGTCAAGCCATGGTTTCCACAGGCAATCCTCTTGCTGCACAGGCGGCTCGTGACGTGCTCCAGGCAGGCGGTTCGGCAGTGGATGCGGCGATTGCCGCCGACGCGGTCATGGGGGTGGTCGAGCCCATGGCCACCAGTGTGGGCGGCGATCTGCTGGCCATGGTCTGCCCGCAAGGGCGGCCCGTGGTCAGTTACAACGGCACGGGTCGTGCCCCCGAGGCGTTGCAGCCGGACCTGATCGAGGCGCTGCCGGGAGGGCGGATACCCGAACGCCACCCGCTCTCGGTCACGACACCCGGTGCCGTTCGAGGCTGGTGGGATTTGCACCGGCGTTTCGGGCGGCTGCCGTGGCGGGCATTGTTTCCGTGGGCCATCCGTCATGCCCGCGATGGGTTTGCGGTGGCTCCGGTGTCCGCGCACGAATGGAAACTGTTTGATTTCGTGGTGCGACGGCACCCCGCATGTGCACAGTTGTACCGTGCGGGCAACTCCCCTGTGGCGGGAGAGACCTTCGCCAATCCGGCGCTGGCCCTGACGCTCGAACGTATCGCGGCCGACGGGCCGGATTATTTCTATCAAGGTCCGGTGGCGGCTGCGGCTGCCGCTGCGGTTCAGTCGGAAGAGGGCGTACTGGATGCCAGTGATTTCGCACGGCATGAAGGTAATTTCGTGACGCCACTTTCGCTCGATTTTCACGGGGCGCGCATTCACGAGTGCCCACCCAACACGCACGGCGTCGCCATCCTGGATGCACTGGCAGCGGTTCAGGCGGTCGCTGGGGACCCCGAAGACCCCGCCACCTGGGTGCAGATGGTGCAGGCCACTGCGGCCGCCATGGCCAAGGCCAAACGCACGGTTGCCGACCCCTCCGGGAACACGGTCTGTACCGTGGTCGATGACGGACAAGGTCTGGCCGTCACGCTCATGTCCAGCATTTTCAAACGATTCGGATCGGGCATCGTGGTGCCCGCGCACGGATTTTGCCTGCAGAACCGGGGTTTCGGGTTCTCTGAGCTGGGCCACGTCAATGGCCCGGCACCGGGCAAACGCCCCTATCACACGGTGGTCCCGGGGCTCACGACGAAGGACGGCGAGTTCTATCTGGGGATGGGGGTTGTCGGGGGGCTCATGCAGCCGCAGGGCCAGATCCAGATCCTGACTCGGGTGCTGGCCTGGAATAGCGGCCTGCAGTCTGCGCTGGATGCGCCGCGCTGGCGACTGGAGGCGGGCGACACCCTGGCAATCGAAAACGGCTTTCCTGACAGGATTGCCCAGGCTTTGCGTACCGCAGGCTACGAGCCTCCGCATCCGGCGGTGGGTGAATTGGCGGGGCGCAGCGACTTCGGAGGCGCGCACGCCGTGCGGCGCCATCGCGATGGGACGTTGGAGGGGGCCGCCGATCCGCGTAAAGACGGCCAGTGGCTGAGTGTCTCTGTTTCAGTTTGAACGGATTTTCGGGGATAACCCTTATTTTCTAGTACGGTATACGGTATACAATAATCTATATGTTGAGGGTGAGACCTGAACACATCGCAGTCTCACCAAACGTAGGTCACCAGACCACCCAATTTTGCGTTGTGCTTTCTTACGGGAACAGACATGCCTTCATTGATGACTCAAGACGAATTCCGCACTGCCCTGGAAAAGGCGATCAAGGGCAATAGCGCGAACCGGGCTCCTTTCAGCGTTGCCTGGGCAACCGGTAAGCTCAGCCGTGCACACATGGCGCGTTGGGCGGAAAATCACTACCACTACGTCGGGCCGTTTGCCGACTATCTGGCCTATGTGTATGCCCGCATGCCGGACAACTTCACTGAAGCCAAGGATTTTCTGCTCGCCAATATGTACGAGGAAGAAATCGGTGGCGATCGGCACACGGATCTGCTGATCCGCTTCGCAGAAGCGTGTGGCACCACACGTGCCCGCGTCGAAAATCCGGACAACATGTCGCCAACCACCCGCGCGCTGCAGTCCTGGTGCTACTGCGTGGCCATGCGCGAAGACCCCATCGTAGCGGTGGCGGGCCTGGTGGTGGGGCTGGAATCCCAGGTCCCATCCATCTACCGCAAGCAATCACCCATCCTGAAAGAAAAATACGGTTTCACGGACGAAGAGGCCGAGTTCTTCGACCTGCACATCGTGTCGGATGAAATCCACGGCGAGCGCGGATACCAGATCGTTCTGGAACATGCGAACACCGTCGAACTGCAGCAGAAATGCCTGCGTATCTGCGAGATCGGTGCCAAGATGCGGTTCCTGTACACCACGGCGCTCTACAACGATTACGTCAAGGACGAAATCCCGCTCGAAGAGCTGGAGATGCAAGCAGCAGCGTAATCGGTTGCGCGCAGGCCAGCGAGCATCACGCTTCTCTGGCCTGTGCGCAAGCCATATTCTCTCCCGGGCGATTGCCCGGGGCTCTCGTGTGCTCAATCGGTGACAGGGGTGCCAGGCGGTGCGTGACCTCAAGAATCAGGTTTTCAAGAACTATATTGGCGACGACTGGCGGGCTGCCGCTTCCGGCGCCACCTATCTCAATCGCAATCCGGCAGATGCGGAAGACTGCGTCGGTCATTTTCAGGATTCTGGGCCAGAAGACGCCAGGGTTGCCCTCGAAGCGGCGCAGGCCGCGTTTTCGGCGTGGCGCGATACGCCCATCACGAAGCGCGCAGCCATTCTCATCCGGGCAGGCGAACTTCTGCGCGAGCGCGCCGATGCTGTCGCCGAAGAATTGACGCGTGAAGAGGGCAAGCTGCTGTCGCAATCGCGCGCCGAGGTCCTTCGTGCTGCAGGAACCTTGCAGTTCTACGCGATCGAAGGCCAGACCTACTCGGGTGAGACCTTCCCTCAGGATGATCCCGATCAGGTGGTGTACACCCAGCGCGAGCCGTTGGGCGTGGTGACGGTCATTTCGCCGTGGAATTTTCCGATTTCCATCCCGGCGCGCAAGATCGCGCCGGCACTCATCACCGGTAATACGGTGGTGTTCAAGCCCTCTACCGATACCCCTTTGTCGGGATATCGTCTTGCGGAGGCTCTGGTGGATGCAGGCATTCCGCCGGGCGTTCTGAACTTCATCACGGGGCGTGCCTCGCGCATTGGCGACGTACTGACGCAGTCTCCAGAGGTTCGTGCAGTCACGTTCACCGGCTCGACTCGGGCCGGTGAAGCAATCCATCGCGGGGCGTCCATGACCACCCGCCTGCAGATGGAGCTGGGCGGCAAGAATCCGCTCATTGTCATGGCAGATGCGGATCTGGATCTGGCTGTCGACTTGACGGTGAAAGGCGGTCTTTCCCTGACGGGCCAGGCCTGTACGGGGACCAGCCGCGTGCTGGTTGACGAGCCCGTGCGCGAGGCCTTCACCGAAAAATTGTTGCAGCGAATTGCGCAGCTCAAGATCGGTTCCGGGTTCGAAAAAGGCAATGAGTTGGGACCGCTGGCAACCGAGAGCCAGATGAAGACCGTTCTCGACTACGTCGCCATTGGCAAGGCTGAGGCGACGCATCTGGTGGGCGGTGACCGTCTCACGGGCCCCGGCTATGACGGGGGCTACTACGTGGCGCCCGCCGTGTTCACCGGCGTGACTCCCTCCATGCGCATTGCGCGCGAGGAAATCTTCGGGCCGGTGATTGCCATCCTGACGGTTCATGGCTACGACGACGCCATCCGCGTGGCCAACGACACCGAATACGGCCTGTCTGCGAGCCTGGTGACGCGGGACGCGCGTCTGGCGCATCGTTTTCCGCACGATATCCAGGCGGGCACGGTGAAGGTGAATCGGACCACCACAGGCAATCTGGTGAACGCACCGTTTGGAGGCCTGAAGCGGTCGAGCACCGCAACTTTTCGCGAATCCGGGCGCGCCGGTCTCGAATTCTTCACGCAGATCAAGACCGTCTATCGCGGCGTGTGATGTCTACTTTTGGAGGACAGTAATGAAGCAAACTCTACAACTCGAACGTGAAGAAGCCCGCCTGATGATCGATGCGGCAATCGCCAAATCGAAGGAAATCGGCGTTCTGGAAACTGTCTGCGTCGTGGATGCGGGCGGTTATCCCATTGCCCTGGAGCGCATGAACGGTTCGCGCATCACGGGCCCGCAGATTGCAATGAACAAGGCGTTTACTGCAGCAGGGCACAAACGCTCCACGCACCTGTTCACGCGCGCGCCCAACGGGCCGGCGCTGCCGGGCAATGAGGCCTTCGGCATCCAGCTGAGCTTTGGCGGACGTTTTGCGGGCTTCGTGGGCGGCTTTCCCATCGTGGTCAATGGAGAAGTCGTTGGCGGGTTGGGCATGAGCGGCGGCAATGGCAAACAGGACACCGAAGCGGGCCTGGCAGGATTGCAGGCACTGGCCGATGCCTTGAAGGACAAGGGCCTGACGGTGCTGGTAGAAGCCGACATCAAGAAATAGGGAGTTGTGGGGCCTTGCCCCACTGCTTCTCTGGAGAATCGCCATGGGCCACAAGGTTCGCGTATCAGATACCGGTGAGGTCTTTGAGGTCTCACGCGACGAAACCATTCTGGATGCCGCACTGCGAACGGGGGTGAGACTGCCTCACGAATGCACGTTTGGTGGTTGTGGCACCTGCCGCGTCAGGCTCCAGGAAGGCTGCGTCCATTACGACGAGTTTCCGATGGCGCTCACGCCGGAAGAAGCGGAGCAAGGCTATGCCCTGGCGTGCCAGGCACACCCTGATACCGATGTGGTGCTGACGCCTGCCAACCATGGGCCCGTGCTGGCAGAGCCTGTGCACACCGTGGCAGAAGTGCACCAGGTCGAGCCTTTGACGGCCGACATTTCGCGTCTGGTGCTCCAGTTGCCGGAGGACCTTGATTGCGATTACCGGCCTGGTCAGCACATGAACATCCTCTTGCCGGATGGCGCCGAACGCAGCTTTTCCATGGCGAGTGCCTTTCCGTTTGGCAACGAGCTGGAGTTTCACGTCCGTCACGTGCCAGGGGGCGCCTTTACGCAGGAGCGCTTGCCTGCCCTGAAGGCCGGCGATGCCCTCGATATCGAAATTCCCAAAGGCACCTTCTGCTATCACGCGGAAGACTATCGGCCCATGATCTTCGTGGCGACAGGGACCGGGTTTGCGCCGATTCGGGCGATGCTGGAATCACTGCTGGATGATGAAGATTGCCCCCCTGTCTCACTGTACTGGGGGATGCGCACCGAAGCGGACCTCTATGCCCGTGAAGAGCTGGAATCCTGGCTCGGGCGTTTGTACGAATTCAACTTCGTCCCGGTGCTGTCGCGTGCCGGTGAATCATGGACTGGGCGAACGGGTCATGTGCAGGACGCACTTGCGCAAGATTTCCAGGACGTCTCCGAATATGCCTTTTACTTGTGTGGGTCGCCACAAATGGTGACGGACACCAAGCGCGTGCTCCTGGGCCTGGGTGCCGAAATGGACGTGATCTACTCGGACAGCTTTACATTTCACCATGGCCAGAATGAAAAACCGGTAGCGGCCTGAGGTCGCTACCGGTGTCGGCTTCCTGCTGCTGCCTGAACGCTCAGGCGTGTGCAGGCCGATGACCATGCGGATTTGAAGCGCCACCCTGACCCTTGCCGTGATCGTTGCGTTGGGGCGTGTTATGGATCATGGCAGCCTCACCCTTCAGGTAGCGGCCAAAATCGTGCCAGGTCATGGAAAAAAGGGGGATCGAGCGCCGAAGCACTGAGCGGTGCATATAGAAACGGCCCAATTCCTGACCAATAGGGGTGCTTGGATAGCGACCTGAGTCTGTCATGTCGTACTCCTTTAATGGTTAGTCCTGATTGACTGGATTCAGTATACCGTTTTTAATGCCGTGTGCCTAGTGTTAACCCTAATATTCCAGGAAGTGTTGTGAAGGGGCACGATCGAAGATGAAGGCCGCGGTCGAGGGCGCCTGCCTGCGCTCCCGCCTGCGCCCGGTGGCGCTCAGTCCCAGTCGTACTCCACCGTCAGAGGGGCGTGATCGCTGAAGCGGGTGTCTTTGTAGACGGCTGCCCGTCGTGCGTGCGCTGCAATACCTGGGGTGGCGACCTGATAATCGATGCGCCAGCCTACGTTCTTGGCATAGGCCTGGCCGCGGTTGCTCCACCAGGTGTAGGCCTCGTCGGTGGCGTCGGGGTATAGGCGGCGGTAGACGTCCACCCAGCCATGGTCATCGAAGATCTTGGTGAGCCAGGCGCGTTCCTCGGGCAGAAAGCCGCTGTTCTTGCGGTTGCCTTTCCAGTTCTTCAGGTCGATTTCGTGGTGGGCAATGTTCCAGTCGCCGCACAGGACGAATTCGCGGCCTGTGTCCTTGTGCTCCTGCATCAGGCCACCCATCCAGTCCTCGAACAAGTCCAGGAATCGGTATTTGGCCGCCTGGCGCTCGTCGCCGCTCGTGCCCGACGGCAGGTAGGCGCTGACGACCGTGAACGTGGGCCAGTCGGCGCGCAGCACCCGGCCTTCTGCGTCGAATTCTGCGTTGCCCATGCCGATGGTGATTGAATCGGCCGGCACGCGAGCGTATAGGCCCACCCCGCTGTAGCCCTTCTTTTCGGCGGGATGAAAATGGCCCGTGTAGCCGGCCGGATGACGCATGTCCTCGGTCAGGTCGGCATCCTGGATCTTGATCTCTTGCAGGCACACGACGTCCGGGCAGGCGGCCGCCAGCCAGTCGGCCAGGCCTTTTCGGTAGGCCGAGCGAATGCCGTTCAGGTTCAGTGTGGTGATGCGCAGCACGGTGCGACTCCAGTCGTTGTTCTTCCCGTACTGTAGACGATCGCCGGTCGGGAAATCAGCCGAACCGGAAGCTGGAGACCGTCAGGCTGCCGAATGCGTCGACTTCGTGATGAAAGCAGGTGGCCTTGTCTTCGCCCGCTGCGCCGCTGGCCACGAAGAGCGGTACCAGGTGGTCTTCCATGGGGTGGGCGATGCGTGCCGAAGGCGCCTGAGACCACCTGCGCAGCGTCTCTTGCCGGGCGTTCAGGTCACGGTCGATCAGGGCATCCTGCAGCCAGGCATCGAACTGAGCGGAAGGCTCACGGCCGGCAGGGCCGAAGCGGCGCAGGTTGTGGTAGCTCAGGCCGCTGCCCACGATGAGAATGTTCTCGTCTCGCAGCGGCTGCAGCGCCAGGCCCAGCGCATGGTGAAAGTCGGGGTCGAAGCCGGCCTCGATCGAGAGCTGCACCATGGGGATGGTGGCTTGCGGGACCATGACGTACGCCGGGACGAAGGCGCCATGGTCATAGCCGCGTTGAGAGTCCGCCGTGACGGCAACGCCTTGCCCCTGCAGCAGCGTAGTCACGCGACCGGCCAACTCGGGCGATCCGGGCGCCCGGTAGTGGATCTGGTAGGTGGGTGCCGGGAACCCATAGTAGTCATAAAGCATGCCGGGGTTCGCGGCGCTTGTGACTTGCACGGCGCCTTGCGTGATCCAGTGAGCCGAAACCATCAGGATGGCTGCGGGCGACTGTGGCAGCTGGGCCGGGATGGATTGCAGCGCCTGTGTCAGCGGCGCGTACATAGCTGCCTGTTCCGGCATCCAGGGCCAGGGCCCGCCGCCGTGTGAGACGAAATAGATAGGCTGCCGTTGCGTAGAAGTCATGGTGTGTGTCGAGGCGAACGCTGCGGGTTGAGTCTATTTTCCGCGGAGCAGTTTGTCCAGGCTCCAGGACCCTGGGCCGTACAGAAAGAGCAGGAAGAAGACGAACGCATACAGGATGGGTGCCTCGCCCCCCGTGAGGATGGGCAACAGGAAATGCCCGTGCGGCGTGACGTGGCCCACCAGGTAGGCCGCAGCACCCAGGCCGGAGGCGACGAAGGCGGCCGGGCGAGAGAACAGCCCCAGCAGGACCAGTGCGCCACAGACCAGCTCGATGATCCCTGCAATGCCGAAGAGCGACAGTACTTGCAGATGCTCGAAGGCGGCGATGTGGGGCGTGCCAAAGAGTTTGGCAGTCCCGTGGATGAACAGCATGTAGCCTGCTCCGATGCGGATCAGGCTGGTCAGGCGGGGAGCCCAGGTGGCGCAGCAGGATTTGTCCATGGAGGGTGTCCTAGAGTTGCGGCTCAGCAAGCATGAAGAGTTGAAATCCTACACCACAAAGTCCCTCACCGGGACCCAAGAATTAGTAGAAATACCTATTCGTCATGGGATCATCAGTCTAAAAAATTATCTTAATATAAAAAAGTAGATTCAATGGTGGATCTGTGAAGCACTTCGCAGGTTGCCGAAACCGGTTTTTCATCGCATCAGAGCAAACCAACAGGAGCAAACCAGTGGACGCTCAACTCAATACAGCACCAGGCAGCTCGGGGGATGTCGTCACGCCCTATGCCTGGAAAGCCCTGTGGGGCTCGGCAATCGGCTATGCCATGGACGGCTTCGACCTGCTGATCCTGGGTTTCATGCTGGCCGGCATTTCAGCCGACCTGCACCTGGCTCCAGGGCAGGCCGGTGCGCTGGTCACCTGGACGCTGGTGGGTGCCGTGTGTGGCGGCATCGTCTTTGGCACGCTCAGCGACCACTATGGCCGTGTCCGGGTGCTGACTTGGTCCATTTTGCTGTTTGCCGTGTTCACGGGCCTGTGTGCCTTTGCCCAGGGCTATTGGGATCTGCTGATTTACCGCACCATTGCCGGCGTCGGCCTGGGGGGTGAATTCGGCATCGGGATGGCGTTGGCTGCCGAAGCCTGGCCGCCGAGCCAGCGTGCCCGGGTATCGTCTTACGTCGCGTTGGGGTGGCAGGCAGGGGTGCTGCTGGCCGCCATCGTGATCCCGTTCCTGTTGCCGCATATCGGCTGGCGTGGCATGTTCCTGGTCGGTATCTTCCCGGCAGTGGTTGCCTGGGCCATCCGCCGTCATCTGCATGAGCCTGACCTGTTCGTGAAGACGGTCAAAGCGCATCGCCCGCAGTTTTCCCAGTCCTACGGCATGCTGGTCAAGGATGCGCGCACGACCCGCACCAGCATCGGCATGTTCATCTTGTGCTCGGTGCAGAATTTTGGCTACTACGGGATCATGATCTGGATGCCAAGCTACCTCGCCAAGTCGCAGGGCTTTGGCCTGACGAAATCGGCTGTCTGGACCGGCGCCACCATCATCGGCATGGCGCTTGGCATCTGGCTGTTCGGGCATCTGGCCGACCGCATCGGCCGCAAGCCCAGCTTCATTCTGTACCAGTTGGGTGCCATCGTCATGGTGCTGTATTACTCGCAGCTCACGGACCCAGCCACCATGCTCTGGGCCGGTGCGCTCATGGGGTTCTTTGTCAACGGCATGCTGGGCGGCAACGGGGCGGTGATGTCCGAAGCGTATCCGACGGAAGCGCGTGCCACGGCGCAGAACGTGCTGTTCAATCTGGGGCGTGCCGTCGGCGGCTTTGGCCCGCTGGTAGTGGGTGCGATTGCTGCAGCTTATTCATTTCACGTGGCCATCGCGCTGCTGGCGTCCATCTATGTGCTGGACATGCTGGCCACGCTCTTCCTGATCCCTGAATTGAAGGGAGCAGAGCTGAAGTGAAGGTGATGGAGCGGTCACGCGAAAGCGCGACGCAGGAGTCGGTCGTGAACCAGGTCTGTGGTTTCCAGCGTAATGCCGAGTCGGTTGCCTCGCACACGTGTCGTGTTCAGGAACACCGCTGGGTGAATGCACGCTACAAGTATCTGAAACTGCAGGCCGAGGCCGATCTGGTTGCGGCCACGCGGCCGGGGCAGTTCTATCAGCTGAAGTGCCCGGTGACCGAAGCGTCGCAGCCGTTTCTGCTGCGCCCCATGAGCGTCTACGGAACGGGCCCGGCACCGGGTGAAATTCAGTTTCTCTATAACGTCACCGGGACGGGGACGCAGGCGCTGGCCAGTTTGGCCGTGGGCGATTCGATGCAGATCGTGGGGCCGCTGGGCAACACGTTCACGGTCAAGCCCGAGTTTCGCCGGATACTGCTGCTGGTGCGGGGCGTGGGTCTGGCTACGCTTGCGCCCGTGGTGCGTGAAGCGGCACAAGCGGGGGTGGCCATCGTGGCCGTCATGTCGGCGCGCTCGCCCGAAGACCTGATGCGCGGCGAATTTTTGGGTACGGCGCCTGCCGAAGTGCATTGCGTGTATGACAGCGATGGTTCTTCGGAAGTGTCGCGGGTTGAATCCCTGATCCGCGGCCTGCTGGCCGATGGCGGCACGGATGCGGTCTATACCTGCGGCTCGCAGCGTCTTCTGATGCTGCTGCAGCGCGTGCTGCAGGACTTTCCGGACGTACTGGGCGAGGTGGCCATGGAGCAGCACATGGCGTGCGGGATGGGGGTGTGCCTTTCCTGCGTGCGGCTGTTCGACGTAGCCGGCAGCAAGCAGTTTCTGCGAGTGTGTCGCGATGGCCCCGTCTTTGCCATCCGTGATGTCGTTGGTGAGGTCCAGTATGGTTGATTTGCGTGTAGACCTGGATGGGCTGAGGCTGATCAGCCCGATCATGCCGGCGTCGGGCTGCTTTGCCATTGAATACGCCGAGGCGCTGGATTTCAATCAGCTGGGCGCGTTGGTGATCAAGAGTGTGTCGCCCAAGAGCCGGCCTGGCAACCCGACGCCGCGCGTGGCCGAAACGGCGAGCGGCATGCTCAATTCCATTGGCATCCCGAGCAAGGGGCTGGATTATTTTCTGCAGCATGTGTTGCCGCCCTACCTGCAATTTGAATCCCCTGTCGTGGTGTCGATTTCGGCCGATACCGTGGACGAATTCGCGCAGGCCGCCCAGCGCGTCTCGGTACCGGGAGTGGTCGCGATCGAAGCCAACATTTCGTGCCCCAACCTGGAGGCGGACGGCCTGGCTTTCGCAATGAGCCCCGAGACCACGCTGGCTGCCGTCCGCGCTGTGCGTCGCGAGACCACTTTGCCGGTCTGGGCCAAGCTCACACCCAACGTAGCGCATGTGGCCGAGATTGCCTGTGCGGCCGAGACGGGTGGCGCCAATGCTCTGGTGATGGGCAATACGGTGCTGGGCATGGCCATCGACGTGCATACGCGCAAGCCTCGGCTCGGAAACGTCATGGGGGGGCTCTCGGGTCCTGCCATCAAGCCCATTGCCTTGCGCATGGTGTATCAGTGCCATCGCAGCGTCAGCATTCCGGTGATCGGGTGTGGCGGGATCGCTTGTGCCGAGGACGTCGTCGAGTTCATGCTGGCGGGCGCGAGCGCCGTCCAGGTTGGTGCGGCCTCGTTTCAGGACCCGGGGATTCTGTACAAGATCACTCAGGACCTCGTCCGGTTTTGTGAGGCGGAGCACGTTGCCGCGGTCGGCAGTCTGACGGGCGGTATGGCGCTGGACGCGGATCTGACGGACAGCTGGTTGCGGATGGCGCAGCAGTCGGGCTAGTGCAGTGCGTTTGAAGGTGTGGCACAGACATGATTGATCTCATTGCATATCGGGATTTGGCCGCGAAACTCTTTGCGGATATGCACTACTTTTCTTTTGACGGCGTGGGTATCACCCGCGCAAGCTACGGGCGCGGCGAATCGGCGGCAGCCGATTACCTGCGCGAATTTGCGCAATCCGAAGGGCTTGTGGTCGAGGCGGATCGCGCCGCCAACCTGGTTTTTCGTTTTCCCGAGACGCCTGCTGAAAACCCCGTGATATGGATGGGGTCACACATGGATTCCGTCCCCCAGGGGGGCAACTTCGATGGGATGGCCGGGGTCCTGGCTGGGCTGCTCTGCCTGGTGGCCAGGCGCCGTGCGGGGATTGGCGGCAATCTCGAGGTGATCGCCTTTCGAGGCGAAGAAAGCGCCTGGTTCGGCAAGGCGTACGTGGGGTCCAGCGCACTTCTGGGAAAATTGTCCGAAGCCGATCTGGCGCTCAAGCGCCGCGAAGCCGACGAAACCCTGGGCGACTGCATGCAGGCGCTGGGGGCGGACATGGCCGCCATTCGTGAAGGTGAACGCCTGTTTGATACCGCGCACGTCAAGACGTACCTCGAGCTTCACATCGAGCAGGGGCCGGTCATGGTGGCCCGCGACCTGCCCGTCGCCGTGGTCTCCAGCATCCGCGGAAATTTCCGCCACAACCGGATCGTGTGTGAAGGCGAGCCAGGGCATTCGGGTGTCGTGCCCCGGTGGCTGCGTCACGATGCCATGTTTGCGGTGTCGGATCTCATCATGCGGCTCGACGAGCATTGGCGTGTGCTGCTCGAGCGCGGGACCGATCTGGTAGTGACGGCCGGTATCGTGGGGACCGACCCGGCCGATCACGCCATTTCGCGCATTCCGGGACGCGTGTTCTTCAGTCTTGAGGCGCGCAGTCGCAGCACGGATACGCTGGAAGCCTTTTACCAGCTGGTACATGCCGAGTGCTCGGCGATCGAGCACGAGCGTGGCGTGAAATTCGCCTTCGATCGCCGCGTGCTGTCGGCACCGGCGACGATGAATCCTCATGTGTGTGATACGCTTTCTGCGGCTTGCGCCGCCCGCGAGCTCGCCTTCGACGTGATCCCCAGTGGGGCGGGGCATGATGCCGCCCTTATGGCCAATGCCGGCATCCCCGCCGGCATGGTGTTCGTGCGCAACCAGCACGGTTCGCACAATCCTCGCGAGGCCATGGAACTGGACGATTTCATGCAGGGCGTTCAGGTGCTCAGTGACGCGCTGGGGCCTCTGGATGCGTGACGCAGCTGCCGGTGCAGTTTGTTGAACAGGATGACAATCATGAATCAGTCTCTTCTGGGTTCGGATCATTTCGCACAGGAACCCGATCCCGCTGCGGCAGTGGCGCGCGCCTTGCTGGATGCCGGTTGCGTCAGAGTTCGCTCCGAAGAGCCGTTCCGTTTGCCGTCGGGGTGGGCAAGCCCTGTCTACATCGATTGTCGGCGCTTGATTTCTTTCCCTACCTTGCGCCGCCGGCTGTTGGCCCATGGCCTGCACGTCTTGCGGACGGCGGGCGTGCTCGATGGGCTGGCGGCCGTGGTGGGTGGTGAGGCAAGCGGCATTGCCTTTGCGGCCTGGGTGGCGGATGCTCTGGATTTGCCGCTGCATTATGTGCGCAAGCATCGCACGGTGCGCAGCCAGGTCGAGGGGGTTGTGGAGCCTGGTGCTCGCGTGCTGTTGATCGACGACATGATGGCGGGGGGCCAGTCCAAGGTGCGGTTTTGCAAGGCGCTCGAGACGGCAGGTGCGCGCGTCGATACGCTGTTCGTGCTGTTTGATTACGCGACCTTTCCGACGCAGGAGCTGCTCGCTCCCCTGGGCGTGACCGTCCATTCATTGGCCACTTGGCAGGATGTGTGCCGGGTCTGGCAGGCTCGGGGTGGCATTGAAACCTCGGCGCTGCGGGATTTTCAGGCGTTTCTTTCCGACCCGGCCCGCTGGTCGCAGGCCCATGGTGGGGTGGCACGCAACCCCGTCAAGCGCTAACGCCCGCCTGCGCATGCCAAGCGCCGATACCTTCCATTCGACCATTGATTACGCTGCCCTGGGCGAGCGCCTGCGTGCGTATCGCATTGGCGCGGCCTTGCAGGCCGAGGATGTGGCCGATCAGTTGGGGATCTCTCGTGCCGCCGTGTATCGGATGGAAAAGGGCGAGATCGTCAAGATCGAGACGCTTGAGCGCGTGGCTGCCTTGCTGCGCACGACGTTGGCCTCGCTGCTGGGGGCCCAGGTCGAGTACTACGCCAATGCACTGGGGCTGTTCGAGCGCATGCGCCAGCTCGAGCACAGTGCCGACAGCATCTTCGTGCATTTCGAGCCGGTGTCTTTGCTGCTGGCCTCGGACGCCTACCCCGCGCTCTTGCGCGAGATGCTGATGGAGGTGACCGCGCGGCGGGCTGGGGGGGCCATTACGCAAGACGAGGTGGATGCCATCATCCACGTGATCGAAGAGCGTCGCGCCGCCTTTCGCAGGCGCCGGCCCCAGGTGGTGGGCCTGGTGGGTATGCATGGGCTGGAGCGGTTTTTGCAGATTGGCATGGTGGGGCGGGTGCGCCTGTCGGATTCGGTGCGCCAGAACCGGTTGGCTGCAGCCCGCCGTGAGATTGCCCGGGTGGCAGACCTGATGGCGAGCGAGCCCCTGAACGTGCGGATCGGTCTGGTGGACGATGCCATGCCGGCCTCGACCTTCGAGTTCTTTGCGGGCCCGTCGGGCAAGGCGGTGGCCACCAGCCCATTTCGACTGGGTGAACTCCCCAACGTACGTAACGGTATTGCCACCGTCACCTCTGCGCCAGAGGCGATCGAACATTATGAAGACCTGACGGCCAAGCTCTGGAAGAGCGCCTACAAAGGCGCCGTGGGCGCCGGGCACCTGCAGCGCTTGCTGGACCGGCTATGAGCGAGGGCTCGCGGGGCGAGACTCTTGCATTCTCTGCCGCTACGGCAGATTGCGGCTATGCTATCTACCTGCTACCCGCAGGGGCCGGCAGGCCAATCATGGAGTGGGAACAAGTATGACTTTCAAGGAAATCACACAGCGTTTTGCACAGTCGGAGTCCGGTAGTGATTCCTTCAAGCAGTTCTACAAAGACGCGTTCGAACTCATGAAGCGCGACCCCGACAACGCCGGCCTGTATTTCGTGGTGGGCATCGCGGCGCAGACGTATGTCATCAAGTACGAAGACCAGGCGGTTGCGCCCGAGTTTGCCGACAGGATCAAGGCCACGCTGGAAGGGTTCAATGCCAGGCTGCTCGCTGCGCTGGACATGGCCCCAGCTGACCGCTTGCGAGTGTTGGGCGAAGTGGCAGTGGATTACGAATGGAATGAATCCGCGTTCTGATTTCTGCCGCAGTTCACTGACTGAAGTCTGACATGGACCGTGCCTGGTCGAGCGTGGACTTGGCCTGCGGCAGCCTGCCAAAATGGCGGATAATGGCACGTTTACCCGATTTGAGGCCCCTCATGATGCCTGGCTCACACGCCCTTGCTTTCGTTCGCTTCGCCCTGGAACATGGTGTGTTGCGCTTTGGTGAATTCAAGACCAAATCGGGGCGCGTGAGCCCCTATTTTTTTAACGCGGGTCTCTTTAATGATGGCGCTTGCGTGGGGCGGCTGGGCAAGTTCTATGCCGAGGCGCTGGTCAATTCCGGCCTCGAGTTCGACATGCTGTTTGGTCCGGCCTACAAGGGTATCCCGTTGGCGACGACGGCTGCCGTAGCCCTGGCCGAACACCCTGTTCTGGCGGGCCGTCACGTGCCGTTCGCCTTCAATCGCAAAGAGGCCAAGGATCACGGCGAAGGCGGGGTTCTGGTGGGCGCACCGCTCGCCGGGCGCGTGGTCATCATCGATGATGTGGTCACAGCCGGGACTTCGGTGCGTGAATCGGTGGGTCTCATCCGGGCGGCCGGTGCACAACCTGCTGCCGTCCTGATTGCCATGGATCGCATGGAGCGTGCAGGCTCGCTGGGGAACCTGTCGGCGCATTCCGCCGTGCAGGACCTGGAACAAACCTATGGCATGCCGGTCATCAGTATCGCGTCCCTGACGGACGTGATCGGCCTGCTGGATGGCGACCCCGAACTCGCCGCCCACCGGGGTGCGGTGGTGGCGTATCGCGAGCGCTACGGGATCTGAAGCCGCCTGTAGGCAGCCACCGCGATCGCGGTGGCTGATGCCGGCTATTGAAGTTTCTTATTGAAGTTTCTGTTTGAGCAGGGTGTTGACCTGCTGCGGATTGGCCTTGCCCCGTGCGGCCTTCATGATCTGACCGACCAGTGAATTGAAGGCTTTTTCTTTGCCTGCACGATATTGCTCCACGATGTCGGGGTGCGCGGCCAGCACGGTGTCTATCATGGCTTCGATGGCGCCCGTGTCGCTGATCTGGCGCAGGCCCTTGGCTTCGATGATGGCGTCGGGTTCGCCCCCCGATTCTCCCGCCCACATGGCTGTAAAGACGTCGCGGGCCATCTTGTTGGAAATCGTGCCATCCAGAATACGGGTGATGAGCGCTGCCAGCCGCTGGGGCGAGACGGGGGATTGCCGGATCTCGAGCTCCTCGCGGTTCAGTGCAGCGGACAGCTCGCCCAGGATCCAGTTGGCCGCCTGCTTCGCCTGCCCGCCAGGCAGCGCATGCGCCACGGCTTCGAAGTAATTGGCGATGTCGCGGTGCAGCGTGAGCTGGGCCGCATCGTAGGCGGTGAGCCCCATCTCGGCTTCAAAACGGGCCCGCTTGGCGGCGGGCAGTTCGGGCAGGGTGGCGCGTACGTGCTCGATCCAGTCTTGCGGCACGATGAGCGGCGGCAGGTCGGGGTCGGGGAAATAGCGGTAATCGTTGGAGTCTTCCTTCGAGCGCATGGTGCGGGTTTCGTCGCGCTCGGAATCGTACAGGCGCGTTTCCTGGCGCACCGTGCCGCCGTCTTCGATCAGTTCAATCTGGCGGCGGGCTTCGTATTGGATGGCGCGTTCGATAAAGCGAAATGAGTTGATGTTCTTGATTTCGCACCGCGTGCCGAATTCTTTTTGCCCCTTGGGGCGCACCGACACGTTGGCATCGCAGCGAAAGGACCCTTCCTGCATGTTGCCATCCGAGATCCCCAGCCACACCACCAGCCCGTGCAGCGCACGTGCGTACGCCACGGCCTCGGCGGCCGAACGCATTTCGGGTTCGGAGACGATCTCGAGCAGCGGGGTTCCCGCACGATTCAGGTCGATGCCGCTGGAGGACTCGCCGTGCGGGCCCTGAAAATGCTCGTGCAGTGATTTGCCTGCATCTTCTTCCAGGTGGGCGCGGGTCAGGTTCACCGTGTGTTCCTGCTCGCCGACGAAGAACGAAAGCTGCCCGCCCAGGACGATGGGAAGTTCCATCTGGCTGATCTGGTAATTCTTGGGCAGGTCGGGGTAGAAGTAGTTCTTGCGTGCGAAGACCGAGCGATTGGCCACCTGAGCGCCGATGGCCAGGCCAAAGCGGATCGCACGTTCGACGGCGCCACGGTTCATGACCGGCAGCGATCCCGGCAGCGCCATGTCCACGGCGTTGGCTTGCGTGTTGGGCGTGGCACCGAACTGCGTGCTGCTGCGGGAAAAGATTTTCGACTGTGTGGAGAGCTGGGTATGCGTTTCCAGCCCGATGACGATTTCCCAATCCATTATGCGTGCCCCGGAATGCGTTGATGCCAGTCGGTGACCTGTTGATAGCGGTCTGCCAGCGCCAGCAGATGGCCTTCGGAAAAATAGCGTCCCACGAGCTGCAGGCCGATCGGCAGGGGCGTGGTGCCACCGCCAAAGCCACAGGGGATGGACATGCCGGGCAGGCCGGCCAGACTCACTCCCAGCGTGTAGATGTCGGCCAGCCAGTCGGCGATGGGGTCCTGCCGGTTGTCACCGATACGGCGTGCCACGTCGGGTGTGACCGGGCCCATGATGACGTCGCAATCATTTGCGAAGGCGTGCTGAAAGTCATCGACGATCATGCGGCGCACCCGTTGCGCCTGCAGGTAATAGGCGTCGTAGTAGCCATGCGACAGCACGTAGGTGCCCACCAGAATACGCCGGCGGACTTCGTCACCGAAGCCTTCGGTACGTGAGCGGCTGGTCATGTCGATCAGGTCGCCGTAATGCGCGGCCCGGTGACCGTAGCGCACTCCATCGTAGCGCGACAGATTGCTGGAGGCTTCAGCCGGTGCGATAACGTAATATGCCGGGATGGCCAGACGAGTGCGCGGCAGAGAAATCTCCACACGGGTAGCGCCCAGCGATTCGAACACCTTGAGGGCCGCTTCGATCGCGTCTCCTACTGTTGCGGACAGCCCCTCGTTGAAGAACTCGCGCGGGACGCCAATGCGCAGGCCCTTGAGGGGCTGCGCTGCCGCCGCCTCGAAGCGCACCTGTGCGGCAGCATAATCCGACTGCACACGCCCAGGGGCGTTGGCGACGCCATCGCAGGATTCCAGGCTGGTGGAGTCGCGCTCGTCGAAACCGCTCATGACGTCGAGCAGGGGGACCAGGTCGCAGGCGTTGCGAGCCAGTACCCCCGCCTGGTCCAGGCTGGACGCGTAGGCGATCATGCCATAGCGGGACACGGTGCCATAGGTGGGCTTGATGCCGCTGACGCCACACAGGGCGGCCGGCTGACGTACCGAGCCTCCGGTGTCAGTGCCGGTGGCACCGACCACCAGCCCCGCGGCCACGGCTGCTGCCGAACCGCCTGAAGAACCACCGGGCACGTGCTCGGGGTTCCAGGGGTTGTGGACGGCGCCGAAAGCGGAGTTTTCATTGCCCGAGCCCATGGCAAATTCGTCGCAGCTGAGCTTTCCGAGCGATACGGTGCCTGCGGCACGCAGCTGGCCCACCACTGTGGCATCGAAGGGGCTGACGTAGTGCTCGAGCATTTTGCTCGAGGCCGTCGTGCGCCATCCTTGGGTGACGAACAAGTCCTTGTGTGCAATCGGGATGCCCGTGAGGGGCCCGGCCTGGCCGGCAGCGCGCGTGGCGTCCGCCGTGCGGGCCTGTTCCAGGGTGAGGGCGTCGTCGACGTGCAGGAACACGTGGCTATCCGGATAGGCGTGGACGGCCTGCAGGGTGTCGGTGGCCAGTTCGACGGCACTGATGCGTTTGTCGCTCAGGGCCTGGCTCAGATCGCGGAGGCTGTGGAATTCAGAAAGCAGGGTCATGGCTTATTCGATGACGGTGGGAACCAGAAACAGCCCTTGGTGTGCGGCCGGTGCATTGGTCAGGCAGGCATCACGCTGTGCGATGGTCTGAGCCGGTTCTGCGGTGTCTTCGCGCAGGCGCAGGGCAACGTCCTGATGTGCCGCCAGCGGGTGCGCCATGGGGGTGATGCCCTGGGTATCCACAGCCTGCAGTTCCTGGATCAGCCCGAGAATGCGGGTGAGTTCCTGCTGTGCGCGTTGCTGGTCGTTGGCCGTGAGATTCAGGCCGGCAAGCCGCGCCAGCCAGGCGATGTCCTGTTCAGTCAGTGCCATGTCGGTGGTTCCGGTGAGTACTCGTCCGTGCGTGCGCAAGGGCGGTGGATACGTCTGGGGTGTAACCGGAAATTAGAAAAGCAATGATTTTGCAATATATTACGCAGTCGCTTCAGCGTATCCGAGGGGGATTATAAGTTATCATTGCTGATTCCATGCGGAATGGCCGGCGCTTATCGCCGAGCCCCCTTGTCCTCTTTTCATTAGTGCGCCCATGTTCGGATTCCTACGCAGCTATTTTTCCAGCGACATGGCGATTGACCTCGGCACGGCGAATACGCTCATTTATGTCCGCAGCAAGGGCATCGTGCTGGATGAACCCTCGGTCGTCGCCATTCGTCACGATGGTGGCCCCAACGGCAAAAAAATCATTCAGGCTGTCGGCCGCGAAGCCAAGCAGATGCTGGGCCGCGTGCCTGGCAACATCGAGGCCATTCGGCCCATGAAAGACGGCGTGATTGCCGATTTCACCGTCACCGAGCAAATGCTCAAGCAGTTCATTCGCATGGTGCACCCGCGAAGCATGCTGGCGCCCAGCCCGCGCATCATCGTGTGCGTGCCCTGCGGTTCCACCCAGGTCGAGCGTCGCGCCATCCGTGAATCCGCTCTGGGTGCGGGAGCCAGCCAGGTCTACCTGATCGAAGAACCCATGGCGGCTGCCATCGGGGCCGGCCTGGCCGTGTCCGACGCCAGCGGGTCCATGGTGGTCGACATCGGTGGCGGTACCACCGAAGTCGCCGTGATTTCGTTGGGTGGCATGGTGTACAAGGGCTCCGTGCGGGTCGGCGGCGACAAATTCGACGAAGCCATCGTCAATTACATTCGTCGCAATTACGGCATGCTCATCGGCGAGCCCACGGCCGAGCTCATCAAGAAAGAAATCGGTTCGGCCTTCCCGGGCTCCGAAATCCGCGAAATCGAAGTCAAGGGCCGTAACCTGTCCGAAGGCGTCCCGCGCAGCTTCACGGTGTCGTCCAACGAAATCCTCGAGTCCCTCACTGATCCTCTGAACCAGATCGTGTCTTCGGTGAAAACGGCGCTGGAACAAACGCCGCCGGAACTGGGGGCCGACATCACCGACAAGGGCATTTCCCTCACGGGAGGTGGCGCTTTGTTGCATGATCTGGATCGTCTCCTGCAAGAAGAAACCGGCCTGCCCGTAGTCGTGGCCGAAGACCCGCTCACCTGCGTGGTGCGCGGTTGTGGTGAAGCACTGGAGCACCTGGAGCGTCTGGGTGGGGTGTTCATCTACGATTGACCGGCGCGTTGCGAGGCCCTGTCCCAATTGCCGGATGGGGTGCCCGACGCCCTTGTTGCAATGCGCCATTGACTGAACTGGCTCGACAGCACGTTGGGCCACCATTGCTGTTTCGCCATGAGAGAACCCGGCAAACTGACACTCTTCAAGACAGGACCCAGCGTGGAAGTCCGCGCGGTGCTCCTGATCATGGTATGTCTGGTGCTGGTGGTGGTGGACGCCCACTGGGCAGTGTTTTCTTCTGCCCGCCGGGCCGTGGCCGTAGCCATTTACCCCTTCGAGCGCGTGGTACTGGCACCGCGCGATGCGCTCGAATACTTCGACAGCTGGTCCCACGCAGCTACGCTGGCGCGTGATGAACAGGATGCCTTGCGCCGGCAGCGCATCGAGATGGCGCAGATCGCCACGCACGCGGCGCAGTTGGCGACCGAGAACGAGCAGTTGCGGCGCTTGCTCAATGTATCGGAAAAGATTTCTCAGAAGTCGGTGGCGGTCGAAGTCTTCTACGTGCCGCCTGATGCCTTCAACCACAGGTTGATTTTCAACAAGGGTTCGCGTGCCGGGATCAAGCCGGGGATGCCCGTGATCGACGAGGGCGGCGTGGTGGGGCAGATCATTCGTGTCACGCCGTTTACCTCCGAGGCCGCGCTGCTGTTTGACGACCGCATGTCCATTCCCGTGCAGGTGCTGCGCAATGGCCTGCGGTTGATTGCCTTCGGCAGCGACGAGGTCGGCAAGCTCGAGGTGCGCTATCTGTCGGGCAACGTGGACATCAAACCAGGCGATACCCTGGTCACCAGCGGGATTGGCGGGTTGTTCCCGGCCGGCTTGCCGGTGGGCCGCGTCGAGAAGGTGGATCATGACCCCGGCACCGGCTTTGCGATGGCGATTGCCGACCCCTTGTCGCATCCCGAGCGCTACCGGCATTTTCTGGTCCTGCAGGTGGACGTGAGCGACGTTCCGGACCCCAAGGAGATCGAGCGTGAACTCGCGCACCCATAGGCCGGCGTCGGGGCAGTCGTCTCTCATGGCGCTGCAGCCCATCGATTCGGCTCCGTTCTATCGTCCCGCGCCCTCCTTGCTCGTCTGGGGGTCCTTGATCGGCATCTGGATGGCCTCGTTGCTGCCCTGGCGCCTGTGGGCTCCGGTCCCGGACCTGCTCATGCTGGTGCTGGCGTTCTGGTGTTTGCACGAGCCCAACCGGGTGGGGCTGTTCACTGCCTTCGTGCTGGGTGTGCTCATGGATGTGCACGACACGGGCCTGCTGGGGCTGCATGCGCTGTGCTATGTGTTGGTGGCTTATGGCATCTTGCGATTGAACCGGCGTCTGCAGCATTTCAATCCCTGGGTGCAGATGCTGCATGTGCTGCCGATCTTCATCGTGGCACTCATGGCATCCCACCTGCTGGGCGCATGGATGAACGGTGAGTGGGTTGGCTGGGACTGGCTCTGGTCGGGCGTCATCACGGCGGTCCTGTGGCCTCTGGCCGATGTGCTGCTGCTACTGTATCAGCGCCGCCTGGATGGCTCGGACGTGGGTTCCGTGTAGCTTATGTTTGAGTTTCACAAGACCAGCCAGCATCAGCGCCAGACCGTTCTGCTGCGTGCCTGGGTGGCGGGGCTGTTTGCGGTGGTCTTCCTGCTGGTGCTGGTGGGACGTCTGTGGTTTTTGCAGGTGGTGCGCTACGACAATCTGTCGGCGCGTGCGGAGCAAAATCGCATTGCCATCGTGCCGATTCCTCCTCGCCGCGGGCAGATCATGGATCGCGACGGCGTGGTCATGGCGCGCAACGAGCGTGACTACACGCTGGTCGTGACGCGCTCGCGCGTGCAAGGCAACATCGACGCCATGCTCGATCACCTGGGCGAGCTCGTCTACATCAGTGCCGGCGATCGTCGCAAATTTCTGCGCTTGTATCAGCAAAGTGGCCGCTATGCGCCGGTGCTGCTGCGCAACAACCTCAATGAAATCGAGGCCTCCTGGTTTGCGGCGCACGCGTATCAATTTCCGGGCGTGGATCTGGAGGCGCGCTGGGTACGGTATTACCCTGAACATGAAACGGCCGCGAACGTGGTGGGTTTCGTGGGCCGGATTTCCGAGGAAGACGAACAACATCTCGAAGACACGGGACAGGCCGGCAACTATCGCGGCACCCAGGTGATGGGCAAGAAGGGCATCGAGAAGACCTGGGAGCGCGCCTTGCATGGCCGCACCGGAGTCGAAGAGCTCGAGGTGACGGCGGGAGGCCGCCCCGTGCGCGAGCTCAGCCGTACCGATCCGATTCCAGGTTCGAACCTGGAGCTTTCGTTGGACATTGGCCTGCAGAAGCTTGCTGAAGAACAGTTCCAGGGCAAGCGGGGCGCACTGGTGGCCATTGCACCCAAGACGGGCGAAGTGCTGGCCTTTGTCTCATCCCCTTCCTTCGACCCCAACCTGTTCGTCGATGGGATCGACGTTGAAAACTGGAAGAAGCTGAACGATTCGCCTGACCATCCACTCATCGATCGCCCGCTCTACAGTACCTATCCGATCGGCTCGACTTACAAGCCGTTCGTCGCGCTGGCGGCGCTGCAGATGGGTTTGCGTTCGCCGACCGAGCTGATTCCTGATCCGGGATATTTCGAGCTGGCCGGCCAGAAGTTTCGCAATGCAGCCGGGGCCGTCTATGGGCCTACCGACATGCACAAGGCGATCGTGAAGTCGTCAGACGTCTACTTCTTTTCGCTCGGTGCCATCATGGACGTCGACAAACTGCACGATTTCACCAAGCAGTTTGGCTTTGGCCAGATCACCGGCATCGATCTGGATGGCGAACGGCGTGGAGTCCTGCCCTCGCGGGCCTGGAAGCGCAAGATGTACAAGAAGCCCGCCCAACAGCACTGGTATCAGGGTGAGACTGTTTCTGTGGCCGTGGGCCAGGGCTACAACGCATTCACTTTGCTGCAATTGGCGCAGGCCACCTCCGTGCTGGCCAACAATGGTGTGTACATGAAGCCACACCTCGTGCGCCGTATCATCAACCCGGTGACGGGTCGCTTCAGTTATCCGGTGACGGGGCCTGAATACACGATCAAGCTGGACCCCAAAAATCTCAAGATCGTCAAAGATGCGATGATAGACGTGGTGCGCCAGGGGACCGCGCGCCAGGCGTTCCTGGGGGCGCCCTACCAGGCGGCCGGCAAGACGGGGACGGCCCAGGTCTACAGCCTGAAGGGCGCCAAGTACCGGGCGCATTCCGTGGATGAGCGCCTGCGGGATCACGCGCTCTTCATGGCCTATGCGCCTGCCGACGATCCCCAGATTGCCGTGGCCCTGATCGTGGAAAATGGCGGCTGGGGTGCATCCGTGGCTGCACCGATTGCGCGCAAGGTCTTTGATTATTGGCTGGACCCGGCACGCGTCGCGGCTCGGCAGCAAAAACTGCAGGCCGAGCAGGCCGCTGGCAAGACCTTGATCAAGGCCGGTTCCGAGCCAGAAGCCGCCCCTGCGCCCGATGACGAAGAATCGCCCGAGCCCGCGCCCTTGCCCGACGGGAGCGACGAACCTGCCGAGGGCGTCCAGGAGAATACCCCATGAAACTGATGGTCCTGGCTGTGCGCCGCATGTTTGCGGCGCTGGATTGGCCCTTGCTGGCGCTGCTGGCCGTGATGGCGATGGTGGGCATGGCCACCATGCATTCGGCCGTGGGGGATGCTGATCCCCGGTTCGCAGATCAGTTCCGCAATTTTTTGATTGCCTTCGTGGTGATGTGGATCGTGGCCGTGCTTCAGCCTCGAGTCATCCTGAAGTGTGCTCCCTATGTCTACCTGCTGGGCATTGCGTTGCTGGTGGCGGTGGCACTTTTTGGTGTGACCAGCAAGGGCGCCACGCGCTGGCTCAATATCGGAGTCGCGCGGATTCAGCCTTCGGAGATCATGAAAATCGCCGTGCCGCTCATGCTGGCGTGGTATTTCGAGCGCCAATCTCTCAGTCGCATCCGGGCTCGCGATTTTTGTGTGGCGGCGTTCCTGCTGCTCATCCCGGCCGCCCTCATCATCGAGCAGCCTGATCTTGGCACGGCCATGCTGGTACTGGCTTCAGGCTTTTGCGTCATGTATTTTGGCGGTCTGTCCTTCAAGTTGCTGATCCCTGTCGTGTTGGTGCTGGGGATCGGACTGGGCACCCTGGTCACACACGAGGGCCAGATTTGTGAGCCGGACGTGAATTGGGTCGTGCTGCACGAATACCAGAAGAACCGCATTTGCGTGCTGCTCAACCCGGGGATGGATCCACTGGGCAAAGGCTTTCATACGATCCAGTCCATGATTGCCGTCGGTTCGGGGGGCGTATACGGCAAGGGCTACATGCAGGGCACGCAATCGCACCTGGATTTCATCCCCGAGCGCATGACGGACTTCATCTTTGCCGTCTTTGCTGAAGAATTCGGCCTGTATGGGGGGGTGGCCCTGTTGGCCTTGTATGCCTTGCTGGTGCTGCGTGGCCTCTCGATTACGGTGCGCGCACCCACGCAGTTCGGGCGCCTGGTCGGAGGCGCGATGTCCATGATGATGTTCGTCTATGTGTTCGTGAATGTGGGCATGGTGACCGGCATCCTGCCGGTGGTGGGGATACCCCTGCCGTTCATGAGTTACGGAGGGACTGCTCTCATCACGCTGGGCGTGGCCTGCGGCCTGCTCATGAGCATAGGCTCACATCAGCCGCAGCGGGACACGTAGAAACTCTCCAGCAGTCGGCTGATGGGGGCGGGCATTCCGAGTTCCGCCAGCTGCGTCGCGCCGACCCAGGCATGTTCGCCCTGCTCGCCGGATGGCATCCACTGTTCTGTTTGCAGATGCCAGGGTTGCAGGTGCAGCCGAAAATGGGTGAATACGTGCTCGAAGGCCGCCATGGGCTGCAGCGCCTGTGGGGGCCCGCCATGACGGCAGAAGTCCTGCAGTTCGTGGTCAGTGTCGAACTGGGGCAAAGACCAGAGCCCCCCCCAGACCCCCTGTGGAGGACGGTGCTGCAGCAATAGCGTGTCGCCGCATTCGGCCAGCAAGATGTGGCAGCGGCGTTCTGGCTGCGCGCGGCGTGCCCGAGGGTGAGGCAGCTCCTGCTGCCGTCCCTGGCGCCTCGCTTCGCAGGTATCGAACAAAGGGCAATGAGGGCAATCGGGGGCGCTGCGCGTGCATACGGTAGCCCCCAGGTCCATCTGCCCTTGGGTATAGGCGCCCATGTCCAGGTCGACAGGCGCCTGATCCAGCCACGCCTGTGCCCAGGTCCAGAGCTGGCGGGTGGCGGCGGCGCTGGTGGGGTCGCCGTCCAGAGCGTAATAGCGTGCCAGCACACGGCGCACATTGCCGTCCAGGATGGCAGCCCGTTCACCAAAGGAAAAAGCGGCAATGGCTGCTGCGGTGGAGGCACCGATACCTGGCAACTCGGACAATGCGGCGGCACTCACTGGAAACTGCCCGTGGTGGTGGTCGCGAATGGTTTGCGCACAGCGATGCAGGTTGCGCGCCCGGGCGTAATACCCCAGGCCTGCCCAGGCTCGCAATACGGCGTCCAGCGGGGCGTTGGCCAGGGTTGCCACATTCGGGAATTCGAGCAGGAATCTCTGGTAATAGGGCACCACCGTGGCAGCCTGTGTCTGCTGCAGCATGACCTCTGAAAGCCAGATCCGATAAGGGTCACGGGTGGACTGCCACGGAAGCCCATGGCGTCCCGACTGGCGTTGCCAGGCCGCGATACGCGATGCGGGGCCCATCAGAATCGGGTGTGGCGAGTGACCGAGAGTCTTGCGGCGACGGCACCCAGGATGACAATCAGGATTCCCCAGAGCAATAGGTCGGAGCTGGCGGGTAGATGGATGGCCCACTGAATGCCGTAGCTGTGCGCAAAGTTGCCCAGGATGGTGTTCAGGGGAATCAAAGCAAGATCCGCCAGTGCGATGGCAAGGAGGCTGGAGGCGAAGCCGGTGAGTGCCCCCAGATACAGGAACGGACGTCGCACGAAGGACTCGGTAGCCCCCACCAGCCGCGCGACTGCGATTTCTTCGCGCTGGGTGAGTGCCTGCAGGCGCACGGTGTTGAAGACGGTCGCGAGCACCACGATGCCTACTGCGATGGCAAGGAGCCCCAGCCCCATGCGCACGAAGGACAGCAGGGATTCAAGCCGCCGCACCCACTCGCTGTCCATTTGCACACGGGCGACGCCTGGCCATTGCTGCCACGTCTGCGTGAGGGCTGCTGCTTCCTGAGCAGGCGCAGTCGAGTCTTTCAGCGTGACGATGATGGCATCCGGCAGCGGGTTTTCGGGCAGGGCATCCAGCGCCTGCGCCCAGGCCGGGTCGGCGCGCAACTGCGCCATGGCCTGATCGCGCGGCAGCAGGCGCACCTGGTTGATCTTGCTGCCCGATTCTTTCTGGATGCGGGCAAGCAGGGTTTGCTGATCGGCGCTGCTGGTATGGGGTGCAAGGAAGAGCGTCAGCTCGGGTGTGACGGCAAGTTGACGCGCCAGCGGCTGGCTGGATTCGAGGACGGCCGCGCCCAGGATGGGGACGGTAAGCATCAGCGAAATGATCACGATGTTGGCGGCTGATGAGAACGGATGCAGCCGCAGCCGGTGCAGTGCGACCCGGAGAGCGTAGCGGTGGTGGCTCAGCCAGCGGTTCATGCTGGGACTCCCGGAGTATCGTTGAAGCGGCCCTCGGCGATGTGCAGGGTGCGCTGTGCGTAATGCGCCATGAGATCGGTGTCGTGAGAGGCGATCAGGGTCGTCACGCCTACGCGGTTGAAGTCCCGAAATACGTCCATGATGCGCACGGCATTGGCGTGGTCCAGATTGGCCGTCGGTTCGTCAGCAATCAGGATGGCAGGCCGTCCGACGATGGCCCGGGCCATGGCGAGCCGTTGCTGTTCGCCGCCCGACATCTCAATGGGATGCAGGTCTTCTTTGCCGCGCAAGCCGACCTTTTCCATGGCGGCGCGGGCACGGGTCGCTGCCATGCTGCCGTCGAGCCCCTGCACCTGCAGCGGCAGCAGCACGTTGTCGAACGCCGTGCGGTCAAAGAGCAGGTGGGCATCCTGCAGGATCAGCCCCACGGTTCGCCGCAGGTAGGGCTGCGCGCGCGCCGCAAGCTGGTCGGTGCGGTGACCGTTGACGGTCACCGAGCCCCGGCTTGGGTGCTCGAGCCCGCCAACCAGCTTGAGCAGCGTGGATTTCCCGGCGCCGGACGGCCCCGACACGAAGATGAATTCACCGGCGTCAATGTTGAAATTGACGTCTGCCAGAATGTTGCGGCTGCGGCCGAACGACTTGAAGACATGCTGAAATTCGATCATGCAGACCCTGTGTGCGACGCGGTGTCCAAAGGGGGCTCCGAACCATTCTACTGGTTGCCGGCCCAAGCGAGACGCCGGGGCGGGCAGCGATGATTCAGAGGCTCGAGGAATTGTATTCCGGGTGTGCTTGATACATCCTTTTACTCAAGGTCTGATTCAACTTGCTACGCTATGAATTCTTCGTCTCCAAGGAGAACAACAATGGTTGCATTGGCTTATCCATCCGCTTCGCATCACTCTATCGGGTATCAGGTGGCCCGGGTGGCCACTGTCGGTAGCCTGGTGTTTCTGACGGCCTGTGCCAACATGACGCCGCAGGGCCAGCACACGGCCGTGGGAGCAGGCGCGGGGGCCGCAGTAGGTGCCGGCATCGGCGCCTTGATCGGTCACGGGCAGGGTGCGTTGATCGGAGCGGGCCTTGGCAGCGTGGTCGGTGGCTTGGTGGGGTACAACTGGAAGAGCGTAAAACAGGATGTGGAAAAATCCGGCGCATCCAGCCTGGGCGTGGCCGTCATCGAAATGCCGGATGGTTCACTGAAGGTCAACATCCCCAGCAATGTGTCCTTCGACACGAATCAGGCTCAGCTCAAGCCAGCGTTGCTGCCCGTGCTCGACAGCGTGGCCAAGGCCTTGAACGAGCACCCCGAACTGCGGGCGAAGGCCATTGGCTACACCGACAGCACCGGTACGAATGCAATCAATATGCCGCTTTCGCAACGGCGAGCATCGGCGGTCACACAGTATCTGGCGAGCCAGGGCGTTGCCGGCAGCCGGCTGACGGCCGAGGGCCTGGGGTCGGCCAATCCGGTCGGCGACAACAACACGCCTGAAGGGCGCGCCTTGAACCGTCGAGTCGAGCTGTTCCTGTACGCAGTCAAACAATGATGCTACGAGACGCCGCCGCGGCGCCAGTGGGTCGCGGGGGCATCCTGGATTTGGGCTGTCTTCCTGGACGCAGGCTCAAGGTGTTCGCGCCTTGAGCAGCCCGTCGATGAAGGTGGCAAGCGCCCGTTCAGCCGCCTCGCGGTCGCTCAGGGGTAGTGACCAGAACAGCTGAGGGTTGATGGACCTGAACGGCCAAGTGGTTTCGCCCAGTGACAGTCCCGCAGGCTGCACGGGAAACGTGGGTCCCTGCCCCTCGCCCAGCCAATGGGCATTGACTTCCAGCGCGCTTGCAAGCGCCAGTATCTTGCTGGGCTCCTTGCGCGTGCCGCGCTCATAGCTGGCAATGGCGCTTTGCGACAGGCCACACTTGCGTGCCAGCGCCGCCTGTGACAGATGTCGCAGGGTTCGGGCGTACTTGAGTCGGCTGGCAAAGGTATCCACCCGATCATTGGACAGAAAACATCAAGCACATTGGTGATTATCATTATCACATTTGTGATTGACCTGCCGCAGGAGGCCCGCTACGATCGATAGCCATGGACCTCTCGCCCCGGGCTGCCCCCGTGACCTCTGCTGGCAAGACCTTGTGCCTTGGTTCGTGGCAGCTGGCGCACGACGCCTGGGCACCGCGTTCGAGCGCCTGGCTTCTGGTGCATGATCAGGGGAAGTGTGTGCCGTTGACGCGAGTGGAGCGCGCCCTGGTGCAGCATCTCTTCGAGGCTGTGCACAACGAGGCGCATCCCGACACGCTGGTGCAGGTGGCTCTGCAAGCCTGGGACGCCCCCGCCAACCGCCCGCTCAGGGCGACGGCAAATATCCCTGTCGTGGTCGGGCGCTTGCGCGCCAGGGCGCGCAAGCTGGGCCTGACGATCCCGATTCAGCGCGTGGCGGCCCGATACTGCTGGGTGGTCTGATTGACGGTGTGGTAGCGGGCCACGCTCAGGTCGTCGCTGCGAATCGCCGTGGCACGCCCCGACACGACATCGGCAAGCAGACGGCCGCTGCCGCATGACATCGTCCAGCCCAGCGTGCCATGGCCTGTGTTCAGGTACAGATTGTCCAGCGCAGTGGCCCCCACGATCGGTGTGCTGTCAGGGGTCTTGGGGCGCAGGCCCGTCCAGAAATGCACGTTGCCAGGGGTATAGCTGCCGGGGAACAAGTCGTTGAGCACCAGTTCCAGCGTGTGCTGGCGACGCGGGTTGAGCGTCTTGTCGTAGCCTACGACTTCCGCCATGCCGCCGACCCGAATGCGCTGATCGAACCGGGTGACGGCTACCTTGTAGGTTTCGTCCAGCAGGGTGGACACCGGGGCACGCTGTTCGTCGGCAATGTCCACCGTGATGGAATAGCCCTTCATGGGGTAGACAGGGATGTCGACGATGCCGCGTAGCAGCAGCGGAGAATACGACCCCAGCGCGACGACGTAGGCATCGGCCTGGAGCAACCCCGAAGCGCATTTCACCCCGGTGATGCGTCCGCCCGTCCGTTGCAGTGACTGAATGGTCTCTTGGTAGCGGAACTGAACGCCCAGGTCTTGTGCAAGACGCGTGAGTGCATGGGTGAAGAGGCGGCAATCGCCTGTTTCGTCGTCAGGCGTGCGCAGCCCGCCCACCAGTTTGTGGCGGACCTGAGCCAGGGCCGGTTCGTATTGTGTGAGGTGATCACCATCCACCAGCTCGAACGAGACGCCCGCGTCGCTGAGCGCCTGCACGTCGATCTGGGCAGTGTCCATCTGCTTTTGCGTGCGGAAGACCTGCAATGTGCCTTGGCGGCGTCCTTCGAACCGGATGCCGGTGTCGGACTGCAGATCGTGCAGGCACTGACGGCTGTAGGCGGACATCCGCAGCATGCGTTCTTTATTCAGTGCATACCGCTCGGGCGTGCAGTTGCGCCACATCTGCAGCAGCCATTTGATTTGCGCGAAGCTGCCGTCGGGACGGATGGTCAGTGGGGAATCCTGCTGAAACATCCATTTGAGCGCCTTGAACGGAATGCCTGGAGCCGCCCACGGAGATGAATATCCGAAGGAAAGTTGCCCGGCATTGCCAAAGCTGGTTTCTTCGGCAGTGTCGGATTCGCGGTCGACGACGGTGACTTCGTGCCCTTGGCGAGCCAGGTAGTAGGCGCTCGTGACCCCTACGACACCGCCACCCAGAACCAGAACCTTCATGATGCGCCTCATCACAATGAATTTTTCATTATGGTAGGCGATTTGTCTGGTTAATTTTTTATGGAAAAATCACATTTCCATGAAATACAATGGGTATTAAGCTGCTAATCAGCGAGCGGCAGGACGAAATGCTGGTGCGGCGCGTTCGGTCCTGGAAAGCAGCCAAAACAGTCGCCGGAGCCGGGTCGTTGCCACGGAGAAAATCATGCGGATTCAGAAAGAATCAACCCATGCCTTGGACAAGATTGATCGCCGCGTTCTAGACCTGTTGCAGCAAAATGGGCGGCTCTCCATGACCGAATTGGCCGATGCGGTGGGCTTGACGGTGACTCCCTGCATCGAGCGCGTGCGGCGGCTGGAACGCGACGGTGTCATCCGGGGGTATCACGCACAGGTATCGCCGGCAGCGCTGGATGCGGGTCTGCTGGTCTTCGTCGAAATCACCATGTCCAGCAAGTCCGAGCGCACGTTTGAAGAATTTCGCCGCGAAGTGCTGTGCGTGCCGCAGGTGCTCGAATGTCACCTGGTCTCGGGCGACTTCGATTACATGATCAAGGCGCGCATCAAGGAAATCGGTCAGTACCGCAACCTTCTGGGCGACATTCTCCTGCGTTTGCCGGGGGTGACGCAGACCAAGAGCTGCGTGGTGATGGAAGAAGTCAAGGAGACGTCTTTCATTCCTGCGCAGAAGTGATGGCGGTGCGTGTGCGCACCACCACCAGGTTGTCCCGATGAATCAGCTCGGGGTCGGTCAGATGGCCCAGGATGTCGGCGATCCGGTTGCTGGGCTGGCGCAGGATGCGCGCAGTGTCGGCGGACGAATAATTGATGAGGCCACGACCGCACTCGACCCCGTGTTCGTCCACGCAGGCCACGACGTCGCCTCGGTCGAAGTCGCCTTCGACTGCGATGACGCCGACCGGCAGCAAGCTGTGATGGCCTTGCGTCAGTGCCCGCACGGCACCCGCGTCCAGTGTGACCCGACCGCGCAGGCGCAGGTGGTTGGCGAGCCACCGCTGGCGGGCCGAACGCATCGGCAGCACGGCGCGTAGCTCGGTACCGATGGCCTCACCGGCGGCGAGCCGCTGCAGTACGGCCGGTTCACGGCCCGAGGCAATAATGGTGTGGCCACCGCTGTTGGCAGCTCGGCGTGCGGCCAGTACCTTGGTCAGCATTCCACCCGTGCCGATGGCACTCCCCGAGCCGCCGGCCATGGCTTCCAGAGCCGGGTCGCCCGCCTGGCCGTGGTGGATGAACTCGGCCTCGGGGTTCTTGCGGGGGTCGGCGCTGTAGAGCCCCGGCTGGTCAGTCAGGATGATGAGAACGTGGGCTTCGATGAGGTTGGTGACCAGAGCCCCCAGCGTATCGTTGTCGCCCACGCGGATCTCGTCCGTGACGACGGTGTCGTTCTCGTTGACGATGGGCACGACTCCCAGGCTCAGCAAAGTGTTGAGCGTGCTGCGCGCATTCAGGTAGCGGCGGCGGTGCGACAGATCTTCGTGCGTGAGCAGAATTTGCGCCGTGCGAATGCCATGCCGGGCAAAGGCGGATTCGTAGGCCTGGATGAGCCCCATCTGACCCACGGCAGCGGCCGCCTGCAGCTCGGGCATGGTGCTGGGGCGGCGCGGCCAGCCCAGACGGGCCATGCCTTCGGCAATCGCGCCGCTGGAGACCAGCACTATTTGCCGGCCCTCGGCGTGCAGCCCGGCGATCTGTGCCGCCCATTGCTCGACGGCCTCCAGGTCGATGCCTCGGCCTTCGTTGGTGACCAGGGAGGAACCGACCTTCAGGACCAGCCGGTGGGCAGTGTGGGCAACCGAAGGCCCGGGAGCAGGGTGAGCCATGGAGAAATCAGAGAGTGTCGTCGGAAGAGGGCGTCTGGGGGTCTTGTTCGGCGGAATCGGGTGAGGCAAAGCGCGGATCGTCGTCGTGCGCATGAGCGGTGCGCAGCTGCTCGTCGAGCCAGGCCTGCAGTGCGCCCGTGAGCGCTTGCGTGCCGTCGCCGGTCAGCGCCGAGATTCCAAACACCGGGCCGGTCCAGTTCAGTTCCGTGCAGATGCGAGCTTGCACGGCGGCCGGGTCTTCGACCATGTCGATCTTGTTGAGGACCAGCCAGCGCGGTTTGGCGGCCAGTTCAGGGCTGTAGCGCTCGAGTTCCAGAGCGATGGCTCGCGCGTCTTTTGCCGCCTGGGCGCAGGCGTCGACGTCAGGATCGGGCGAGTAGACGTCCAGCAGGTGCAGCAGCACGCGTGTGCGGCTCAGGTGGCGCAGGAACAGATGCCCCAGCCCGGCGCCTTCGGATGCCCCTTCGATAAGCCCAGGGATGTCGGCAATGACGAAGCTGTGGGACGCAGAGGTGCGCACCACCCCCAGATTGGGGTGCAGCGTGGTGAAGGGGTAATCGGCGATCTTGGGGCGTGCGTTCGAGACTTTGGTGATCAGGGTGGACTTGCCCGCGTTGGGCATGCCCAGCAGGCCCACATCGGCCAGTACCTTGAGCTCCAATCGCAGCTTGCGCTGCTCGCCTTCGCGCCCCGGGGTGCACTGGCGTGGTGCCCGGTTCGTGCTGGACTTGAAGTGCAGGTTGCCCAGGCCCCCTGCGCCTCCGGCAGCGAGGGTGACGCGTTCGCCATGGCGATCCAGGTCGAACAGCTGTTCTCCTGTTTCAGCATCCAGAATGGTGGTGCCTACAGGCATGCGCAGCGTGATGTTGTCAGCCCCGGCGCCGTATCGGTCTGAGCCGTGCCCGTTTTCGCCGTTCTTGGCCCGGTGCAGGCGGGCGTAGCGGTAGTCGATCAGCGTGTTGATGTTGCGATCGGCCACGGCGATGATGGAACCGCCCCGGCCTCCGTCGCCGCCGTCCGGGCCGCCCATGGGAATGAATTTTTCCCGGCGGAAGCTCGCGACACCGTTGCCGCCTTTGCCAGCGACGACTTCTATGGTGGCTTCGTCTACGAATTTCATGGTGGAATCCAACGCCGCGTCAGACGGCGGGTAGGTTGCAGGTTCCGTGTGGAACTGCAGTTTTCATTCTAATAAAAAAAGGCCCTGCCAGTTGGCAGGGCCCTCTGTCGCGTCGGTGCGATCAGCTGGCAGATTCGACAATGACGGTGCGCTTGTTCTGCGCGCCCTTCACTGCGAAACGTACCTTGCCGTCGACCAGCGAGTACAGCGTGTGGTCCTTGCCGATACCGACGTTCACGCCCGGGTGAAACTGCGTGCCGCGTTGGCGAACGATGATGCCGCCTGCCAGGATTGCCTGGCCGCCGAACACCTTCACGCCCAGTCGTTTCGATTCGGAATCGCGGCCGTTGCGAGTCGAGCCGCCGCCTTTTTTGTGTGCCATGATGAGCTCCTAAATGCGATGGCCGGAATCAGGCCGCAACGGTTTCGATGCGGATTTCAGTGTAGTTCTGGCGATGGCCTTGATGCTTCTGATAGTGCTTGCGACGGCGCATCTTGAAGATGGTGACCTTGTCGTGACGGCCTTGCGCAAGAACGGTAGCTTTGACCGAGGCACCAGCAACGAAAGGCGCGCCGATTTTCAGCGACTCGCCTTCGCCCACCGACAACACCTGGTCAAGCGAAATTTCTTGCCCAATGTCAGCCGGTATCTGTTCGATTTTCAGTTTTTGGCCAGCGCAAACACGATACTGTTTGCCGCCGGTTTTTATGACCGCGTACATGGGGGATTCCTAAAGAATTTGCCAAGCCCGGCAGACGATCTGCAAGGCGCTGACATTGCAAAATGGCGCAAGCCTATAGGTAGAGCAAACGCCAAGCCCTGCATTATATACAGAATTACCTTGTCAAATCAAAGGGCTGGCGCACACATTTTGATATCACGCACTTCAGGAGCGGTAATCGGCGTTGATGCTCACATATTCGTGCGAAAGGTCGCAGGTGTAAACGGTGTCGCTTGCCTGGCCGCGCCCCAGGGCTACGCGCACCAGGATTTCAGGTGCGGCCATGATGCGCTGGCCGTCGGCTTCTTGATAGCCCGGGTCGCGACCACCGTTGCAGGCGACGCGCACATCCCCCAGCCAGAGCGTGATCTTCGAGACATCCAGGTCAGGCACACCCGAATATCCGATTGCGCACAGGATGCGGCCCAGGTTCGGATCGGACGCAAAAAACGCCGTCTTGACCAGTGGCGAATGGGCAATGGCGTAGGCCACCTGCAGGGCTTCAGCCGTGTTGCCGGCTTCTTCCACCTGGATGGTCATGAATTTGGTCGAGCCTTCGGCGTCGCGCACGATCTTCTGGGCCAAGTCGCGTGCCGCATGGGTCAGCGCCTGCTCCAGCGCGGCGAATCGAGGGTCTGCTTCCGAGGTGATGTGCATCCCGCTGGCCCCGGTCGCCATGATGATGAAAGAATCGTTGGTGGAGGTATCGCCGTCCACGGTGATGCGGTTGAAGGACCGGTCGGCGATCCGTTTGGCCAGGGTGTGCAGCAGCTCGGCTGGCAAGCCGGCGTCCGTGCCCAGGAATCCCAGCATGGTGGCCATGTTGGGGTGAATCATGCCCGCGCCCTTGGCAATGCCGGTCACGGTCACGGCCTGTCCGGCGAGCTCGACGCGCGCCGAGTGGATCTTGGGCTGCGTGTCAGTGGTCATGATGCTGTGCGCCGCTTCGAACCAATGGTCGGCGCGGGCACTTGCCACCGCCGCCGGCAGGGCGGCGATGATGCGATCCACGGGCAGCGGTTCCAGGATGACGCCCGTCGAAAACGGCAGGATCTGATCCGCCTTCAGGCCCAATTGCCCCGCAAGAGCCTGACAAGTGGCGTCTGAAGCCTGCAGTCCGGCGGTACCCGTCCCGGCGTTGGCGTTGCCCGTATTGATGGCCAGTGCCCGGATGGCCGATCCCGAGGACAGGTGCCGTTCGCACACCTGAACGGGGGCGGCTCGGAAGCGGTTCTGCGTGAAGACGCCGGCGACGGTGGTGCCTTCGTCGAGCAGCAGCACAGTTAGGTCGCGGTGGTTGGCCTTGCGCACGCCCGCTTCGGCCATGCCGATGCGAATGCCGGGGACGGGGAAGACGGCGTCACGCGCCGGGATGTCAAGGTTGATGGCCATGTCGCGAGGTGGGGATCAGGTTCAAAGCTGCAATTCTAGTGCTGAATCATGCGGGCAAACACCCGGTCCGCAGCATCCAGCGTCGCCTGGATCACCGCAGAGTCATGCGTTGCCGATACGAAGCCTGCCTCGAACGCCGAAGGTGCAAAGTGCACCCCTGCGGCCAGCATGCCATGGAAGAACTGTTTGAAGGCTTCCAGATTGCAGGCGGAGACCTCCGCCAGACTGGTGGGCGGCGTGTCGCGAAAATACAGGCCGAACATCCCGCCCTGCCAATCGGCCGAGAACGCCACGTCGTGGGCGCGCGCCCGCTCCACCAGGCCTTGCACGAGCTCGCCGGTGTGTTGATGCAGCGCTTCGTAGAACCCCGGTTGTGCCAGGCGTCGCAAGGTGACGCGCCCTGCAGCCACGGCGACCGGATTTCCGGACAGGGTGCCGGCCTGGTAAACCGCGCCCAGCGGGGCGATCTGTTCCATGATGTCGCGCCGCCCACCGAAAGCCCCTACGGGCATGCCGCCGCCAATGATCTTGGCCAGCGTGGTCAAGTCGGGCTTGATCCCCGTGAGCCCCTGCACCCCTTGCGGCCCCACCCGAAAGCCGGTCATGACTTCGTCGAAGATCAGGACCGCACCGTATTGCGTGCACAACGTGCGCAAACCCTGCAGGAACCCGGCCGCGGGTCGCACCATGTTCATGTTGCCGGCAATGGGCTCCACGATGATGCAGGCGATCTCTTCGGGATATTGCCGGAAGGCGGCTTCGACGGCCGCGAGGTCGTTGTAGTCCAGAACCAGCGTGTGCTGCACGAATTCGGGCGGTACCCCGGCCGAGGTCGGGTTGCCGAAGGTCAGCATGCCGGAGCCGGCTTTCACGAGCAGGCTGTCGGCGTGCCCGTGGTAGCAGCCCTCGAACTTGATGATCTTGGGACGGCCGGTGTAGCCGCGGGCGAGCCGGATGGCCGACATGGTGGCCTCGGTGCCTGAACTCACCAACCGCACCTGCTCGATGGAAGGCATGCGCGCAATGATGGCCTCGGCGATTTCGACCTCGGCTTCGGTGGGCGCGCCAAACGACAGGCCGCCCTCGGCTGCCTGCTGTACCGCCTGAACTACCTCGGGGTCGGCGTGGCCAAGGATCGCCGGACCCCAGGAGCCTATGTAGTCGATGTAGCGGGTGCCTTCGGCGTCCCACATGTAGGGTCCACGTGCCCGCGCGATAAAGGGCGGAGTGCCGCCCACGGAGCGAAAGGCGCGCACGGGCGAATTCACCCCACCCGGGATGGCGCGACAGGCGCGTTCGAAGAGTTCTGTGTTGCGGGACATGACGATATCCGTATAAAAATCAGAGAAAAAGCGCCGAGAAGCGTTGCGCGGCAGCTCGAATGTCGGGCGCCTCGAATACGGCGCTGATGACAGCCAGGCTGTCGGCACCGGCCGCAATCACGGCAGCGGAGTTTTCTGGGGTGAGGCCGCCGATGGCACAGACGGCCGGGCGAGGGGAAAGACCGCGCACCAGGTCGTGCCCGGCTCGGATGTGATCCAGCGTGGCGTGTTCGGCCTCGGGCTTGGTCGGGGACGGATAGATGGCACCGAATGCGATCAGATCCACGTCTTCGCATAGCCGTTCTCGGGCGAGATCCGGCCTGTCGTAGCAGGAACAGCCCAGCAATTTGTCTGCGCCCAGGGCCTGCCTGGCCTGGGCAACGGCACCGTCGTCACGCCCGATGTGAGCCCCGTCGGCGTCCAGGTCGGCGGCCAGGCGCCAATCGTCATTGATGATGAAGATCAGGCCCAGGCGCAGACAGAGCGCGTGCACTTCGCGCGCCTGGGCCCGCAACGCACTTTGGGTCCCATGCTTGCGTCGCCATTGCAGCGCCACCATGCCGCCCGCATGCGCTTGTTCGATGGCGCCCAAAAGGCGCTCGGTGTCGTCCCAGTCGGGTGTGATGCCGTAGAGGCCTCGGGGAAAACGCAGTGGATTCATGGTGTCGTGTGCAGCAGAATACGTTGCCCCATGCCGGGGTGAAAATGCCGTGAGAGCATGGCACCGGAGGCCGTAACGGCCTGTCGCGCGGCTGCCTGCGGGTCTTCGCCGCGGGCCAGCAGGCAGGTCAGGATGGTCGCGAGCAGGCCTTCGGCGTCGCTGACGCGCACACTGGGCGCGGCCCAGGGCCAGCGACGGCTGGGCTGCCCGCGCGAGTACAGAGTGATCCCATTGAGCTCGGGACTCAGGGCTGCATTGCTGCACAGCACATGAGAAACGCCGAAATCGTGCAGGGCTTCGATGGGAGAGCTGGCGCGAGAGGACGACAAGAGACCCTGGCCCGCCCAAAGCTCCAGAAGGCCCGCATCCACGACGGCCATCAGGGCTTGCGGTACAAGCAATTCCACCAGGGCGCTGACGGTTTCTTCGGCATCCAGGGTCTCGACGTCCGGTACCGGGGGCGGGTTGGAGAGTTGCAACACGAGCGGCAGCGCACTGTAATCGGCCGTGATCTGGGCGAGCACAGAGATGGTTTCAGGATCGTATTGAGGGCCGATCTTCAGGGCGCCGATCGCCATGTCTTCGAGCAGGCACCGGGCCTGGTCGTCCACGAGCTCCGGAGACAGCCGCTGGATGGATTCCACCCCGGTGGTGTCCTGCACGTGGATTGCCGTGACCACCGAGGCGGCGTGAGTCCCCAACTGGGCGCAGATGACTGCGTCGGCGGGCAGGTTACTTGCGCCGCTTGGGTCCAGCGGGCCGAAAATCAGGGGGAGCGGCGTAGCCGGTAGATCGAGGACAGCCATTGTGCGGATTGCGCGTCGGCCTGTGCGCCGGCAAGTTGTGTACTATGGCCTCCATTCTAATGGATGCGGTCTGTGACCATGGCGGCGAGCGATATAGGTGAGGCAAATTCCATGCGAACCTGGATGTGTCTGGTGTGCGGCTGGATTTACGATGAGGCGGCAGGGTATCCCGCGGATGGCATTGCGCCGGGCACCCGCTGGGAAGATGTTCCTCCCAATTGGGTCTGTCCCGAGTGTGGCGCCCGAAAAGAGGATTTTGAACTGATCGAGATTTGAATCCCGGTATTTGGGTTGGCCAGACGGTACACTAGGTAAGCAGGCCATGTGGCCGTTGAGGAGTTGCCATGACAACCGAATCGCATGCTGCCGAAAATCGACCGCACATCGACCTGTCGAGGCAATTTCTGCTGGCCATGCCGGGCAGAGTATCCGGCGAACTGGCCAATACGGTCATTTATGTCTGTGAGCACACCGAACATGGCGCGCTGGGGCTGGTGGTCAATCGCCCGACGGATCTGACTGTCGGTGATCTGCTGCAGCGCATCGATCTCAAACTGTCGCTCGAGATTGGCCCGATTGAAAAGGCGCCGGTCTTTTTTGGCGGGCCGGTGCAGACCGATCGCGGCTTCGTGCTGCATGTGCCGCAACGCGCCTACAACTCCAGCATCCCGCTGGGTGACGATGTGGCGCTCACCACGTCGCGCGACGTGCTCCAGGACGTGGCTGATGGCCATGGGCCGGAACATCTTCTGGTCACGCTGGGCTATGCCGGCTGGGGCGCGGGGCAACTCGAAGACGAACTTGCCCGCAATGCCTGGCTCAATGTCCTGGCCTCGAACGTAATCCTCTTCGACACACCGGCCGACGAACGCTACGACGCAGCGCTGGCGCAGCTGGGAATCCGCTCTTCGATGCTGACGGGCGACGCGGGGCATGCCTGAAGCTGCCGGGCACGGGCCGGCCGTAGAACAAACCCTGCTGGCGTTCGATTACGGCCTGAAGAAGATCGGCGTGGCCATTGGCAACACCTTGACCGCTCACGCCCGGCCCCTCTGTATCCTGCGGTCTGAGACCCGGGCAGCACGCTTTGATCAGGTGGCGGCGGTGCTCGCCCAATGGCAACCCGATGCGGTGGTGGTGGGCCTGCCGCTCACCCTCGCGGGAGAAGAGCAACCCGCATCGCAGCAGAGTCGGCGGTTTGCGCATCAGATCGAGGGACGTTTTCATGTCCCCGTGATTCTTGTCGACGAGCGGGGCTCCAGCGTCGAGGCTCAGGGCTTGCTGGCGTCCGGATCGGACGATGACGCCATGGCGGCCGCCATCATCCTGCAGCGCCATCTCGACAGTCTGCCCTAAGCCGTCGTACCCCCACCGGTTATCATGGCGCACCAATTGTGCTGTCCATTTTTGGTGTCTGCAAGCCTTTGCAGCCCAGGAGGTGTACGGCCTCACTTCATTCGTAGGCGGGGTATCCGGTGGCGCTCTTTCTGTTCGTGATTCGTGCGGTGGCCGTGATCGTCTGGATCGTGTTGGGGCTGGCCACCGAGCTGTTGGTGTTTCCGGCTTTACGGCGTTCTGCGCGGCGTTCGGTCGTGCGCGGCTGGTCGCGAGGGCTGATGGTCTTGTGCGGCGTGCACCTGCAAGTCATGGGGCAACCCGTGTTGCAGGGGCCGGTTCTGTGGGTGTCGAATCACGTGTCCTGGGTGGATATCTTTGCGTTCAATAGCGTGCGCACGACCTCTTTCGTGGCCAAGAGCGACATTCGGCGCTGGCCGGTGATCGGACTGCTGGTGGCCTGGGCCGGGACGTTATTCATCGATCGCGGGCATCGGCAGGCGGTACGCCAGGCAAGCCAGCAGATGCAGGATTGTTTCACGCAGGGCGATGCGGTGGGGCTCTTTCCGGAGGGCACCACCACCGAGGGCCTGGATCTGCTGCCGTTCCATGCGGGACTCTTCGACGCGGCCGTTCAGGCGCAAGTCGCCGTGCAACCTGTGGCGCTGCGGTTCATGCGCGGGGCGCGGCGCGCGCCCGAGCTGGCCTTCGTGGGCGAGCAGACCTTGGTCGCCAACCTTTGGTGGCTGCTGGGAGCGACGCGGGTGAGGGTGGAGTGCGAGTTTTTACCGCTCATCCCGGTTTCGGCACAATCGCAGCGGGGCACCTTGGCGCATCAGGCGCGAGCTGCGATCCGGCAAAAGATTTTGCCCTCGGGAGAGGGCCCCGCTGTGACGCCTGGTCGGGGTACGGAGCAATAGAACCAACTGGCTACCGGCACTCCGTGCAGTTCTGCTGCACGATGTGGTGGTCGCGTAGGCGCAGGGCGGTCAGTTGCCGCCCCCAGACACAGCCCGTGTCCAGGCAGATGCTGTCCGCACGGATGTTCAGACCCAGCGCCGACCAGTGACCGAACACCACGGGTTCGCCTGGATCGCGGCGTGCCGGCAGTTCGAACCAGGGCAGCAATCCTTCGGGTGCGTCCGCCAGCTCGCCCTTGTAGCGGAATTCCATGCGTCCGTCGGTGTGGCAGACGCGCATGCGTGTCAGCGCATTGACGATCACGCGCATGCGGTCCGCGCCCCGCAGCGCATCGTTCCACTGGAGCGGTTCTTCTCCGTAGAGGTCGTCCATCGCCTTGTGCCACTGGGGGCCCTGCAGCGCGGTCTCGATTTCTTGTGCCAGTGCCTCGGCTTGGTCCAAGGTCCAGGCTGGGAGGATGCCCGCGTGCACCATGATGTGACCATGACCTCGGATCAGGAGCGGCCGGTGGCGCAGCCAGTCCAGCAGGGCAGTCACGTCGGGTGCCTGCAGGATGTCGCTCAGTGTGTCGGACTTGCCTTGCTTGCGCACTCCCGCCGCCACGGCCAGGAGATGCAGGTCGTGATTACCGAGAATGGCCCGGGCCCGCGAGCCCAGTCCCTGAATCAGGCGCAGGGCGCCGAGGGAATCCGGGCCGCGGTTGACCAGATCGCCGGCAAACCAGATTTCGTCGTCCGGGTTCGAAAGCTCCGGGCGTGCAAGCAGGGCCCGCAGCGCACCCGCGCAGCCCTGGACGTCGCCGATGACCCAGACGTCGCGTGCTGCCGTCATGAGTGGCTGCGCTCCAGGCGGCGTTGCCGCAGCCACAGCGACACATGGTGACGATGCTCCATGGCCAGCAGGGCGGCCAGGGCCAGCGCCAGACCCGCCAGGCTGGGGACCAGCGCGGTAGCCCAAGGGGGCCAGTTACCGAGCATGCCCGCGTTGAGAGCCAGCTGGTTGAGCATGAAGAACCCCACCCCCAGGATGATTCCCAGGAACACCTTGGGGCCCACGCCACCGCGCCGCGTTTGCATGAAACCTATGGGTGCGGCAATGGTCATCATCACAAGCAGTGTGAACGGATAGGCGATCTTGCGCCACAGCGCGACTTCCTGACGGTCCGTCTGCAGATGGTTGGCCTGCAGATAGTGGATATAGTCGAGCAAGTCGGAAATCGACATGCGTTCTGGAGTCAGGATGCGAGCGATGAGTCGTTCAGGCGTCAGGCTGGTGTTGATGGTGCGCTTGTCCTGGTGCAGGACTTTTGCAATGGGTGCCGTGGGGGCGCTGGCATCGGAGAGCGCACTGGTGGATTCTGGTTCGATACGCGTTTCGGTCAGGTCGCTCAGATCCAGCTTGCCGTGCGTGAAGCGACCGGTCTTGGCTTGAGTGAAGCTGGCCAGGCTTTCGTTGTGGTTGAATTCGTACAGGGTGATGCCGCTGACACGGCCCTGGCCACTGAGCGACTGGATGTTGATGATGCGGTCACCGCCTCGGGCGTCTGTCTCTTTGAACCAGTAGCCGCTCTCGAGGCGCCCGCCATCGGTGCGGCCCAAAAGCGCCAGCCGCGATTCGCTGCCCTGGATTTCGGCCGCGGGTGTGATGTATTCCGACAGCACGAAGGCACCTGCCACCAGGGGGAGCGTAATCAGCCAAAGTGTCGCCAGCAGGCGCAACCCGCTTACGCCCGAGGCGCGCAGAATCGTGAGTTCGTGGCGTTGGGCGAGCCCGGCCAGTGCCAGGACGGCGCCGATCAGAAGGCCGATCGGCAGCAGCTCGTACAGGTTGCTGGGCAGCTCCAGCGTCTGCAGGTAGAACAGGTCAAGCAGCGTCAGGTGGGCCCCGACCCGGTCCAGCCCCTCGATGAGCGCAAAGAACATGAACAGCCCCACGAGCGCGATCAGAATGATGGCGGTCGAGCGATAGATTTCGCGGGCGATGTAGCGTCGGGCCGTGCGCATGGAAGAAGAGGCAATGAAAGCCCCCATAGTAACGCGATCGCCCCTGCTCTCTTGATCGTAGCGCTAGGGAATCTCTACCAGACGCATCCGGGCCTGGATGACAGCCGCGTGGCTGCGCAACCACGACGTCTGGCCGTGGCGATCGTAGTAATCGGGATTGGGCAACATGGAGGCCAGCGCGGCCGCCTGGGCGCTGGAGAGCCGTGCGGCGCTGGTATGAAACCAGTGCTGGGCCGCCGCCTGGGCACCGAATGTCGCGGTTCCCCATTGAGCGACGTTCAGGTAGAGCTCCAGAATGCGTCGCTTGCTCATGACAGCCTCGATCATGTAGGTGAGGACCAGCTCTTGTCCTTTGCGCAGGTAATTGCGTGAATTCGACAGGAACAGGTTCTTCGCCAGCTGCTGCGTGATGGTGGAGCCTCCGCGCCGACGCGATCGCCCCAGCGCCGCTTCGCGCGCGTTGTAGCTCCAGGCCTTTTGAATGGCGTCCCATTCCACCCCGTCGTGCTCCATGAACCCGGAGTCTTCCGATGCCACGACTGCGCGCTTGAGTGCCGGTGAAATCTGGTTATAGGGTACCCATTGATGGTTCAGCCGGGCCTTGGGATTGGTCTGGCGCAAGACGTCCAGTGTTTCTTGCATCACGGCAGACTGGCTCGGGTTGCGGTAGTTGAACCACACGACACGGCCAAACAGGCTGACTTCATAGAGCACCCCGGCACAGATGATCCAGAGCAGCAGCCGGGTCAGCGAGCGGCGAAACCGGGGCCTCATGGCGACCCGGTTTCCAGCCCGCCGTGGGTGAAATGCCAGGTTCGGGTGATGGCGAGAATGTCGGTTTTCTTGGCGAGCTCGGCCGGAAAGGGATCAAAGGGTGCAGCGAGTTCCACGATGCGTCGCGCCGCGCTGTTGAGCACTGCGTGGCTGGAGGGCTGGTCGAAGGCGATATGGTCCAGTTGGCCGTTGCTCCGGATATAGACGGTGAGCTGCAGATCACCGTAGATCTTGCCCCGAGCTTCGGGAGGGTAGTGCTCGGTGCCGATGAGTTCGATGCGCCGGCGCCATGCTTCGACGTACTGAGCGTAGCCCACGGCCTGGGTGGCGGGCCCTACGAAGGTCTGGCGCGGTTCGGCGTTGTAGTGCTCGATCTGCTCCTTGATCGCTGCGATGCGCGCGTTCAGGATCAGGCTTTCTTGCTCGCGGTCGTCGTTGCCGGGATCGCTGCTTTGCCCCAGCAGCTCGCGATTGGGTCGCGAAGCGGCGACTTTTTCGTGGGCTTCGAGCTGAGTGAGCAGTCGCTTCTGTTCGGCTTCGAGCTCGGCTTGACGCCGGTGCAGCGCCTCGAGCACTTGTTCGTCCGCGGTACTGTCGACTGTGCGCGGCAGGGGTGATGCGGCGAGGCCCGTGGCCGCGTTGCCTCCGCCGTTGAGCGATTGCTGCGCCAGCGCCTGGGGTCTGAGCGGCGGAGTGTCGCTGCGGCTGTTGACCAGAGTGACTTCCAGCGAAGTCGGGCTTGGGCGAGGCGGCGTCAGGAGGCCGCTGTGCCACAGCAGGAGCGCACCGTGCGCTGCCAGCGACAGCAGCAGGGCCGTCGCCATGCGGCTGCGGCCTTCGTGCGGAGCTTGCAGCAGTTGGAGTGACAGAGTATCCATGGCGGGGTCCGCCCGGTGTCAGGCCGCCTCATGCAGACGGCAGTCGATGTCCAGGTCCAGTTCATCGTACCCCAGAATGTCCAGCACGACGGCGTCACCGCGTTCCATGGCCGGCATCCCATTGATCCGCGTGACGAAGGGCGCGCAGGACAGCCTCACCAGATTGTCGCGCAGCACGTACGCCCCCACTTCTTTGATGCGCTGCTGTTGCAGCCAGCGGATGCACCAGTAGCGCTCCATCGACGACTGGAAATCGCCCCAGAGCGTGTACTGCGAATCGAAGGCCCCGATGATGGCGTACAGGTCGGCGTCCTTGGGTTTGAACGGAGCCACCAGGCGCGCCGAGACACCATGCTCGGCGGCGGCCATGATCTGGCCCTGGTTGATCAGGTCCACATAGCGGCGCAACGGTGAGGTGGCCCATGCGTACTGCTGCACTGCAATGGACTCGTGCGGCAGCGGCTGGGTGGACATGCGGGTACGTCCCATCTGCTGCGAGCGGAAGATGCCAGGCACTCCGTGCTGCGCTAGCAGGGCCGCCCATTGGCTATTGGCCAGGATCATGTATTCGGCCACCAGTCGCTCCAGTGGCGCGTTGCGCTGGCGCGGGATGAGTTGCACGATGGAATTCGGGTCGTCTGGCGGACCTTCGATCTCGAAGCTGTATTCGACCCGGTCGTTGTTTTCGGGTCTGCCCCGCACGTGGTCGCGCACGGCCGTGCGCTTGAGCGCAAAGTGCCATAACGGACGCAGCCAGTGGGCGTAAGGGACGGTCGCGGACGGATCGGTCAGTGCGGCTTCCGTGATCTCGTTGTTGAGCACGTCGTGGCGCAGGTTGCCGGTTACCCTGATGCGCTCGAGCCTGGTTTCGGTCTGCAGAATTTCGCCGTCTTCCATGCGGCCGGTGACATAGAGCGACAGCGCCGGGCGCCACTGACCCTCGTCCAGCGAAAACGCGGCAATCAGTTCACGGGGCAGCATGGGGATTTTCTCGCCCGGCATGTACACGGTCGACATGCGGGTACGCGCCATGTCGTCGAACTCGCTGCCGCGCGGGATGGCCAGCGACGGCACGGCAATGTGGATGCCGACACGGATCGTGCCGTCGTCGGGCAATGTCACTGACAAGGCGTCGTCGATTTCGATGGTGCTGGAATCGTCGACCGAATAGACCTCAATGTCGTTTTGCGGCAGGTCGGCTCCCCAGGGCTGGGTCGCCACTGGTGGCCACTCGGTGCCCTTGGGAAAATGGGTGGACAGGAACCGCTCGCGCCGCATGGCCAGCGGGTTGGGCCAGACGCCCAGCGTCAGGAGCAGTTTGTCGGCCGACACGTTCAACTGCTGCAAGGCAGCGTCGAAGGCCTTCCATTCCTGGGTGTTTTTATCCGGGTGATCGAGAAACGAGCGCGCCACGGGCTGCAGCGCTTCCGGCAATTTTCCGGCGACCAGGTCGTCAGTCCACTGTTGCTGCAGTTCGGCCTGGCGGCGCTTCTTTTCGATGGCGGCCAGCGCGGCTTGCAGGATGTCAGGCGGTGCAGGGCGGTACGTGCCGCGTCCGCGGCGATGAAAATAGGCGGGCGCTGCCGACAGCGCCATCAGCAGCGCTGTTTTTTCCAGCGCGCCGGGGGCGTGACCAAAATAGTCTTCGGCCAGCGATGCCACCTCGAACTCCTGCTGTGGCGCGCATTCCCATAGAAACGGGATATCCAGCGTGGCCGCGAGCGCTTCGGCTTGCGACAGCAGCACATCAGGGGCCGGCTGCTCAAAGGTGAAGAGCACCGTGTTGCGCTTGATCTTGCTGCGCTTGCCGCTGGCCGACTCGACCTGCAGTGAGGTCTCTGCCTCGGAAAACAGGGTCTCGGCCTTCAGTTTGCCAGTGTCTTCGTAGAGAACGTACATGATGGATGTGAAAAACTCAGTGGGTCTGGCGATGGGCGAGACCATCGAGCAGTGTTTGGTGAATGCCGCCGAAGCTGCCGTTGCTCATGACCAGGATGTGGTCACCCGGGCGTGCAACGCGGCAGACAGCTTGCGCCAGCGCCTGCAGGTCCGACCCGGACCAGAGCCGTTCGCCCAGCGGGGCCAGCACCTTGGCCGGGTCCCAGCCCAGCGCCTGTTTGCCGTGGGTGGCTCCGTAGCAGAAGGTCAGGTCGGCGTCGGCAAGCGCGGCCGGCAGCTGCGCTGCCATGGTGCCCAGTTTCATGGTGTTGGAGCGGGGTTCGATGACGGCCAGGATGCGTGCAGCGTGCCCTACGCGTCGGCGCAGGCCGTCGAGGGTGGTGGCAATGGCGGTGGGGTGGTGTGCAAAGTCGTCGTAGACGGCCACGCCGTTGACGGTGCCCCGCAGTTCCAGTCGTCGGCGTACGCCTTGAAAGGCATTCAGGGCACTGATGCTGTCTTGCACCGAGATGCCCGCATGGCGGGCTGCAGCGATGGCCGCCAGGGCATTGGACTGGTTGTGCGTGCCAGCCATTGCCCAGTCCAGCGTCCCCTCCCGCTGTCCGTCAAAGACGATGTCACAGCGTTGACCGTCGTCCGTCAGCGGGCGAGCCTGCCAGTGGCCTCCGGGACCGAAAGTCTCGATCGGGCTCCAGCAGCCCTGGGCGATCACGCGGTCCAGAGCAGCGCTCGTCGCCGGACGGATGATGCAGCCCGAGGCCGGGATGGTGCGCACCAGGTGATGAAATTGCGTTTCGATGGCCGCCAGGCTCGGGAAAATGTCTGCGTGGTCGAATTCGAGGTTGTTCAGAATTGCTGTGCGTGGGTGGTAGTGCACGAACTTCGAACGCTTGTCGAAAAAGGCCGTGTCGTATTCGTCGGCCTCGATCACGAAGTGGGTGTGGCCGGGTTGAAAGCGCGCCGAAACCTGCAGGTCGGGGGCTACGCCACCGATCAGAAAATTGGCGGGGTGACCCGCATGGTCGAAGATCCAGGCCAGCATGGAGCTGGTGGTGGTCTTGCCGTGCGTTCCTGCCACGGCCAGCACATGCTGGCCGCGCAGCACGTGGTCGGCCAGCCACTGCGGGCCCGAGGTGTAGGGCAGGTTGCGATCCAGAATGGCTTCCATGAGCGGGTTTCCCCGGCTCACCACGTTGCCTACGATGTAGAGGTCGGCGCCCAGCGCGAGCTGGCTCGCGTCGAAGCCCTCGGTGAGCTCGATGCCCTGCTCTTGCAGCTGCGTGCTCATGGGCGGGTAGACGCCGGCGTCGCAGCCGGTGACTGTGTGGCCGGCCGAGCGCGCGATGAGCGCGAGGCCGCCCATGAACGTGCCGCAGATTCCCAGTATGTGTACGTGCATCGATTCCTCCGGGGGGTATTGTAGAGGCTCGCACGGGGAGAGTTTGACGCCGTCTGCGCACGCGGGTAGTCTGCCATGCGGAATGAACGCTCGTGGAGCGGAGGCAGTATGGACAGGCGGGACTTTCTTCGATGCGGCAGTCTGGCGGCGCTGATGCTGGCCGGATCAGCAGCACAGGCGTTTTCCCTGCCGCCTGATCCGGTCTTTGGTCGTTCTTTCGAAGACCTGCAAGGGCGGCAAATGTCGATGGCCGGGTATGTCGGGCGCCCGGTGGTGCTCAATTTCTGGGCCAGTTGGTGTGCTCCTTGCGTGCGCGAAATGCCCATGCTCGAAGCACTGCATCACAGTCATCCCCAGCTTGTCATCGTGGGCGTGGCGATCGATACGCGTTCCAACGTGCAACGGTTTCTGCAGAAAGTGACCGTTTCGTATCCTTTGGTACTGGGTGGCACCGACGGGATCTCCCTCATGCGCACCCTCGGCAACAAAGGGGGTGGCCTGCCTTTTACGGTCTTCTTCAATTCAGGGGGCCGCGCTTCCAGCATGGTGTTGGGCGAGCTGACGCCGGCGACCCTGGATGCGCGCTTGTCGAAGATACTTTAGGTTTCAATGGGGTGCGCGTACGCTTCATTGCGCCGGTTTTTAGTGGACAAATCGCGGCCTTTAGCGTAAAAAGACGCTTTGAAAGGCTTGGCGCCCGGGTTCGTGGCCGGGTGGCGGTACCTTGAGGAGCACTCGTACAGGTATTCATGGGCTTTTTCTATCGCCGTCGAAGACGCTCCGAAATACCGGTGCCGCGGATTCAATGTCCGTCGCATCAGGAGCGGGTCGACGGCCTATTTTATTTATCACGCACAATTCAATGATTCAGAGGCTTACGGTGCCCGTGAGCCAGCACACAGGACTCAATTCTCATGGATCTCAGAAAACTGAAAACGCTGATCGACCTGGTGGCCGATTCGGGGATTGCTGAACTCGAAATCACCGAAGGCGAAGGCAAGGTCCGCATCGTGAAGTTCTCGCAGACTCCCGTGATGGCTGCCGCCCCTGTGATGGCCGCGGCGGCACCCGTCGTGGCAGCAGCGCCTGTGGCGGCCGAAGCCGCCGCGGCACCGACCGTGCAAGGTCACCAGGTAAAGGCCCCCATGGTCGGGACGTTCTACCGCGCGCCCAACCCCAGTGCGCCCGCCTTTGTGGAAGTCGGCCAGTCGGTCAAGGAAGGCGACCCTCTGTGCATCATCGAGGCGATGAAGCTGCTCAATGAAATCGAAGCCGACAAGTCCGGCGTCATCAAGGAAATCCTGGTCGAAAGCGGCGAGCCTGTCGAGTACGGCCAACCCCTCTTCATTATTGCCTGAGCGCCATGTTTGAAAAAATTCTGATCGCCAACCGCGGCGAAATCGCGCTGCGGGTGCAGCGCGCCTGCCGAGAGTTGGGCGTCAAGACGGTCATGGTGTATTCCGAAGCCGATCGCGAAGCCAAGTACGTTCGCCTGGCCGACGAAGCCGTCTGCATCGGGCCTGCTTCGCCGCGCGACAGCTACCTGAACATCCCGTCTCTCATCTCGGCTGCCGAGGTGACCGACGCCGAGGCCATCCACCCCGGGTACGGGTTTCTGTCCGAGAACGCCGATTTCGCCGAGCGCGTCGAAAAGAGCGGTTTCGTCTTCATTGGCCCACGCCCTGAAAGCATCCGTACCATGGGCGACAAGGTGCACGCCAAGCAGGCCATGATTGCCTCAGGCGTGCCGGTCGTGCCCGGGTCTGATGGCGCACTTCCCGAAGACCCCAAGGAAATCCTGCGGATTGCCAAAGAGGTTGGTTATCCCGTCATGATCAAGGCAGCAGGCGGAGGCGGCGGGCGTGGCATGCGGGTGGTCTACACCGAGGCCGCGCTGCTCAATTCCGTGGCCATGACGCGCACCGAGGCTGGTGCTGCCTTCAATAATTCCGAGGTCTATCTCGAAAAATTCCTCGAAAATCCTCGCCACATCGAGATCCAGATCATGGCCGATGGCGAGGGCAAGGCCGTCTGGTTGGGTGAGCGCGACTGCTCCATGCAGCGCCGCCACCAGAAGGTCATTGAAGAAGCGCCTGCACCCGGCATCGACCGGGCACTGATCGAAGCCATTGGCGAGCGGTGTGCTGAAGCCTGCCGCCAGATGCGCTACCGTGGCGCAGGCACCTTCGAATTCCTGTACGAGAACGGCGAGTTCTTCTTCATCGAGATGAACACCCGTATCCAGGTCGAACACACCATCACCGAGATGATCACGGGGCTCGATCTCGTGCAGTGGCAGATCCGGGTGGCTGCAGGTGAAAAATTCACCTTGCGTCAACGCGACATCCATTTGCATGGGCATGCCATCGAGTGCCGTATCAACGCCGAAGACCCGCACAAGTTCACGCCCAGTCCGGGCCGCATCACCAACTGGCACGTGCCGGGCGGGCCGGGCGTGCGCATGGATTCGCACGTCTTCACGGGTTATACGGTGCCTCCGTATTACGACTCGCTCATTGCAAAGCTGATTGCTTTTGGCGATGATCGCCAGCAGGCCCGCATGCGCATGGACATTGCTTTGTCCGAGATGATCGTGGAAGGCGTCAAGACCAACATCCCGCTGCATCGCGAGCTGCTGGCGGATGCCAACTACATTGCCGGTGGCACCAGCATTCATTATCTGGAGCACAAGCTGGCCGGCCAGGCAGCCTGAGGTCGCCATGCGAGAGTTGGTACTGAGCTGCACCGAGCAACAAGCCGAGTTCTGGTCCGACAGCTTGCTCGAAGCCGGGGCGCTCTCCGTGTCGGTCGAAGACGCAGACGGCGATACGGTGCACGAGCAGCCGCTGTTTGGTGAACCCGGGCTCGAGCCCGAGGTGCAGGCCTGGCAGCGCAATCGGCTGGCAGCGCTGATCGCCGATGGCGAAGACCCCGCGCATTTCGTGGCGTATCTGGCGCAGGCGGCTGCAGTGCCTCCCGAACAGATCCGTTGGTCGGTGCGCGAAGTCCCCGATGCCGATTGGGTCCGGCTCACGCAGTCTCAGTTCGGCCCTATCGTGGTCGGGGATCGCATCTGGATCGTGCCCAGCTGGCACCGCAACGACACGCATGTGCCCACTCCGGAGACGCAGTCGGGCGTGGTGCGCATCGAGCTCGACCCGGGGCTTGCCTTTGGTACGGGTAGCCACCCCACGACCCATCTGTGCCTCGAATGGCTCGCACAGCACGTGCGCGGCGGTGAAACCGTTCTGGACTACGGCTGTGGTTCGGGCATCTTGTCGATTGCAGCCCGCTTGCTGGGTGCTGGCCAGACGCACGCGGTGGACATCGACGAGCAGGCTGTGCTGTCGACGCGGCAGAACGCAGCAGTCAACCACGTGCAGCTGGATGCCTGTCTGCCCGACGGCCTGGCGGCCGGAACCAGCGCTCTTGTGGTGGCCAACATCCTGTCCAACCCCTTGAAAATGCTGGCACCCATGCTGTGCTCCCGGGTGTCTCCGGGCGGACATCTGGTCCTTTCGGGCGTGCTCGAACGCCAGGCCAGTGAAGTGGCAGAGGTCTATGCGCCCTGGTTGCTGCTGCGGGTCTGGGCCACGCGCGAAGGCTGGGTGTGCCTGGCAGGGCGCAAGCCCGACTGAGGGCGCAAGCGTATGGATCTGACCACACGCTGCCCCAACTGCGGCACTGTCTTTGAGGCAAGCCTCTCGGATCTGCAGCTGCGCAAGGGCTATATCCGCTGTGTGCAGTGCGCCCATATTTTCGATGGCTATGCCGAAGTCGTACGGGAGCCGACGCAGCCCGGCGGCATGGCCGCCGGTGAGCTCGATGCAGCGCCGCCGCGCGGCCCGGAGCCCATTCCGACCCGAGCATCGGTGCCGGAACCAGGGCCGGAACCTGAAGAGGACTGGGATGCGCCGCCACAAGTCATTCGGGCAGGGCGTTCGTCCCTGCATGGTTCATCGTCTGTTCGAGACCCGGAGTTCCGGGTGGGCGTGGCTCCTTGGCCCGAAGACGGTCCCCGTGCGAGCGACTGGAATGAGCCGCACGTAGGGTCGTCCGCAGATGAATCGGGCATGGACTCCGATCCACTCTCGTGGGACGAAACTCCCGCCGCGGGTGGCCGAGGTTCCATCGTCGTGGAGCCGCACCCGGCCCGCTCCGCAGGGGGGTCTGCTGCGCCCTTGCTGCAGCCGGATCGCCCTGAAGGGCTCTGGTCTGCGCTCGTTCGATTTTTTTCGATGGTGTTGCTCAGCCTATTGGTGGTACTGTTCGTGGCGCAGCTCGTCTACGTCTATCGGGCCAGAATCGCGCAGTTTGCGCCCAGCGTGCGGCCGTTGCTGGAGCGCGTTTGCGTACCGCTGCGCTGCCGCGTGCCTTACGCGCGCGACATCAATCAAATCGTCGTGACGGGCTCGGCGCTGCAGGTGGCCGACACGGTACCGGCCTCGCCATCCGGCGGCCATGGCAGTGGCGCCACGTCTGCACCGGATGCCGATCAGCATTTTGTGCTGCAGGTCACCTTGCGCAATCAGCTCGGACAGCCGCAAGAATGGCCCATGCTGGTGCTGGATCTGAAAGACGGTTCGGGCACCTTGCTGGTTCGGCGCAACCTGACACCGGCCGAATATCTCGGGCCGACCATGAATGGCCAGCCTTTTGCCGCGCATAGTGAAGCGCTCTTGCGTGTTCCCCTGACCCTGAGTGGCGTCCGTATCAACGGATACCAGCTGGATCTGTTCTTCCCCTGAGGTTTCAATGTCCAAGGAAGTTCTTGTCTGTGGCTCCATTGCCTTTGACACCATCGCCGTCTTCGAAGGGCGATTCCGTGATCACATTCTCGCGGACAACATCCGCTCGCTGAGCGTGTCGTTCTTTGTTCCCACACTGCGCAAAGAGTACGGGGGCTGTGCCGGAAACATCGCCTACAGCATGAAGCTGCTGGGGGGACATCCGGTACCGGTGGGCACCGTGGGCCAGGACGCCGACGACTATCTGCAGCGCATGCGGGACATGGGGATCGACACTCGGATGATCCGCGTGCTGGCCGATGCCTATACGCCGCAGTGCTACATCACCACCGACCAGGATGGGAACCAGATCGCGTCCTTTCACCCGGGCGCCATGCTGCGTTCGGCTGAAAACGATCTGACGGGCCAGAAGGCGGCCTGGGGCATTGTGTCCCCCGATTCCAAGGATGGCATGTTCGCCCACGCCGAACGCCTGCATGCGGCTGGCATTCCGTTCGTGTTCGATCTGGGGCAGGCCATGCCGCTGTTCCAAGGTGAAGACCTGCGCCGCATGTTGGGCATGGCCTCGATCCTCACCGCGAACGACTATGAAGCCAGCATCATCGTCGACCGCACCGGCGAATCGCTGGAGTCGATTGCCGCGGGCTTGAAAGCCGTGGTAGTCACGCGCGGGGGCGAGGGTGCGTCGCTGTACACGGCTTCAGGGCGCGCGGATATTGCGCCCGTCCCGGTCAGTGCCGTCGTCGACCCCACCGGTTGTGGTGATGCGCACCGCGCGGGCCTGCTCTATGGGCTGGTGAACGACTGGTCCCTGCATGACGCCTGCTGTTTGGCGAATGTCATGGGGGGCTTTAAAATCGGCAGCCAGGGTTCACAGAACCATCGCCCGTCACGTGCTGATATTGCGGCTGCCTTGCAGGCCCATTATGGCGTGAAGGCCAATTTTCCGGCCTGAACGGCACATCGTTACTCAGGAGTCTGTCCATGGCGATCCCCACTTTTGGTTTCCGTTCTTCTCGTTGCGTTCGTGTACTGGCCGCCGCGGGGTTGTCGCTGTCTGTGCTGGCGCTGGCGGGCTGCGCCAGCCAGTCGGCTTCCAGTTCGGTGTACACCTACGGGCAGGCTCAGCAGGAGCAGATCGTCCGTTACGGTACGGTCGTATCGGTGCGGCCTGTCACCATTCAATCGAATCAGTCCTCGGGCGTAGGCGCCATTGGGGGCGCTGCATTGGGCGGTGTGGCAGGCAGTGCCATCGGCGGTGGCCGCGGGCAGATTCTGACGGCCATTGGGGGCGCCTTGCTGGGTGGCCTGGCTGGCAATGCCGTCGAAAATCAGGTGGGCAAGACGCAAGGTCTTGAGATCACCGTACGCCTCGATAACGGTGAAACCCGCGTCATTGCACAGGCCGCCGACGTTCCACTCAGTTCAGGGCAGCGCGTGCAGGTCATCAGTGGCGGCGGGCCCACGCGTGTGGTGCCCATGTAATTTTGGGTATTGCCACAACAAAAAGGCCCGACGGATGTCGGGCCTTTTTGTTGTGGCGGGTGAGGGAAATTCAGAGGCCGAAGGTTGAAAACGCCAGGTGGCTGAGCACCATCATCAGGACTTGTGCGATCACCAGCAAGATAAGCGGTGAGAAGTCCAGGCCTCCGGTGCGCGGCATGGCACGGCGGATGGGGTCCAACAGCGGCGCCGTCAGCGTGTAGAGCACCGGCATGATGGGCGAAAGCGGATTGACCCACGACAACACGGCCTGGATCAGCGTGATCCACACGATGACGTTGAAGAGCCATTTCAGGCTGATGAGCAGGCCTGTGAGCAATAGCGGTACCGTGGAGGTTGCCGAGGGCAAGCTACCCATGGCCAGGAGCCAGGTGAGCAGCAGGTAGACAATGGCTGAAATCCAGCAGGCGATGATGCTGGGCCAGTCGAATCGCCCACTGGCCGGAATGGCGCGGCGGATGGGCTGTACCAGCCAGTCGGTCACGCGCAAGATGGCTTGCGAGTAGGGGTTGAAGGGGTGCAGGCGGATGGCGTAGATCCACGCACGCAGGATCAGCGCGATTCCGAAGAGCTGGAAGAAGATGTCGATCAGGAAGAGGAGGATGTTCTGTACCATGCAGTGCTCGTGTGGCCGACGGGCCGTGTGGGTGCGCGCCTATTGTCGCATTGTCGCATTCAGCAAAACGGCCCGGCAAGTTGCCGGGCCGTTTTGCTGCGTCATGGATAGACGCAAGAGGGCTTAGGGCCGCTTGGAGACCGGGAAGGGCCATGAGCCCGCAGGGTTGCTGTCCGTGCGTGCTTCCGGGGCTGCGCCTGCGGGCTTTGTGGCCTTTTTGGCGACAGGTTTCTTGGCGGCTGGCTTTGCGGCGGCCGGCTTTTTGGCAGCAGCTGCGCTTTTTGCAGCCGCAGACTTTGCCGGAGCCGCCTTGGCGGCGGGCTTTGCAGCAGCGGCCTTTTTGGCAGCCGGCTTTGCTACAGCGGCCTTTTTTGCCGCGGGTTTCTTTGCCGCGACTTTAGCTGCTGTTTTCTTGGCGGCCGGTTTGGCTGCTGCTTTTGCAGCTGGTTTGGCGGCGCTGGCCTTGGTGGCGGTTTTCTTGACCGCTGCCTTTGTTGCAGGTTTTGCAGTACCGGCCTTTTTGGCGGGTGCTTTGACTGCTACTGCTTTTTTGGCGGCGGGCTTTGCTGCCTTGGCTTTGGCCGCTGGCTTGGCTGCGGCTTTGGTAGTTGGCTTGGCGGCCGCTTTTTTGACGGCAGCTTTGGGGGCGGACTTCGGACTGGATGCCTTGGCTACAGGCTTTTTGGTGCTGGCTGCAGGTTTGGCTGCAGCTGCTTTTGCAGGCTTGGTTGTGGCGGGTTTCTTGGCGGCTTTGGATGCCGCCGCGGTGGCCGCTGTGCCGGCCGGTTTGCGGGTTGCCATTTTCATGCTCCTGGAGGTCGGAAGAAAACGTCCACCCATTTGACATGACCCCCACCGCGGGGTGCGGCCCATTTCAAATGGCGCAGGCATGCAATATGAAAATATCGCATGCCTTCCAGTCTATCTTAAGGTGTTGCGCGGACCAAGCATTATTGCGGGTGATTGGCCGTTTGCCGATGATTTCTGGCGCAGCCTGTCTCAAAAAAGTTGCGTTCGCGCGCGCCTTACCAATGCAGAAAGAACATGGCTTTGGCGAGGAACACGATCAGAATCACGTGCGTGAACACGCTGAGATGGATCAGTTTGAAATGGCGGGATTTCAGGCGGCCTGTGCCACTGAGCGTCATGGCGGTGATGAAGTGCGCGAGCACGCTGATCGCCAGGATGATCTTTATCCAGAGCAGCGTGGCGAAGCTGCTGCCCAGCGGGTGCGCGAGTTCGGCCCGGAACTGCCAGGCCATGCCGAGCCCTGCGCCAAAGAGCACGAGGATGACGAAGGGCATGATGCGGCGCGCCCTGCGGCCGATGGCGAGTTCTACGTTGCGCATGGTTTCACGCCCCAGCGGCTCGCGGATACCCTCCAGGATGGTGACCTCGAAGAACACCGTGCCCACGAAAAATATGGCGGCGTACAGATGCAATGTCTGCAGTATGGAATGGCTCATGTCGTTAGAATAAGGCGAACTGGCCCTGTGCCAGTTTTCAAAAAATTGTAGGTCTCAAGCGTGTCACTCGAACATCATGGGCGTGTGGGCTTGGGGAATTGAATGACTTATGTCATGAATAGGAGTCAAACCGTGCGAACCGTTCGTCTGCTGCGCGGGCCCTTGAGTTTATCGGTGTTGGTGGCGTTGGCAGCATGCGCCCCCACCACGCCACCGGCTAGGGCTCCCGAACAAACTCAGGCCAAGGCGCCGCCCGCCTGTGTGCCTGCACGAGCGGGCGACCCCGTGGTCGGGAACTGGCTGTCGGTGACCTCCGAGAAAGGCTTGGCCGGTTCTTTGCGCACGCTCTACACGCTCAATGCCAATGGCACGATGAATTATGTCGAGCAGGTCAAGCGTCCTCGTGCGCCCTCGCAAGGTCTGTATGAGGCCGGGTGCTGGACGCACGAAAGCCAGACGGTGGTGTTGCGCACACTGCAGTCCAACGGGGTGCCTGTCGATCTGAACGACCCCATCTATATCAACCGCTACCGCGTGAGCCAAGCCACCGCAACCGAGCTGCGGATGCTGGGCCCGAATGGCGCGGTGCGTCTCAGGCGGATGTCGCCGGGCTATCGCCTGCCATTCTGATGAGCGTCGAAGCGCCTCGGCACTAGATCGTTGAGCCCAGGCGCTCGAGCACGGTGGTGCGGCCCAGCAGATTCAGCACGGCGCCAATTGACGGTGTGTGCTTGCGTCCCGTGACAGCCACGCGCAGCGGGATCGCGAGCTTGGGCATCTTGACGCCGCGGTCTTTCAGGATGCTCTTGATGAGTGCATCCAAGCTGGCTTCGGACCAGTCTTGCAGCGCGCTTGCCTGAGTGTGGAATTCGCGCAGCAGAGCAAGCGCATCGGTGTCCAGCACTTCGGTGCGCAGTGCGTCGTCGGCCGGTACGTAGGCACCACAAAACAGCATGGCCCCTTCGGCCAGGTCTTCCAGGGTTTCGCTGCGGTCACGCAATAGTGCCAGCACGGCGGGCAGGTCGGTCGTCGCCGACGGGTCGCCGCCACGTTCGCGGATGCGGGGTGTGACGCGGGCTGCCAGGTCGTCGAGCGCCAGCTCACGCAGCCAGTGGGCGTTGACCCAGTTCAGTTTCTTGGGGTCCCACTGCGCGGCCGAGCGACTCAGGTGCGCAGGGTCGAACCATTTGATGAATTCTTCGCGTGTGAAGAGCTCGTCGTTGCCGTGGCTCCAGCCCAGGCGCGCCAGATAATTCATCATGGCCTGTGGCAGGTAGCCCAGGCGATCGTATTCCATGACGCTCACGGCGCCGTGGCGCTTGGAGAGCTTTTCGCCATCGGGCCCCAGAATCATGGGGACGTGCCCGTAGTGCGGGATCTCGGCGCCCAGTGCGCGCAGGATGTTGATCTGCCGTGGCGTGTTGTTGACGTGATCATCGCCTCGGATGACGTGCGTGATTCCCATGTCCCAGTCGTCAACGACGACGCAGAAGTTGTAGGTGGGGGTACCGTCTGGCCGAGCGATGATGAGGTCATCGAGCTCCGCGTTGTCGATGCTGATGGGGCCCTTCACCAGGTCGTTCCAGGCGGTCGCGCCTTCCAGCGGGCTGCGAAAGCGCACCACCGGCTTGATGCCCTGTGGAACGGGGGGCAAGGTCTTGCCCGGCTCGGGGCGCCAGGTCCCGTCGTAGCGGGGCTTGGCGCCGATGGCGCGGGCGCGCTCACGCATGGCTTCGACTTCGGCGGGCGTGCTGTAGCAGTAGTAGGCGGTGCCCTGCGCCAGCATGTCTGCGATGACGGCACGGTACCGGTCCATGCGCTGCATCTGATAGAACGGGCCTTCGTCGGGCTGCAAATCCAGCCACTTCATGCCGTCCAGAATGGCCTGTACGGCCTGCGGCGTAGAGCGTTCCAGATCGGTGTCTTCGATGCGCAAGATGAAGGTACCGCCAAAGTGGCGCGCAAACGCCCACGAAAACAGGGCAGTGCGGGCACCCCCCAGATGCAGGTATCCGGTGGGAGAAGGGGCAAAGCGCGTGCGCACAGGGCGCGTCGAAACGTCGGTCATGGTCGGAGTCGGAGTGCAGGTGCGGCCAGCGCGTCTGCAGCTAGTAAAATCAAGGGAACAATCTGCCATTTTAAGGGGGCCGCCGGCAGCGCGTGCGAAACGCCCTGCTCACAGCCACTTGCGGCATCACCCAGGATCTCATTTCATGTCGCGTCACCGTCTGGCGGCTCTGTTCGAGCCGCGTTCACTGCTCATTCTGAGCTCTCACGAACTCCCGGTCGTTCAGTCGACCCCCGAGCAGCTGCAGGGCCGAATCGCCGATTTCCGCATTCAGCCGGATGGTCGCTGGCGTCTGCCTGCCAACCGGCTGGGTTTTTTGCAGGACGGGCAGCGTCTGGACATGGCGCTGCTCAGCGTCGACCCGGCTCAACTGCCTCTGGCGCTGGCGGCGTTGCGGCCGCATCATCCGCGAGCGCTGGTGTTGTTGCCGCACGAAATTCCCTCTGCTGACCCGCGGCGTGCGCGCGCCGAGTGCCAGGCCTGGGGGCGGCAGAACGACTGCCTGGTCCTGGGCCCGGGTGCACTGGGGGTGCAACGCCCGCACCTGAGTCTGAATCTGAGTCTGGACCCGCGCGCGGCCCCCGTGGGGCGCGTCGCGCTGGTCGCACAATCCCGCATGATTGCAGCGGCCGTCATGGATTGGGCGGGCGACATCCAGCTGGGGTTTTCGGCTGTGGTTTCGGCGGGCGATGCCGAAGGCGTGACGGTGGCCGAGATCCTGGAATACCTCGCCATGGATTCCCGCAGCGACAGCATCGTGCTGTACCTCGAAGAGGCCGATTCGTCGCGGCATTTCACCAGCGCACTCATGGCGGCGGCCAGCGTCAAGCCGGTCATCGTGCTCAAGGCGAACCCGCCCGGCGCGGTGCAGGATCTCGAGGCCGACCGCGTCTTCGACGCGCTGTTGCGTCGCACGGGGGCGGTGCGCATCCGGTTTTTCGTGCAATTGTTTTCGGCCCTCAAGGTGCTGGTGCATGCGCGGCAACAACGCGTGCGTCGGGTGGCGCTGCTTTCGAATGGCTATGGTGCCGCGCACCTGGCGCTGGATGTCATGGGTGGCAATGGCCCCCTGCTGCGCGCCGATCTCACCACACAAACGCGACGCGATCTTGAGGCCTTGCTCGAGCCCGGTGCCAGTGTGGACAACCCCGTCGTCAGTCATGCGCCCCTGACGCCCGAGCGTCTGGGCAAGACGCTGGCGCTCGTGGCGGGCGACGCCAATGTGGATGGTGTGCTGGTCTTGCTTGCGCCCGATGCCTTGTCCGACATGGAGGCAGCCAGCGACGTGCTGGCGCAGTTTTCAGAGTCTGCCGCAAAACCCATTGTGTCGTGCTTTCTGGGCGATGCCGCCATGCGGCCTTTGCGGCACAGGTTGGACGCGGTGGGGTTGCCTGCTTTCCGCACGCCCGAATCTGCCGCCAATGCGCTGGGTATTCTAGCCACCTATCACTACAACCAGACCTTGGCGCAGCAGGCCTTGCCGCCTGAAATGCTCAATCGCCCGCCTCGGCTCGACGAGGCCCGGACGTTGATCTCGGACGCGATCATGTCGGGGCATGCCAGTCTGGATGCCGCTGGTAGTCGCTGGCTGCTGGACTGTTTTCACGTGCCTGTCGTCTTTGACGAACAGCGTACGCCCGGTGAGACACCCGCAGCCATTCCCATGGCAATCCGTGTGGGTCAGGATGCCCATTTTGGGCCTTACATTCAATTTGGCCCAGGTGGGCGTTATGCCCAGCTGGTGACGACACAGCGCAATATCGAGCTGCCACCGCTCAATACCTACCTGGCGCGTCAACTCATCCAACGGGGGTCTTTCTGGACCCGGGTGCTCGAGCGTGAACTGACCTCCGCCGTCTTCGATCGCCTGCGCGACACGCTGGAGCGCATTTCAGAAATCGTGAGCGAACTGCCCGGAGTCAAGACGCTGACGGTAGACCCATTGTGGTCGGACGACACCAGCCTTTTTGCAGGGGGCGTGCACGTCACGCTCGACCCCGACTACGATGGCGAGCGTCCAGAGAATCGCGCCTATCGGCATATGGCGATCCATCCCTATCCGCGCCGTCTGGTGCGGTCCATGGTGACGGCCAGTCAACAAGAATGGCTGTTGCGCCCGATCCGCCCTGAGGACGCCACCTTGCTGCAGGAGTTCATCCGCGGGCTGTCGGACGAATCGCGCTATATGCGCTTCGTGTCCATGCTGCGCGAACTCACGCCCCGGATGCTGGCCCGCTATACGCGCATCGATTACGACCGCGAGGTAGCGCTGGTGGCGACGGCACAAGTGTCCAACGCCGAGAACCGGGGGCTGCTGCGCGAGCGCATCGTGGGCTTTGCCCACTGTCTGCGCAATGCCGATGGCCAGGGGGCAGAATACGCGCTGGTCATTGCCGACGACTGGCAGCGGCGCGGGTTGGGCGAGCACCTCATGCAGAGCCTGATTCAGGTGGCGCAGCGCCAGCAGCTCGATTACATCGAAGGGGTGGTGCTGGCCACGAACCGGCCCATGCTGGGGCTGATGACCCATCTGGGGTTCCAGAACGATGCCGAGGCGGATGACCCCACCATGCGGCGGGTGTGGCTGGATCTGCGCAAACGGCGCGAGTAGGCCGTGGTGCGGCAGTGGTCTTGAGGCAATGTGACGCGCCTGGGGTTGCAGCCTACTTTTGCGGCGGGCTGAACAGTGCGATCAGAAACGCACGGATGTCTTCAAGCTCTTGTGGGTGCACGGCGTGCGGCATGGGGTAGGTGTGCCATTGCACCGGCTGGCCCAGCGCCGTGAGTAGGTCGCGGCCGGTTTCGGCGAAGGTGATGGGTATGACGGGGTCTTGCGTGCCGTGCGCCATGAAGATCGGCGTCTGTGCGTTGATCGGGTGGCGTTCGGCGGCGGTGGTGTGGCGCAGTGGCAGGTATCCCGACAGCCCGACCATGCCCGCCAGGCGGCGTTCGAAGCGCAGCCCGGTGTAGAGTGCCGTGGCACAGCCCTGAGAAAACCCCGCGAGCACGATGTGTTCTGACGGCACGCCGCGTGCGCATTCCTGCTTGATGAGGCCTCCGATGGCCTGGCGTGCCGTGCGGATGCCGGCGATGTCTTCGCGCGAGTCGCGCTGCAGACCGTAGGCGTCGTACCAGGCGCGCATGGGCATGCCCTGATTGAGCGTGACAGGGCGCACGGGTGCATGGGGGAACACGAAGCGCAGCGCCGGCAGGCCGTCGCCAGTGAATTCGGGGACAATGGGTGCGAAGTCATTTCCGTCTGCCCCCAGCCCGTGCAGCCAGATGATGCTGTGCGTCGGGTTGGGGCCGGTTTCGCGTTCCAGCGTCTCGAGCGGGATATCCATCAGCGTGTCTCGTCCTTGAAATCAAGTTTTTTCAGGGTCTGGAACAATGCGCGGTAGTGCTTGCGCACCGGTTCCCGGCCCTCCGGCAGTGCGGCATTGTCGCGTGCCTCTTTGCGGGCTGCCCGGATCTGTGCCCGTAGCGCCTGGATGTCCAGGCCCGGGAAGCTGTCCAGCAGGGAAGTCAGGGCGTCGTCGCTGTCCATCAGCCGATCACGCAGCGCTTCGATGCGCTGCATGGCGCGCGCTTGCGCCTGTGACCCGTTGGCCCATAGGTCGAGCTGGGCGCGCAGCGCGGGCGCGTCGGCCTGACGCATGAGCTTGCCCACGTAGTGGGTTTGCCGCCGCAAGCCTTCGTGGCTGCGCGTGCGTTGGGCCAGATCGATGGCGTCGCGCAGGCTTTCGGCCAGCGGCAGCTGATCCAGCTGCGACGCTGGCAAGGCGATGAGCTCGCGGCCCAGATCCAGCAACGCGTGCATGTCGCGCTTGACCTGCGACTTGCTGGGAGGGAGATCCTGCAGGTCGGAGGATTCCGTTGACGTAGGGTCCATGGTTGAAAGCATAAAATGACTGATCAGTGGTTATGATAACCGTCTGGATTTTTGCGGATTGCGCATGAACGACTCTACCGAAGATTTTCTGGACATCCCCGCACAGCAGGCGCGGTTTCGTGAACTGGTCACGGACGTGCTGCAGCGTGCGCGCAAGGCCGGTGCGACCGATGCGGCCGCCGAAGTCTCCGAGAGCCGAGGGCTCTCGGTGGCGGCCAGGCAGCTGGCAGTCGAAACCATCGAGCAGACGCGCGACCGGTCGCTGGCCGTCACGGTCTTTGCCGGCCAGCGTCGCGGTTCGGCGTCCACATCCGATTTTTCTGCAGACGCACTGCAGCGCACGGTTGATGCGGCCTGGCACATCGCGCGCTATACCGCCGAAGACCCGGCGGCAGGCCTGCCCGAACCCGATCAGCTGGCGCTGCATTACCCGGATCTGGATCTGTATCACCCATGGGCCATCGATGCCGAGGGCGCCAAGCGCCTGGCCATTCGGGCCGAGCGGGCTGCGCTTTCGACCAGCCGCGACATCACCAATACGGAAGGCGCCTCGGTGGATGCCACTGAAGGCCACTTCGTGCTGGGCAATTCCCGGGGGTTTCTAGGCGGCTATCCGTATTCGCGCCACAGCCTGTCGGTAGCCCCCATTGCGGGGCGTGGCGATGGCATGCAGCGCGATTTCTGGTATACGTCGGCGCGGCGTGCCGAAGACCTGGCAGATCCCGCCGAAGTGGGCCGTTACGCCGCCCAGCGGGCGCTGTCGCGCCTGCATGCGCGGCCAGTCAAGACGGGCCGCTACCCGGTGCTCTTCGAAGCACCTCTGGCCGTGGGGTTGCTGGGCGCGCTGGTGCAGGCCGCCAGTGGCGGAGCCTTGTATCGCAAGGCAAGTTTCCTGCTCGATGCCTTGGGAACCCCGGTATTGGCCGATCACCTCGATGTCATCGAGAACCCCTATATCCCTGGAGCTCAGGGGAGTTCGCCCTTTGACGCCGAAGGTGTCCGGCCACAGGCCCGCCGAGTAGTGGGCGGGGGCGTGCTCGAAGGGTACTTCCTGTCTACGTACACCGCGCGCAAGCTGGGCATGGCCACGACCGGCAATGCCGGCGGCTCGCATAATTTGAGTCTGCGTTCGCAGCGGACGCAAGCGGGTGACGATCTCCCCGCGCTCTTGCGCAAGATGGACACGGGGCTTCTGGTCACCGAGCTCATTGGGCAGGGCGTGAACTATGTCACGGGGGATTATTCCCGGGGCGCGTTCGGGTATTGGGTGCAGGGCGGGGTGATCCGCCACCCGGTGCACGAAATCACCATCGCGGGCAATCTGGCAGAGATGTTCCGAGGCATGGTGGCCGTGGGCGCGGATGTCTACGGACGCGGCGCCAAATCCACGGGGTCCATCTTGATCGATCAGATGGCGGTGGCGGGGCAATAGAGGGCGGGAGGGCGCGACGCGCAGATTGCGGGGTAAGCTGGAGGCCGCCGCGCTACGGTGGAGAGGCTGGACGACTGACACAGCGCGCGGGCGGGTAGGCCAGTGCTGGGTGCTGCCGAAGGGAGGGTGGGAGTCGTCAGCGGACATGTTTGAGCCGCGCAGCGGCGAGTTTGTCCGCTGCCACCCGGACGAGGAAGACCCAGGAAGCCCGAAGGGCCACTGGCCGTAGCCTGCGTGCTGTGTCAGTCGTCCAGCCCGGTTTCACATGAGACCAAAATTCCAGGTACAATTGTCGGATTTCCGTTTGAATCCATGTCTGTACGGGTTGCGCTTAGGGATGCAAAACTGAAGCCATGAAACCCAGACGGGCAGGGTTGTAGCGGCGGAAATAGCAGCAGCAATCTTCACTTTAATTTTCAGGTAAAACCCATCATGAAGACCTTTGTGGCCAAGCCGCATGAAGTCAAGCGTGAATGGTTTGTGATCGACGCCAAGGGTAAGATCCTCGGCCGTGTGGCCAGCGAAGTCGCACGCCGCTTGCGTGGCAAACACAAACCAGAATTCACTCCCCACGTAGACACTGGCGATTACATCGTCGTCATCAACGCCGCCGACATCGTCGTTTCGGGCGCCAAGACGACCGACAAACGCTACTATCGCCACTCTACCTACCCGGGCGGCATCTACGAAACCAGCTTCCAGAAAATGCAACAGCGTTTTCCGGGCCGCGCCCTGCAGAAAGCCGTCAAAGGCATGCTGCCCAAAGGCCCTCTGGGCTACGCCATGGCCAAGAAGCTGAAGATCTACGCCGGTGCCGAACATCCGCACAGTGCGCAGCAGCCGCAAACCCTGGACATCTGAGGATAGGCCATCATGATCGGTAATTGGAACTATGGCACTGGCCGCCGCAAGACGTCCGTGGCCCGCGTCTTTCTCAAGAAAGGCACTGGCAAGATCGTCGTCAACGGTCGTCCGGTAGACGAATACTTCGCCCGCGAAACCGGCCGCATGGTCGTGCGCCAGCCACTCGAAGTCACCAACCACCTCGAATCGTTCGACTTTCACGTCAACGTCACGGGCGGCGGTGAATCTGGCCAGGCCGGTGCCGTGCGTCACGGCATCACTCGCGCGCTCATCGACTACGACGAAACGCTGAAGTCCCCGCTCAAGCAGGCCGGGCTCGTCACGCGTGACGCTCGCGAAGTCGAGCGCAAGAAGGTCGGCTTCCACAAGGCCCGTCGGCGCAAGCAGTTCAGCAAGCGCTAAGCATCGGCCGGCAACGGCTCATGCGACAAAAACCCCGGCCTTCGCGTCGGGGTTTTTGCGTCAAAGAAGTCCTTGCTGCAAGCGGGCCGGTGCGGGAGGCGCAGGCTGGTCTGGCCTACAATAAAGGATCATTTTGCTGTTTTGACGGCAGGGGCTGGCCTCTGCTCTTTCACAAGGTTCACCTCCATGACGCAAGACACCCCATCGCGCATCAAAGTTGGCATCGTTGGTGGCACCGGCTACACCGGCGTCGAACTCTTGCGCCTGCTCTCGCAGCACCCGCGTGTGGACCTGCACGCCATCACCTCACGCAAGGAATCAGGCCTGCCGGTGGCGGACATGTTCCCCAATCTGCGTGGTCACGTCGGCCTGTGCTTCCAGACACCCGAAGAAGCCGCGCTCGATCAGTGCGACGTAGTGTTCTTTGCCACGCCCCATGGCGTGGCCATGGAACAAACTCCGGCCTTGCTCAAGCACGATGTGCGGGTGATTGATCTGGCGGCAGATTTCCGGCTGCAGGACGTCGATACCTTTCAAAAATGGTACAAGCTGCCGCACAGCTGCCCTGCCGTGCTGCGCGACGCCGTCTATGGCTTGCCCGAGCTGGACCGCGAGCGCATCCGCAAGGCCCGGGTGGTGGGCAATCCGGGGTGCTATCCCACGACCGTGCTGCTGGGGCTCGCGCCCGTGTTGCAGGCAGCGCAGCCGCTGGTGGACGTCGCCCACATCATTGCCGATTCAAAATCCGGCTTGTCGGGCGCGGGTCGCAAGACCCAGGTGGGGTCGCTGTTTTGCGAGGCGTCTGATAATTTTGCGGCGTATGGCGTGGCCGGGCACCGGCATCACCCTGAAATCACCGAGTGCCTGAACCGCATTGCAGGCGTGCCGGTGAGCGTCACCTTTGTGCCGCATCTGGTGCCCATGATCCGCGGCATGTTCTCCACCCTGTATCTGCGCATTTTGCCGGATGCCATGCAGACCGATTTTCAGGCGCTCTACGAAAAGCGCTATGCGGGCGAACCCTTCGTCGACGTCATGCCGGCTGGCAGCTTGCCGCAGACGCGTTCGGTGCGGGCCTCGAACATGCTGCGTATTGCCGTGCATCGCCCGGGCGATGGCGATACGCTGGTGGTACTGGTGGTGCAAGACAATCTGGTCAAGGGGGCGGCGGGTCAGGCTGTGCAGAACATGAATCTCATGTTCGGCTTCCCGGAAACCACCGGCTTGCAGCAAGTGGCCGTGTTGCCGTAAGGCCCAGCGTTCAGGAGCGATCATGGCAACGAATCAAAATGGGCGAGGTGGCCTGAGCAGCTGGTTGGTACGGGGTCTCTCGCGCCTGCTGGTGCTGATTCTCGCTTTCGTAGTGGGGGCGGTGGTCATGCACGTCGGCATGCACTCGGGCGACCGTGAACACATCAAGGCGCTGCAAGTGCAAAACACCGAGCTGCAAGACCATCTCACTCAATCGCAGGCGGCGCTGGCGGCCTTGACGAGCCAGAGCAACGTGCAAGATGGCACGCAGCGTACGCTGCAGGACAAGGTCACCGAGCTGCAGCAGGCCCTGGGCAACACGCGCGACCAGTTGTCTTTCTACGAACAGTTGTTGCCGGCGGGGCCGGCGGGGTCTGTCACGGTTCGGGCTTTCGACGTCCAGCCCGAGGGCGATTTTCTCCACTATCGGGTGCTTCTGACACGCAGCGCGCCAGACTCGTCCGCGCCCCTCAAAGGGCGTCTGCGGTTCGTGGCCACGGGCCGCCAGAACGGCAAGACCGTGCAGATTCCCTTGAGCGCTCCGCAAAGCGACGGAGCCCCGGCGGCGGGCGCGGCCTCTGCTGATGCCGCTCCTGCCAACGTTGCAACGCCTGCAGCATCCGATCACGCCCCTGCCCCTGCCCCTGCAATGGCCAGCGCTTCGTCTGCGTCGCCCAAGACAGCACCCGCTGCGCCGGTTGATCCCCTGGCGCTGGACTTCGATCAATATCAGCGCAGCACGGGCGTGCTCGAGAAAATCCCCGGGCTCATGATTCAATCGGTGCGTGTTGACGTGCTCGAAGGCGATACGGTGCGCGCGTCCCAAAGCGCCATCCCAAAGGCGGCATCCGCCGCGAACCCACCGACGGGAGCATCACAATGACTCGTGTAGCACAGACCGATCTGCAGACCGCTCCAGGCCTGCCCACGCTGACCGATGCGGCTGCGGCCCGTGTGCGTACGTTGCAGCAGGAGTGCAGCAACGCGGCGCTCAAGCTGCGCGTGTATGTCCAAGGCGGCGGCTGTTCCGGCTTTCAGTATGGGTTTTCCATGGAAGAAGCCGTGCACGACGACGACACGCTGGTCGAATGTGCGGGCGCTACCCTGGTGGTCGATGCACAGAGTGCGCCTTTTCTCGCGGGGGCACGAGTCGACTGCCAGGAAGATCTCTACGGAGCACAGTTCGTCATCGACAACCCCAACGCCCAGAGCACCTGCGGTTGCGGCTCTTCGTTCGAGCCCTGACTCAGGCAGGGTACAGGCAGCCAGCGATACTCGCATGGCGCGCGCCTGTCACTTCGGGCCAGCAGGCCGCCTTTTGGTGCAGGCAGGCTTGTGCCAGCCAGGCAAAGGCCAGCGCCTCGACCGTCTGGGCCGGCACCCCATAGGTATCTGTCGTGGTCAGTGGGCAGGATAGCTGCCGGGCCAGCGCGTGCATGAACCCGCGGTTCAGTGCCCCGCCGCCACAGGCAAGGACTTCCTGAGTCTCGGGCGCATGGGTCTGGATGGCATCGACGATGGTCGTGACGGACAGCTGCAGCAGTGTGGCCTGCACGTCGGCGTCGGACACCGTGATCGGCAAAGACTTCAGATGCTTTTGCAGCCAGCTCAGATTGAACAGGTCGCGACCCGTGGACTTGGGCGGCACCGTGTTGAACCAGGGCTCCGCCAGCAGCAGGTCCAGCAGCATGGGATTGCAGCGTCCCCGCGCCGCCCAGGCGCCGTCGCGGTCAAATGGCTGCCCCAGGTGTTGTTGTATCCAGGCATCCATCAGCATGTTGGCGGGGCCTGTGTCAAAGCCCCGCACCGGAGCGCCAAGGACGGTCAGGTTCGCAATCCCCCCCAGGTTCAGGACCGTCCGGCCGGCATTGCGGCCAAAGCGCGCGGCGTGGAACGCCGGGACCAGTGGCGCACCTTGCCCTCCGGCTGCCACGTCGCGGCTGCGAAAATCCGCCACGACCGCCATGCTGGTGAGCTCGGCCAGCCGTGCGGGGGCATTGATCTGGATCGTATAGCCGTCTTGCGGCGCGTGGCGCACGGTCTGGCCGTGTGACCCCACCGCTCGTACGGCCGTGGCGGGCAAACCTGACAGGCGCAGCAGCTCGGCGCAGACGGCAGCGTAGGCGTCGACCAGGCCCAGGGCCGCCCGGGCACTGCGAGCCAACTCGTCGGGGCCTGAGGTATTCAGCGCCAACAGCTGTTCGCGCAAGGGGCCTGCCAAGGGCAGGCTGGTACTGGCCAGCACTCGGATGCCGTCGCCGGCCAAATCCGCCAGCACGCCATCCACACCATCCGTACTGGTGCCCGACATCAGGCCGATGTAGATCTCGGACATAGACAGACCTTGGGTCAGCGTTCGGCTACCTGGATGCGACTGTTCTGCAGCGCGGCCAGCATCTGGATGTCAGGCTGGTAGTGTGCCACCAAGGCACGGAAGCTTTTCTGGTCGGCGGGATCCAGCGGCTGTGCCACCGGTAGCGCCACCGACAGCGGATCGACCGGCTTGTCGTTGATGCGGAACTCGTAGTGCAGGTGTGGCCCGGTTGCCCAACCCGTCTGGCCTACGTAGCCGATCAGCTGGCCCTGCTGCACGTGATCGCCCTTGTGCAGCCCCGCTGCAAAGCGGCTTTGGTGTGCATAGAGCGTGGAATATTGGCCAAAGTTCTTCAGGATGATGACATTGCCGTAGCCGGTTTGCTGGCCGATGAAGGCCACCGTACCGTCCGCCGTGGCGTGGATGGGCGTGCCCGCAGGCGCCGCATAGTCCACCCCCTTGTGACCCACCCATTTTTTGTGGATGGGGTGCATGCGCATGCCAAAGCGCGAGCTGATGCGGGTGAACTTGATGGCCGTCTTCAGGAATGCGCCCTTCAGGCTCGCGCCCGAGAAATCGTAATAGCCGCTGTTGCCGTGCGAGTCGTCGAACCATACGGCGCTGTAGGTTTTGCCGCCGTTGATGAATTCAAGAGCGCGAATACGTCCGGTGCCCACTTCTTCGCCGTCGTGCGTGTAGGCGTCGTACAAAATGCGGAAGCGGTCACCCTTGCGCAAATCCTTGAGGAAGTCGATGCGACTGCCCATGATGTCGACCATTTCCATGGTGACGGCGTCCGGGATGTGCGCTTCGTCGGCTGCGCCAAACAAAGAACTGCTGATTTCGCCTTCGGCGACGCGCAGTTCCCGGGAGGCGGCGACAGTCTGTTCCTGCGCCGTGAAGTTGCCTTTTCCGTCGGGGCGGACCTCGAGCCACGAGGAATCCACGCCTGATTTTGCACTGCTGCCTGGCGTATGCGAATAGCGCAGCCAGACCAGTCGGTTCTGGTTGTCCAGCGCCGCTTCAATGGTGCGGCCGGGGTAGAGCTTGTAGATGGACCGTGCGCTGTTGTCGTGGGTCAGGAATGTGAGCAGACCGTCTTCGTTCACGCCCAGACGTGCAAGCAGATCGGAGACCGTGTCGCCGCGTCGGATGCGAGTCGAGGCAATGAAGGGCGCCGGGTTCCTGGCCGCCGGGCTTCCCATGGGAGGCAGATCCAGCGTCTGGCGCGCGTGAAAAATGGGTTCGGGTGGGGCGGACGGTCGGACAACAGCCAGTGCGGCAGCAGTCAGAAACAGACCCCCGGCGGCAATCAGCAAACTACGTGTGACATGACGGGAGGAGTGTGTCTGCTGTTCATCAGGCATCATGGGCAAGGCGTCCGGAGGATTTCTGGTGTGCGCAAAATCTGCTGATGGGCTCTGCTAACATGGAGCCCTTTCGTTCAGTTCCGCGACGAATGTGTTGTACAGAAGCTGCAAAGGCACGTTATGCTAGCGCATAGCGCGTGCTTTTTCGAGCCGTGTTTCAATTTTTCTCGTAAAAACCTATATCATGTCGTCCCCCACCAGCCCTGTAGACCCCCAGATCGCCAGTGATCTGCGCGTGGCACAGCGGGGCTGCGACGAACTTCTCGTCGCTTCAGAATTCACCAACAAACTCGCGCGCAGCCGCGCCACTGGCGTGCCGCTGCGCATCAAACTGGGCCTTGACCCCACGGCGCCCGATATTCACCTGGGTCACACGGTGGTGCTCAACAAGATGCGCCAACTGCAAGACCTGGGGCATACCGTCATTTTTCTGATTGGCGATTTCACCGCGCAGATCGGCGATCCCAGCGGACGCAACGCCACCCGCCCGCCGCTCACGCCCGAGCAGATTCACGAAAATGCCAAGACCTATTACGCGCAGGCCAGCCTGGTGCTGGACCCATCCCGTACCGAGATCCGCTACAACTCCGAATGGTGCGACAAGCTGGGCCCTCGCGGGCTGATTCAACTGGCCTCGCGCTATACCGTGGCCCGCATGATGGAGCGCGACGACTTCACGCGCCGCTTCAAGGGCGGCATCCCCATCTCGGTGCACGAATTTCTGTATCCGCTGCTGCAAGGCTATGACTCCGTTGCCCTGAAGGCTGACCTGGAGCTGGGCGGCACCGACCAGAAGTTCAACCTGCTGGTAGGGCGCGAACTGCAAAAAGAATACGGCCAGGAGCCCCAGTGCATCCTGACGCTGCCGCTGCTCGAGGGCCTCGACGGCGTCAACAAGATGTCAAAGTCTCTCGGTAATTACATCGGTATCGAAGAGCCGCCCGGTGAGATGTTCGGCAAGGTGATGTCCATTTCGGACGAACTGATGTGGC
>NZ_DASVGN010000008.1:0-96956 GCF_036379515.1 Castellaniella sp.
TTTCAGATCACACCTCAACGTCTTTTTTGGCCTGAAACCAGCGCCGATACTGGATTCAAGTGTTTTCTGGAGTTCAAAACTGAGCGGCGGAAGTTCAAAACTCAGTGGCGTTCGACAGAAGTTCAAACCTCAGTGGCGTTCGACAACTCAGTGGCGTTCGACAACATCGTCCGACAGCCGCCGATGATGAAGGCCCCCCTTGAATTCGGCGGAATCGTCCTTATAATTAGCACTCGAGGGGGTTGAGTGCTAACAACACCAACGCCACATCTATCCAATTCTCTAAGTACAGGAGTTCCTCCATGGCACTGCGTCCTTTGCATGATCGCGTGATCATCAAGCGTCTGGACAACGAGCGCACCACTGCTTCGGGCATCGTCATCCCCGACAGCGCTGCCGAAAAGCCCGATCAAGGTGAAGTCCTGGCCGTTGGCCCGGGCAAGAAGACTGAAGACGGCAAGCTGATCCCGATGGATCTGAAAGTCGGCGACAAGGTCCTGTTCGGCAAATATGCCGGCCAATCCGTCAAGGTTGATGGCGACGAAGTCCTCGTAATCCGCGAGGAAGAAATCTTCGCCGTTGTCCAGTAATCCACAGCACCGCTCAAACCAAGGAATTTCAACATGGCTGCAAAGCAAGTCTATTTTGGTGACGACGCCCGCGCTCGTATCGTTCGCGGCGTCAACATCCTGGCCAATGCCGTCAAAACGACGATGGGCCCCAAGGGCCGCAACGTGGTGCTGGATCGCTCCTTCGGCGCCCCCACGGTGACCAAGGACGGTGTCTCCGTCGCCAAAGAAATCGAACTGAAAGACAAATTCGAAAACATCGGCGCCCAACTCGTGAAGGAAGTCGCCTCCAAGACCTCCGACAACGCGGGTGACGGCACCACGACCGCCACCGTGTTGGCTCAATCGATCGTCGAAGAAGGCCTGAAGTACGTGGCCGCCGGCATCAGCCCCATGGATCTGAAGCGCGGCATCGACAAGGCCGTCGCCGTCGCTGTGGATGAGCTGCACAAGCTGTCCAAGCCCTGCACCACCAGCAAGGCCATCGCTCAAGTCGGGTCGATCTCGGCCAACAGCGATGTGTCGGTCGGTGAGATCATCGCCAACGCGATGGACAAGGTCGGCAAGGAAGGCGTCATCACCGTCGAAGACGGCAAGTCGCTGGAAAACGAACTGGACGTGGTCGAAGGCATGCAATTCGACCGCGGCTACCTGTCGCCCTACTTCATCAACAACCAAGACAAGCAAGTTTCCGTCCTGGAAGATCCGTACATCCTGATTTTCGACAAGAAGATCAGCAACATCCGTGATCTTCTGCCGGTGCTTGAGCAAGTTGCCAAATCCAGCCGTCCGCTGCTGATCGTGGCCGAAGACGTGGAAGGCGAAGCCCTGGCCACCCTGGTTGTGAACAACATCCGTGGCATCCTGAAGACCACTGCCGTGAAGGCTCCTGGCTTTGGTGACCGTCGCAAAGCCATGCTCGAAGACATCGCCATCCTGACGGGCGGCACGGTGATCTCCGAAGAAACCGGTCTGTCGCTGGAAAAGGCCACGCTGGAACTGCTGGGCCAAGCCAAGCGCATTGAAGTCGCCAAGGAAAACACCACCATCATCGACGGTGCTGGCGAGGCCAAGAACATCGAAGCGCGTGTCAAGCAAATCCGCACGCAAATCGAAGAAGCCACTTCTGACTACGACCGTGAAAAGCTGCAAGAACGCGTGGCCAAGCTGGCCGGCGGTGTGGCAGTGATCAAGGTTGGCGCTGCGACCGAAGTCGAAATGAAGGAAAAGAAGGCCCGCGTCGAAGACGCACTGCACGCCACGCGCGCTGCAGTGGAAGAAGGCATCGTCCCTGGCGGCGGTGTGGCGCTGGTCCGTGCCAAGATGGCCATGGCCAAGGTCAAGGGTGACAACACCGACCAGGACGCTGGCATCAAGCTGATCCTGCGTGCCATCGAAGCGCCGCTGCGCACCATCGTCAACAACGCAGGCTACGAAGCCAGCGTGATCGTGAACGCGGTTGAAAACGGCGGTACCGGCAACTACGGCTTCAACGCCGCTACCGGCCAATACGGCGATCTGGTCGAGCAAGGCGTGATCGACCCGACCAAGGTGACCCGCACGGCGCTGCAAAACGCCGCTTCCGTTGCCAGCCTGCTGTTGACCACCGAAGCCGCTGTCGCGGAAATCGTGGAAGACAAGCCGGCACCAGCCATGCCTGACATGGGTGGCATGGGCGGCATGGGTGGCATGGGCGGCTTCTAAGCCCGTGCGCACCAAGCTGGTGGCCTCCCCGGGCTGCCAGCTCGCAGCTTTTGCTTCAAGGAATCCCTGCCGGATCGACTCCGGCAGGGATTCTTCATTTCATGAGCAGGCGCCCCAGTCCTTTACAATAGCCGCCACGATGCACGTCGCCCGGCAACCATGACCGAACCTTCTCCATACAAAAGCACTGGCGGGCTCGCGCGCATTGCGCGTGCGCTGGTGTATTCACTGCAGGGCTTGGGCGCGGCCTGGCGTCACGAGGCGGCGTTCCGCCAAGAGACTGCACTGGCCATCATCCTGATTCCGCTGGGCCTCTGGCTGGGCCACACTGCGCAGGAACGCCTTTTGCTCGCGGGCGTGCTGGTGCTGGTGCTCATCGTGGAGCTGCTCAATTCCGCCATCGAGGCGCTGGCAGATGCCATCAGCACGGAACACAACCCGCTGCTGGGCCGTGCCAAAGACATCGGCAGCGCCGCCGTGCTACTGACTTTGCTGCTCGCAACGGGTACGTGGCTGGCTGTGCTGGCGGCCTGATCCTTTACCTGGCAGGTCTGCACAGGCCCAGCATGATGGAATCCTAATGCAGGATCTTCGCCAGAAAGTCGCGGGCGCGCTCCGACTTGGGATTCGTGAAGAACTCTTCGGCCGAATTCGTCTCGACGATCGCGCCTGAATCCATGAACACCACTTTGTCGGCGACCTTCCTTGCGAACCCCATTTCGTGGGTGACGCAGGCCATGGTCATCCCGTCCTGAGCAAGCTCGATCATCACGGCCAGCACCTCATTGATCATCTCAGGATCCAGCGCCGACGTAGGTTCGTCGAACAGCATGACCTCCGGGTCCATGCACAGAGAACGGGCAATGGCCACACGCTGCTGCTGGCCGCCCGACAACTGCGCGGGATACTTGTGAGAATGGGCACTGAGCCCCACACGATCCAATAGCAACAGCGCCTTTTTTTCTGCCTCTTTTGACTTGCGCTTGAGGACTTTCTCTTGCGCAATGGTCAGATTCTGCAGCACCGACAGATGCGGAAACAGCTCGAAGTGCTGAAACACCATGCCGATGCGCCTGCGCAGATCGGACAGCCTGGTTGCTCCGGCACGAATGGATTGCCCCTTGTACAGAAGATCGCCCTCCTGAAAGACTTCCAGCCCGTTGATCAGCTTGATCAAGGTGGACTTCCCAGAACCTGAGGGCCCGCAAAACACAACGACCTCACCGGCGTTGACCGTCACGCTGCAATCGGTCAGGGCTCGGAATTTTCCGTACCACTTCGAGATGTTCTTCAGCTCAATCATCGTTTGATTCCTGTTCAAGATCGGCATCGATATCAGACTCGGTGCGCACGCAACTGGAGCAGTTTGATGAGGCCACTCAGACTTGCGCAAATGACCCAATAGATCAGGCCTGCGAACAGCAGCATCTGGACCACCGTGCCATCGCGCTCACCGATACGCACGGCATTGCTGAAGAAATCGCCCAGAGCAATCACGTAGACGAGCGACGTGTCCTGAAAAATGACGATGCACTGAGTCAACAGGATGGGCAGCATGGCTTTGAAGGCCTGTGGCAGGATGATGTAGCGAAACGCCTGCAATGTACTCATGCCCAGCGCTCGAGCCGCATTGAACTGCCCGGCAGACAAGCCGAGAATCCCGGCGCGAATGATCTCGGCAAAGAAGGCAGATTCCAGCATCGCAAACGCCACCATGGCCGAAACAAGCCGGATGTCGATGCTGGGCGACAGGTCGAAGACTGCCTTCAGCACCTGGGGCACGATCAGGAAGAACCACAACAGCAACATGACCAGCGGAATTGCACGAAACAACGTGATATAGCTGCGCGCAAAGGACTGCAAGACCTTCAGATGGGACACCATGCACATTGCCAGCACGGTCCCGAAAGCCACGCCGCTGGCGATGGCCACCAAGGTGATTTTCAGCGTGATCCAGGCGCCTGTCGCCAGGATGAGCCGCGCGTCCCAAATAGCAGAAAAATCAAAATGCAGCATCGCGCAAGCTCCTATTCGCCCATCAGGCCTGGACGCGCCAGCCGGCGGCGGATCACACTCATGATGCCAATGATCATGAAGTTCAGCACCACATAGGCCAGGGTCACGAGAATGAAGGATTCGTACGGCTGGGCGGTGTAATCCACCAGCTGCCGCGCTTGACCACTGAGCTCCAGCAGCCCGATCGTCGAGGCCACTGCAGAGTTCTTCGAAATGATGAGAAACTCTGAAGTCAGGGGTGGAAGAATGCGGCGAAACACCTGCGGCAGAATCACGTAGCGGTACGTCTGAAACAAGGTAAAGGCCACGGACAGACCCGCCTGGACCTGCCCCCGCGACAAGGCCTGGATGCCGGCACGCAGCTGTTCGCAAATCCGGGAGCCGGTATAAAACCCGAGCGCCAGAACCGACGTCACGAAAAACTGCAAGACCGGGTCAGCCCCTTTGATGGCATCCCCCAAGGCGGTCGGTAGCATCTCTGGCACGACAAAATACCAGATGAAAAACTGCACGATGAGCGGTATGTTGCGAAACACGGAAACATAGGCAGTGCCCACTATGCGGGGGATCCGCCCCGGCAAGGTCCGCATCACGCCAAATACGGTGCCCAGTGCAAGCGCCAACAACCACGACAGCAAGGTGAGCGCTGCGGTGACCAGGAACCCGTGCCAGATCCACCCCAGGTATGTCGAGCCTTCACCTGTTGCAACCGGCTGCAGCAGGACCGCCCAGTGCCAGTGATAATTCATTGCGCTTCAGGATTGATCTCGTCGTTCGGGTGCGCAAACAGATGCTGCATCGCCTCAGACATGGGGAAATCCAGATTGAGCTGCTTGGGCGGAATCGGGCTCATGAACCATTTCTTGTAGATGGCCTCACCCGCGCCCGACGTCTCAGTCTGCGAGATGACGTCATCGACCAGTTGCTTCATCTGGCTGTCGCCCTTGCGGATCATGCAGCCGTAGGCCTCGTAAGACTGGGGCGTCCCGGTAATGACGTAGTCTTGCGGATCACGGGTCTTGGCCCGTTCGCCTGCCAGCAGTGCATCATCCATCATCATGGCTTTTGCTCGCCCAGACGACAGCGTGAGGAAAGATTCGGAATGGTCTTTGGCGCTGATGATGCGCATGCCCATTTTCTTTTCGACATTGAGCTTGCGCAGGATGATCTCGGAAGTTGTTCCAGCCCCCACGACGACGTTCTGACCCTTCAGATCAGCAAAATCCTTGATTCCTGAATCTTTCTTGGTCAACAGGCGCGTGCCAATGATGAACAGACTGTCCGAGAAATCCACCTGCTGCGCACGGGAGGCATTGTGCGTGGTCGTCGTGCATTCGAAATCAAAGGTACCGTTCTGCAGCAGCGAGATCCGATTCTGCGACGTGATGGGCAGCCAGCGAACCTGCAGATTCGGCAGGTTCAAGGTCTGGCGGATGCGCTCAAGAATGCGATTGGAGAAATCGATGGAGTAGCCGATTGGCTGCTTGGCGTCGTTGTAATAGGAGAATGGAATGGACGCTTCGCGAAAGCCGACCACGACTACGCCGTCGTGCTTGATTTTCTGCAGCGTGCCGTCCAGGTCGGCGCCATGGGCAAGCCCCATGGTCGTAATCGTCAGCGTGGAAAGCGCCGTCACACAGGCCAGGCGCATCCAGGAACGTGGGAATCGAGCGGTATGGGTCATGCTTTGTCTCCTTGCCTTATTAAGGGGTAATACCGGTCAGCACACGGCTGAACCGACGAGCGAGCTGACGTCGATGACGTACATCTGCCGCTCGTGTTCGTGGACCGAATCGATGCAAATTCTCTGGCCATCCCGGCTCCAGCGCGGGTGCAGATCACAGCGGTTCTCCTTGCGCAGGCCCGGGTCGGTGTAGAAGCTGCCCAGGTCATGCCGAACCTGCTTCTCGCAGTCATAAAGAATCAGAATGCGCTCATTGGTTACCGGGTCCGGATAAGTGTCTGTCAACAGCCAGCGCGTGTTGACGGGCGAGAACGTCATGTGCCCATTTTCGGTCAGGACTCCGTCACCGATCACCTGCACGTTCGACACGTCTGCGTCCTCGTACAGGTGATAGTGGATGCTGCCCGCGTGGGGGCTCCAGACGATGATATGGTGATCGTCACGCCACAGTGGGTGCGAAATCTGATATTCCGACTTCTCGTAATCGTAGGTACCTACCGCCTTGGGATCGAAACCGTCGGCAAGCTGTGGCAATGGATGATCGGAGCATTCCAGCAAACGCATGTTCTGGCCATCAGGGTCCATGGTGATCAGGCGATGCAGGAAGCAGGTCTCGTCTTCGACGCGCTCAGTCCAGCGATGCAGGAACAACACCCGCGTGGACGACGGGTTGATTTCGATATGACTCACCCAATGCAAGGCTCGTTCCATAGAGGCTCTGGGATGAAAGCGCCTGAGATCGGCATAGCTCACCAACAACCGTGTCGCGCCCGTCTCCAGATCGATCGAATGAATGCCATCGTCTTCTGGGTATAAGGGCAAATCCGTGCGCCGGCCTCGCGGCTCACAATACCCAATCGTTTCATGCGTGACATACAGGCGGCTGTAATCCACCGTGAGTGCATACTGGCTGTTGGGAGCTGCCAGATAAATGGGGTTGTCCAGATACCGCGTCTGTCCGGAATCCACATCATGAATGGCCGCACCAAACCCTGGATACAGGCTACCCGGTGCATTGCGGCGCACGTTATAGATAAGCTGACGTCCTGGCCGCCCATCCAACCACTGCAACTGGCAACCCATCTGCCAGTTCCACGCTCGCGTGGTGCCACACACATGAAAACGGTCGTCGGCCTGGGTATCGAAGAACCCCACCTCTGCCTGCATGTCGGGGGTCAGGTCGGCTGTCATCATACCCACCTGATTCGCCAGGACGAAGCGATCGGACTTGTCCCACACCGTCTTGTCGTAATACCCAAAGAAATGGTGTGCTGCGCCTTGGCCCAATCGGTGGATGGGGAAGGGTGAGTCCGGTGTGGCGTGAGTTGTCATAGCGGGAGACAAAAGAGTGGACATCCTTGATACGGCACGAGTTTTCAGAGAAGGTGAAAAGATTATAGGGATCGCATTCAATAGCAGATAATTCTATTTTCCACGCAGGCTATTCGTAATCGATATACCATTGAACTCTTCTGATCTCCCAGATTTTGGCTTGCCCCCCACACCCACCACCATGGCCAGACCACTCAATTTTCAGCAGATCCAGGCGTTCAAGACCGTCATGGAAGCTGGTACCACCACGCGTGCCGCCCAGATTCTGAACACGACGCAGCCGTCCATCAGCCGCCGTCTGACCGAACTGCGCGCCGCGACCGGCCTGGAACTCTTTGACCTGTACAACGGGCGGCTGCGCCCGACTCGAGAGGGCCGCAAGCTGTACGAATCCGTGCGGCGCCACTTCGAAGGGCTCGAAAAGATCGAGACCGCCGTTCATCTCCTGCGCAAATTCGGCACCGGAGTGCTGCGCATCGGCAGCACTCCTACGCTGGCCGCAGGGCTATTGCCCGAGGTGATGACACAATTCATCCGACAGAACCCCGAGGTCTACGTGAACCTGCAGACCTTCGGAACCCCGCAGCTCCGGGATTACCTGAGCCAGGGCCTGGTCGACTTCGTGCTGACTACGGGCCACATCGAGGACAGCGACGTCATCTCCACACCACTGCAACAGACCCACGCAGTCTGCGTGCTGCCGCTGAACCACCTCCTGGCCAAACGACAGACCGTGGACCTGGACGACCTGCAGCACCACCGACTCGTCTTGCTGGACGACAACGACGACATCATGGTGGCCATGCGATCGCTGCTGCAAAGGCGTCATGGGCAGACCGGCATCATGATAGAGACCAACTCATCACTGACCATCTGCGCCATGGTTGCAGCAGGCGCCGGCATCGGCGTCGTCAATCCCTTCGTTGCCAAAACATTCGCCGGGCAACTTGCCGTACGGCCCCTATATCCAGAAATCCCGGTGAATGTCTCACTCGCACGCTCGGTGGCTCTGGCTCCTTCGATGCTGACCCAGCGATTCATTGAAATCCTGACGACCCAAGCCTGACTCGACGAACCCCCTGCCAGAGGCACATTTCCTGGCCTGTTCGCTCGAGTGCAGCAGTCGAAGCGCGCACAGCGGGCACGGGCACCACCGCCCCTTTACAATGCGGGCAACAACCCATTTCGCTTGCGACCACTCTTCACGGCTCCCATGACCTTCATCGACAAACTACGCCACGCCTGGGCCAGTCAGGATTCTCTGCTGATGGTGGGCCTGGACCCGAACCTGCAACGCTTCCCCGCCGAACTGGCCGGGAAGCCGGATGCGGTGCGTGTCTTCTGCGAAGGGATCGTGGACGCCACCGCTCCCTACGTTTGCGGTTTCAAGCCGCAGATTGCCTATTTTGCCGCGCTGCGAGCGGAGGACCAGCTGCTGGACATCTGCCGCTACATCCGCGGCCGCTATCCGCATCTGCCCATCGTGCTGGACGCCAAGCGAGGCGATATCGGCAGCACGGCGACGCAATATGCCCGCGAAGCCTTCGAACGCTACGAGGCCGATGCGGTCACGGTCAACCCCTACATGGGCCAGGATTCGCTGCAGCCCTATCTGGATTACACCGACCGCGGCGTGGTCGTCCTGTGCCGAACCTCGAACCCGGGCGGAGCTGATTTACAGGATTTACGGCTCGCCGATGGAAATCCGCTCTACCTGCACGTGGCAGACCGTGTGGCTCATCGGTGGAACGCCCACGGGCAATGTGCACTGGTGGTAGGTGCCACCGTTCCGGACGAACTGGCTCAGGTACGGGCCCGAGTGGGCGACCTGCCACTGCTGATTCCGGGAATCGGTGCTCAAGGAGGCGACATTCCCGCCACTGTCCGCGCGGGTCGCGCGAGCGACGGCACCGGGATGATGATCAATTCTTCAAGGGCTGTGCTGTACGCCAGCCAGGGCGCCGATTGGACCCAGGCCGCTGCCGGCGTCGCGCAACAGACACGAGACGCAATCCGCGCCGCGTTGAGCCGATAAGTCGCGGCACACTAGCCGCGCACGAACACAGCCAAAACGCCTGCACAGCCCGCTGGCTGGACGCTATGCCCGATGCTTCTTGAGGTCTTCCAGGCCCAGCATCAGGGCATGGCGCACGGCCGCCAGGCGAACGGCCTCGCGGTCGCCCTCGAAGACCTGAGTGAGCGCGCGGGTGACGATGCCCGAGCCTGCACGCCGCGCCACCCCGAAGCACACCATGCCGACGGGTTTGCCAGGTACTGCGCCCCCTGGGCCGGCAATGCCCGTCGTGGACAGTACCAGGCGCACCTGCGGGACTGCGGCCAGAACCCCGGCCGACATTTCCATGGCGACCTCTTCGCTGACGGCACCATGGCGCTCCAGCGTAGCGGTGGCCACCCGAAGATGCTCCATCTTGGCTGCGTTGCTATAGGTGACGAAGCCACGTTCGAACCACTGGCTGGAACCCGGGCACGAGGTGATGGCACCCGCCAGCAGGCCACCCGTGCAGGACTCGGCCGTGGCACACAGCCACCCGACCACCCTCAATGCAGCACCGAACTCACCCGCCAAGGCACGCAATTCACGGTCGATCATGGCAGAACCCCCAGTCGAATCAGGATGGCAGCCACCAGTAGAGCATAAAGTGCAGCCACGATGTCGTCGATCATGACGCCAAAACCGCTCTTGCAGTGACGATCCAGCCAGCTGATTGGCGGAGGCTTGATGATGTCGAAGACCCGAAACAGCACTACGCCCACCAGTTGCATCCAGAATCCGGACGGAAGCAGCCACAGGACAAGCCAGATCGCAACGATCTCGTCCCAGTTGATGCCGCCGTAATCAGCGACGCCCAGCGCATCACCGCAGCGTTGCGATACCCAGCAGCCCCCCGCAAACGAGACCAGCAAGATGAACGCGATCCACCCATCCGACAAACGCCCGAGCAGCAGCCACCACAGCAGCCAGCCCATGAGCGTCCCCCAGGTACCAGGCGCCGGGTGAATCAGCCCAGAACCCAGGCCAAAACCGATGATCCGCTCTGGACGAGCCAGCATCCAGGCAAGCGTGGGACGCTGGGAGCCGGGCAGTTCTTTGCTAGGTGGGGTCATGTAGAACCTCTGGAGGTATCTGGCGCTGGCGATTGGGCAGCAAAGTGATCGAAGCCGCGCAGCGTGACCGGAACATCATTGCCCCGTGCGTCAAAGACGCGAATCCCTGAACCTCGGGTAATGGTGCCGATGCGAGCGAGCGGAATACCAAGCCGGTGCCCCAATGCCTGAATTTGCTCACGCCGCAGCGGCTGCGCCGTAAAGCACAGTTCGTAGACGTCGCCGCCGCCCAAAAGCGCTTCCTGGCGTACCCGAGGCTCCAGACCTTCGAGAGTGGGATGCGCCGGCAAGGCATCGAGCGAGAGTCGGGCCGCGCAGTGGCTCTGCTCAAGAATGTGGCCGAGGTCCTGCAAGAGGCCATCCGAAATGTCGATGGCGGCATGCGCCACCCCTCCCAGTGCCTGCCCCAGCGCCAGGCGGGGCTGCGGCCAATCCATGGCTGGCTGGCTGGCTCGAAGGCGGGCAGGATCGGCAGGCAGACGCCCTTGAAGCAACAGCAGAGCCACGTAGGCAGCGCCCAACGTGCCCGACACCCAGATGTCATCGCCTTCGCGGGCACCACTGCGACGCAAGGCATGGGCCGGCCGCAGCTCTCCCATGACCGTGATGCTCAGGACGATGCCGTGAGGGCTGCACGTGGTGTCGCCACCCAGCAAGGGGCAGCCCGCGTCAGCCGCCAGCGCATGAAATCCCTTTGAGAAGCCTTCGAGCCAACGCTCATCAATATGAGGCAAGCCCAACGCCAACGTGCAGGCCAGCGGGCGGGCCCCCATGGCGGCCAGATCGGAAAGGTTGACGGCCAACGCCTTGTGGCCCAGGGACTGGGGGTCCACCCCGGGTAGGAAATGCCGGCTTTCAATGAGCATGTCGGTGCTCACGGCCAACTCGCAGCCCGCACGGACAGTGAGCAAAGCACAATCATCACCCACTCCAAGCATGCCGGCCGGTGCGGGTCGATTGAAATAATGATCGATCAGCTCGAATTCGCTCTTGGCAGGCATGTCACCCAACCCGGGACTTCTCAGTGATGTACTGCGGCCTGAACCTCGGTGGCACGGACTTCGGTGGCCAGCTTGTCGAGCACGCCATTGACGAAGCGATAGCCATCGGTGCCGCCAAACGATTTGGCGAGTTCGACCGCTTCGTTGATGGCGACGCGATAGGGAACCTCGAGGTGCTGAACCAGCTCGTAACTGCCAATCAGCAACACCGCATGTTCTACGGGAGAAAGCTCCGCCAATGGGCGATCGATGTAGGGCACGAAGCGTTCGCGCAAAGCGGGTGCTTGCATGACGGCGCCTTCGAGCACAGTGTGATACCAGCTTTGGTCCGCCTGGGCAAAATCTTCGCTGTCGCGCACGTGCGCATCGATCGCCCCGAGTTCGGAGACATCGGTGCCACCTTGCAGCAACCAGGCATACACCCCCTGCAAAGCAAACTCGCGCGCCATGCGGCGCGCACTGCGGGCATTGGCGCGGCCTGCGCGCCCAGGCCGTGGATCACTCATCAGTGCCCTCTTCCTCGAAATGGTCACCGTCTTCGTCGTCGTCATCGTCGTCGGATTCGGGTTCGAGCGCGGCCACCAAATTGGCCATTTCGACGGCAACGCGGGCGCAGTCGCGCCCTTTGTCCGCCGCACGCACCTGCGCCTGCTCTTCGGTGTAGGCGGTGAGCACCCCATTAGCGACCGGGATACCGGTTTCAAGCGCAACGCGACTGATGGCAGAGGCGGATTCGTTGCTCACTGTTTCAAAGTGGTAGGTTTCGCCGCGAATGACGGCACCCAGGGCGATCAAGGCGTCGAATTCAAAAGTTTCGGCCATTTGCGCCAACGTGACGCCAAGTTCCAGGGCGCCGGGCACGGACACGACCATGACGTCGCGTTCATCGACGCCCAGAGCAGCGAGCTCGTCCAGGCAGGTTTGCAGTTCGGCCTCGCCGATTTCGGCGTTGAACCGGGCGCGCACGATGCCGATGTGCAGGCCTTCCCCGTTCATATCCGGGGTCATCACATAAGGGTTCATGGTCGAGTCCCTGTTCAGGTGGTGGCGTCTACGACGCCGGGTTCGTTATGGTAACCCGTAATGGTGAGGCCAAAGCCGGCCATGCTGGGCATTTTGCGCGGCTGTGCCAGCAATCGAGCGTGACGCACGCCCAGATCGCGCAAGATCTGCGCACCGATGCCAAAAGTGCGCAGCCCATGGCGCTCACCTCCCAGTGCGGGCGCGGGGGCCGGCCCGCCCTGCATCGTTTCCCCCCACGCCTCGAACTGCGCAAAGAGCAGCTCGGAATCGCCTTGGCAATTGAGCAGCACCAACACGCCGCTTTCCGCCGCCGAAATGGCCTGTAGCGCCCGGGGCACAGACCAGCTGTGGCGTGTCGCGCCTTCAGTCAGCACATCCAGCACGCTGGTGGGTTCATGGACGCGCACCAATGTTTCTGCATCCGGACGGATCTCGCCGTGCACCAGCGCCAAGTGCGGTGCATTCGAGGCATGGTCGCGATAAGCCACCGCACGAAATTCGCCCCAGGGCGTTTCGACGGCCGAGCGCTCGAAGACCCGCTCGACGATGGACTCGTGTTCGCTGCGGTATTGAATCAGGTCGGCAATGGTGCCGATCTTCAGCCCGTGCTCGCGCGCGAAGAGCTTCAGATCGGGCAGCCGTGCCATGGTGCCGTCTGGCTTGAGGATTTCGCAGATGGCGGTGGCCGGCGTAAGGCCCGCCATACGGGCCAGGTCGCAACCTGCCTCGGTATGACCCGCACGCACCAGCACCCCTCCCGGCACGGCACGCACCGGAAAAATATGCCCCGGCTGGACCACGTCTTCAGCACGGGCATTGGGCGCCACGGCCGCGCGGATCGTACGGGCGCGGTCGACCGCCGAAATGCCGGTGGTCACCCCCTCGGCTGCCTCGATCGAAATGGTGAAATTGGTCCCATAATGAGACCCGTTGCGGTTGGACATAAGCGGCAGCTGCAATTGCTCACAGCGCTCGTGCGTCAGGGTGACACAGACCAGACCACGCGCATGAGTCACCATGAAATTGATGGCATCCGGCGTCACGAAGTCTGCGGCCATCATCAGGTCGCCTTCGTTTTCGCGGTCTTCTTCGTCGCACAGGATCACCATGCGGCCGGCCCGCAGTTCGGCCACGATTTCCTGCACTGGAGAGATCTCCAGGGATTGCGCTGCCTCGAGGTCAGCACGGGCATCCATATTCATGTCAGAAGTCATCCCAGAGTTTCACAGTAAGGATTCTAGTCCACGGGCCTCACACCCCGTGTCGCCCCAGCAGCGCTTCGGCAAATTCGGCCGCCACGAAGGGCTGCAGGTCCTGCATGCCTTCGCCTACCCCGATCCAGTAGACCGGAATGGGCCTGACCCCCTGGCTGCCCGCCGCCACGGCCGCCAGCGTGCCGCCTTTGGCCGTGCCATCGAGCTTGGTGACGATCAGGCCCGTCAACCCCAGCGCGGCATCAAAGGCTCGGATCTGCGCCAGTGCGTTCTGGCCCGTATTGCCATCGACCACCAGCAACACTTCATGTGGCGCGGCCGCATCCGCCTTGGCAATCACCCGCCGGATCTTCTTGAGTTCTTCCATGAGATGAAGCTGGGTGGGCAGGCGACCCGCCGTATCGACCAGGACCACGTCCACGCCGCGCGCGCGACCTGCATTCACCGCATCGAAAGCGACCGCCGCCGGGTCGCCGCCTTCCTGGGCGATCACCGTGACCCCATTGCGCGTCCCCCAGGCCACCAGCTGTTCACGCGCAGCGGCGCGAAAGGTGTCACCCGCTGCAAGCAGCACGGACGCGTCGCGTTCGCGCAGGGCATGAGCCAGCTTGCCAATGGACGTGGTCTTGCCCGCGCCATTGACGCCGGCAATCATCACGACCATGGGCGCCACCTCGCCCACCATGAAGGGCTTCTCGAGCACCTTCAGGTGATCGGCCAAAATGCTCTGCAACGCGGCACGCACGGCTTCGGGCTCGTTGATGCGCTCGCGCCGCACGCGGACACGCAGCTCGGAAATCAGTCTCTGCGACGCTTCTACCCCCGCATCCGCCATGATGAGCGCCGTCTCGAGCTCGTCGAACAGGGTTTCGTCTACCTTGACGCCCACGAACAGGCTGCCCAGATTCTGGCCCGTGCGCGACAGACCACGGCGCAACCGTGCAACCCATGAAGTGCCGCTTCCGTCATCCGGCGAGTCCGACCGATCGAGCTGAGCCAGCGGGTCCACCGCTGGCATGTCCGGCCGATCGGACCAGGCATCGGGCGGCTGCACCCGGCCGGGGAAGTCCTCGACTGGTTCGACATTGGCCGACGCATCCTCTGCAGCCAAAGGCGCTGCGTCTCCCTGTTCAGGAGGTACCGTGGTTTCAACGCCCACGACCGGCTCATCGAGCGCGGGAGCAGGCACCAGGCCCTCGGGCAACTCGGTGGGAGCAACGGGCGCCACGTCCTCGGCCATGTCGGGCGTCAGCGCCAGGGCTTCGGGCAAAGGGGCAGGCTTCTTGCGCTTAAAAAAACTGAACATAGGCTTTACACTGAACGGTCCAGATCAACGCTCGCCACCGCCCACCGCACCGTCTCGAGACAGATTCGGCGAGCACGGGCCGCGCATGAAAAAACATCAGATTCGTATTGTAGGCGGTCACTACCGCCGCACAGTCATTCCCGTGCCGGAAGGGGACCATCTGCGTCCAACGCCCGACCGCGTACGCGAGACACTCTTCAACTGGCTGACCCACTTCTGGGGCGCCGATTTTCAGGACCGCCAGGTACTGGATCTGTTCGCAGGCACGGGCGCACTGGGCTTCGAAGCGGCCTCGCGGGGTGCCGGGCGAGTGCAGCTGGTCGAGCGAGCCCCCGCCGCGCTATCGGCACTGAGAGCGCTGCAATCGCGGCTACAAGCTCCAGCCGTCGACGTGCATGCGGGCGATGCGCTCGCCTACCTTCAGGCCCAGGCGCGCGCCACTTATGACCTCATCCTGCTCGACCCCCCCTTTGGAGACCCCTGGATGGCGCGGCTATGGCCCTTGCTGCCCAGGGCCCTGCAGCACGGGGGGCTACTCTATCTTGAAGCAGACGCCTCCGCAGCAGCACCCGAAGGCTGGCAGCTCCTGCGCCAGGGTCGGGCAGGCCAGGTGCACTACCATCTGTTTTTGTTTGCTGCGGCGCAAGAAAACATGAATAATGGCCTCATGCACAACAGGGAGACCGCATGATAACCGCCGTCTATCCAGGAACGTTCGATCCTTTGACGCGGGGGCACGAAGACCTCGTGCGTCGGGCTGCGAACTTGTTCGACCAGGTGGTTGTGGGGGTTGCTCAAAGCCAGAACAAGCGCCCTTTTTTCACGCTGGACGAACGACTCGAAATCGCTGAAGAGGTCCTGGGCCACTATCCCAACGTGCGGGTGCGCAGCTTCAGCGGCCTGCTCAAGGATTTCGTGCGCGAACAAAGCGCTCGCGTCATCGTGCGCGGGCTGCGCGCCGTGTCGGACTTCGAATACGAATTTCAGATGGCCGGCATGAACCGGCACCTGCTCCCTGAAGTCGAAACGCTGTTCATGACGCCGTCGGACCAATACCAGTTCATTTCTGGCACCATCGTGCGCGAAATCGCGATTCTGGGGGGCGACGTCAGCAAGTTCGTCTTCCCGTCGGTCGAACGCTGGTTGCACACCAAGGCGAAGGCCCTGAGAGAAACCTCCAAAGACACCGAAAGCTAGTGCCCCGTTTGGCTAATCCGAACAGAAGCGCACAAACCAGCCAAACGGGACACTAGGCGGCCCACACGACGGCATCTGCGTCGGGATGAACCTTCATCAGCCGGCACGGCTTCTGTAGCCATTCGGCAAACCAGGCGGCGGCCAGGTCGCCTTCATCGACCACCTTCACGGACTGCTCACCCACCTTCGCGACACGCTCGACACTTTCGTCGTCTTCGATCACGTCCAGCGGGATATCCAGACGCAACATGCCCGGTGCACGAATCACCAGATACCCGAAGCGCAGCGACAGGTCGAGTTCACCCAGGCGAGGCGCCTGTGCACCACCCAGCCAGACGTTGTCATCGTCCACCAGGAGCCAGCGCTTATCGTAAGCGCGGGCGTCTTCCAGATCCAGGCCTGCAGAACCGGCAATGGGATGAAACAGTTCAGTCACACGAGTCTCCTTGGTTATTGGCCCAGCAGGCCCTTGATGGCATTGCCCAGGCGCTGAACCGGGTCACTGCCCGAGGGGGTGGTGCGCGCGCCAGAGTCCGGCACCGGCAAAGCCTGTTCGATCAGGTCTTTGCCCGACAGCAACTGCATCAGGCCCGACTGGAGCGCCCGCTGCACCGTCTGATTATGCATGTCGCTCCATTGAACGTCGTATTTCGGGTTGCTCCAGGCGCCCGACACCCGGACTGGAATGGTAGCGCCCAACAGCGATCCCAAGTCGCCCGCAAGCGCCCGCGGAGGACGCACCGCCACCTTGACCTGCAGCACGACGTCCAGGCTGCGGTCCGGGATGCTGAGCTGTGCGGGCTTGCCCACCGCCACATGGACGAGGGGCGATATCATGTCCAGACGTGTCACGGTACCGGCCCCACCTTTCAGGTCGATGCGGCCATCGAGACTGCTGAACGCCGTGCTGCTTCCTTTGCGAAACGGGGACGGCACTGCATCCAGGCGCCCTTTGAGAACATTGCCCAGTGCGGAGGCCACGTCAGACAGCGTCTGCCCGGCATCTACACCGTAAACGGCACCATCGCGAATCTGCCAGGACGCCTGCCCCGACAAGGATTTTTCAAGCGCCGGCAATGAGGCCCCCTGGGCCTGAAGGTCCAGATGCGCACTCCCCTGTCCAGAGAGCACGCCACGCGCGGCCAGTGCCTGTATCAAGGGTGCCACCGCCACCTTGTCCAGCGACAGCTTCAACGTCAGGGCCTGATCCATGGCTGCGCTCATGTTCCCCGACAACGTTCCCTGATAGAGCTGGGCTGCCAAGTTCGAAACCGAGAGCACCCCCTTCTGGGCTGCCACCTGAGCCTGCACGCGAGTAAGCTGCACGTCTCGCACGCGCAGGTCGCCGATTTTCACGGTCCCTTGAGCGTCCAGCCCCTTCAGAAAGGACCAGTCCAGCCGCGTCAGCCCCGCCGGCGCGGCGGGTGCCACGACGGCCTCGGCCTTGGGTTTGGGCTTGTCGTCGGACTTGGCCGCCGCAGGTTTCTTCTGGTCGGCCACCGCCACCACGGGAGCTGCCACGGGCAACCAGCGATTCAGATCCAGCTTTTCGGTACTCAGGGAAAAGTCTACATGTGGCTTGTCGAGGTGAGTTGCCTTGGCCTTGAATGCAGCCTGTCCACCGTCGACCACCGCATTGAGATCGGCTTCGAGCACGTCCTGAATCAGATCCATGTGGACGCTGCCGATCATGGGAGCCTCATAGCCGCCCTGAGGCAACGCCTGATCCTGCACGGCGACATCCCCCTTGATTGCAGTGAGGGCGCCCTTGCGCAAGGCATGGTTCCAGATCAGTGGCGACGTCAGTTTCAACCGCAACAGGCGCTTGCCTTGAGTCAGATTGCCATCCAGCCCCACCGACTTGAACTGCCATTCGCTCGCATTGCCTGACAGGCCCTCGAACTTGAGCGAAGCCGCCAGGGTGTCGTCACCCGTCCACTTGAAGGTGCCCGTGACCGGATCACCTTGAGCGGAATCCGGAGAAATCGACAAGGCGGGGGCATCCAGCGCGACATCCAGTGCGCTCCCTTGATCCTTTCCGGTCGCCCGCAACGAGAGCTTCGAGATCTTCAGCTCGGCATTGCGCGCATCCAGATGCAGCTGGCCGGCCGACAGGCTGGCCTGCAGGCCCTGAATGGGGTGGGCCCCCACGATGTCGCCCGCGACGGCGAGGTCGAGATTGGCCGCCGAGAAACGATGCGCACGGCCGTCATACGACAGATTGCCCTTGAGCGTGGCCTGCGCCTTGTTCAGGTTCCCCAGCCGTCCAGTAATCTGCACGTTGATCTTTTGAGCCGAATACCCGCGCCCGCCCGGGTTCAGACGGAACAGTGCCTGCGCGTTGAGCTTGGCGTCCTGAATGGGGTCATCGCCCTTGAAAACCGCCTTGAGCGCTACGTCGAACGGCTGATCATACGTGACGCGCCCCGTATTGGCCTCGATGTCGGTCAAGGTCGTGTTCAGACCATCACGCAAATCCTGATAGTGAATCTGCCCGCCCTTGAGCTCCAGCCCTGCAATGTCGATATTCAGATCGGAATCCGAACCGCCCGCTACCAAAGGTGCAGCCACCGCACCCGTAAGGGCATGCGCCTGCGGGATGGGATGCGCCAGCGCACGCCGATCCCCCAGCAGATCATCAAAGTTGAAGTGCCCCTTGGCATCGCGCACCACCCAGGCCTTCAGCCCCGAGATCGAGACGTGATCCACCACCAGCTGGTTGGACAGCAACGGCCAGATGGCCACGGCAAAGCGGGCGCCATCGACGGACACGAACAGGTCCTTGCTGCCCCGGTCAGAGAGCGACACGTCCTTGACGGAGAGCCCGATCCGCGGGAAGAGCGAAAGCTCGATGTCCCCTTGAATCGTCAACGTGCGCCCATAGCGCGCATAGACCAGGTCTTCGAGCTTGGATTTGTACGCATTGGGATTGAAGGTCAACAGGAAAATTGCCAACCCGACCACCGCGATGATGAGCGCGACAACCAGACCGAACAATATCCGCTTCAACCAGACATTCATGTTGGATCCTGCATTGAAATCGGCGGCTCGCAGCAGGAGCGCCTGCGCGGGCAATAACCCGAATGCTAACCCATGACAAAGTGCGTCGTGGCTCCAATTGCCGCAGATGCAGCATTCTGTTGCGAATATAGACCATTCCCGGAACGCAAAAACGGGACGCCCGAACCACCCGCTGTCGCCAATTTCTGTTATACAAAAAGTATCAGGATGGTTTGACGTCGCCCCACCTCACCTCAAGGAGCCTCCATGCGCCGTGTGCTGGTTGTGTCATTGTCCCGGAGATCGCCATGCATATAGGCGTTCCGCGTGAAACCCTGCCGGGTGAGACCCGAGTGGCAGCCACCCCAGAAACAGTGAAAAAACTCGTCAAGGCGGGGCACACCGTCCTGGTGGAACGCGAAGCAGGCACGGCCGCCCGTTTTCCCGACGCAGACTATGAACAGGCTGGGGCCAGTCTGGCCGATACCGCCTCAGTACTGCGGTGTCCGCTGGTCCTGAAAGTGCGCCGGCCTACGGCGACCGAGCTCGGCCATATGGCACCCGGCAGTGCAGTGCTGGGCATGCTGGACCCCTTCGACGCCTCGGGCCTGCAGGCGCTGGCGGACGCCGGACTGACGGCCTTTGCGCTGGAAGCCGCGCCGCGCACTACGCGCGCCCAAGGCCTGGACGTGCTCTCGTCACAAGCGAATCTGGCGGGCTACAAGGCGGTCTTGTTGGCTGCCCACTATTACGGGCGCATTTTCCCCATGCTCATGACGGCCGCTGGCACGCTGAAGGCCGCGCGCGTCGTGGTGCTGGGCGCGGGGGTCGCGGGGCTGCAGGCCATTGCCACGGCGCGCCGGCTCGGTGCCGTCGTCGAGGCATCCGATGTACGCCCTGCCGCCCGCGAGCAAGTGGAATCCCTGGGGGGCAAATTCATCGACGTGCCCTTCGAGACCGACGAAGAGCGCGAAATCGCCCAAGGGACCGGAGGCTACGCACGCCCGATGCCGGCCGCCTGGATGGCGCGGCAAGCGCGGCTCGTAGCCGAACGTTGCAAGCAGGCCGACATCGTCATCACGACAGCCCTCATCCCGGGGCGGCCTGCCCCCGTCCTCATCCAGCCCGAGACCGTAGACGCCATGAAACCTGGCTCTGTCCTGGTGGACTTGGCCGTCGAACGCGGCGGCAACTGTCCGCTGTCCGTGGAGGGCAAAGTAACCGACCATCAGGGGGTCACGCTGGTGGGGCTCACGAACCTGCCAGCGCTGCTACCCACCGATGCCTCTGCACTCTATGCGCGCAACGTGCTGGATTTTCTCAAACTCATCATCGATGCACAGGGCGCGCTGGCCCTGCCCGCAGATGACGACATTGTCAAAGCGTGCCTGGTCTGCAAAGACGGGCAGGTCCTGAGGAAAACATGATGGAAGCCGTCAATCCCACACTCATCAACATCATCATTTTCGTCCTGGCCGTGTACGTCGGTTTTCACGTGGTCTGGAACGTAACCCCCGCCCTGCACACGCCGCTGATGGCGGTCACCAACGCCATCTCGGCCATCGTCATCGTGGGGGCCATGCTGGCGGCGGCCCTCACTGACGGAGGCCTGGCACAAACCATGGGGACTCTTGCCGTGGCGCTGGCGGCAGTCAACGTGTTCGGTGGCTTTCTGGTCACGCAGCGCATGCTGCAGATGTTCAAGAAAAAGGATCGCAAAGGAGACCATGCATGATTTCCGCCAACCTGGTCATTCTGCTGTATCTGGTCGCCTCGGTCTGCTTCATCCAGGCGCTCAAGGGGCTGTCACACCCGATGACATCGCGCCGTGGGAATCTTTTCGGCATGGTGGGGATGGCCATCGCCATCCTGACGACGGCGGCCCTCATCATCGGGCTGGCACGCGAAGGCGCCACGGGGCTGGGTTTGGGTCGCATCGTGCTGGGCCTGCTCATCGGCGGTAGCGTGGGCACATTGCTCGCGCGCAAGGTCGAGATGACCAAAATGCCAGAGCTCATCGCCTTCATGCACAGCATGATCGGTCTCGCAGCAGTCGCCATCGCGGTGGCTGTCGTGGCCGAACCTCATGCCTTCGGCATCGCCGCGCCCGGCACGCCCATTCCCACCGGCAATCGTCTCGAGCTCTTCATCGGCACCTTCGTGGGTGCCATCACATTCTCGGGATCGGTCATTGCCTTCGGAAAGCTCTCCGGCAAATACAAGTTCCGGCTGTTTCGAGGCGCGCCAGTAATCTTCGCCGGACAGCACGTGCTGAACCTGATCCTGGCCATCGTCATGATTGCCTGCGGCCTATGGTTCATGGCCACGCAGTCCTGGCTGCCCTACGTGCTCATGACGGCCATTGCGTTTGCACTGGGCGTACTCATCATCATCCCGATCGGCGGCGCCGACATGCCGGTGGTGATCTCGATGCTCAACAGCTACTCAGGATGGGCGGCAGCCGGCATCGGCTTTTCGCTCGAGAATCCCATGCTCATCATTGCCGGCTCACTGGTGGGCTCGTCGGGCGCGATTCTCTCGTACATCATGTGCAAGGCGATGAACCGGTCGTTCTTCAACGTGATCCTGGGGGGCTTTGGTGCCGAGCCCTCGGCCACCAGCACTCAGGACGGCACGCAGCGCAGCGTCAAATCAGGCAGCCCCGAAGATGCGGCCTTCCTCATGAGTAACGCAGAATCGCTGGTCATTGTCCCGGGGTACGGCCTGGCCGTAGCACGCGCCCAGCACGCGCTGAAAGAGCTCGCCGCCAAGCTGGGTGAAAAAGGCGTCACGGTGAAATACGCCATCCACCCCGTTGCTGGCCGCATGCCCGGTCACATGAACGTGCTGCTCGCCGAAGCCGAGGTGCCATACGATCAGGTCTTCGAGATGGACGACATCAACGGCGAATTCGGCCAGACCGACGTAGTGCTGGTCATGGGCGCCAACGACGTGGTCAACCCTGCTGCCAAGAACGATCCGCACTCGCCGATTTCGGGCATGCCCATTCTCGAAGCCTACAAGGCGCGTACGGTCATCGTGAACAAGCGCTCCATGGCCACGGGCTATGCGGGGCTCGAGAACGAGCTGTTCTACATGGACAAGACCATGATGGTATTTGGTGATGCCAAGAAAGTGCTCGAAGACATGGTAAAGGCGCTGGAATAGGCCTGACACACGGCGTGACCGGAGCACCACGCTTTCATGCGCGGTTGCTCCGCCCCGCCTGGGAATCGATTACACTTTGGCACTGCAAAAAAATATTACATTTCATCCGTCATGGCCATCGAGGAAGACGATCCCTACGTAGTTTCACAGCCGTTGGAAATCCAGGCCATCGTCAACAACTTGCTCAGCAAGCGGGTTCTGGTGCGGCTGGACGTCCCGCACCACGCGGTGTCCATCATCTCGACACTGCTGGACGTCGACCGGAAATTCGGCACGATCCTGCTGGACAACGCCTCGGACCAAGACATCAACGACCGCCTGCTGCGCGCGCCACTGGTGCGCCTGCAAGGCATGCTGGACCGTGTGCTGATCGAATTCACCGGGCGTCTGGCGCCAGCCTTTCACGGTGGCAGGCCGGCATTCTCAATGGCGCAGCCCCCGCAACTCCGGCGCATGCAGCGGCGCGAGTCCTTCCGCATCGACATCCCGAACAGCGCCGCTGCCACCAGCACGATCGACGACGCCTCGCTGTCTAAACGACCGGCGCGCTTCCGCCTGATGGACCTCAGCACAGGAGGGGTCAAGCTTGCCGACGATGACAATATCCTCGAGCAATCCCCGGTCGGGACGATCTTCAGCCAATGCAGCCTCGATCTTCCTGATTTTGCACCCATCCCCGTCAGCCTGAGGCTATTGCGTCACTCGCAGCTCATCCAGGGAAACGGCAAAACCCTGCATGCGGCGGCGTGCCGCTTCTTCAATCTGCCAGCCAATCGGCAGATCACGATCCAGCAATACGTGAGCAGCCTGGAACGGGCTGCCATGGCCCGGCGCTGGGGAATCGAGTAAATATATCAATTGCATATTTAGTCGTGCTGTGGAATCATGGTCGGAACATTCGACGAAGGAATCCATGGCCACCACTTCCTGCCAGGTTGCCGTCATTGGCGGCGGCATCATCGGCGCCAGTTGCGCACTTTACCTGCAAGAAGCGGGGCTGGACGTCATGCTCATCGAACGCGAAGACATCGCGTCCGGTGCAAGCCAGGGTAACGCGGGCGGCCTGGCCTTCGCCGAGATCCTCCCGCTGGCTTCACCTCGCATCATTCGGAAGGCGCTTCACTGGATGCGCGACCCCTTGGGTCCGCTCAGTCTGCCCCCGGCCTACCTGCCTCAGATCGCGCCCTGGTTGCTGCGACTCTGGCGCGCCAGCTGGCCCGACCGATACCGCGCGAACATCCAGTCGCAAGTCAGCCTGATTCAATTGGCTCAAACCGAACTGCTGTCCATGATGGCCCGCACAGGCCTGGACCGGCATCTGCACACCGAAGGCGTCCTCGAGGTCTACGAAGGGGCCGAACGCTTTGCGACGGCGCAGGAAGTCACACGCCAGCGCGCACACTACGGCATCCAGAGCCAGGTGCTGCAAGGCGCCGCGCTGGCGGAGTTCCAGCCTGGGCTCTCCGCACGCTTCACGCACGGCATTTACCTGGACAGCTGGCGCAACATCGACGATCCCTATCGCTATACGCAAGACGTGGCGCGCCACGCTCTGTCGCAGGGAACGCGGCAATTGCGCGGCAAAGTCGTGCATCTGTCACCCACACCCTCGGGCGGACGTATCCACCTGGCCGACGGCACTTTGGTCGAAGCGCAGCACGTCGTGGTGGCCGCCGGCGCCTGGTCCCACCAGCTGACGCGACCACTGGGCGACGTCATCCCGCTCGAAACCGAGCGCGGCTACAACACCACACTTGCACCGGATGCTTTGGATCTGCACCGCCAGATCACCTTCCCCGACCACGGATTCGTCGTTTCCCCGCTGACCTGCGGCATCCGGGTGGGCGGTGCCGTAGAGCTGGCTGGACTCAAGCGCGCCCCGGACTACCGCCGCTCCACGGTCATGCTGGACAAGGCCAAGGCCTTTCTGCCGGCCCTGCGCACCGAAAACGGCCACGCCTGGATGGGCTTTCGACCCAGCCTGCCCGACTCGTTGCCTGTGATTGGCCCGGCGCGACGTCATCTTGCCTTCATCTACGCCTTCGGCCACGGCCACCTGGGTCTGACCCAATCGGCCGCCACGGCCCGCCTGGTGCGCGACATGGTGACCGGCCAGACGCCCGCCATCCCGCTGCACCCTTACCGCCCCGGGCGGTTTTCGTTGTTCAAGGATTCTCCATGAAACGCATTTCAATACTGGATTCCCACACGGGTGGTGAGCCGACGCGGCTGGTGCTGGACGGGCTCCCCGATCTCGGGCGTGGCACCATGGCGCAACGGCGTGCCTATTTCGCACAACACTGCGATGACTGGCGCAAGGCCATCATCCTGGAGCCGCGTGGCAGCGACGTCATGGTGGGGGCCCTGCTATGCCCCCCTGAAGACCCATCAGCCACGGCGGGCGTCATTTTCTTCAACAACACCGGCTACCTGGGCATGTGCGGCCACGGCACGATCGGCCTGCTGGTCTCGTTGGGCTACCTGGGCCGCATCCAGCCTGGGGACCACCGGATCGAGACACCCGTCGGCACCGTGACGGCCACCTTGCACGACGACGGCTCCGTCAGCGTGCGCAACGTGCCGTCTTATCGCCATCGAAAGGACGTCACAGTCCAGGTGCCCGGGCACGGCGCCGTCTGCGGCGACATCGCCTGGGGAGGCAATTGGTTCTTCCTGGTCAATGCACCTGAGCTGATCGTACCCGGTGCCGATCGGGCGGCGCTGACGGAATACACGTCCGCCATCGTGCAGGCGCTGGAAGACCAGGGAATCACCGGCCGCGATGGCGGACGGATCGACCACGTGGAGCTCTTCGGCCACGACGCCGAGGCAGACAGCCGCAACTTCGTCCTGTGCCCCGGCAAGGCGTACGACCGTTCGCCTTGCGGGACGGGCACCAGCGCCAAGCTGGCCTGCCTCGCGGCAGACGGCAAGCTGGCTCCAGGGGCCATCTGGAAGCAGGCCGGTACGCTGGGCACCTGCTTTCAGGGCAGCTATGAACCTGATACCGATGGCTGCATCATCCCCACAATTCGCGGACAGGCCCACGTGAGTGCCGAATCCACGCTCATTCTCCAGGACGACGACCCCTTCCAATGGGGGATAGATCCATCATGACCGCCACTGCACAAACGCCCAAAGTGCGCGCAACTGAAGCAGCCTACGACCAGATCGAGCAGATGATCGCCACGCTGCGGCTGGAGCCCAACCAGCCCATCGTGGAGAGCGATCTCATCGAGATGACCGGACTGGGGCGCACCCCCATCCGCGAGGCCCTGATGCGTCTGGTGGCCAGCGGCCTGATTGAGCAACAGCCCCGCCGGGGCCTGCGTGTGAGCGAAATCCGCATTGCGGAACACCTGATTCTCATCGACACCCGCCGCGTACTGGAGCGCCTGATCGCCGGGTCATCAGCCCGGCGGGCAAGCCCTACGCAAAGTACCAGCATCCTGCAGCACGCGCGCGACATGGTCAGCGCCGCGAAACGAAAAGACCTGGCTGCGTACATGCAGGCTGACCAAGCCCTGGATCGCGTCAACCACGAGGCCAGCCGCAATCCCTACGCCGTGCAGGCCATCGTACCCATGATCATCCAGTGCCGCCGCTTCTGGTATGCCTTCCAGCACGAGGGCGATCTGGAACGCGGGGCGCACTGTCACCTGCTGGAAGCCGAGGGCATTCACGCCAGAGACCCTGAGCAAGCAATCGCCGGTGCGGATGCCCTCATGGATTACCTGATGGAGTTCACCCGTACGGTGATCGAAAACTAGGGCAAGGCGATACGCTCTTAGGCGCTCCTCAGCAGACTCTTGTTGAGTTCGTTTAAATTGCGGCAACCCAACAAACCCAGCGTACGGTGCAGATCTGTCTGCAGCAGATCCAGCACGTGGTTCACGCCTGCCTCGCCACCAGCCCCCAGACCAAAAAGCGTGGCGCGCCCCAGGAGTACGGCATCTGCGCCCAAGATAATCGCCTTCAGAATATCAGTGCCACGCCGGAATCCGCTATCCAGCATGACAGTCATGTTCTCGCCCACGGCGGCACGCACTTCGGGCAGGATCTCCAGGGGTGACACTGCATGATCCAATTGGCGCCCTCCGTGGTTGGAGAGCACCACGCCATCCACCCCCAACTCCGCCGCCTCGCTGGCCTCTTCGACTGACAGAATGCCCTTCAAAATGAGCTTGCCCTTCCACGTGTCGCGCAGCCACCGGATATCGTCCCAATTAAGCGACGGCATGTGCTGTTTTCCAATTTCGGCGGCAGCCCCTTGCGGCGAAATGCCGCCTGGCGGCAACAGGTCGCCCAGATTCTTGAAGGTGGGCACCCCATCGGGAACCAGCACATCCAGCATCCAGCGCGGCTTGCAGGCTACGTCCAGTTTGTTGCGCCAGTTAAGCACCAACGGCGCCGAATAGTTACGCGCGTCCCATTCGCGGTTGCCATAGATGGCACTATCGGTCGTCACAGCGATCGTGTCGTAGCCCGCAGCCGCGCAACGCGAGACCAGATCTTGCACGAACTTGCGGTCCCGAAAGAAATAAATCTGCATCCAGGCCCAGCCACCTGGCACACGCACAATGTCTTCCAGCGCCACGGTGGATACGGTGCTGAGCACGAATGGAATACCGTGCGCCGCCGCCGCGCGGGCGAGCTTCAAGTCGCCGTCCTTGGTCACCATCCCGTTAAAGCCCGTGGGCCCAATCACCACGGGCATGTCCAACTTGCGGCCAAAGAGTTTCGTACTGATGTCGCGCACGCTCACGTCTGTCAAGGTGCGCGGTGTGAAACGGTAGCGATCAAAGGCCGCCCGGTTGTGAGCCAGGCTCACCTCGTCATCTGCACCACCATAGATGTATTCGAACACGAAATTCGGCACCCGCCGACGTGCAACGTCGGCAAGCTCCGTGATGTTGCGCGCCTGGCGGTAGCTGCGCCAGGGGGATAGGCATCTCTTCATTGTCGGTCCAGCAAATTGACATCGCTTTCAGTGTCAAACAAATGCAGGTGGGCCGTATCGCCACGAAGCCTGAGCGTCTCACCAACGCGCACCACACTTTCGCGACTAATCTGCGCGACAACGACGGCGCCCTCCACGTTGACCCGGACATCGCTCACCGAGCCTAGAGGTTCAATAAGTTCGACCGTGCCAGTCAACACATCGGTATCGGCTTGCGCTGCAACAGACAGATCCTCAGGCCGAACACCAACCCAGACCTCACGGTCTCGATGGGACTGCACGGCGGCCAGTAGCCGATCAGGGAGGCCGATTCCACCAAAGGCCGCTTGCAGTCGCTTGCCGTCGGCATCCACACGCATCTTCAGGAAATTCATCGCCGGGTTGCCAATGAAACCCGCGACGAAGCGATTGGCCGGACGATCATATAGCCCCAGCGGTGTACTGATCTGCTGGATCCAACCCTCGCGCATCACCACGATGCGCTGACCCATAGTCATGGCCTCGACCTGATCGTGTGTGACATAGAAGGCAGTCACGCCCAGGCGCTGGTGCAATTTCAGGATCTCCGCCCGCATGCCAGCGCGCAACTGGGCGTCCAGGTTGGACAGTGGCTCGTCCATCAAAAATACCTGTGGCTCGCGCACAATGGCCCGCCCCAGGGCCACCCGCTGGCGCTGGCCACCGGACAGCTCACGTGGCTTGCGCTCCAGCAAAGGCTCGATGTCCAGAATGCTGGCGGCATCACGGACACGCCGAAGAATCTCGGACTTGGGCGTTCCGCGCATCTTCAGGCCAAATGCCATATTGCTGAAAACGTCCATATGCGGGTAGAGCGCATAGCTCTGGAACACCATGGCGATATCTCGGTCCTTGGAGGGTACGTTCTGGACTTCGCGTCCGTCGATCAGAATGCGGCCACCCGAAACATCTTCCAGCCCGGCCAACATCCGCAGCGTGGTGGACTTTCCGCAACCTGACGGCCCCACTAGTACGACAAACTCTCCGTCCTGGGTTTCGAGATCAAACTCATGCACGGCAATCGTCTTGCCATAGCTTTTCGTCACATGCTCCACACTGACTATCGCCACGGGCGGCTCCTCATTGATCGGTTCTGTCCGGTGTGTGCCCGACGGCACCCTGCTTGTAGGCCCCGTGCGGGGTCATCCCTTGATACCACCCACGGTGAGACCCTCGGCCATGTACTTGCGAAACAAGTAATAGATCACGATGGGCGGCAACGAATACACCACCGCTGCGGCCATGAGCAGATCCCAGGGCGCCTGGTCGCTGTTCAGGAAGAAGCCCAGTGCCACGGGCACGGTAACGGTGGTTTCCGACGACAGCAACAGGAATGCGAACAGGTATTCGTTCCAGGCGAGCAGCAGCGCGTAAGTGCCCACGGCCACCAGGGCTGGCGCCATGAGCGGAAGATACACATTCAGGAAAATCTGACCCAGGCTGGCCCCATCAATCTTGGCGGCCTCGTCGAGCTCGCGTGGGATGCTGTCGGAATACTGCAGAAAAACGAAGATCGCGTAGGGCGTCGCAAACGTCACCTCGACCAGGATGACTGCCCAAGGCGTGTCCGCCAGCCCGTAGCCGTGCATCACGCGGTAGAACGGGATTGCCAGGAAAGACATAGGGATCACGTAGGTGAACAGTGCGGCGCTAGACAGAAACCCGCTGCCGCGCACGCGAATACGCCCGATCGCGAAGCTGGCCATGGTCCCGATGGCAAGCACCGCCGCCGCTGTGACGACACCAATGAACAAGCTGTTCCACATCTGCCGCCAGAAGTGCTCAAGATAAAAATGATCCTCCGTGAAGACCTTGACGAAACCTTCCAGTGTCGGGTGGTGCGGCCACAGATCGGATGAGAACACCGCACTGCCAGGTGTGAGCGCGACCGCTACCATGGTGTAGATCGGCATCAACGTCCACACGAATATGATGACGCCAATGAGCCACAGGACAACATTCCGCTTGCGAGAATGAACGTTCATGCTGCCGCCCGGTCACGTCGAAACTGCCGCATGAGCAGCAACATGATAGGAATCACCAGCGGCAGCGCCGTGATCACCACAGCCACCCCCAGAGACGGGTCGCCGATCTCGAAGGCATCCCGTATGCCCAGTGTGGCCAGCACATGCGTAGAGAGCACCGGGCCGCCGCCACTGATGAAGTGCACCGTGTTGTAGTCCCCCAGCGTCCAGAGCATTGACAACAAGGTGCAGGTCACATACAGCTTGCGCATCATGGGGATGGTAATGTGGAAGAACGCCTTCACGCCGGTGGCGCCATCCACGGCCGCCGCCTCGTAGAGGTCACGCGGGATCGCCATGCGGCCCGCCAAGAGGATCAGCGTCCAGAACGGCAGCCACTTCCATACATAGGCCACCACTACTGACCCCATGGCCAGATCGGGCCGCGCGAGCCACGGCGGGCCCATGATGCCGAAAACGTTCCAGAGGAAGTTGTTGATGAACCCCCACTGCGCGTCCAGCATCCAGTGAATCGAAATGAACTCGGGAATCGTCGGCACAGCCCACGGCAAGATGAATACCAGGAACAATGCACGAATCCAGCGTCGTCCGGTCAGGAAGAATTCGGCCAGCAGCAGCGCCAGGATCATCTTCAGGTTGACCCCGACGATGAGCAGCAACAAGGTATTGAGCACGGTACGGAAATAGATCGGGTCGCTAAAGAGTGTTTCGTAGCTCGCCAGATCACTTCCCATCCACAGGCCATAGCAGACCGGGTAAATGACAAAAAGCAGAAATACGACCACATAGGGGGCCGAGAAAATCGCACTCCAGAAGATCTCGTGCGAGCCGCCGCGACCCGGCATTCCAGCCAATGCAGGCCTGGATATACCGGGTCTCACCTGCGGGACCCTATTACTCATGAATCTGATATTTGGAGAAGATCTGCTTGATCTGAGTAATGGCCTGGTCTACCGCTGCCTCCGGTTTCATGCCATTGACCAGAACCTGACCGACCGCACGCCCCCATACCTGCTGCGAATTGACGAAGGCATAGGCGGGGTTAAGTGCCTGCGGCCAGGGTTCCGTGGGTTCCAGGACCTCTTGCTTCACAGCCACCGGCACGTGCGGGTTGTCCGGGTTGGTCCAGAATGGATCAGCCTTGATGATACTGGGCATCACGGGCAGCCAGCGACCCTGCGACGCATGCAGATAGGTGCCAAGTTCCTTGGGTTGGATCAGAAAGCTGAGGAAGCTCTTGGCCAGTTTTGTATGCTTGGCGCCAACCGGGACGATAGCAGACTTGACGGCCACCAGACTGGGCGTGGGTTTACCATCCAGCCCGGTAGGGGGCTGCATGGTCACAATGTCATGGTAGATCTTCGGATCACCCTGCTTGCCTGCCGGAATCGACAGGCTGGCGTTGAACGTCATGACGATCTGGTGCGAATAGAAGGCGGAATTATTGTCTGAATCCCCCCAGTTGACAGCCCCCGGAGGAACATAGCCCTTTTTGTAGACATCCGCCAGAAAAGTAATCAGTTGGATCGCACTTTCGCGGACCTTGGGATCATCGACCGTGAGCTTGCCCTGTTCGTTCACCATGTGCGCCCCGTAGGACAGCATGAACTGGTTAAACAGATAGTAGTTGTCGGTACCCGTCGAAGAAACGGTCAGACCCAGGGAATAGACGCGCTCGCCCTTGGCGCGCAGCGTGTCCTGAACCTGTTCCCAGAACTTCCAGTATCCATCCCACTGCTGCGGAATGTCCTTTTCGGTCTTTCCGGCCTTCGCCAGCATGGACTTCCAGTAGAAGACGTGCATGGCCTGCTGCTTGATCGGCACGGCATAGTAGCTACGCTTCTTGTCCTTGTTGTTGTATAGGTGCGCCGTGAGCAGAGCCGTCTTGGTATAGAGATTCTTGGCGGGGCCGACAACATCTGACAGATCAGTCAGGCGCCCATCCCAAGCCAGTTGCGGGGTCTGCGCAAAATCACCGACATCTTCGTAGGCCACGTCTGGCACGCTGCCCGCGTTCACCGCAGCGGTCAGCTTGGTCGGCAGATCTTCGGTGCTGTAGAAAGTGAGCTGAACCTTGTTGCCGGTCTTTTGCTCCCACTGGTGGACGATGTCCTTGATGGCGGCGTCTTCTTCAGGGTAGTAGCCCTTGTTCCACCAGACAGTAAGAGTCTCTGCCTGGGCCACCACCGGTACCAAAATGGACGCACACAGAGCGGGCAACAGCAACTTGCGCAGTGCAAACCCAACGGATGTCTTCATGAAGTCTCCTTGGTTGTTTCGCGGACTCGACATTTGCTGCTGGCTTTGTGCGGCCAGTAAAGCCCGCTACCTTTTTAGCACCCTCATTATGATACGGGTCGCGTCACTGCGCGATCCGGGATTTACCGACCCTGCGGCAACGCCCTGCAGACCAATTAAGCCCGAAGGTGGGCTTGCCCTGCTTTCAGGTATTCACGTACCAGATTGTCTTGGTTTGCTGGTACTGATCCAGCGCTTCAAGGCCGTTATCGCGCCCGCCAAAGCCAGACTGCTTGTAGCCACCAAACGGTGTGGTGATGTCGCCCTCCGAAAACCCGTTGACCGACACGGTTCCCGCCTGAATCGCTCGCGCCACGCGCTGCGCGCGGCGTACGTCCAGCGTGTACACCGAAGCCGCCAGCCCATAGTGGCTGTCGTTCGCAAGTTCAACGGCCTCTTCTTCGGTCTCGAAAGGCGTCACGGCCAGGATGGGGCCGAAGACTTCCTCCTGAAACAGGCGCGATCCGGCCGTCACCTGATCAAAAATGGTGGGCTCTACATACCAGCCACTGCCCAGTTCGGAATGGACCTGTCCCCCATGCACCAAACGGGCACCTTCTGCCACGGCCCCCTGGAGAAACCCCTGCACCTTATCGAAATGGGCGCGTTCGACCATGGGACCGATCTGCACGGACTCGTCCGTGGGCAAGCCCACCTTCCATTTCGCCAGGCGATCCCGCAGACGGGCAATCAACGCATCTTTGATACCGGACTGCACGATGAGCCGCGAACCGCAGCTGCAGTTCTCACCCATGTTCCAGAAGGCAGCGGCCAGCACGTGATCGACGGCACCGTCCAGATCGGCATCGTCAAAGATCACCTGCGGGCTTTTGCCGCCGCATTCCAGCACGATCTCTTTCAAGTTGCTCTCGGCGGAATACTTGAGGAAGTAACGGCCGACTTCGGTGGACCCGGTGAAAGACACCACGTCCACGTCCATGTGCCGTCCCAACGCCTCGCCCACTTCTTCACCCAACCCCGTGACCAGTGTCAAGGCTCCCAAGGGCACGCCCGCTTCGTACGCAAGCTGCGTCATGCGATAGGCGCTGAGCGAGGTGAGTTCAGCGGGTTTGACGATGACCGAATTGCCGGCCGCCAAAGCCGGTGCTACCTTCCAGGCGTACATCTGCGCTGGAAAATTCCAGGGCAAGACCGTGCCGACGACCCCAATGGGCTCCTTCACGATCAGACCCATGGCACCCGGGCCCGTCGGTGCCACACGGCCAAAACATTTGTCGACCGCCTCGGCGTACCAGCGAAACGTGTCGACCGTGGCCGGCAGATCCGTGTTGAGGCATTCGGAAATCGGCTTGCCCGCATCGACGCAATCCAGCGCGGCCAGCTCTTCCAGATGGGCCTCCATCAGATCCGCCCAGGCGAGCATCACGCGCTTGCGCTCGGCGGGTGCCAGTGCAGACCATTCGCCGGACTTGAAGGTGGCACGCGCCACCTTCACCGCCAAGTCCACATCCGCGGCGATCCCGCTCTCGATCGCACCAATCACGCTGTTGTCGATCGGGGTCGTATTGTTGATCTCGGTCCCCGGAGTGTCATGGCCGGGAATCAGATGGCCTGCCCACAAACGACCTGCGCGGGCCTGTGCAAACACCTGTTCTTTGGTCTGCGGCATGATGCCTCCCTAGTTCCGATAGGCGTTCAGTTGTGCGAGGAACGTCTGTTCGTCCTCGGCAGACAGTGGCGCCAGCGGCACGCGCACCGTTCCCGCATCCACCCCATGGCGGCGGCAACCCAACTTGGCTTTCTGGTTGTAGTCACCCGATTCCATGGCCTGAATGACCGGGTACATGCCGTTCATCAGACGCCGGACTTCATCCCAGTGGCCTTCAGCAGCAGCCTTCACCATCGCCACCTGTTCAGCCGGGAAGACATTGGCGCCCCCGCTGATCCAGCTGCGCACGCCCCAGAAGAGAAAATCGGCGGCGGTGTCGTCTGCGCCGCAGATCACCTGAAAATCTGGAATCCTGGCCTGAACGAGCGACAGCGCCCGGTTGAAGTTGCCGCTGCTTTCTTTGATCGCCACGATATTCGGGATCTTGGCGAGCTCGAGCACGGTTTCTTCCGCAATCTGCACGCCCACGCGCTGCGGAAAGTCGTACATGACGATAGGCAGGGCCGTGGATGCGGCCAGGGTCCGAAAGTGCAGCAGGATACCCTCCTGACTGGCCAAGCTATAAGGCGGCGTCGTACACATCAAGCCATCGTAGCCCAGCGCCTTTGCCTGCTCGGCATAGCGAATCGACTGCGTGGTAGCCAGGGCATTGATGCCGGCCACCGTCGTCACGCGCCCTGCCACGGTCTGCACGATCGTGCGCAACACCTGCTCGCGCTCGGATTCATCCAGCGCGTAGTATTCGCCGGTGGTGCCACAGGCCACGATCCCGGCGACACCGGACTGGACAAAATGTTCGACCAATTGGCGCAGGGCCGCCAGATTGACGCTGCCATCTGCTGCAAACGGCGTCACGATGGGAACCAGGATTCCGTCGATGTTCATGAGATCTCCTGCCTTGTCGAGGCGAAAGCCCCAGTCTAATATTCAATAAATATATTTGCAACATATCAACAGAGCAAGCTTCAAGGGCGGACGCCAGAACGGCCCCGAATTCCCCCTGGAGGAGGTCACAGAGTCCAGACAGCCAGCGCTGTTTTCTGCCACACTGACAGCTACATTGTTTGCGGCAAGGAGCCCCCTCATGGACACTCAATTTTGGCTGGATCGCTGGGAGCATGGCCAGACCGGCTTTCACCAGACGCGCGTCATGCCGCTGCTGCAAAAACACTGGGCGGGGCTGCGTATTCCGGCGGGATCACAGGTCCTGGTGCCTCTGGCCGGCAAGTCGCTGGACGTGGCCTGGATCGCCAGCCAGGGGTACAAGGTCCTGGCGGTAGAACTCTCGCCCATCGCCATCGCGCAGTTCTTCGATGAACACAAACTGCAGCTGACTCGCCAGCAGACGCCGGAAGGCACGCTGTACGAAGCCGGTGCCATCCAGTACCTGTGCGGCGACGTGATGACACTCAAAGCCGAGACCCTGGCCTCCATTCAGGGGTGCTACGACCGGGCCGCACTCATCGCACTGACGCCGGAGCTGCGCGGGCGCTATGTGGAACGCGTCTATCACCGCTTGCCTCAAGGCTGTCGAACCCTGCTGCTGACCATCGACTATGCGCAAGACCAGATGCAGGGTCCGCCGTTCTCCGTACCCGATGAAGAAGTTCAGCGGCACTTTCGGGATCGCTGCCTGGTCGAATGCCTGGAAACCCGCGACATCCTGGACAAAGAACCCAAGTTTGCGGCGCGAGGCCTGACTCGGCTCAGTACCCAGGTCTACCGGCTCACGGTGCGCTGATGGACGGGCGCCCGGCTTGTCAGCGCGGGATGCGAAGTGAATAATGGACCTCAAAAAGCCAATTCAGGCCGCGAGGATTTTCATGACAAGGAGCTTCTATGAAGACCACAAGACGTGACTTTCTCATTTCAAGTGCAAGCGTGGTTTCTGCAGGCGTGGTTTCTGCGCTGGCAGTTCAACGTCAGGCTATGGCCGCGCAGCACGTGGACGAAAACAGCCCGCTTGCCAAGCAGCTGGGCTACAAGCACGACGCCACGCTCGTCGATGCCAAGGCCGAGCCCAAGTACAAACCAGGCGAGCACTGCGCGACCTGTCAGCTCTATCAAGGCAAGCCAGGCGAGCCCTGGGGTCCCTGTCCGATCTTCCAGGGCCAGGACGTCTCCGACAAGGGCTGGTGCAGCGCCTACACACCCAAGGCCTGACCTGACCGCCTGCCAGTGATGCTGGTAGCATGGGCATTTCAATGCACATGCTACCTTCATGACACTCCTGGTCACCGGCGGAGCCGGCTACATCGGTTCACATACGGTTCTGGAACTCCTGTCCGGCGGGCAGGACGTTCTGATACTGGACAACCTCAGCAACAGCTCACAAGAGTCCCTGCGGCGCGTCGGCGAACTCACCGGCCGCACGGCTCGTTTTGTACAAGGCGACATCCGTGATCGCGCCTTGCTGGACCACCTCTTCTCGCATACTTCCATCACCGCCGTCGTGCATTTTGCGGGCCTGAAGGCGGTGGGCGAAAGCGTGCGGGAGCCGCTGCGGTACTACGAGAACAACGTGGCGGGCAGCATCACTCTGTGCGAAGCCATGGAGGCCGCTGGAGTTCGACGGCTGGTGTTCAGCTCTTCAGCCACAGTCTACGGCGACCCCGACCAAGTTCCGATCGCCGAAACCTGCCCCACCGGTACCCCCACCAATCCCTACGGCGGGTCCAAGCTCATGGTCGAGCAGATCCTGCAAGACCTGGCACACGCCGATCCCCGCTGGTCCGTCGCTCTGCTGCGCTATTTCAACCCGGTCGGCGCTCACGCCAGTGGCCGCATCGGGGAGGACCCCCAGGGCATCCCCAACAACCTGCTGCCGTACGTCGCCCAAGTGGCGGTGGGGAGACTGGAGCAGCTCTCGGTCTTTGGAAGCGACTACCCCACGCCAGATGGCACGGGGGTACGCGATTACATCCACGTCGTCGACCTGGCCCAGGGCCATCTGGCGGCGCTGGATTATCTGCAGCAGCACACGGGGGCCCACGTCTGGAATCTTGGCACCGGCACGGGCTACTCGGTGCTGGAGATGATCCACGCTTTCGAGGCCGCCAGCGGACGCACCATCCCTTACACACTGGCGCCTCGCCGCAGCGGCGACATCGCAGCCTGTTGGGCCGATCCAGGCAAAGCGCAGCGCGAACTGGGCTGGCACGCGAGCCGCGGGCTGCCACAGATGATGGCGGACACCTGGCGCTGGCAGTCGCAGAACCCCCGGGGCTACGACTCCTGAGCCACAAACAGAGGCAATAACCGGCTCTTTTTGCGCCCTTTGAAATCAGTGGCACTCCGTACAATCTGACACAAAAGATTGGAGACGCACGAGTGACCGGCTGCCCGTGCGAATCGGAGATTCTCAGCCATCGCCCGAGGGCATTCATGCAAAACCTCAAAATCGGCACCCGGCTTGCGCTGGGATTCGGACTCATCATCGCATTGCTGCTGGTCATTTCCGGCATCAGCGCCTGGCGCATGCTGGACACGGCGCAAAGCGCCACGTTCCTGCAATCCCGGCAAGACGCCAATGACCTGATGCTCCAGTGGGCACGTCAGGTGGAAGTCAACACCAATCAGGCGTTGGCCGCCGCAAACCTGACCAACCCAGACGTTCTGACCGTCTTCAAGAAGGGCATGAACGCCTCCGAGAAGAAGTCACTGCACCTGCAGAAAGAAATCCGCGACTCTATCCGGGATCCGCAGGCCATCGCGCTCTTCGATCAGGCCCTGAAAACCCAGAAAACCTACGTCGACGGCCGCACCCAGGCCTTCAAGGATCTGGACAACGGTGACTACGACAAAGCCGACAAATTCTTCAACCAGGAAATGCCCAAGATCACCGCTCAGTACATCGGCGAAATCGACAAGCTTTCCGCGTTTCAAAACGACTACGTGAGCAAGCTCTTCGCACAGGGTGTGAAAGACAGCGAACTGGGGTTGATCGTCCTGGCCATCGCCACCTTGCTGGCACTCCTCCTGGGCCCGCTCTTCGCTTGGCGCACGACACGCGGCATCACGCACCCCCTGGCTTTCGTGCTGGGGGCGGCCAATGCCATTTCGCAGCGCGACCTCACGCGTGACATCCAGGCAAAACACCACGACGAAGTCGGCCAGCTCATGCGGGCGCTGGGCATCATGACGACCAATCTGCGCGGTGCCGTGACCGAGGTGCGCACCGGGGCCGATTCCATTGCATCGGCTGCCGCGCAGATCACGGCCGGCAACCTGGACCTGTCCTCCCGTACCGAGCAACAGGCAAGCTCCCTGGCGCAGACGGCTGCCACCATGGAAGAAATCACCGCCACCGTGCGCCAGAACGCAGACAACGTCCACCAGGCCAACACCCTGGCCTCAGCGGCAGCCAAGACCGCCACCGACGGCGGCACCATCGTGGCTGAACTCGTCGCCACCATGGGCGAGATCAACCAGAAGTCGCAACAGGTCGCCGACATCATCAGCGTCATCGACTCCATCGCCTTCCAGACCAACATCCTGGCGCTGAACGCCGCCGTCGAGGCGGCCCGCGCCGGCGAACAAGGGCGCGGCTTTGCCGTGGTTGCCTCTGAAGTCCGCGCACTGGCCCAGCGCAGCGCCTCGGCCGCCAAAGAGATCAAGACCCTCATCGACGCTTCGGTGCAATCCACCGGCAAGGGCAACGAGCAGGCCAGCCATGCGGGCGCCACCATGCAGGACATCGTGGACGGCATCAACCGCGTGACCGACATCATGGGCGAAATCAGCGCCGCCAACCGCGAGCAGACCACGGGGATCGAAGAGATCAACACCGCCGTCACGCAAATGGACGACGTCACGCGACAAAACGCGAGCCTGGTCGAAGAGTCTGCGGCGGCTGCCAGCAGTCTTCAGGAACAGGCCAACGCACTGGCCCATCTGGTCGAAAGCTTCCGAATCGACCAGGACGCAGTCAGCGCTTCGGCGAGCAAAACCAACAGGACCGAGGCTCCGCGTAGCGAATCCGCACAGGCTGCATCGGCACCCACCCAAGCCCCACGCTTGCCGGCCGCACCCGAAAAAGTCATCAGCCCAGCTCCTCAGCGCGCGCGCCGCGCCGAGGCTGCAGCAAAGCCGCAGCCCAAGGCCAGGCCAGCCCTGAAGGCACCCAGCCATCCGGCGGACGACAACGAAGAGTGGACCGAGTTCTAATGCAATCGTCAGGCCCGACGCACCGGTCAGTCGGGTCTGGCAAATCCCGGTAGAATTTCCGCTGGCGTCCGCCGGGTCATCGTCACGGCCGACGCGCACCAAAATTCAAAATCCGGAGACCTCATCGTGCGACTTTCCCCTTTGGCAGCCCTGCTGGCTGCCGCCACTCTCGCAGCAGAGCCGCTGGCCGCTCAGGCGCAGGTCAAGATCGGGGTGGTGACCTCCGCCACGGGGCCTACCGCACTGGTCGGCATTCCCCAGAAGAACACCGTACCGCTCCTGCCTGCTCGCGCAGGCGACCAAACCATCCAGTACATTTCGCTGGACGACGCCAGCGACCCCACACAGACCGTCACTGACTTCAAGAAACTCATTTCAGACGACCACGTCGATGCCATCATCGGACCCACCGGGTCTCCCAACGCCATGAGCGTGCTGCAATTCGTGGCCGAATCCGGCACGCCCATGCTGGCGCCGGTGGGCACGGCAGCTGTGGTGCTCCCCATGACGCCGCAAAAGAAATGGGTGTTCAAGACCACGCAGAACACGGGCATCATCGCGCACGCTCTGGTCAAGGACATGGTCAAGCGTGGCATCCACACCGTAGGGTTCATAGGCTTTGCCGATGCCTACGGCGACGATTGGTATCAGGTGTTCAGCAAGCTGGCCAAAGAAAACGGCCTCAAGCTGACTGTGGCCGAACGATACCAGCGCACCGACAGCTCCGTGACGGGCCAGGCGCTGAAGCTCCTGGCCGCACGCCCGGATGCGATCCTGGTGGCCGGCACCGGCGCCGCTGCCGCGCTTCCTGAAACCACGCTCGTGCAACAAGGCTACAAGGGCCAGTTCTACCAGACACACGGGGCGGCGCTGCCCGCCTTCCTGAAATTCGGCGGCAAGGCGGTGAACGGTACTATCCTGGCTGCCAGCCTGATGCTGGTGTTGCCCGAGATCTCGGACAGCAATCCTTCCAGGGCCATCGCCGAAGACTACATCCACCGCTACGAAGCACGCTATCACGAACGCCCCGCTACGTTCGGTGCCAACGTCTACGATGCAGGGCTGCTGTTGCAACACGCCATTCCCATTGCCGCCAAAAAGGCACAGCCAGGCACACCAGCGTTTCGCAGCGCGCTGCGCGACGCACTGGAACAGACGCATGAACTGGTCGCTACCCAGGGCGTCTACAACATGAGCCCCGAAGACCACAGCGGCTTTGACCAACGCGGCCGCGAGATGATCACCGTGAAGAACGGGGCCTGGACTTTGCTCAAGTAAACAACAAGGCCACCCTCGAGGGTGGCCTTTGCGCTGCCGCGTGGCAGCAGCGTGCCTGCCTCAGCTCTTGCCTTCGGCGTCCAGCTTCTGCTTCAGGGAATCCAGAGGCAACGCGCCATTGACCCGCGTGCCATTGGCAAAGAACAAGGCCGGGGTCCCCTGCACGTTCAGCTTCTGACCCAACGCCAGGTTGGCCTGCAACGGCGTCTTGCAATCGGCCTTGGCGGCAGGCTTGCCGTCGACCATCCAGTCGGTCCATGCCTTGGCGGGGTCTTTGGCACACCAGATGTCGCGCGACTTGCTCATGGAATCTGGCGCCAGGATGGGATACAGGAACACGTAGACCGTGACGTTGTCCACGCTTTGCATGGTCTGGTGCAGCTGTTTGCAATAGGGGCAGTTCGGGTCTTCGAAGGTCGCCAGTTTGCGTGATCCGTCGCCCTTCACGATCTTGATGGCGTCTTTCAGCGGCAAGGTGTCGAATGCCACCTGTTGCAAGGTTTCCAGCCGTTCTGCCGTCAGATCACGCTTGGCCTTGGCATCGATGAGCGACCCCTGAAACACGTAAGTGGCAGTGGCGTTGGTATACAGCAGATCCATCCCCACCTGGACCTCGAAGATACCTGGCACAGGCGTGGATCTCACCCCGTCGACGTGAATGCCCGGAAACTGAGCTTCAAACGCCTTGGTGATGGCCTGCGTCTGCGCTGCGGGCAGCGCCGCATCGTCAGCCGCTTTTGCAGCCGGAGACATGGACTCGGCAGGCGTCGTTTCTGTCGCGGGAACCGCGCTTGGAGCAGGGGCAGCCGCAGGGGCGGGGGTGGTCGCAGGGGCGGGGGTGGTCGCAGGGGCTGGAGTGGCCGCCGGCTGCGCCCACACAGCACCGCTGACACCCATCAAGAGCGCTGCCAGAATCAAAGAAAACCGCATGTAAGAACCTCGAGAAAAACAGCCGCCTAGCGGCCCGCAGCCGCCCGAACCAGGCGGCGTTTCAGAAATGGCAGCGTATCCACTACCCGCATGCCAGCGTTGCGCGCCCAAGCAACCGGTGCATAGGGCACGTCGAACAATTTTTGCAGGCCATCGGTGACCAGCACCATGGCCCAGACAGGCTCGGCCCTCGAACGACGGTACCGTGCCAGGACACGTTCATCGCCCAGCGCGCGGAACGACTCGCGCTGCTCGATGACATCGGCCAGCGCCTGCACGTCGCTCAGTCCCAGATTCAAGCCCTGACCCGCCAGCGGATGCACGCGATGCGCCGCATCCCCGACCAAGGCCACGTGAGATGCAACCAGCGCACTACGCTCCAGACTGAGCGAAAACCCCTGTGGACGCGCCCGCAGGCCAAGATGGCCCAAGCGGCCCGCACAGATGGCCTGCGCATGCATTGCCAGGAAAGATTGCTGCGCCTCGGACGACATTGCCAGCCATTCGCGAGCGCGGCCTTCGCGCAGCGACCAGACCAGCGACCCTTGCGAGCCCTGCGCCGTATCCGGCATGGGGAGCACCGCAAATACGCTGTCGCCCGTAAACCACTGGAAAGCGCGATTTTGGTGAGGACGCTCAAGATCGAGATGCGCCACTACACCCATGTGGCCATACGGCACATAGGTGTGCTCGATGGCGGCTGCCTGGCGCACGGAAGATCGTGCGCCATCGGCACCGACCAGCAGGCTGACCGCCAAGGCCTGCCCGCCCACCGTCGTCACCTGAACCCCACCCGACACCGTCTGCAGCGACGCAAACGTGTCTTCGACCCAAGGCACTCCAAACACGTCAACTGCCTGTCGCAACGCCCGCTCGATCGCGCTGGATTCAACGATCCAGGCCATCGCCGAGCGCGCATCCTGCCAGGCAGACAGATTGACGGCACCGTCGGCGTCTCCGTAGATTTCCATGGCTTCGACCGGACACATGCGCCGCGCATCCAGCAGGCGCCAGGCACCCAGGCGATCCAGCAACACCCGACTGGACTCGGACAAGGCGTACACCCGGGGGCAATACACATCCTCTGCGGGATCGGCCAGCGCCTGCCGGGGCCCCAGCAGGCGGACCTCTTGCCCCTGGCGCGCCAGCGCCAGCGCACAGGCCAGACCCACAATACCGGTCCCGACGACGAGGATGGATTCCTGAGTTTTCATGCGCTCATATTAACCTGCACCCCAGCCCCCACCGGCCAGGATTTGCAACGCCATATGGCAGGTTCAAGCACCCTGCGTTCATCGGGCCGAAGGCGCGCCCGCAGCAGTGGGCCACAACAGCCACATTTCGCCCGTCTGCTTCATGCGACCCGCCAGCGCACCGGCCTCGGGACCGGTCCCCCAGTAGAAGTCCGCCCGACCGGCCCCCTGGATCGCCGCCCCGGTATCCAGGGCGTACACCAGGCGCCGTAAAGGACCTCCTCCTGGCCGCTGGGTGTCCAGATAGACGGGGGTGCCCAGCGGCACAAAGCGCGTATCCACCGCAATCGCACGCTGCGGTTGCAGAGGTACGCCATAGGCCCCATTCGGCCCCAGCTCGGAGTCCGTGATGGCTTCTTCACGGAAAAATACCATGGCCGGGTTCACGTTGAGCATCTGCTGCACGCGATCAGGGTGCGCGCGTGCCCACCGCTTGATGTTCTGCATGGAAGTCTGCGCCAGCGGCATCGCCCCCTGGCGGGCCAACCACTGCCCAATCGACACATAAGGCCGGCCGTTGTGATCGGCGTACGCCAGACGAATCACGGAACCATCAGGCAAAATGGCACGGCCAGACCCTTGAATCTGCAGGAAAAAAGCCTCGACCGGGTCATTGGCCCAGACGATGACGGGAGGCTGGCGTGCCGGATCTGCGGCGATCTCGGCCCGCGTGTCGTAGGGCACGACGCGCTTGCCTTCGAGCTTGCCGCGCACCCGCTTGCCCGCAAGTTCGGGATAGACCGATCCCAGGTCAATCGTGAGCAAATCCGCCGGCGTCGCATACAGCGGCCATTGATAGACACCGCCCCGCGTGCGCGAAGCGTGGATCAGGGGTTCGTAATAACCCGTGACCATGCCACTGGCTGGCCGGCCGGAGGCGAGCTCCAGGCGCCACGGCCGCAGCTGAGCCTGCAGGAACTGGCGAACCACGTCACCCGGGGCATCCGGACCCAGGCCGGATTGCACCGCCGCCTGGCAAACCGGCTGCCAGGCACGCGGATTGGCGCGCGCCGGGCTTGCCAACGACCCGGCCGGGCGCATCAGGCCCCGACAATCGTTCAGAAGGCCCTTCCAGACGTGGGACAGGTCGTCGGCCGACCAGCCTGGCAGGTTCTGCCAGCCCACGGGGGCATACCGCCCCTGCAGCACGCGCGCAGGTGTATCGGGGAGCGCAGAAAGCGCGGGAACGACCAGGGGCCCTTCGGGGACCGCAGCTGCGGGTCCTGGCGCACCAGACTCCTTGACGGGAACCGTACTGCAGGCGCTCAGGGCGGCAAGCAACACCGCAGACCACAAAAGCTTCTTCATGCTGAAAGAGGGTGCACTAAAATGCGAGCAGATCGCAATCCTACATCATGACACACCGAGAACTGCTTTTGCCATGACCGACCTGCCCGTTGCTCACATTGCCCCCAGTCTGCTGTCTGCCGATTTTGCCCGCCTGGGAGAAGAAGTCGCGCAGGTCATGGCCGCTGGCGCCGATTGGATCCACTTCGACGTGATGGACAACCACTTCGTGCCCAATCTGACCATGGGGCCCATGGTGTGCGCCGCCCTGCGTCCACACACCACAGCCCCCATCGATGTGCACCTGATGGTAGAACCCGTCGACGCACTGGTTCCCGCCTTTGCCAAAGCGGGTGCCAACGTCATCAGCTTTCATCCGGAAGCCTCGCACCACGTGGACCGCACTCTGGCGTTGATCCGCGACCACGGCTGCCGCGCAGGGCTGGTGCTCAACCCCGCCACGCCGCTTCACTGGCTGGACCACGTCATGGAACGCCTGGACCTGGTCCTGCTCATGTCCGTCAACCCCGGGTTCGGCGGCCAATCCTTCATCCCGCACACACTTGCCAAGATTGCCGAGGCACGCCACCGCATCGACCGCTGGACCGCAGAAGGCGGCCAGGTCATTGCACTGGAAGTGGACGGTGGCGTGAAGGTCGACAACATTGCCGACATCCGCGCGGCTGGGGCCGACACCTTCGTGGCGGGTTCGGCCATCTTCGGGCAACCCGACTACACTGCCACCATTGCCGCGCTGCGGGCCGGGATCGCCCAAGGCGACGCACGCCGCCGCAGCGCCTGAACACTGGAGTCCTCATGCGTTTTTCCGCCATTTTGTTCGACCTGGACGGCACCCTGCTCAACACCATCCCCGACCTGGCGGGCGCGGCCAACGCCATGCGCCACGATCTCGGGATGGCACCTGTTGCCCAGGACATCCTGGCTACTTACGTGGGCAAAGGCGCGGAGCAGCTGGTGATTCGTGCCCTGCAACACGACGGCGCTACAGCCGATGATGCACTCGTCGCACGCGGCCTGGCCTGCTACACACAGCACTACCGCCGACTCAGCGGCACACAGAGCCACCCGTACCCTGGGGTCCTGGAAGGCTTGAACCTGTTCCGCGCAGCAGGCTGCCAGATGGCGGTGGTGACCAACAAAAGCACCGAATTTACTGGTCCGCTTCTGCGCCATCACGGACTGGTCGACTTCTTCGATGTGGTCGTGTGCGGCGATACCTGCACACAAAAGAAGCCCGACCCCATGCCCGTGCTGTACGCCTGCAAGCAGCTCGATGTGCCCCCGGACCAAGCCCTGTTCATCGGCGATTCCATCAACGACGCACTGGCTGCGCAGGCCGCCGGCATCCCCATGCTGGCGCTTCCTTACGGCTACAATGAAGGGCGCCCCGTGCAGAGCCTCCCTGCGGATGCTATAGTGGGCTCCCTTATCGAGGCCGCCCAATGGGCAGGCTGCGCGACCAGGCCTACCGAACCCGCATGAAACTGCTTCGCTATTACCCGATCACCTCTGGCGCCTACTGGCGCTGGTGGCATTCCTGATCCGGGCAATGAGCACTTGGTCGGCGCGCAACATCGTCTGACCGCACACTCCAAACCCGGACCACAGACTGGCCGGGTTTTTCATTCTGTCCCGGCCCCTCTTCCACCCAGAGACCCCTATGACAGAAATCGAATTCAACGCACTGGCCGCCCAAGGCTATAACCGCATTCCGCTGATCGCGGAAACGTACGCCGATCTGGACACGCCGCTGGCCATCTACCTAAAGCTGGCGCACGCCGGTCCCGAGGCCGGTCGCAACAGCTGCCTGCTGGAATCCGTCGTCGGCGGCGAGCGGTTCGGACGCTATTCGTTCATCGGATTGCCGGCCAAGACGCTCATCCGCGCCACAGGGACCACCACGGAAGTCGTCACCAAAGGGCAAGTCGTGGAAACCCACGAGGGCGACCCGCTCGCCTTCATCGAGGCCTATCAGGCCCGCTTCAAGGTGGCACTGCGCCCCGGCATGCCGCGCTTTGCGGGGGGACTGGCGGGTTACTTCGGCTACGACACGGTGCGCCACATCGAACCCCGCCTGGGCCCCTGCGTCAAGCCGCTGCCTGCGAGTCAGCAGCCCGGAACCCCCGACATCATGCTCATGCACGTGGACGAACTGGTGATCGTGGACAATCTGGCCGGGCGCACCTACTTGATCGTCTACGCAGACCCACAGCAGCCTGAAGCCTATGCCCTGGCTCGCCGCCGCCTGAAGGCATTGCGCGAAAAGCTGCGCACCCCGGTGGTGATCCCCTACGCCTATGCCAGCATGCAGACACCTACCGAGCGGGACTTCAAGAAGGAAGACTATCTGGCCGCCGTACACAAGGCCAAGGAATACATCGCCGCTGGCGACCTGATGCAGGTTCAAGTGGGGCAAGTGATTGCCAAGCCCTTCCGTGATTCACCGCTGTCACTCTATCGGGCGCTGCGCTCGCTCAACCCGTCGCCCTATATGTACTACTGGAATTTCGACAGCTTCCACATCGTGGGCGCTTCGCCGGAAATCCTGGTGCGCAAGGACCACGAGACCCTGGAGGGCAAGACCCACGAAACCGTGACCATCCGTCCACTGGCCGGTACGCGCAAGCGCGGTACCACCCAGGAAGAAGATCTGCGTCTGGAAAAGGAACTGCTCGCCGATCCCAAGGAGCGCGCCGAGCACGTCATGCTCATCGACCTGGCGCGCAACGACATCGGTCGCGTCGCCAAGACCGGCACAGTCGAAGTCACCGACACCATGACCATCGAGCGCTACTCGCACGTCATGCATCTGGTGTCCAACGTGCGCGGTGAACTCAACGACGGGATGAGCAACATCGACGTGCTGCGGGCTACTTTCCCGGCCGGAACCCTCACGGGCGCACCCAAAGTGCGCGCCATGGAAATCATCGACGAGCTCGAACCCGTGCGGCGCGGCATATACGGGGGCGCTGCCGGCTACATGAGCTACGGCGGCGAGATGGATCTGGCCATCGCGATCCGCACCGGCATCATCCGCGACGGCATGCTGTACGTGCAGGCCGCGGCCGGCATCGTGGCTGATTCGGATCCCGAGAAAGAATATCTGGAAACCGAGGCCAAGGCGCGCGCCCTGCTACGGGCCGCAGAACAGGTCCAGTTCGGCCTGGACGAGCCCATCTGAAGCCGGCTGCCTTCTCGAGCCGCCGCAATGGCGGCCCGTGAAGGCGTGCTTACGCGCGAACCAGCGAATCGGCCGTAATGTCGGCGATCGTGCGGGCACCCGTGAGTGTCATGGCCACACGCATTTCTTTTTCGATCAGAGACAACAGGTTCGAGACCCCTGCCTCGCCGCCCACTCCCAACGCGAACAGGAAAGCCCGGCCCAGGAGCACCATGTCCGCGCCCAGCGCCAGCATGCGCACCACGTCCAGCCCCGTGCGAACGCCCGAATCGGCAAACAGCGCCAGCTGCCCTTTCACCGCGTCCGCGATGGGCGGCAAGGCTCGGACCGAAGACAGCACACCGTCGAGCTGACGGCCGCCATGATTGGACACAATGATGCCGTCGGCACCAAAGCGCACGGCGTCGCGCGCATCGTCCGGATCGAGAATTCCCTTGATCACCATGGGCCCCTTCCAGAAATCGCGAATCCATTCCAGGTCTTTCCAGGAAATCGACGGATCGAAATTGGCGCCCAACCAGCCGATGTAGTCTTCAAGCCCCGTGGGCTTGCCCAGGTAGTGGGACACGTTTCCGAGATCGTGCGGACGCCCCCATAGCCCGACATCCCAGGACCAGCACGGATGCGTCATCGCTTGCCAGTACCGACGCCACTTTGCATACGGCCCGCTCATGCCCGCATGTGCATCACGATAGCGCGCCCCCGGGACTGGCATGTCCACCGTGAAAACCAGCGTGGACACGCCCGCTGCCTGCGCCCGCTCGAGCACGCTCTTCATGAAGCCGCGATCTTTCAGGACATAGAGCTGGAACCACATGGGCCGACTGATGGCTGGCGCCACCTCTTCGATCGGGCATACGGAGACCGTCGACATCGTGAACGGAATGCCGTGCTTGTCGGCAGCGCGCGCGGCCTGGACTTCGCCCCGGCGCGCATACATGCCACACAAGCCCACCGGCCCCAGAGCCACCGGCATCGCCAGCGATTCGCCAAACACCCGGGTGCTCAAGTCCAAAGACGACATGTCCCGCAACACCCGCTGACGCAGCGCAATCCCCGACAGGTCGCTGACGTTGTGCTGCAAGGTGTATTCGGCATAGGCGCCGCCGTCCGCGTAATGGAACAGGAAGGGAGGAATGCGGCGCTTGGCGGCCGCACGGTAATCCGTGGAAGCAGAAATGATCATGAGTCAGTCATAAAAAGAAGGCAGGCGAGACGAACGCGCCCGACGGGCCTCGTCTTCATCCAATGCCCGCACACTTTGGTGCACGAAATCCAGATGCTGCCAGACGGTGGCCCGAGCCATCTCGGGGTCTCCATCGAGAATGGCCTGCATCAGGGCCCTATGCTGGGCCGTAAGCTGGTCCAGCGTGAACCGGCGCGTGTACATGCGCTGGCGATTTTCGGTGACGGTGGCGCGCAGGAGTTCGAAGACTCCTCGCATCATCTGGATCAGCACCAGATTATGCGAAGCCTCGGCGATCGCCAGATGAAACTGCGCATCCGCCTTCGCCGACTGCCCCGGATCGTCACTGCTCTGAAAGCGCAGCATGTCGTCGAACCGGTCCTGGATACGGCTTCGATCCATGGGAGTCGCACGCAGTGCAGCATGCCAGGCCGTACCACCCTCGAGCGCGTAACGCGCCTCGAGCACGTCATAGCGATATTCGAGATCGTCGGATACAAGCTCGTTGAGCGACTGCACCAGTTGCCGTCGGGAGCCTCCGGCCAGGGACGCAGCACTTGACCGAACGAAGGTCCCGCCGCCTTGCTGGCTCTCGAGCAGGCCACGGCTCGCCAGTTGCTGGATAGCCTCTCGGATCGAGGGGCGAGAGGCCCCCAGGTCAAGCGCCAGCTGCCGTTCGGACGGCAGACGGGCACCCGGTGCCAGACCTTGTTCATCGATCAAGACCAGCAACTGCTCGGCAAGGCGATCAGACAAGCGCATGCGACCTCATGATTGAATATCTCACACCGCAGGGATCATCCACGGCAATACATAGGCCTGCAAGGTGGTCATCGCACCCACGATGGCGGCAAACAGCAGGCTGTATTTCAGCGTGAACCGCAACAGATCCGATTCGCGCCCCACCAGACCCACGGCAGCGCAGGCAATCGCAATCGACTGCGGAGAAATCATCTTGCCAGTCACACCACCCGTGGAGTTGGCCGCCACGAGGAGAACCTCGGGCACTCCGATCTGATGCGCCGTGGCCGCCTGCAAGGCTGCAAACAGCGCGTTGGACGACGTATCAGACCCGGTAAGGAACACACCCAGCCACCCCAGGAATGGCGAAAAGAACGTAAAAGCATGCCCCGAGTACGACAACGCAAGCGCGATCGTGACCGACAAGCCAGAATAGTTCGCAATGAAGGCAAAGGCCAGCACCATGCCGATGGTGTAGACCGGAACGGCCAGTTCCTTCAGGGTTTCAGCAAACACCCCCGCCGCGGTGGACACCTTCAAGCGAGCCAGACCGATCGAGACCAAGGCAGCAATAAAGATGGCTGACCCGGTCGCCGAAAACCAATCGAACTTGTAGACGGCACCGTAGGCAGTCGCCTGTGACACGATGGGCGGCATCTTTTGCACCAGGCCATCGAGGTACGGCACGGGAAGACTGGCGATCCAGCCCTGCAGGGGGCCGCCCGCCGCAAACAAATGCTTGAAGGGCGGAATCGACCACACCGTCACCATGATGGTGAGCACGATGAACGGCGACCAGGCTGCCGCGATTTCGCCCGTGGTGAAGCGCCGCCCGGAAGCCTGCGCTTCTTGCGCATCGGGGGCCAGGTGTTCCGCCCCCTTGCCGCTGGATGAGAAGCGGAAAATCGAGGCCGGCCGCCAGACTTTCAAGAACGCGGACAAGACCACCAGCGAGACCAATGCCGACGTGATGTCAGGCAGCTCGGGGCCGATGAAGTTCGACGTCAGGTACTGGGTGCCGGCAAAGCTGCCACCCGCCACGACCACGGCTGGCCAGGTTTCTTTCACACCGCGCCAGCCATCCATGATCGCCATGATCACGAAGAGTACGAAGATCGTGAGGAACGGCAACTGGCGACCCGCCATCTCGCCAATGGAGAATGCCGGGATGCCCGTGACCTGCCCGGCCACAATAATGGGGATGCCCAAGGCACCAAAGGCCACGGGAGCTGTATTGGCCACCAGGCACAGGCCAGCGGCATACAGCGGCTGAAATCCCAAGCCTACCAACAGGGCCGCCGTGATGGCCACAGGCGCGCCAAAACCCGCTGCCCCCTCCAGGAAGGACCCGAACGCAAACCCCACCAGCAGCATTTGCAGTCTCTGGTCTGCCGTCAGGCTCAGGACCGACTCGCGAATAGTGTCGAACTGCCCGGTCTTCACCGAGATTTTGTAGAGGAACACCGCACCGATGATGATCCAGGCAATAGGCCACAAACCATAGAAGAAACCGTAAACCGCTGATGCCAGGGCCTGATCGACCGGCATACCGTAGAAAAACAACGCCACGGCCAGTGCGGACAGGACCGTCAAGGTGCCGGCCAGCCAGCCCTTCAGGCGCAAGGCGGTCAGGCACACGAAGAAGACCAAGATGGGCAGGCAGGCAACCAGGGCCGACAACCAGATGTGGCCGCTTGGATCGTAATTTTGTTGCCAGATGGGTGACATCCTTTGAAGCTCCGAGCAGTAAAAGTGCGGCCAGCCCGCTCTACAGCGCCTGTAGATTGGACTGACCAGTTATAGTTCTATTCAACGTTGCGCGGATTTTAAGGATGTCCTCATGGGGAGGTCAACAGCAATCATACCTAGTACTTACCCTTACTACCGATGCTTTCTATAAAATTGCTCATTTGAATTCAACGAATTACGTGTGTAATGAGATTTTAAACGTCAATCTTGTATGGTTTGACCATTTCAACTAGAGTTGCTAAATGGTAATACCATTTAAATCGATAAATCGCTCCAAAACCTCCGCCTCGATGGCATTGTCCCCTGCCCCCCAAGGCTGCACCAAGGTCAGTATTTACCCTTCTCGACAACACCACGAACGCACAGTAGAATCCCTGCATGCATTTTCACGCGAGCACACACGTATCGTCTTGGTGGCGCCTCTCTTAGGGGCGGCACCCTTCTGCGTGATTCATCGCACACTTTGCCGCCGTTCTGGCAGGCAAACGTTCTCAAGAATCTGTCTCCGGTGCGGCGGCTCCTGACCAAGGAAGACCATGACCGGATTCTGTTTCATTCCCCCGTACGGCGCTTCGCCGACCCGAGCATCGCGCGCACTCCAGCAGTCCGCACGCGCGGCACGTCTGCGCGCCACAGCCGTTCGCCCTGCTGCGTTCAGGAGCCCGGAATGAAACTTCTGATGATCGACAATTACGACTCGTTCACCTATAACCTGGTGCAATACCTGGGTGAACTAGGTGCCGAGGTTCAGGTCGTCAGAAACGATCAGACCGACCTCGCAGGAGTTGAAGCCATGGACATCGACAAGATCTGCCTGTCTCCAGGCCCCTGCACACCCGCAGAAGCAGGCATCACGGTCGAATTGATCCGCGCCTTCGCCGGTCGCAAGCCCATTCTGGGCGTCTGCCTGGGGCACCAGGCCATCGGAGCCGCCTTCGGTGGCAAAGTCGTGCGCGCGCAGCAAGTGATGCACGGCAAGGTCTCACCTGTCACCCACACGGGCACCGACGTCTTCAAAGGCCTGCCCTCGCCCTTCAACGTCACGCGCTACCACTCTCTGGCCATCGAACGGGCAAGCCTGCCGGAATGCCTGACCGTGACGGCGCAAACGGCGGACGGCGAGATCATGGGTGTCGCCCACAAGACACTCCCCGTCTACGGCGTGCAGTTTCACCCGGAGTCAGTCCTGAGTGAACACGGCCACGCGCTGCTGCGCAATTTCCTGGAACTGTGAACCCGACCCCTTAACGAGGAACCCAAGTCATGCCGTTGATCACACCGACTGAAGCCCTGGTGCGCTGTATCGAGCACCGCGAAATCTTCCACGACGAGATGCTCGAACTGATGCGCATGCTGATGCGAGGCGAAATGTCTCCGCAGCTCGCAAGCGCGTTGCTGATGGGGCTGAGGGTCAAAAAAGAAACCGTGGGCGAGATCACGGCGGCCGCCCAGGTCATGCGCGAATTCGCCTTGGGGGTGACCACGCCCTACCCACAGGATCTGCTCGACATGTGCGGTACCGGGGGCGACAGTTCGCACACCTTCAATATTTCGACCGCCGCGATGTTCGTGGCCGCCGCAGGCGGCGTCAAAGTCGCCAAGCACGGCAACCGCAGCGCCTCTTCGTCTTCTGGCAGCGCCGACGTGCTCGAGGCGCTGGGCGTAAACATCCAGGCCACCCCCGAGCAGGTCGCCGAGTCCATCGAAGCCACCCACATCGGCTTCATGTTTGCGCCTGCCCACCACGGCGCCATGAAGAACGTGGCAGCGGTGCGCCGTGAACTGGGCGTGCGCACCATGTTCAACATCCTGGGCCCACTCACCAATCCGGCGGGCGCTGAAAACCAGCTCATGGGGGTATTCCACCCCGATCTGGTGGGTATCCAGGTGCGGGTGCTGCAACGGCTGGGCTCGCGGCACGTGCTCATCGTGCACGGCAAGGACGGCATGGACGAAGCGTCCCTGGGCGCCTCGACGCTCATCGGCGAACTCAAGGACGGCGAGGTGCGAGAATACGAAATCCACCCCGAAGACTTCGGCATGGCCATGGTGTCGAACCGCAGCATCAAGGTGGCCAACCGAGAAGAATCCGCTCAGCTCGTCTTGGCCGCTCTGGGCAATACGGCCGGTACCGCACGCGACATCGTCGCGCTCAACGCGGGACTGGCGCTCTACGCGGGCAATGTCGCCGACTCGATCCAGGCCGGCATCACTCAGGCCTTCGAACTGATCGCATCGGGCGCTGCCCACGAAAAACTCGAACAATTCCGACGCTACACACAAAGCTTCAAAAAATGACCGATATCCTCAGCACCATTCTGGAAACCAAGCGCACCGAAATCATTGCCGCGCGCCAGATGCGCAGCGAAGCCGATCTGCTGCGCGAGGCCAAGAGCCGCAAGGACATCCGGGGGTTCGCACGCGCCATCGAAGACAAGATCGCACAGGGCAAGCCTGCCGTGATTGCCGAGATCAAGAAGGCATCACCGTCCAAGGGCGTGATCCGCCCCGATTTCAATCCCGCCGACATCGCGGCAAGCTACGCTTGCCACGGTGCCACCTGCCTGTCAGTGCTCACCGACGTGCAGTACTTCCAGGGGGGGTACGACCACTTGCGCCAGGCGCGCGCAGCCTGCAGCCTGCCCGTGCTGCGCAAAGATTTCATGATCGACCCCTACCAGGTCATCCACGCGCGGGCTCTGGGCGCCGATTGCGTGCTGCTCATTGCCGCTGCACTCACGGGCCCGCAGTTGCAAGAACTCGAAGCGGTCGCGCAGGAACTGGGCATGGACGTACTGGTCGAGATTCACGATCGCAGCGAACTGGACGTGGCCCTCACCTTGCAGACACCGCTTCTGGGCATCAACAACCGCAACCTGCGCACCTTCGAGACCCGGCTCGAGACCACGCTCTCCATGCTGGCCGAGCTGCCTGCAGACAAGCGCGTGGTCACAGAAAGCGGCATTCTCGCACCCGCTGATGCGGATCGCATGCGCGAGCACGGGGTGCAAGCCTTCCTGGTAGGCGAGGCATTCATGCGCGCAAAAGACCCTGGCGTGGCCCTGCACGAGCTGTTCTTCGCCCGTTGAGTCCCTACCTCCCTGTACCTAGATCCATGACCTCCTCGCATCCCGAGGCGCTTTCGCGCAGCCTCAAGAACCGTCACATCCAGATGATTGCGCTCGGCGGCGCGATCGGCACCGGCCTGTTCTATGGGTCGGCGGCCTCCATTCAGTTGGTCGGGCCTGGCATCATCCTGTCCTACCTGATCGGCGGGCTGGCCATCTATCTCATCATGCGGATGCTGGGCGAGATGTCCACCGAAGAGCCGGTCGCCGGCGCCTTCAGCTATTTCGCGTACCGATACTGGGGCGGATTCGCAGGTTTTCTGTCAGGCTGGAATTACTGGCTGCTGTACGTGCTGGTGAGCATGGCAGAACTATCGGTGGTGGGCATCTACGTCAGCTACTGGCTACCCGATTTCCCCTCGTGGGCCAGTGCTCTGATCGTCCTCGTGGCGGTCACGCTGCTCAATCTGCTCAACGTACGGTCTTATGGCGAGAGCGAGTTCTGGCTCGCGCTTCTCAAGATTGCGGCCATCATCGGGATGATTCTGCTTGGACTGATCCTGATCGTGGCCGGCGTGGATCACAAGGCAGCCGGGCTTTCCAACCTGTGGGCCCACGGTGGATTCTTGCCCAATGGGGTTCATGGTCTGCTGCTGTCACTGGTGGTGGTGATGTTTTCGTTTGGTGGTACCGAGCTGATCGGTATCACGGCAGGCGAAGCGGACAATCCGCGCCACAGTATCCCGCGGGCGATCAACCAGGTGATCTGGCGCATCCTGATCTTCTACATCGGGGCGCTGGCCGTGTTGGTGATCCTGTACCCCTGGAACGAGATCGGCACACAGGGTTCGCCTTTCGTGCTGATCTTTTCGCGGCTCGGCATCCCGGCGGCACCCGACATTCTGAATCTGGTGGTGCTCACTGCTGCAATTTCGGTTTACAACAGCGGCATGTACAGTAACGGCCGCATGCTCTACAGCCTGGCCGAGCAAGGCAATGCGCCGCGCGTCTTTCTGCGCCTGAGCGCGCGGCACGTGCCCTGGGTGGGAGTGCTGTTTTCATCGGCCTGCACGTTGGGGATCGTGATCATCAATTTTCTGGTGCCCAAGGGCGCGTTCATGCAGGTGATGGCGGTGGCCACGGCCGCGGCAGCACTGACGTGGCTGATGATCGTACTGGTGCATTTGAGGTTTCGGCAGGCGCACGAGCGTTCAGCCCTGCATTTTGCGTCGCCGTGGTACCCGTGGGCCAATTATCTGTGTGTCGCGTTCCTGCTGGGGGTGGTGGCGCTGATGACCCAGCTGGATGACACCCGGGCGGCAGTGTACGTGCTGCCGGCGTGGGTGGTGGTGCTTTACGCGGGGTACCGAATGCGGGGTAATAGGATCAACGCATTCTAGTCCCACGCCTATGCAACCTGCAGTTGAGGTGCAGAGGACTTGGCCGCCGCGCAAGAAAAAGGCGCCCCAATGAGCGCCTTTTTCTCAAGCCAGGACCACCTAATGCGAAGTCCGCTTGTGACTGAACTTGCGCGCGGCTTCTGCCTGAGCTGCCAACATCGCGAGCTCGGCTTCGACCACGGCGATGTCCGCCTTTTCCTTCGTGTTGCGCAGAGCCTCTTCGGCCCGGTCACGCGCAGCGATTGCCTTGGCCTCATCCAGATCTTCAGCCCGGATTGCCGTATCGGACAACACCGTCACCGCATGCGGCTGAACCTCGAGGATGCCGCCTGCCACGAAAATGTGCTGCTCCGTGCCGTCTGCCTGCTTCACCTTCAGCGTCCCCGGACGAATCCGGGAAATCAGCGGCGTATGCCCCGGCAGAATGCCAAGGTCGCCCGATTCGCCCGGCAGGGCGACAAACGTCGCCTCGCCACTGAAGATCGAGGCCTCCGCGCTGACCACATCAATTTGCAGAGTCGCCATGTCGTCTCCTTATTGGATCGTCTTGGCCTTCTCGAAGGCCTCGTCGATCGTTCCGACCATATAGAACGCCTGCTCGGGGAGTGCATCGCACTCGCCTTCCACGATCATCTTGAAGCCGCGCAGCGTTTCCGACAGCGGCACGTATTTGCCAGGCGAACCCGTGAAGACTTCGGCCACGTGGAACGGCTGCGACAGGAAGCGCTGGATCTTGCGAGCACGGGCCACAGCCTGCTTGTCTTCGGGAGACAGCTCGTCCATGCCCAGAATCGCGATAATGTCGCGCAGTTCTTTGTAGCGTTGCAGCGTTTGCTGTACCGCGCGGGCAATGTTGTAGTGCTCTTCACCCACGATCTGCGGGTCGAGCTGACGGCTGGTCGAATCCAGCGGGTCCACGGCCGGGTAGATCCCCAGGGCGGCGATGTCACGCGACAACACCACGGTGGAATCCAGGTGCAGGAAGGTCGTGGCGGGCGACGGGTCGGTCAAGTCGTCAGCAGGCACATACACGGCTTGAATGGACGTGATGGAACCCGTCTTGGTGGACGTGATCCGCTCTTGCAGCTTGCCCATTTCTTCGGCGAGCGTCGGCTGATAGCCCACGGCCGAAGGCATGCGGCCCAGCAGTGCGGACACTTCGGTACCGGCCAGGGTATAGCGGTAGATGTTGTCCACGAAGAACAGCACGTCGCGGCCTTCGTCACGGAAGCTCTCGGCCATCGTCAGGCCCGACAGGGCCACGCGCAGACGGTTCCCGGGGGGCTCGTTCATCTGACCGAACACCATGGCCACCTTGGACTCGGCCAGATTGTCCAGCTTGATGACACCCGCATCGGACATTTCATGGTAGAAGTCATTGCCTTCACGGGTACGCTCACCCACACCGGCAAACACTGACAAGCCGCTGTGCGCCTTGGCGATGTTGTTGATGAGCTCCAGCATGTTCACGGTCTTGCCCACACCGGCACCACCGAACAGACCCACCTTGCCGCCCTTGGCGAACGGGCAGACCAGGTCGATCACCTTGATGCCGGTTTCGAGCAGCTCGACCGAAGGCGAAAGCTCGTCGAACTTGGGCGCGTGCTGGTGAATCGAACGCGTTTCTTTCGATTCGATGGGGCCGCGCTCGTCGACCGGGCGACCGAGCACGTCCATGATGCGGCCCAATGTGCCGGGACCGACGGGCACCGAGATCGGCGCGCCGGAATTGTTCACGGCCATGCCGCGACGCAAGCCGTCGGACGAGCCCATGGCAATGGTCCGCACCACGCCGTCGCCCAGCTGCTGTTGCACTTCGAAGGTCAGACCCTTTTCTGCGTAGGCAGAGGTGTCGTCCGCCAGATGGAGCGCGTCGTAGATGTTGGGGATGCTGTCGCGGGGAAACTGAATATCCACCACGGCGCCGATGCACTGAACGATGGTTCCGTTGCTCATGTTTAGTCCTATAAATACTGGGTTTGCCGGTGCTTGCGTCGATCAGACCGCGGCAGCTCCGCCCACGATTTCCGAAATTTCTTTGGTGATGGCCGCCTGCCGCGTCTTGTTGTAGACGAGCTGCAAGTCACCGATGACCTTCTTGGCGTTGTCCGACGCCGACTTCATGGCAACCATCCGCGCCGACTGTTCGCTCGCCATGTTTTCTGCCACCGCCTGATAAATCAGGCCCTCGACATAGCGCATCAGCAGATCGTCGATGACGGTCTTGGCGTCAGGCTCGTACAGGTAATCCCAGCCGTAGGTGGTTTCCAACTCTTCAGCCGGTTGCGCATCCGTCTGGAACGGATCTTCCAGATCGGAGGGCAACGGCAACAGTCGCACGAAAGTCGGGTCCTGGTGCATGGTGTTGACGAACCGGCTGGAAGCCAGATACACCGCATCCACCTTGCCATTGAGGTAGTCGTCGATCTGGGCCTTGATCGCGCCGATGAGGCGCTCGAGATTCGGCGCGTCGCCCAGTTGCACTTCGGACGACACGACCTTGGCACCCAGGCGCGTGAGCAAGCCCAAGCCCTTGGTACCCAATGCCGTGGCCTGCACCTTGATGCCTTCGTGCTCGAACTCTTTGATCTTCGCCAGCACCAGCCGCGAGATATTGGTGTTCAAACCACCGCACAAGCCTTTATCGGTCGTGACCAGAATGATGCCTACAGCCGACAGTTTGCCGCGTTCCACCATGTACGGGTGAGTGTAATCCGGGTTCGCTTGCATCAGGTGCGAGGCAATGGCGCGTACCCGAGTGGCATACGGACGGCCCGCCCGCATGCGATCCTGCGCCTTGCGCATTTTCGATGCGGCGACCATTTCCATCGCCTTGGTGATCTTGCGCGTGTTCTGCACGCTTTTGATCTTGGTTCGAATTTCCTTGATTCCGGCCATTCCACTATTCCCTTAGAGCTGACCGGGGTGCATGCCGCACCCCGATGGCGACTCAGTACGTGCCGTGCTTCTTGAATTCGGCAATGGCGGCAGCCAAGGCAGCGTCGTCGTCCTTGGAGAGTTCCTTGACGTCTTCGATGCGCTGGATCAGGGCTTCGTGCTTGGTCTTCAGGTAGTCCTTCAGGGCCTTTTCGAACGGCAGCACCTGGCGAACCTCGAGGTCATCCAGATAGCCGTGGTTGGCTGCGTACAGCGCCACTGCGAGTTCCCAGACCTGTTGCGGCTGATACTGGGGCTGCTTGAGCAGTTCGACCACGCGCTTGCCGCGTTCGAGCTGACGACGCGTGGCATCGTCGAGGTCGGACGCAAACTGCGCGAAAGCGGCCAGCTCACGATACTGGGCCAGGTCGGTACGAATACCGCCCGAGAGCTTCTTCACGACCTTGGTCTGTGCCGACCCGCCCACGCGAGACACCGAGATACCGGCGTTGATGGCGGGGCGAATACCGGCATTGAACAGGTCGGTTTCCAGGAAGATCTGGCCGTCGGTGATGGAAATGACGTTGGTCGGCACGAAGGCAGACACGTCGCCGGCCTGCGTTTCGATGATGGGCAATGCCGTCAGCGAACCCGTCTTGCCCTTCACGGCACCCTTGGTGAACTCTTCCACATAGTGGGCGTTCACGCGCGCGGCGCGTTCGAGCAGGCGGGAGTGCAGGTAGAACACGTCGCCCGGATAGGCTTCGCGCCCTGGTGGACGGCGCAGCAGCAGGGAAACTTGCCGGTAGGCCCAGGCCTGCTTGGTCAGGTCATCATAAATGATGAGGGCGTCTTCGCCGCGATCGCGGAAGTATTCGCCCATGGTGCAGCCTGAATACGCGGCCAGATACTGCATGGCGGCAGATTCGGATGCGGGAGCGGCCACAACAATGGTGTATTCCATGGCGCCGTGCTCTTCGAGCTTGCGCACCACGTTGTTGATCGTGGAGGCCTTTTGGCCAATGGCGACGTACACGCAGGTGACGCCCTTGCCCTTCTGGTTGATGATGGTGTCCACCGCAACGGCCGTCTTGCCGGTCTGGCGGTCGCCGATGATCAGCTCGCGCTGGCCACGGCCGATAGGCACCATGGAATCAATGGCCTTCTGACCCGTCTGCAGCGGCTGCGTCACGGATTGACGAGCAATCACGCCCGGCGCAACCTTTTCGATAACGTCGGTTTCCTTGGCGTTGATGGCGCCCTTGCCATCGATGGGATTGCCCAGCGAATCGACCACGCGGCCTTTGAGTTCGGGGCCCACGGGGACGGCCAGAATGCGGCCGGTGGTCTTGACGGCATCGCCTTCAGACACGCCCACGTAGTCGCCCAGAATCACGGCGCCCACCGAGTCGCGCTCGAGGTTCAGCGCCAGGCCGAATTTGTTGTTGGGGAATTCGAGCATTTCGCCCTGCATCACGTCGGACAAGCCATGGATGCGGGTGATGCCGTCGGTCACGGACACGACCGTGCCCTGAGTGCGGACGTCAGTCGACGCGCCCAGGCCTTCGATGCGGGTCTTCAGCAGTTCGCTGATCTCGGACGGGTTAAGTTGCATGGTAAGACTCCTGGAATCCTGTTGACTGGCTCATGCGGCCAGCGTGTCGCGCAGGTGGGCCAGACGGGCCTGCACGGAAGTGTCGAGCACATAGTCACCCACGGTGACACGAACCCCGCCAATGAGCTCGGGATCGACCGTCACTTGAGACTTGAGCGTGAGACCAAACTTGTGTTCCAGCCCCTTGAGCAAATCGGCCACTTGAGCGTCATCCATCGGGAAGGCGCTGGTAATACGCGCCAGCGCCGTGCCTTCGTGCCGGTTGCGCAGAAGCTCGAACTGTTCGGCGATCTGCGGCAGCGCATGAACCCGATCGTTCTCGACCACCAGCGCGATCAAGTTGGTCACTGGCCCGGGGAGCTCTTGAGGGATCAGCCCCGTCAGAAGCTGAATGCGTTGCGTCTCGGACAAACGCGGGTCGCCCATGGCCTCCAGGACGTCGTCCTGGCTCGACACCTGAGCGAGCAGCGACATCAGCTCGGACCAGTATTCGAGCCCGCGCGCATCGTTGAGCACGGATTCGAACAGGGCCTCGGCATAAGGTCGCGCGATAGTAGACAATTCAGCCATGACTCACCCGGGTTCAGAGTTGCGCCTTGAGCTGGTCGAGCAGCTCGGCATGGGTCCGTGCATCGACTTCGCGACGCAGGATCTGCTCGGCACCCTTCACAGCCAGCACGGCCACTTCGGCACGCAAGGTTTCGCGCGCACGTTGGACTTCTTGTGCAGCATCTTGACGGGCCTGAGCCACGATGCGGGCCTTTTCGGCTTCGGCTTCGCGGCGTGCTTCATCGATGAGCATGGCGGCCTGCTTTTCGGCCTCGGCCAGACGCGCATGGTTATCGGTCTTGGAGGCAGCCTCCATGAGGCCCACGCGCTGTTGCGCCTGCGCCAGATCGGCCTTGCCCTTTTCGGCAGCGGCCAGACCGTCGGCGATTTTTTGCCGCCGATCATCGATGGCCTTCGTCATGGGTGGCCAGATGAATTTCATCGTGAACCAACCCAGAACGAAAAACACGATCATCTGGAAAAAGAGAGTCGCGTTTAAATTCACGGTCGTTTCCTAAGTTACCCACTTGTGCCCTGCAGCAAGCCTGCAAGGCACCAAACCTGACCTGTCCGCCTCAGGGACGGAAGGCCCCTGACCTGCCGCAGTTGCCTGCACAGGCCTACGCAACATCAACCGACGAACGGGTTGGCGAACGCGAACAGCATGGCCAGGCCCACGCCGATCAGGAAGGCGGCGTCGATCAGGCCCACCAGCAGGAACATCTTGGTTTGCAAGGTGTTCATCAGTTCGGGTTGACGAGCCGAAGCTTCGAGGTATTTGCCACCCATCAGACCGATGCCCAGGCAGGCGCCAATGGCACCCAGACCAATAATCAGACCGCAAGCCAGAGCAACGAATGCAACGTTGGTCATAACAACTCCTTGGTAAGTAAACGTTGTTTAGTCGAAAAATCGAAAAACGGAATTCGGGGCAACCCCCGCGAGCCCGCCCGGGGCAAAGCCCCCGGCAGAGTTTCTAGTGTCCTTCGTGAGCCAGGCCGATATACACCAGCGTCAGCATCATGAAGATATAAGCCTGCAGCAGCACGATCAGGATGTGGAAGATCGCCCACGCAGAGCCTGCCAGAATGTGCCCGACTGCCAGGCCCATGCTGGTGCCGTTGAACCCGGTCCAGGCACCGCCCAGCAGTGCAATCAGGAGGAACAGCAGTTCACCGGCGTACATGTTGCCGAACAACCGCATGCCCAGCGACACGCACTTGGCTACGTATTCGATGATGTTCAGCAAGAAATTGAAGGGTGCCAGCACGATGGCCCCCACTCCATGCGCATGGAACGGCGCCGTGAAGAGTTCTTTGGCCCAACCGCTGAAATGCTTGATCTTCACACCGTAGTACAGCATGAGTACCAGCACGCCCAGGGACATGCCCATGGGCACGTTCAGGTCGGCGGTCGGCAGAATGCGGTGATAATACAGTGGGTCGCCGTGCGTGGCGCCCAGCCCGGTGACACGGAAGATCGCACCCATGAGATCCACGGGGACGAGGTCCAGCGCGTTCATGAGAGAGATCCAGATGAAGATCGTCAGGGCCAGCGGCGCTGCGAACTTGCGTGTGGTTTCGTTGGGGATGATGCTCTTGGCTTCTTCGGCAACCATGCCGGCCAGCATCTCGACGGCCATCTGGAAGCGGCCGGGGACGTCGGTGGTGGCACGACGAGATGCGCGCCACAGAAAATACAGGACGATGACGCCCGTCAGGATGGACCAGAACAGGGAGTCATAGTTGACGACGTTGAAGTTGACGATATGGTGCTGCGGATGCCCGAGGCTGTTCAGCTGCACCAGGTGGTGCTGAATGTATTCGGACTGCGGCGTCGAAACTGCGTCGGCCATCGAAAAACCCTTCAAACGTAATCAAATCACGGCAAGCGGCGCAACACGAGCAACACCACGTACCCTTTCATGACACCCAGCAAGCCCAGCAGGAAAGCCGGCCACACCAGCCAGGCCCCCCAGTGCCATGCCACCGCCACCACAATGAGCGCAGTGGCCAGCAGCTTCAGGGCCTCGCCCCAGAAAAATGCCAGCGACCCCGGGCGCTTCGGCCCCCAAAAACCCAGCAACAGCCGAAGCGCAAAGAGCGCGTTAGGCACAAAATAAGCAGCCGCCCCAATCAAGGCGGATGCCCCTGCATCAAATCCTGCAAACCCCCAAGCTGCCAGCACCACCAGCAGCCCAACCACGGCTTGTGCTGCAAGGGCCTGAAAAAGCCCCCGCCGCGACCGCTTGGCAATACGCGTCCGGTCTGCGTCCGACAACACAAGCGTTGCAAATTCTGGGTTTGACGCCTGAGCATCAGGCACCAAGGCTTCGGCGTTTGCCGAGACTTCAGCACCAGATCCGTGGGTAGCCCTACTCCCCACTGCCGGGTTGTCAGAAGCGCCCATGAAAATTACCCGTAAAGCCGCACGCTGCCACACAGACCGCCCGCCTACGCCAACATCAGCTATCGGCAGCCAAACCGTTTGATTATATCGGCTCTTGACGTGCCCACCAAGGGCCTGCAGATCAAAAGCGCACCATTTTAACCTAGATTTGCTCACGATGTCCTGAGCCAAACAGGACAACCAAAATACCTACATCCTTTGGCCGATGCACCGGCCAATCGGATGAACATCCTAATTTGTCTGCCCTATGGGTATCAACCGTACGGCCCCGTACCATGCTTTCCATGACGCATTGTCGCAATAAGCAACAAATCAATGCCTGGTTGGAGGAGTTGTCATGAGATCCATCGGTCTCCGGTTGTTCAAGGTCAGCGTCTGCTGCGTGATGGTTTCAAGCGGCACGCCGTCCTTCGGGCAGCAGCCGACGAGTCCTGACGGGCTGGACCGTGGCCAGATCAACAACGAGCCATTGCGGGGGCTGATGATCAACCGAACCATGACGGTCATGGGCTGGAATTTCTACAAGAGCTTTGCCGAAGTATGGCAAGCACTGTACCCCGACTCACAGGACAACCTGTCAGTGGTCGAGCGGCCCACCGCCCAATACGGTAGCGAAATCTGGATCAACACCATGAACCAAACAGTGTACCACACTTTCATCTCCCCCACGCGTGCACGAGAGCGTGAAGAGAGCCGAAATGCCGCAGAAGTGGTGCACAACAACATCGACATCATCAACGCACAGCGCAAGCTCGCCCTGGATGTGGATCTGGGGCCCGAGGAGATGTAAATGACTTCACACACCCTCAACAACCCTCTGCACAGGCTGCCTCTCAAGGTCTTGGGGCTGGCGCTGGCCACGTCGCTCCTTCCGGTCGGCGCAATGGCAGGTCAATTGTTCTACACCCCGGTCAACCCATCGTTTGGCGGCAATCCACTCAACGGACCGAACCTGCTGCAAAGCGCACAGGCGCAGAAGCGTTTCCCCTACCCCATGGACGACCTGGGAATCGACGACATCGGCCAGATTCTGCAAACCAACAACGGCTTTCTGATCCAGCGGGGTAACCAATTGTATTGGGTGGATCTCAGCGGCAACGCTCACCCCGTCAACCTGGACGGATCGAGCACTTCCTCCAGCACACCAACCCACTAGAGCGGGGGAATACGCCATGGACACTCTCAGACTGCCAGCCCTCTCTCGGTTCGGCCGAATGCAACGCCTGTGCACGGGCTCTCTTGTGGTACTCGCCTTGTCGGCCTGTGCGCTCCAGAAGCCCATGAACGTCTCGAACGAAGCGCAACTGACGCCTGTGACCCCGTCGACCGCCAATTTGAGGCAGTTGCCGCCGCCGCAACGCAAGATCGTGGCGGCCGTCTATGGATTCCGGGACGAGACCGGCCAATATAGGCCCAGCCCGAGCAGCGCCTTTTCCACAGCGGTCACGCAAGGAGCCGCCTCGATGCTGATGCAGGCACTGAAGGAGTCCGGGTGGTTCATTCCCGTTGAACGGGAAGGCCTGCAATCCCTGCTGACAGAACGCCGTGTCCTGCGTGCAGTGGACGACCATCCTCAGGGCGGCAGCCAGGCCGTCCCCGTCCCCAACCTGCTGCCTGCGTCAATCATCCTGGAAGGGGGCATCGTCGCGTACGACTCCAGCACGCGCACGGGCGGGCTGGGAGCCAAGTTCCTGGGAATCGGCATGACGACCCAGTACAGCGTGGACCAGGTGACGATCAACCTGCGAGCGGTCGACGTGATGACCGGAGAAGTATTGAACAGCGTCTCCACTACCAAGACCATCTGGTCATACGAAGTCCATCCAAGCTACTTCCGCTTCGTCAACTACTACGACCTGCTGGAAATCGAGGGCGGCTACACACACAACGAACCCACGCAGCTTGCCGTCAAGGAGGCCATCGACGCGGCAGTCATGCACCTGACAGTGGGAGGAATCCGCGACAACCTGTGGCGACTGAAGCACACATCCGACTGGAACGATCCGCTGCTCCAGCGCTACCTGAATACCGAAAAGGAATACACCGTGACCGTGACCCCGCGCCCATCCGATGCGCCTGAAACAGATGCCACAACGCCCAGCAACAAAGCGTCCCCGTAGCCAGCGCCACCCAGCCGACTTGGAGTTCACCATGAACCTATTCAACCCCCGCGACTTCTCAGTTCGCCATCCCCACACCACACCGGCCCTGTCCCTGCTGCTGATGCTTGCAGTCGCTCCGCTGACGGGTCATTGCGGCAATCGAGACCTCTCCACGTTATCAGAGCTGCCTCCGACGGAGTTGAGCGCACCTTCTCTGCAGACGGACGTCTTCCAGAAAGGGAGTCTCAACACCAGCCGCGTGACTCAAAGAGGCGCCAACTCGACGGTATCCGTATTGCAAGAAGGCAATCGCAACAACACCTCGATTTCGCAAACCGGAACCACCAACCTTGCCGTCCTGGCCCAGTACGGAAGTGGGAACGACGCGCAGATCACGCAAAGCGGCGGCAACAGCACGGGCGAGATCAATCAGCGCGGCGTAGGGAATCATGCGTCGTTGGATCAATTCGCCAGCAACACCTCCGCAAACCTGAACCAATTCGGGAACTTCAACCAGCTCGCGGTCACACAGGCCAGCTCGGGCGCGCTCCCTCCCATCATCCAGATAGGGACGGGTCTGAAACTGAGCGTCTACCGCTAACGCGAGGCGATTCACCTTCCTACAAAACCCGGTACCAAGACCGCCGGGTGGCGTGTTTCTCACACAGGTCTTGTCGATACTAAAGGAGCATCACCATGAAGACTCAACTTTGCGCATTGGCATCCGGTCTTGCCCTGGCAGTCGCGGGTACCGCCGCGTTCGCAGGCAGCTCGGGGGATACCTACCAGAACGGCTACAACAACGATGCCGCCATCACTCAGGCGTACAACGGCAATGCAACGGCCAAGATCGTCCAGCAAGACGTGAAGAACGTCGCAAAGGCGACACAGGACCAGAACTGGTTTGGCAACGCGAAGATCGACATCTATCAGGATGGCTATCGGAATTTCGCAGACGCCAAGCAATCCCACACGATGAATTCCGATTCGAAGATCGTGCAGCTGGGAGACCTGAACGTGGCCAACACGACGCAGACGTGGGGATCCAACCAGAACTCCGACGTCTACCAGCGCGGCTACAACAACACCGCCAACGTCACCCAGACGGGCTCAAACCTGAGCGCCACAACCGTTCAGGTTGGCTACCGGAACGTCAGCACCATCACTCAAACCGGCTGGTAAGCGGTGGGCCCGCGAGGGCCACGCCTCCCCTGCGAGTCGCCCCCAAACGGCTCGCAGGGCTACCTCCCCCCACCCACTCACCATGGCACGAGACGATCATGATCGTTGCAGACACAGACCTGATGGCATGGCTGGAGACCGTCCCCGACACGCGGCCCGTCGTGATGGTCCCGTACGTGAAAAGCCGCCTGAATGCTACGATTCAATATCAGCTGACAGCCACCCGGCGCGGCGTGACCGGCCTCGCAACCATCAAGCAGAGCGGTAACCTGCAGCTCAAAGCCAGCACACCCGCCCAGCTGACGCGCTTCTCACTTTCTGTCGGCAGTCAGGACGACTGCAAGATCGAACTCGTCCTGTTTTCTCATGGCAACACGCTGGGCACCTATCAGTTCGCGTGCCCGCGCCTCCAATAACCACTGCAGATCGCGAGGCCAGCCTTGCTTACCCGCCCATTCCCTGCAGCAGTTACATTTTGTGTCGTGATGGCACTGCCAGGCACATATTTGTGTGCTGAGACACAAAACCATGACTTGTTGTTACAAGAGGCACGCGCCCACCGAGATGCCCGCGAATGGGATCTTGCACTTGCACGCTTTCGCGAAGGCGAAGAACGATTTCCGCGGCAGGCTGCGTTCACTTACGGCTACGTCATGACCCTGGCCGATGCCGGCAAACCGGATGACTCCATTCGGCTTGCCCGTGGCCTGGTAGCCGACAAGGCAGGCGATGCCGACCGCCATCTGGTGCTGGAATACGCATACGAACGAAACCGCCAGCCCTATGCCGCGCTTGAGCAGGCATCACAAGCTTACGATCTTGCTCCCGAACGAGCGTACGTGGCACGCGCCTATATCCTTGCACAACAGCGCGCCGGCTTGCCTCAAGCGGCGCTTCGTACCGCACAAATTCACCCTGGCACCCTGGAGGCTCCCCAGATTCGCGCGCTGCAAGCCGACATCGCTGCCCAGCTGACCCGAGCCGCCGCCACAGAGTCCCGCGGCGAGGCCAACCGCTTCACGCTGGCCGACCAGGCACTCGCGATGTACGACCAGCTTCTCTCTCAGTGGCAACCCTTGGGGCCCTCGGCACAGGCCGACGTCGATCGCATCCGGGCAGACAGATTGCAAGCGCTGCATGCCCGGCATCGCATGCAAGACGTCATCGCCGATTACGAAAACATGCGCGCGCACGGGGTCGCCGTCCCCGATTATGTGCTGGGCGACGTAGGCGCCGCCTACCTGTCGATGCGACAACCGGAACAAGCCGAGCCCTTGCTGCGCCGCGCCCTGGCAACCGCAAACGGGCACGATGACGCCAGCCGGCTGTCCGACACCACAACCCTGTTCTACGCCTTGACCGAATCCGGCCAGGGCCAAGTCGCTCGCCAGGAACTCGACGCAGCGGCAGACACCTTGCCGACATGGCTTTACGACAAAGGTGACCCGCAGCGTCAACCCAACCCCCTGAAGCTGGACGCTGCGCAAACGCAGGCCCTCAGTGCCCTCGACGAAGGAGACACCCTGAAGAGCCAAACCCTGCTGGACGAGATGGTCGACGCCGCGCCCGACAACCCCAGCATCCGCACAGCCAGATCCGTCGTCTATCGAGCACGAGATCTTCCACGCGAGGCCGAGCGCGACCTGAAAATCGCAGAAAGCCAATCGCCCCGCTCGATCGACGTCGAAGTGAACCAGGCTGAAACCGCGCTCGCGCTGCAAGAATGGCACCAGGCGCGCTTGCTGCGAGACGACTTGATGTCTCGCGCCCCCGAGGATGCGGCGGTGCAACGATTGGCACGAGAATGGGCCGTGCACAACATGGCCGAATGGCAGGTGACGGCAGGTCGCGGCGTGACCACCAACAGCCCCGTCCTGGGTAGCCAGGACTGGAGCGTGGACACCACACTGTACTCGCCGCCCCTTGCCGAAAACTGGCGCATCTTCACCGGCACAGGCCATTCAGAGGCCAAGTTCGCCGAAGGAACGGGCCACTACCAATGGACGAAGGCAGGGGTCCAATGGCGTGGCCGCGACATCACCGCGCAGGCGGAAGCGTCCGACAACCGCTACGGACATGGTGCGAAGACAGGAGCTGCGGCGTCCATTTTTGTGACGCCAACCGACCATTGGCAAATTGGCGCGGGCGCGGCATTTCTGTCGCGCGACACACCGCTGCGTGCCCTCCAGCACGACATCACCGCCAACAGCCTGGAAGCTTCCCTGCGATGGCGCGGTGACGAGCGCCGCGAATTGACGCTGTCGGTGAGGTCGTCGTTCTTCTCGGATGGCAACAACCGCCTGGAAGCCGCGCTGAACGGCCGTCAACGCCTCTACACGGCTTCCAGGCTCAAAGTCGATGCTCTGCTCAACCTGTCCGCCTCGCGCAACACGGCGGCCGAAGGCACGGCCCAGTACTTCAACCCGAAATCCGATCTGACGGTCCTGCCTGCACTGCAGCTCACTCACACGCTACATGAACGCTACGAGCGGCGGTGGGAACAACAATTCCTGATCGGTGCAGGCAGCTACACGCAACAGCACTTCGGCACCGGTGGTGTGGTCACCGTGGGCTACGGACAGCGCTATCACTACAGCGACACGCTGGAGTTCGGCTTCATGGTCACAGGCACCTCGCGGCCTTATGACGGCCAACGAGAGCGCGACTATCAGTTCCTCATCAACATGACGTACCGATTCTGAAGAAGGACCCAGTCATGTCCATCGCCCCTCTCCGCGCGCATTTACTCCTGTGGTGGTGTTGCCTCGCGTTCCTGACGGGCTGCGCGGGCAACATGCCGGCCTTCGTGCCGCCGCTTCAGAGACCCGTTTCTGCGACGGACCTTCCTTGGCCTCGCAATGGCCTGATCACGCTGGCCTACCATGACATCGAAGACGACGACCCCGACCAGGAATTCGTGGCGGTGCGTACCGACCTGTTCATCGCCCAGATGCAGTGGCTGCACGACAACGGCTACCAGCCCGTTTCGGTCGACCAGATTCTGGAAGCCCATCACGGGGGAAAGGCACTGCCCCCGAAGGCTGTGCTGCTCAGCTTCGATGACGGCTTTCGCAGCTTCTACACACGCGTCTTCCCCATCCTGAAATCCATGCAATGGCCCGCAGTCTGGGCGCCGGTTGGAAAATGGGTGGGCGCTCCGAAGGACCAGCCCGTGATGTTCGGCACGCGGGCGGTTCCTCGCGAGCAATTTGCCACGTGGAGCGAAGTGCAACAGGTAGCCCGATCCGGGCTGGTCGAAATCGCCTCTCATACCGACAACCTGCATCAAGGAGTCCTCGCCAACCCCCAAGGCAGTCAGCAGCCGGCGGCCTCCACCCGCCAATACGACCCGCAGACACACACCTACGAGTCGGACGCAGCCTTCCGCCGGCGCATTCGCGCCGACGTCGAATCAATCACGCAGACCTTGCAGGCCGTCACGGGCAAGTCCCCCCGGGTCTGGGTCTGGCCGTACGGCGCCGCCAACGGGGTGGCACTGGACATCATCAGGGCGCATGGCTACCAGATGGCCCTGACGCTCAGCGACGGCATGGGGACCGCGGATCACTTGATGTCCTTGCCGCGAATGCTGGTCACGGGTTCTCCGAACCGGGCGGACTTCGCACGGTCCGTGCTGGGCGTGGAACCGCGCGCCACCGTCAGATTCGTCCATGTGGATCTGGATTACGTCTATGACCCGGACCCCGCGCAGATGGATCGGAACCTGGGTGCCCTGGTGCAGCGGATTGCGGACCTGCAGATCAATACGGTCTTTCTTCAGGCGTTTGCCGACCCTCGGGGCGATGGCCTGGCACGGTCTGTCTACTATCCGAACCGATGGCTTCCGATGCGCGCAGACTTGTTGAACAGAGCCGTCTGGCAACTGCAGACTCGCGCTCACGTCAAGGTGTACGCATGGATGCCGGTCCTCAGCTTCGATCTGCCCTCGACCCTCACCCGGGTCGGCCGCTGGGACCCACACGACGGAAGCGTGACGTCAAGCTCGGTGGAGGGACACTATCAGAGGCTATCGCCCTTTGACCCCCAGGCGCGCGCAATGATTGCCGATCTCTACGAAGACCTGGCGGCCAGCGCGCCCATAGACGGCATCCTGTTTCACGATGATGCCGTGCTGAGCGACTTCGAAGACGCCAGCCCGCCCGCCCTGGCGGCTTACCAGCGAGCCGGACTCCCGGGCTCGCTCCCGGCGCTGCGGGCCGATCAAGCCACCCTGCAGCGTTGGACCCGCTACAAAAGCCAGGCCTTGATCGACTTCACCCACCTGCTGGCCCAGCGAGTCCGATCGACGCGTGGCCCTCAGGTCAAGACGGCTCGAAATCTCTATGCGAGCCCGATCCTGAATCCGTCCAGCGAGACCTGGTTTGCGCAAAACCTGGACGACTTCCTGAAGGCTTACGACTGGACTGTCCCCATGGCCATGCCACGGATGGAAAAAGTGCCGGTTTCACAGACCGACGCCTGGCTCAGCCAGCTGGTTGCCGCGGTCGGAGCGCGCCCGGGCGCGCTCTCGCGCACTCTGTTCGAACTGCAAGCCCGTGACTGGAACCTGCCGGGCCAGCCCCCGGTGGACGGCGAAACCCTGTCCCATTGGATGCGGCAGCTGCAACAGCAGGGTATCGAGAACTTCGGTTACTACCCCGACGATTTCGTGCAAAACCAGCCTGCGCTGCAAACCGTCAGACCTGTCCTTTCGAAGGCCTGGTATCCCTACCCATGAGGAGGCCTTGTGATGACCGACCGCTTACTTGCTCTCGTGATCCTGTGTCTGGTCCTGAGCGTACCCTTCGGGGCAGCCCTCCTGTGGACGACCGACCTGATCCTGGATTTCGTATTCTTTTACCCCTTGTTCATGTCGAGCCTGTGGATGTGCGGCGGCTGGTACTACTGGCTGCATTGGGAACGCCACTGGGAATGGGGAGCCGACGTCATACCGCCCCCACTTCGAGGCGACCCGCTCGTCTCGATTCTCATCCCCTGCCACAACGAGTTCGACCATGGTGCGGACACGATCCTGGCCGCCCTGAATCAGCGCTACACAAAGATCGAGGTCATTGCGATCGACGACGGGTCGTCTGACGGGACGGGTGCCATGCTGGACCAGCTTGCGCTGGACCATGACAAGCTGCGCGTCATCCACCTCGCGCAGAACCAGGGCAAGGCCATGGCGCTGCGGATGGGTGCGCTGGCCGCACGAAGCGAATATCTGGTGTGCATCGACGGCGATGCCATCCTGGACCAGAACGCAGTCCCGTACCTTGTGGGGCCGCTGCTCAACCACCCCCGCGTCGGAGCCGTCACGGGCAACCCTCGCATTCGCACCCGATCGACCCTGATAGGGCGTATCCAGGTTGGCGAATTCTCGTCCATCGTGGGGCTGATCAAGCGCACGCAACGCGTCTACGGCCAGGTATTCACCGTCTCTGGCGTCGTGGCGGCGTTTCGGCGCCGCGCACTGGATCGAGTAGGTTACTGGAGCCTGGACATGGTGACCGAAGACATCGACATCAGCTGGAAGCTGCAACGAGACCACTGGTCGATCTTCTTTGAGCCACGAGCCCTATGCTGGATACTGATGCCAGAGACGCTGCGGGGCCTTTGGAAACAGCGCTTGCGCTGGGCCCAAGGCGGGGCCGAAGTCTTCCTGAAAAACATTTCAAACATCTGGTCGTGGCGCCACCGCCGCTTGTGGTTCATGGTCCTGGAATATTGCATCTCGTCAATCTGGGCCTTTGCCCTGATGCTGTCCATCGGCCTATGGGCCTTGGGTGCCTTCGTGGCACTGCCCAACCACATGCATATCGAAACCCTGATTCCACCGGCATTTACCGGGATGGTCCTGGCCATGACGTGCCTGCTGCAATTCTGCCTGAGCATCTTCATCGACCACCGGTACGAACCCAAGCTGAGCCGTTCCTTGTATTGGGTGATCTGGTATCCACTGGCCTACTGGATGATCAACCTGTTGACGACATCCTGGAGCTTCCCGAAGGTCATGCTCAAACACCGCCGCAGCCGGGCACGCTGGGAAAGCCCCGATCGCGGCATCAAGGCGCCTACATCATGATGATCATCAAAACCCCTCGGTCTACCCCGCTTGCTGCCGCCGATTTTTTGTTGACGGCCTGCGCCTGGCTCGCGTTTCTGTACCTGTTCGGGTCCGGCATCTGGTCAATCGTCCACGACGGCGCGTCAGAGATGGCAAACCCTGTAGCCCTGCGCTTCCTGCCCCACATGCACGTCTTGCTGGCATACGCCACGGTGTCCATCGGCATTGGCCTGCTGCTGCTCGCCTGGGCCAGCTACAACGCGAAAAGGTATGGCGGTCTGGACCGGCGCAGACACCCCCGGACTCTGGCACCCGAGTCTCTGGCTGCGAGCTTCGATATCAGTCCGACACAAGTCAGCACACTGCACGCGAACCAGTCGATCTGGATACATCACACGCCCGAGGGCCAGATCAGCCTGCTTCGCTTTATCGATTCACCCCGAACACCCACCCGCGACGTCGTGCGGCAATTGCGATGAGCCGCCGGGGTGGCGGGGTGCTTCAGGCCTGACAATTACCTTAACTTTTGATTAAACCAGCATTGCAAAACGTCACACGTTAATAAACAATATCCACATATATCCATGTTTATCGTAAGGGTATCAAGATGCCAACCGTCATCGTCGTGGAGCCCAACACGCTAGTACGTCTGGGCATGCTGAAGCTGTTGGAGACGCTTGGCTGCGCACTCAAGAGCACGGGCATCGATTACGCACAGCTATTCAACCCTCCACCCGGAAAGCCCACAAACATCGACCTGATGCTGTTGTCCGTGCCAGAGTCGTACCAGCGCACGGTCGAACTGGTTGCAGCTGCTCAGCAAAGCTATACACCTCGCCATATCCTATTGCTGTCCGATACCGAGACATTGCCTTATGGCCTGATCAACCTGCCACCTGCACTGGCAGGATATATTCCAAAACACGCTTCGCAGGACGTCCTGAAAACTTCTGTCAGATTGGTCCTCGCTGGCGGGAAATGCTTTCCACGCCCCGACAGTCTCCACCAGGCAGGTACCCAGGATGACACAGCACCCCATAGCGGCGTAGCGCCTCCCAGGCGCCGCTGGTACGACCGGCACGACTCGTCTCCCCCTCCCCGGACGGAAGCCCTCAATCTCGAAGGCGCCCCGGATGCGCCGCAACGGGTCGCAGCGGCCCCACACGACCCGCAGCCGCCAAGTCAGAGCCCTGCCAACCATCCGCTCCCCACGGATGGACAGGCTCTGACCCCCGAGATCATCAGCCGAGAAGCGGACCTGCTGCGTTTGACCCCCCGCCAATACGAGGTGCTGGTCCTGCTGGCAAAGGGCTACCCCATGAAGAGAATCAGCCGCGAACTGAATATCTCGGTCGCCACCGCCAAAACACACACCGAAGCGCTGTACCAACGCTTATCCGTCAACAACAGCAATTCGGCCGTCTACGCGGCCATCTCAAAAGGAGCCACGCTCGGATGGCAGGGGCTGCCGCCTGTCATCCAGCTCGTACCGGCTGCGTAGCCTACCATCCTAACGATGCTTGAAATCGGGCTTGCGCTTTTCAACGAACGCCCGCATGCCTTCCTTCTGGTCATCGGTGGCAAAGAGCGCATGAAAATTGCGGCGCTCGAACAACAAAGATTCGGAGAGCGACGACTCAAACGCCCGGTTGACGCTTTCTTTGGCCATCATCACCGAAGGCAGTGACATGGACGCAATGACGGTCGCTGCCTCGACGGCTTCGTCCAGCAGGCGTTCGGGTGTCACGATGCGCGCCACCAGGCCTGCGCGCTCTGCCTCGTGCACGTCCATCATGCGGCCCGTCAGCACCAGATCCATGGCCTTGGCCTTGCCCACGGCACGCGGCAGACGCTGCGTACCGCCATAGCCGGGGATCACCCCCAGCTTGATCTCGGGCTGGCCGAACTTGGCGTTGTCGGCCGCGATGATGAAGTCGCACAGCATGGCGAGTTCGCAGCCGCCCCCCAGTGCGTAACCCGCCACCGCTGCAATGATGGGCTTGCGCATGTGGCGCAAGGCCTCCCAGTCGCCGCCCAGGTAATCTGCCTTGTAGACATCCATGTAAGACCATCCAGCCATCGCGCTGATGTCGGCCCCCGCCGCAAAGGCCTTTTCGTTGCCCGTCAGGACCATGGCACCGATATTTTCATCGGCTTCGAAAACCCGCACTGCTGCCGCAAGCTCAGTGATGACGTCATTGCTCAGGGCATTCAGGACTTTGGGTCGATTGAGCGTAAGCACCCCCACGCGACCCCTGACTTCAACTTTGACCAATGATTCGCTCATGATGTCTCCAAAGTTAAACTAACGCGATGATGAAAAAAGAACTGATCCGCTACCAGGTGCGGCTTGCCGACCCCGCCGGCCACCGTTACGCCGTCACGCTCACGGTGCCTCAACCCGATCCACGAGGCCAGGCGGTGCGCCTGCCCGCCTGGATTCCAGGCAGCTACCTCATCCGTGATTTTGCCCGACAGATCGAATCTCTGCAGGCACGCAGTGCCGGGGACGAAGTGGCGGTCTCCAAAATCGACGATCACACCTGGCAATGCCAGCCCTGCAACGGGCCGCTCACGCTGGAATACACGGTCTATGCCTGGGATCTGTCGGTGCGGGGCGCGCACTTCGACGAGAGCCATGCTTTCTTCAATGGAGCCAGCCTGTTTCTGGCCGCCATCGGGCAAGAATCACAGGCCTGCCTGCTGGACCTGCGCGCCCCATCCCACGCACGCGGCTGGCAGGTCTACACCAGCCTCGCAGCGGCCATCGATGAACCCGATGCGGCGCCACCACGCGGCTTTGGCACCTACTACGCGGGGGATTACGACACGCTCATCGATTTTCCGGTCGAGATGGGCACGCCACAATGCGTCAGCTTCGAGGCGCACGGGGCAGTCCACGACCTGGTCTTCACCGGGGTGATCCCGCGCCTGGACATGCAGCGCATTGCTGACGACGTGCAAAAGATCTGCGCAGCACAAATCGCGCTCTTTGAACCCGAGGCCCGCCGAGCCGCATTCCTGGACAGCGCACAACGCTACGTGTTTCTCATCCACGTGACAGGCGACGGTTATGGCGGTCTGGAGCACCGTGCCAGTGCAGCGCTCGCCACCCGCCGTGATGCCCTGCCCTGCCTGGGCTGTGCCGCGCCTGAAGGCTATACCCGCTTTCTGGGGCTGGTGAGCCACGAATACTTTCACTCGTGGAACGTCAAACGCATCAAACCGGCGGCCTTCGTGCCCTATGATCTGACACAGCCCAACCATACCCGCCTGCTGTGGGTCTTCGAAGGCTTCACTTCCTACTACGACGACCTGATGCTGCTCCGATCGGGCATTGTCACCGAACCCGACTACCTGAAGCTCGTGGCCGAAACGCTGGATCAAGTGCAACGCAGCCCCGGCCGGCACAAGCAGTCCGTCGCCGACAGCTCGTTCGATGCCTGGACCCGGTATTACAAGCAGGACGAGAACTCGCCCAACGCGCTGGTGAGTTATTACACCAAAGGTTCGCTGGTCGCGCTGGGGCTGGATCTCGAAATTCGGCGCCAGACACACGATGGACGCAGCCTGGACGACGTGATGCGACTGCTGTGGCAACGCTATGGCCGCGATTTTTACCAGGATCACTCCACGGGCGTCGCAGAAGACGCCATGCCGGCCCTCATCACCGAGGCCACCGGGGCAGACGTGGCAGGCTTCATTCGGCGCTACGTCGACGGCCGTGAAGACGTGCCGCTCAAAGCAGCACTGGCAGGCGCAGGCATGGCCCTGCAAGCCAAACCCGAAGCCTCGCGTCCCACGCTGGACATCCGGACCAAAGCCGACGCGGGAGGGCTGCGATTGCTCACCGTGTACGAGCACGGTGCAGCACACCGCGCGGGCCTTTCTGCGGGCGACCTGCTGATTGCCGCCGATCAGTTGCGCGTCACCGACAGCGCCAGCCTGGACCACTGGCTGGAAGGCCACCAGCCCGGTGACCGCGCCCAGCTGCACGTTTTCCGGCGCGACGAACTGCGGCACTATACGGTGCGACTGGGACGGCCCGGCCCCCTCAAGCACTCGATCACACGCACCGAGCCGGCGATATGAATACACGTCGCATCATCCTGGATGGCCTGCACGTTCAGGCCTCGATCGGCATGCTGGATCACGAACGCACGCAGCGCCAGCCGCTCGTCATCCATGCCGAGTTCGACACCCTGATCACCCGGGCGGTGGACGATCATGACATCGGCAGCGTGCTGGACTACCGCCAGCTGCGCGCCACTCTCGTCACACAAGCCACCACCGGCCATACCGATCTGCTTGAAACACTGGTCGGCCGCATGCTGGACTGTGTCATGCAAGATTTCCCCGCAATCCAGCAGGCCACCGTGCGGCTCTGCAAGCCTCAGGCCTTCGAAGATTGCGACGCCGTCTGCATCGAACAAAGCCGCAGCCGAATTTCATCATGACCTCACCCCTGCCCTCAGAAATTCATCCCCCACGTGCTCATTTGAGCGTCAACGAGAACAAGCTCGTCAAGCGTCTGTTGCGCGAAACCGGACGTGCGATCGGCGACTATCAGATGATCGAGGACGGCGACCGCGTCATGGTGTGCCTCTCGGGAGGCAAGGATTCGTACGGATTGCTCGACCTGCTGCTCACGTTGCGCGAGCGTGCACCCATCCACTTTGATGTGATCGCCGTCAATCTGGATCAGAAGCAGCCCGGCTTCCCGGAGCACGTGCTGCCCGATTACCTGAGCGCGCGCGGCATCCCGTTTCACATCGAAAACCAGGACACGTACTCGGTCGTCAAGCGTCTGATTCCGGAAGGCAAGACCACCTGTTCACTCTGCTCGCGCCTGCGTCGCGGGATCCTGTACCGCGTGGCGCGCGAACTGGGCGCCACCAAGATCGCGCTAGGGCACCACCGCAACGACATCCTGGCGACCTTTTTTCTCAACCTGTTCTACGGCGGGCGCATGAAGGCCATGCCGCCCAAGCTGGTATCCGACAACGGCGAGCACATCGTCATCCGGCCGCTGGCGTACGTGCGCGAGAAAGACCTAATCGCCTACGCCAGGCTGCGCGAGTTTCCCATCATTCCCTGCAATCTGTGCGGCTCGCAAGAGAACCTCAAGCGCAAGGAAATCAACCGCATGCTCGAAGAATGGGACCGGTATTTCACCAACCGTACCTGGAGCGTGTTTCGCGCCTTGTCACACGTGGTGCCGTCGCACCTCATGGACCCGGCCCTGATGGATTTTGCACACCTGAAAGCCACGGGGCAGGCGGATGCCGACGGAGACCATGCCTTTGATGCCGAGGACTTTCCAACGCCGGCATTCTCGGAAGATGAAGAAGAATCAGGGGGGCAGCCCGCAGATCACGCGCTACACGAACGCGTCGTCGTACGCGCCCAAGCCAGAACCTCGGGCACCTGAGCGCAATCTCAGCCGCGCGACCCCGCACGCGTGGCCAATACCTGCCGCTTCGAGGCCGCCCCCGGGGCCTCTCCACTCCCTTCAGGAGTGCCCGACAGGAAAGCGGCATGCATCAGCTGCTCGGCCAGGAAGTCGATGAACACCCGTGCACGCGCCGGCATCAGCCTCGAGGGGAACAGCGCCACCAGGGGAATCGGCTCAAAGCTCCAGTCAGGCAGCAGCCGCACCAAATGACCGCCCACCCGACTGTCGCGGATCGACAGCGGCACGACGCCCATGCCCATTTCAGCCATGTGGCGCAGCATCAGCACGTGATTCATCGCCATGCGGCCACGGACATGGATGTGCCGCTCTTCGCCGTCGGAGGAATACAGATGCCAGTTCGTGTCCCCGCGCGAGGTGCTGGTGCGCAAGCACTCGTGGTCCGTCAGCTCTTCGGGCGTGGCGGGCGTGCCATGTTCCAGCAGGTATTCACGCGACGCAAAGAGCCCCAGCAGCAGAGTTCCCAGTCGATGGGACACCACCGTTGAATCAGCCAGCTGGGCGGCCCGGATCACCACGTCGAAGCCGTCTGCCTGAAGATCGATCTTGCGCACGCTCAGATCGTATTCGCACTCGATTTCGGGATAACGACGAGAGAACTCGGGCAATGCGGACTGCAGAAACGCCAGCGCCAGGCTGGATGGCAGCGAAACCCTGAGCCGGCCCCGCGGCTGCTGCGTGTTCTCGAGCAGCATTTCGTGCGCCACCCGCGCCTGCTCGACGATGGGCTGGCAGCGTTCGAGATAGATGGCACCTGCCCGCGTGAGCCCGACTTTTCGCGTAGAGCGATTCAAAAGCCGCACCCCAATCGACTTTTCGAGCTGAGACAAACGCCGCGACACTGTGGAGGCCGGCATGTCCAGGGCCTCTCCGGCCCGCGTGAAATTCTGGCTGCGTGCCAGCTCTACAAACAGCTCGATATCGTTCAGGGAAGGTGTCATGGAAACATGGAAGGCAGTTGCATACCTCACCATTGTCGCGCATTCAAGCAGGGATTACCCGTAAAAATGGAAAGGTGTATTCGCGATAAGGGCATTTATTGCACTGCACCAGACGCGCACAATGTTCACATCGAAACAGGGCATGGCAAGCAAAACGGAAAGCCCGCAGCGCCCTGCTTCAAGATCAACTTCAAATGAAGGAAACCATCATGAAAGTCACCACCACATTGACCGCACTGGTCATCGGAATTGCCAGCATGGGCCTGGCACAAGCTGCCGAAGTCGCTCCCGCCATGGGCGGCCATGACGCCTACTATCCGGCCATCGTACAAGGCGCCAGCACGTCTCGTGCGCAGGTGCTGGAACAGCTCAAGCAAGCCCAAACCACCAACGTGGTGACTGCAGGCCATGACGCCTACTATCCACAACTGGCCAGTACGCAGAACAAGACGCGTGAACAGGTCGTTGCCGAACTGCAGCAAGCCCAAGCCAATGGCGACCTTGCTTCGAACGGCGGTCATGACGCGTACTACCCGGCTCATCCTGCAGTCTGAGCGATTCCGATTCGCTGACTGACAGGTAAGTCACGGCCCCGCAAGGTTCGCTCCTTGCGGGGCTTTTTATTCGCCTTTTGGCCAGAGCCCGTCAAGCCGTTTTCTGCTCGACCACCCCCAACTGCTGCATCATCCGCTTGCGGATCTCGTACTTCTGGATCTTGCCCGTGACCGTCATGGGGAATTCTTCCACGAAGCGGACGTAGCGCGGGATCTTGTAATGCGCGATCTTCCCCTGGCAGAACGCGATGATGTCTTCCGGCGCCACATCGGCCGCCTCGACGCCCGCCTTCAGGATGATCCAGGCACAGAGCTCTTCACCGTATTTTTCGTCGGGCACTCCGACCACCGACACGTCGCGCACGGCCGGGTGCTTGTAGAGATATTCCTCGATCTCGCGGGGATAGACGTTCTCGCCACCCCGGATCACCATGTCCTTCAGACGCCCGACCACGTTGCCATAACCCCGGTCGTCGATGATGATCAGGTCGCCGGTGTGCATCCAGCCCTCGGCATCAATGGCCTGCGCGGTCTTTTCTTCGTCACCCCAGTATCCCAGCATGACCGAATAGCCCTTGGTACAGAGCTCGCCCGGCGTGCCGCGCGGCACGATCTGCCCGTGCGCATCGATCACTTTGCACTGCAGGTGGGGCTGAACCCGGCCGATGGTCGTGACGCGGCTCTCCAGGTCATCGTCACCCGCAGACTGGAAGCTCACGGGACTGGTTTCCGTCATGCCATAGGCAATCGTCACGTCCTGCATGTGCATCGCATCGATGACTTGCCGCATGACATCCACTGGGCAGGGTGACCCGGCCATGCAGCCGGTGCGCAGACTGGACAGATCAAAACTGGCGAATTGCGGGTGGCTGAGCTCGGCAATGAACATGGTGGGCACGCCATACACTCCCGTACAACGCTCTTGTGCAATGCACTGCAAAACTGCCAGGGGATCGAACGCATCCGACGAATACACCATGGCCGCCCCGTGCGTGAGGCATCCCAGATTGCCCATCACCATGCCGAAGCAGTGATACAGAGGGACCGGAATGCACAGGCGGTCAGCTTGCTTAAGGCCAATGCACTCACCTACGAAGAAGCCATTATTCAAAATGTTGTGATGCGAGAGCGTCGCTCCTTTGGGCAAGCCCGTCGTCCCGCTGGTGAACTGGATGTTGATCGGGTCATGGCAATCCAGTGACCGCCCGATCCGTGCCAGCTCTGCCGGGCCGTCAGGCGTGGCGAGTGAGGCGATGTCATCGAATCGCCGCCATCCCGCGCGGGCCTTGCCGCCGATCTTGATCACATGCCGCAAGTGCGGCGCAGCGGCCGCATGCAACTCACCGCTGTGCTGCGTGACTTCAGGCAGCAGAGATTCGACGATCCGCACGTAATCGCTGGTCTTGAAGCTTTCGGCCGCGACCAACGCACTGATCTGAACCTTGTTCAGGGTGTACTCGAGCTCGCTGCTTCGGTACGCCGGGTTGATGTTGACCAGGATCATGCCCGCCTTGGCGGTGGCAAACTGAATCAAGGCCCATTCGGCCTTGTTCGGCGACCAGATACCCACCCTATCCCCACGCTTGAGCCCCATGGCCAGCAAACCGGCGCCAATGCGGTCCGCTTGTTCATTGAGCTGCGCATATGTCAGGCGGATCCCCTGGTGCGCCGATACCAGGGCTTCCTGTTCGGGCCAGGTCCGGGCGGCGTATTCCAGCGCCTGGCCGATGGTGTCCGTACGCAACGGCGGGTTCGTGGCCCCCGTTACCAGACTGGGTGCATTCATGGTTGTCTCCTGTTTTTATACGAGCGACTGCCTCAGGATCAGGATAAGGCGATGAAGCTGACAGGAAGCTTTGAGGGTGGAGAGCACCTCGAACAAGTGTCGCCAGATCACCTTGACCAGCTCGCACTCAGCCCACATAAAAGGCAATATACGAACTGTTATAAGTATTTTTTTGATATAACAGACTAAATGTCACCTTTTATAAAACATAACGATATTGCTCCAAACATTGCGGCTGCAGCGCGTGCACGGCGGCTGGCTGCAGACCTTTCCCGCAAAAGCCTGAGCGCACGGTCCGGCGTACCTGAAGGTACGATAAAGCGTTTCGAAACCACAGGAGCAATCGCCTTGAAATCCCTGCTGAAGCTGGCCCGGGCATTGGGATGCCTGGACGAATTCAAGGCACTCTTCCCACCGCCCACCGAACCTGTCCGTCTGGACGAAATCCTGAAACCCGCACGTCAACGCGGCCGAGGGTAAATCATGGATCACACCAGAAGACTCAGCGTGCTGCTGGCCGGCTCGCCCGTCGGAGCGATTGCAAGCACGACTCGCGGAGAGATCTGGTTCGAATACGACGCGAACTGGATCGCATCAGGCTTTCCCCTGAGTCCGATGGAGCCGTTCGCATTGCGCACGGGTGCCTTCAAGGCGAGCGACGCCCGTGTCTTCAAAGGACTGCACGGCGTCTTCAATGACGCCTTGCCTGACGGCTGGGGCTTGCTGTTGATGGACCGAGCCATGCTGGCGAAGCACGGCTGGTCCTGGCAAAACATCACACCACTTGATCGTCTGGCATATATGGGCACCCGGGCCATGGGCGCACTGGAATTTCGCCCGCCCATTTCAGACGACACGCCGATAGAACAAGATGGGGGAAGGCAAGCCCTCGCTGAAGGCACTGATGAAGCTGGGCGAGCAACTGGGTATCGACCACGCTGACCTGATCGTCCGTGAAGTGTTCGAATCCATCCGCGCCTGGCCGAGCTTTGCAGCGGCACAGAACGTGCCGCAGGACATTGCAGCCACCTACCAAGCGGGAATGGAAGCAGGGCCAGCCTTTGCTGCCCTGGCACGGCTCCGAGGTGCGTAGATCTACTGCGCCGACACGGGCCTACGAGGTGGCGGCGGCTCCGCTGGTCGATGGGAATCAATCCACACCAGTACTTCAAGCTCATACCAGCAGAGCCGCCCGCTACTGTCAACGGGACATTGGGACACTGAATAGGTGGATTTACTCTAAATCAACATGCATAACGAATAAGAGCCATATCAGCTAAATGCTTGATATGGCTCTGACATTCTGGTGGGCGGTACTGGTTTCGAACCAGTGACCTCTGCCGTGTGAAGGCAGCGCTCTACCCCTGAGCTAACCGCCCAGCTGGATCGCCAAAACGCATGAAAATGCGGGGCAATCAACTGGAAAGACGACGATTATACACGAAGCGCAGAGCACAACCTTCGGCAGGCTCGGCCCAACACCAGGTGAATCTGCGGCACCTGAAACGCCCCCTGGGCCTTACGGCTCCAGCCCAGATGCGGCACCGCTGAACTTACGCCACAAGCTCTGCCCGCCCGCGGCTTCGTCCAGGCCATCCAGATACGCCTCGTGGGCTTGCAAGTCCTGCGCACTGGCCGCCACCACGGGCAGGCCGGAGGCGTCGAACCCTGTCTGTGCCCGCGCGCTCTGCATCGCGTGTGCGTCATCGGCCGCATCATCGAGCAGCGAATCCTGCCCGCGGGTCATGGCGAGCCATACTTCGCCCAGCAGCTCGGCATCCAGCAGCGCGCCGTGCAAAGTCCGGTGCGCATGCGAAATGCCGAAGCGCTCGCACAGGGCATCGAGATTGTTGCGCTTGCCCGGAAACATCTCGCGGGCCACCGACAGGGAGTCGGTCACCTTGGCACACAGGGTCGGGAATGCCGGCAACCCGGCGCGCTTGAGTTCGGACGTGAGGAATTTCACGTCGAAGGCCGCGTTGTGGATGACGATCTCGGAATCCTTCACGAAATCGGCCAGCTGAGCAGCAATCTCGGGAAAGCGCGGGTGACCGGACAGAAACTCGGTGGTCAACCCGTGGATGCGCAAGGCATCCGGGTCGCTGTCGCGGTCCGGGTTCAGGTACAGATGCAGGTGCCGGTCGGTCACTCGACGATTGAGGATTTCGACGCAGCCGATTTCGACCACCCGGTGCCCCTGTTCGGGCTCCAGGCCGGTCGTTTCGGTATCGAGCATGACTTGACGCATGAGGGTTCCTCGCGCTTCGCAGCGAAGCCAGGCCAAAGGCACTGCCCGACTGCGACGCGAATTTCATAGAAAAAAAGATTCAGGGGAGTTCGGCCACGCCCTGATTGGCCAGGGCATCGGCACGCTCGTTGCCGGGGTCACCCGCGTGCCCTTTGACCCAGCGCCAGTGTAGTTCATGGCCTGCCGCCAGCGTATCGAGCGCCTGCCAGAGATCCGCGTTCTTCACGGGCTTCTTGTCAGCCGTGCGCCAATCACGGCGCTTCCAGTTGGGCAGCCACTGCGTCATGCCGTTCTTGACGTAGACCGAATCGGTATGCACGGTCACCACACAGCGCCGCTTGAGCGCCTTCAAGGCCTGGATGACCGCGAGCAGCTCCATGCGGTTGTTGGTGGTCAAGGGCTCGCCCCCGTGCAGGGTTTTTTCACGATCCCCTTGACGCAGCAGGGCGCCCCAGCCCCCTGGGCCCGGATTGCCCTTGCAGGCGCCATCAGTCCAGATATCTACAACAGGTTCAGCCATGAGGCTCCTTCATTTGATTGGCCACCGGTGCCACGGCGGCGCGGCGGTTACGACGGCGCTTGCCCTTACGCCAGGCGGGCCCGACCAGTCGCATTCCTGTCACCCGTTTGACCACTGCGATCGCATAGACGGCGCCCGCCGCAGGCCACCAGCGGTCGCCGGCGTGTTCCATGAAATGCCAGCGCTGCAGCCAGACTTGCGTCTCGCACAAAGGCACGTAACACCCAAAGCGGCCACGGTCGAGTTCGAACGACAAGAGTTTGAACCAGTCCTTGAGACGCGAGGGCGACACCTGCGACGGCACGGGCACCGGCAGACGCAGCGCAAGCCCTGGCAACGATTCTCGAGCGCCCCACAGACTATACGGGTTGAAGCCCGTGATCACGACGCGGCCTTCAGGCATCAGCACACGCTCGACTTCACGCAGCACCAGGTGAGGATCCCGGCACCATTCGAGGGTGTGCGGCATGACCATCAGATCGATGCTCTGGGAATCGAACGGCAGCTGTTCAGGCTCGCAGACCAGGCGGCCGGCTCGGGTGCCAAAGAGTGCGCTGGGGCTGTGCGCCCAAGCCTTGTAGGGGATACGATTGGCCTGCAGCAGATCCCAATGCGGCAGACCTACTTGTATGGCATGATAGCCAAACGCGTTAGCGACCATGGCATCGACCTGGTGCTGTTCCCAGGCCCGCACGTACTGCCCCACAGGGGTATCCAGCCATTGCGCCAGCTCAATCGGCATTGCACGCTGTGATGCCAAACCCTGCTCCTTTGCCATGAAACTGATTGCCCCCACCACGGCCGCACCCGCGACCCTGACCCCGATACCGGCCTTTGCCGACAACTACATCTGGATGGTACAAAAAAACGGCCACGCGTTGGTCGTGGACCCGGGCGACGCCACGCCCGTGCTGGCATGGATCGATCAGGGCCTGGTACTGGACGCCATCCTCGTCACCCACCACCACAACGACCACACGGGCGGAGTGCGTGCATTACACCAGCGAACCGGCGCCCGCGTCTACGGGCCCCGGCACGAAAATCTCCCGTATCGCGACGTGCCGCTGTCCGAAGGTGACTCCGTCGATCTGCCCGGCCTGGGCCTGCACTTCCAGGTGCTGGACATCCCTGGTCACACAGCGGGCCATATCGCCTATGTAGGCCTCATCGGCGCCGATCAACCCCTTATTTTCTGCGGCGACACGCTGTTTTCGTCGGGGTGCGGGCGGCTTTTCGAAGGCACCCCTGCACAAATGGTCGAATCCTTGGGTAAAATCGGAACCCTGCCTGTCAAAACCCTGGTGTGTTGCGCGCACGAATACACCGCTGCCAACATCCGCTGGGCCTTGCAGGTCGAACCCGAAAACGTGGCCTTGCAGGCACGGGCTCGGGAAGTCGCCGAATTGCGCGCACAAGGCAAGCCTACACTGCCTTCGCGTCTGGGGCTGGAACTGCAAACCAACCCCTTTTTGCGCATCCGGCACGCTGATGTACGCGCCGCAGCACAACGACAGGCCGCCAACCCACTGAGCAGCCCAGAAGCCGTCTTTGCATGCCTGCGACACTGGAAAAACGAATTCAAATGATCCATCCATGAAAATCCTGCGACTCCTTCTTCCCTTGGTTCTGGTGGTGCTCGCAGGCTGCGCCTCTACTCACCGACAAGACGCCAGGCAAGGTCAGGCTTACGTCGCATCCGACACCTCACGCACGGTCGACCTCACGTATCCCCCCCGAGACATGTGGGACCGCATCCGACGAGGTTTCGCCATCCCCAACCTGCATAGCGACCGCGTCGATTACTGGACCGATTACTACGCAGCCCACCCGCAATCCGTGCTGCTCATGGCACAGCGCGCGGGCAAATATCTGTACTACATCGTCGACGAACTCAACCGTCGCGGCCTGCCCACCGAACTGGCCCTGCTGCCGTTCGTCGAATCCGCCTACAACCCCAACGCATTGTCCCGCTCCCAGGCCTCGGGCCTGTGGCAATTCGTGCCGGCGACCGGCCTGCACTACAACCTGCAGCAAGACTGGTGGCGTGATCAGCGCCGCGATCCGGTCGCTTCAACGCAAGCGGCCCTGGATTACCTGAGCTACCTGTACGACCTGCAAGGCGACTGGTTCCTGGCGCTGGCCTCGTACAACTGGGGCGAAGGCGCCGTCAAGCGCTCCATGGACAAGGCCGTGGCCGAAGGCATCGCCCCCACGTACCTCAACATCGACCTGCCTGACGAAACACGCAATTACGTCCCCAAGCTGCAGGCCATCAAGAACATCGTCGCCAACCCGCAAAAATACGGCATCACCCTGCCACAGATCAGCAACACCCCCTACTTCATTACCGTACACAAATCACGCGACATGGACGTCGCGGTGGCCGCTGCGCTGGCCGACATGCCGCTGGATGAATTCCGCGCGCTGAACCCCTCGTTCAACCGGCCCGTCATCCTGGGCAAGCATCATCCGGCACTGCACCTGCCGCTGGACAAGGTCGCCACGTTCAACCACAACCTGGCCAGCTACAGCGGCAGCTTGTCGTCCTGGCAAATGATTCGGCCGCGACGCGGCGAGTCCTTGGCCAGCATCGCCAAGCGCTATGACATCACGCTCGACCAATTGCGCTCGGCCAACGCGCTGAGCCCACGGCAAAAACGCGCTGAAACCGCCCTGCTGGTACCCCGCCAGGCGGCGCCTGATCGCGGCGGGGTCATGCTGGTCTCATTCGACACCACGACAGCAGAACCTCGCGCCGAACCACCTGCCCGGTCTACCCGGTCGCGCACCACACGGCGGCCCGACCTGCGGCCGCGCGCCGTAGTGCGCACGCACACGATCCGCGCCGGCGACACGCTCTATTCGCTGGCCCGCCGCTACAACACCTCGGTCGAGGCGCTGCGCAAGCTCAACAACCTGAAGACCACGTCGCTTTCCAAGGGACAGCGCATCCGCGTTCCTGGTAGCGACGTCCAGGGCTGACCCGCAGAACACAGGCAATTTACTTACAGGACTCACACATCATGGGCTTTCTCTCCGGCAAACGCATCCTGGTGACCGGCGTACTTTCGAACCGCTCCATCGCCTACGGCATTGCGCATGCCTGCCGCAAGCAAGGCGCCGAACTGGCCCTCACCTACGTGGGCGAACGCTTCGAAGAACGCGTGCGCGGCTTTGCCAAAGAACTGGACAGCGACATCGTCATCCCTTGCGACGTCTCCGACGACACGCAGATCGCCAACGCCTTTTCTGCGCTGCGCGAACGCTGGGACGGCCTCGATGGCCTGGTGCATTCCATCGGCTTCGCCCCGCGCGAAGCGCTGGAAGGCGATTTCCTGGACGGCATGACGCGTGAGAACTACCGCATCGCCCACGACATTTCGGCCTACAGCTTCCCGGCCCTGACCAAGGCCGCACTGCCGCTACTCGAAGCTCGCAAAGGGTCCGTGCTGACCTTGACCTACCTGGGCGCCGAGAAAGCCATCCCCAACTACAACATGATGGGCCTGGCCAAAGCATCGCTTGAAGCCAGCGTGCGCTATCTGGCCCGTTCACTGGGCCCCAAAGGCCTGCGCGCCAACGGCATCTCGGCCGGCCCGATCAAGACGCTGGCTGCCAGCGGCATCCACGATTTTTCCAACATGCTGAAATTCGTGGAAGCCCAGTCGCCTCTGCGCCGCAACGTCACGACGGAAGACGTCGGCAATGCGGCTTCGTTCCTGCTATCCGACCTGGCAGCCGGCGTCACCGGCGAGATCCTGCACGTGGACTGCGGATTCTCGATTACCGTGCCGGGGATGGAAGGCTAATCGTCCCACCCTGGAATAGCTTGAGTGCATGCGGAACGAACCACGCCCGCTATCGCCGCACGCCCGTTATAGGGCCTGACCTCGTTTTCAGGAAGCTCCGTGGAAGACAACACTGCCCGATGAATCAGAACGGCCCCTCAATCACTACCGCACTGGGGCCACGATCACAGCTGCCCCGACTTCACCGCCTTCCGCAACAGCGCGTTGACGCGGGTCTGCCAACCTTTACCCGACGCTCGCAAGTGTTCGAGCACATCCGCATCGACCCGCATAGTCATGGCTGGCCGGCGAACAGTGACAGGCGGACGACCCGGTCGGCGCACCGTGGACCTCACCGCCTCCCATTCGTCGTCAGTAAAGGGGAGCGAATCAGGATCTGACATCGCAGCCTTGGTGATTGCCGCATCTTCCTCGGATGTCGGCGAAATGTGTCCTGCCTTAAGCTTTGGCATAGCGTCTTTCCTCCCGATGATTGGCCTTGCGCAAACTGATCATGCGTCTGCCACCATCGCGATCCACAAACACCGCGTAATACAGCCGTTGCCCGATATAGCCAATGGCTGCCATGCGCTGCTCTCCATAATCACGTCTGAGATCGGGCCAGATCACGGCTCCCTCCCACTCCAGATTGGCTCCCACTGCCAGCGATACACCATGCTTGGCCTGGTTGCTGGCATCCTTCTCAAGATCAAAGGTGATCCGCATGGTTTATTGTATTTACTTTTATTGTGGACGCAAGCACCCCACCGGGGCACCGTCGACGAAGCCATGTCAAAATCACGCCGCCATCGGCGTACGACATTGGGCGCCGCTGCCTGGCTCACCGCATACAGGCTGCACGGCAACGCGATCGATCGGGTGCTTGGGGGTCTGGCATGAAAAGGGCATCCACACAGAAGAATGCTCATTGTCCGTGCAATGGCTGGCGGCTTCCAGCTGGCAGATCTGCCAATGGACAGCATCGTCATGCCGGGAAGTGCCGCTATAGTTTCCCATTTTCGAAGGACAACTTGCCGCCACTGGCCGGCAAGCCACTGTTTGCTTCAGGTAAAGGTACCTTGATCGGCTGTGAACAGTCGATTACACTTCAGTCATGTACATAGTCAAGCAAACGCCTGCCTTCGAGGCGTGGCTAAGCAACCTGAAAGACAGCTTGACCCGCATCCGTCTCGGCAAACGCCTGGACAAGGTGCAGCGTGGCATTTTGGGCGATGTCGGGCCTGTCGGTGAAGGTGTCAGCGAAATGCGTGAGCACTTTGGCCCAGGTTTGAGGATTAAATATCATGACCAAGACCACAAAAATTTCCGAACTGCCCGACTTCGACCTGGCCGAGCATCTGAAGACGGATGAAGATATTGCCAACTACCTGACGCTCGTCCTGGAAGACGACGACCCGGCTGAGCTTTCGCATGCTCTAGGCATCATTGCGCGCGCTCGCGGTATGACCGAAGTCGCCCGGGCCAGCGGGCTGACGCGTGAAGCCCTGTACAAGGCATTGCGCCCCAGCGCCAAGCCTCGGTTCGATACCATTGCTCGGGTCTGTGGGGCGCTAGGCGTGCAACTGGTCGCTCGTCCAGCACACGGGTGACAGGCATCGCCACCTAATCAAGTCCTGCCCCCATTACCCACCTTGTACATCAGATGCACGCATAGCTCTGCGGCATCTAAGGGCCGCAGCCGTTAATCCGTTATAGTGCACGATCAGTCGCGAAACACGTCGTCCAGTTCAGTGGCGTCCACAAAATTCAATGACCAGGTTTCCAGTTGCGAGGCCTTCGCCGAGTGGATGCGCTGAATGATGTTTTCAGACAACGGGCCGAAACGGCGCTGGATCTGACCCAGCAGCAAATTGGCCTGTCCCTCTTGCACTCCCTTTGCCATCCCGTAGCGTTCGGCAATCGTCACATAGCTCATCTTGTGCTCCTGCTCCAGCTGCCGGGCAGCCAGGTGATATTCGATTTCCAGCGCGGACGCCAGCCCGATGACCCATTCCACCAGCCGCAGCAGCTGGCCAATTCGCTCCCGCGAATAACCGTAGTCATACAGCCGCCGGGTCAGGCCGATCAAGGGCGCCAGCCGCGTGGCCTTGTCCGGATGACCCGAGGCCTGCAACTGCGCCATGATCATCACCGCAAAGGGGTTGACCGGTGCCAGGCGGTCCAGTTCATCCCAACGGTCGCGCCACGCCTCCAATTCTACAATCGGAAAGGTAAAAAGGGTCTGCTGATTCAGGAAGCCGTCCTGGTACGACAGGCTGGTGGCCTGCAGCTCCTTGTCCAGGAAGACCACAGAAGTCGACCAGTCGATCACGGCATGCAGGTCGGGGGCGAGCAGCCTGAGCGCAGGTTCGAAGTAGATCTCCAGCGCCTCCTTCCAGGGACTGTCGTGGTCGTCGGCCACGGGGCGCGCCACGCCTGGCAGAACGGCATTGCTCTCGGGTGGCTGCGCGGCCACGCGATCGATCGGGTGCTTGGGGTCTGGCATGACAAGGGCATCCACACGGAAGAATGCTCATTGTCCAAGCGGTGGCCGGTCGCTTCCAGCTGGCAAATCCGTCGATAGTCAGGATTGTCATGCCGGGACGGTCAGGCATACTGTGTGTCGACCAGATCTTCCGACTGGCGCTGTTGAGAGTGTCGGGAATTTTGTGGGCGAGGCGGTTTGGCACCGTTCAATCCCTGGCCTCAGTGAACCGTTCACCGAACAGGATGGCGAACTGATTCACGGCCGCATTCGGCCCATGCCGGGTGCACCATAAAAAAACGCCTCGTCCGATCTGGATGAGGCGCCAAAGGCTCGGGGTTTTCCGCTTCCCTGTCAGTTGGCGGAAAACCCGAGAAATACTACGGATTAACGCAGCAGGCTCAGCACGGTCTGCGGCACTTGGTTAGCCTGGGCCAGGACGGAAGTACCGGCCTGTTGCAGGATCTGTGCACGCGTCATGTTCGAGACTTCCGTCGCGTAGTCCGCGTCTTCGATGCGGGAACGAGCAGCCGTCAGGTTGGTGACGGTGTTGTTCAGGTTCGCAATCGTGGATTCGAAGCGGTTCTGGACGGCACCCAGGTCACTGCGCATCGAGTCAACCTGAGCCAAAGCCGAATCCAGCGCCTTCAGCGGATCAACAGTCTTCTGAGTGGCAGTAGCTGAGTTCAACGTCAGCGCACCGCTGGCATCTGCATAGACCAGGCTACCTGTGCTATTGGTGACGTTGCCGTTGGATTGAGCGTAGTACTTGGTGGTAGTGTTGGCTGCCGTCGTTAAGCTATCCGCCGCGCCCACGTATGCCGCTTGGTCATTCTCTGTAGTCACCAGAGCTGGCGAAGCACCTGTGGTATCAGTGTAGACCGGGCTACCGCCAGACGTTTTCACAGCACCGCCTACGGCGACGGTGTAAACAGCCGAAGCGTCACCCTTCAAATCAACTGAACCCCCTGCAGCACCCAATGCGGCGGCCATGGTCGCCGAGGAAACGCCCGAGATATCGATCTTACCCGCAGTACCCGTTTGCGTCGCGGTAACACCATTGAATTTCAGGGTATGAGAACCGGTGGCCGTTGCGAATGCCGACAAGCTCGCATAGTCAGCCGTAAGTTGGCTGCCACCCGCTGACGAGTCATAGATACTTCCAGTGCTATCAACATACCCCGTGGTATCAGTCGTCCCATTATTGAGCGTAACCTGAACACGCTGGCCAGCAGGGACATTCAACAGCCCCTTCAAATCACCACTTGCTGCGGCAGTGGCACCGTAGGTACCGGCATTATCAATGAAGATGTTAGCAGTGCCGCCGGTCAAACCAACCTTGCCGCCAGTTGATACAGCCCCAATAACGTCTGCGGCCGTAGCAGCACGGTTACCTGCCATCTGAACGCTACCACTCGTCACATGGAAGAGCGTGCCATTGGCCGTGGCGCTGAAGTCCTGCGTGCCAATCGCGTTATTGAGATTAGCAGCGGAGATGCTGGCGCCCGTCACCGAAATGTTCCCTTCCGTAGCAGTGGTACTTCCGGCGAATGTCACCGTAGTGCCACCTACCGTCAGCGTCGACTGAACAGCTGCAGGAACTCCGAGTTGTTTCCCGTTCGCAGCCAATCCGTCCAAAGTTGCTACTGGCGGCGACCCTGCGGCATTCTGCGTCAGGTTCCCAGTACCATCCAAATACAACGCACTGCCATCCTGCGCCGTAATCGTACCGGCTGAATCGATCGCGACACCAACGCTCTTTCCGCCAATGGTGATCGTGCCACTGACCGTATTGCCCGCTTGCGGAGTCAGGTAGCTTTGCAGCGAGGATGTAGCAACGCCGGTGGCATCAAAGGAGTAGGACTTGCTGGTGGCGTTATAGGTGTAGTTGCTGCTTGCCGCTTGACCCAGACCTGTGTTGTTGCCTGTGTAGCTGACCGTATCGCCGGTAGCCGCTACCGCACCCAGCACGTCGCTGGACTTGGCAGCTGTGTTGTTCGTGGTCTTGGTGTAGGTGGTGCTGCCATCGAAATTGGGAGCCGCACCGGCAGTGAAACCATCCGCCGTGAGGTTCGTGGCCGTCGCCTGCGTGTTAGCAACCGACCCAGCGTTGTTGACGTTGAAGCCTTGCAGGCCCAGCGTCTTGGCGGTGATCTGCTGCAGGTTGATGTTGATGGTCTGGCCGTCGTTGGCACCCACTTGGATGGCGAGCTGGTTGTTGCTGGCCAGGACGTTCACGCCATTGAACTGCGTCTGTTGTGACACGCGGTCGATTTCGCCCAGGCGTTGCTGAATTTCAGCCTGGATGGAATCCAGGTCAGATTGCGAGTTCGTGCCGTTGGTGGCTTGCACGGACAGTTGGCGGATGCGCTGCAGGTTGTTGTTGATTTCGTTCAACGAACCTTCAGTGGTCTGCGCGATGGAGATGCCGTCGTTGGCGTTGCGCGAGGCTTGCGTCAGGCCGTTGATGTTGGCGGTGAAGCGGTTGGCGATGGCCTGGCCGGCGGCGTCGTCCTTGGCGCTGTTGATGCGCAAGCCGGAGGACAGGCGTTCGATCGCCGTGCCCAGAGCCGACTGGGACTTGCTCAAGTTGCCCTGGGCCACCAGGGACAAGTAGTTGGTATTGATGACAGCCATGAAAGACTCCTAAGTGTTTATGGCGATGGTCTTGCGTGCCCAGGACGACAAATGACTTCCTGTTCCGACTCGTTTACGGAGCGGGTTCCAGGAACTTTAGGATTCGGCGACGTGCCGCTAGTGATAGTCGGATTCACGCTGACGGCGCACCGCAAGAATGGTGACATACGCCTGTGGCTCGATCTCAAACAGGGCCACGTACCCCGAAGACCCGAAGGGGATGACCAGTTCCCGCAGATAGGGGTTGTGGCTGATCGCCTTGCGGCAACTGAACGGAAAGTACTCAAGCAGTTGCATTGCGCGTTCAATGCTTTCCAGCGCCCGCTCTGCAGTTTCAACGTCCGGCGGGTCCTGGTCCAGCAGGAAGTCATACAGCCGAAGCAGGTCGGCCCTGGCTTCCTGTGTGAACCGCACCCGAAAACTCATGGGGCGTGCCGTCGCCGTGCTGATTCCAACTTGGTGTGCAAATCGTTCAGCACGTCGGCTGCTGACACATAGACACCGGTTTCGCGGGCTGCGTCCCGCGACGCAAGCCCCCGTTGAAGAAACTCGGCCTGAGCCTCCCGGCAACCGACCTCTTCGCGCACGGCATGCTCGATAAGCTGCGAAAGGGTTTCACCTTCGGCCAGGACACGTTCTGCTGCACGCCGCAATTCTGGCGCCACGCGTAGGGAGGGTAAAGTCGCCGTCTTCATGGGGTGCACCTGGTTTTTGCGTTGCATATGCAATGCATGGTTCATAGCCTACCAGAAACGGTGACAGGATTACAGCCCCAACACGTTCAGGATCTCGTCATACGTCCTGGGTAACCTGTCAGAAAGGCGGAAACCGTTGCGTATCTTCTGCAGCAATGCCGCAGAGCAGGCTTGGTGAGCGATCCACACACCCTCTTTGACACGCTGCTCTACTTCAGCGGCCGGATAGATTCGGGGCACCCGATAGTAGATGTAGCTGTCGCGTACAAGAAAGGGATGATCGCCCGGGCGAACGACACAGGCACTGTCGTAGGGCAATTCTGGTTTGATCGACGTAAAGCTCACCAGGATCACTTGGGGAGCGGCGCCATACCCCTCAATGGCCACAGGGCCTAGGGACACAGCGAATAGGTGGTCGCCCGTCGGCCCGGAAGGAATCAATAGGCACGAACCAGGCTGACACACCCATCTCACGGACTACCCCAACGTGGAATTCAGTATGGCCTGCTCGTTGAGGTGCGTGATTGCAGAACGCACCCCGACATCGCTGTACCCCAGCTCACGAAAGAGGCGCCCCATCGGGATAGGGCGGCTTGATCCGTGTGGGTCTTCCCACTCTGGACACCCCTGGGTGTGCGTATAGCGCACGAGCTCGAACTTTTCCATGTGCCCAAATTTGGCCCATGTGTCGCCCAGCACGGACAGATCACCAGCACTCAGTTCGAGCAGATCTTGTTGCGGAGTGCGGATCATGCTCGGATCACGCAAGGCAATGTCGTAACCTGCGCGCCCTTCGATCCAGTCTGCCCAACCACCCCGCACGGACTCGTCTGCCGCCCCATTCATCAGGTTCAGCGTGTTGGAAAGAACTGGCCCTTTCGGCATTGAGACCAGCTTGTCGCCTGAAATCGGCTCGCCATAGCGTTTCAAAGACTCACGCTCGGCCAGATACATGAGCTTCATGAGCTTGAGAAGTGGCAATCTGCCACCCGCTTGGTGCAGGAGAAAAGCCGCAGCCTGCGCGGTCCGTCTTTCATTGAACAGGGTAGGGTAGCTCATTCGTAATACCATTCATGTGCTGGCAATAGCCGCGCCCAAGTGGCGGTAGACGAGTTCAGCTTTCGTCTTGCTGCTTTTGAAGTTTAGCATTCAGCCCATAAAAAAATGAAAGCCCACCGTGACGATACTGTCACGATGGGCTTGGAGTCCTGGCGGACAAGAGGGGATTCGAACCCCTGATACGCTATGAACGTATACACGCTTTCCAGGCGTGCGCCTTCAACCACTCGGCCACCTGTCCTGCACGTCTACGCGGGGTGCGCGCAAACGAAAGTCTGCTATTTTAGCAGATGATCAGCGTCGTGCGAGCCCGCCGACCATGCGCTCGACATACCGAGCAATCATGTCGACTTCAAGGTTGACGGACGAACCCACTTCCAGACCCCGCAGCGTGGTGACCTGCACGGTATGCGGGATCAGGTTGATGGAAACTTCGGTGCCCTCTTCCTGATCGTCGACGCGGTTCACGGTGAGGCTTACACCGTTGACGGTGAGCGAGCCTTTGTAGGCCAAATATTTGGACAGATGTGCCGGCACGATGATGCGCAGCTCGGTGGATTCACCCACGGGCTCGAAGCAGGTGACCTGCCCTACACCGTCGACGTGGCCCGACACCAGATGACCGTCCAGGCTGTCGCCCATGTGCAGCGCATGTTCCAGATTGACCTCGCCTGGCTGGTTCAGGCCGCAAGTGCGGTCCAGGCTTTCGCGCGACACATCCACGTCAAAGGCGTCGTCCTGCAGCTCGACCACGGTCATGCAGGCACCCTGGATGGCGATGGAATCGCCCAGGCGTGTCTGCGCCAACGGCAGGCCACCGGCCGCAATATGCAGACGCACGCCAGCATCGGTCGTCTCGGCCAAGGGGGCGACAGTCAGAATGCGGCCCACGGCCGCAACGATCCCAGTAAACATCAGAACCTCATCAGGAAGTGAGCGCCCCTTCTGGCAAACCTGCACATCAGCGTGCAAGCCCAGCCAACGGTACGCCTAGGCAGGCAGCCCGCAAGCAGCCAGCAAGGCCTGCCAATGCCCGGGCTGGCGCATGCGCAGGCGGAAATCTGCTCCACACTGTACTGCATCCAGGAACTCGTACCGCGGCGCGGCAGACAGATCCTGGACCGGCGCGGGCAGCACGGCCAGGCCCGGGCCGGCCCCGAGAATCGCCGAGGCCACGTAGCCCACCCACTCGTCCACGAGATCGGCCGCCAGCAACGCACCCTGCAAGTGGGCGCCGGCTTCGACGTGGACCTCGTTGATTTCGTGTTCACCCAGCCAGCGCATCAGCGCGGGCAGCGACAGCCGACCCTGATCCTCGGGCAGCGTGACGACCCGCACGTTGCGAGCGGCCAGGCGAGCGGCCTTGGCCACATCTGCATGCGCCGTGAACACCCACAGGGAGCCGCCATCCACGATGCGGGCATCCTCGCGCAGGCAAAAATGCGTATCCAGCACGGCACGAATGGGCTGCCGGGGCGTACCGACCGCCCGCACGGTGAGCTGCGGGTCGTCAGCCGTTACCGTGCCGATCCCGGTGAGCACCACGCACGCGCGCGCACGCCAGCGATGACCGTCCGCGCGCGCCGCCTCGCCCGTGATCCATTGCGAGCGGCCATCCGGCAAGGCGGTATAGCCGTCGAACGACGCGGCCGACTTGATGCGGACCCAGGGAGTGCCGCGTGTCATGCGGCTGCAAAACCCCGGGTTCAGGGCCAGCGACTCTGCCGCGAGCAAGCCTTGATCCACCCGGATGCCGGCCGCGCGCAAACGCGCAATACCCCGACCGGCCACCTGGGGGTTGGGATCTTGCAGGCCCACTACCACGCGCGCCACACCGGCACGTATCAGCGCGTCGGCGCACGGCGGCGTGCGGCCCTGGTGGCTGCAGGGTTCGAGCGTGACGTACGCAGTGGCACCCCGCAGATCCACGCCTTGTCGAGCCGCATCGTGCAGGGCCTGGGCCTCGGCGTGGCGCCCGCCTACCTGCTGGGTAAAGCCTTCGGCCAGCCAATGGCCGTCACGCACCAGCACGCAGCCCACACGGGGGTTGGGATTGCTCAGGAACAGGGCCTGTTCGGCAGCCGCCAGCGCACGCCGCATCCAGCGGTGGTCTTCGGGTGAAAACCCAGGCGAATCAGCGGCCGTTGTCGTCATGCACACGAAACTCTTCGATGGCCTGGACGAACTCGCGGATGTCTTCGAAGCTGCGATACACCGAGGCAAAGCGCACGTACGCCACCTGGTCGAGCCCGCGCAGTTCTTCCATGACGAGCTCGCCCACGTAATCGGAGGGGACTTCACGCTTGCCGCTGGTGAGCAGGCGTTCTTGAATGCGCGCCACGGCCGAATCCAGGGCGGCCGCGCTCACCGGGCGCTTGCGCAAGGCAAGCCCCATGCTGGCGCGCAGCTTGTTGGGGTCAAAATCGGCGCGGGCGCCGTTGCGCTTAACCACGGCAGGCATCATCAGATCGACCCGCTCGTAGGTGGTGAAGCGCCGATCGCAAGCCACGCAGCGACGGCGACGCCGGATGGTGTCGCCTTCTTCTGAGACCCGGGAATCGATGACCTGGGTGTCGGCACAGCTGCAAAACGGACACTTCATGGCGCGTCGGGCGCACAAGGCGCCCGTCTTTAAAGATCAGCCGTAGACCGGGAAGCGCTTGGTGAGCTCGTCGACCCGCGCACGCACCTGGGCGATAGCTGCTTCGTCGTTGGCATGCTCGAGCACATCGGCGATCAGGTTGCCGGTGAGTTCGGCTTCGGCCTCTTTGAAGCCGCGCGTGGTCATGGCGGGCGTCCCCACGCGGATGCCGCTGGTGACGAAAGGCTTTTCAGGGTCGTGCGGGATGGCGTTCTTGTTGACCGTGATGTGCGCTTGACCCAGCGCGGCTTCAGCCGCCTTGCCCGTCAGCCCCTTGGCCCGCAGATCAACCAGCATCAGGTGGCTTTCGGTGTGCCCGGAAACAATGCGCAGCCCCCGCTTGACCAGCGTTTCGGCCAGGACTTCGGCGTTCTTGAGCACCTGCGCAGCATAGGTCTTGAATTCAGGTTTCAGCGCTTCTTTGAAGCACACGGCCTTGCCGGCGATGACGTGCATGAGCGGCCCGCCCTGGAGGCCCGGGAAGATGGCCGAGTTGATGATCTTGGCGTACTGCTCTTTCATCATGATGACCCCACCCCGAGGGCCGCGCAGCGACTTGTGCGTGGTGGTGGTGACGAAATCCGCATGTGGGAAAGGATTGGGATACACGCCCCCCGCGACCAACGCGGCATAGTGGGCAATGTCAACCATGAACAGGGCGCCGTTGTCGTGCGCGATGCGGGCCATGCGCTCGAAATCGAAGCGCAGTGCATACGCCGAAGCCCCGCCCACGATGAGCTTGGGCTTGTGTTCGCGTGCCAGGGCTTCGAGATGGTCGTAATCGACGACTTCGTGATCGTCGAGCCCGTACGAAATGAAGTGGTAGAGCTTGCCCGA
>NZ_DASVGN010000009.1:0-134107 GCF_036379515.1 Castellaniella sp.
GGCCTGGTGCTCAAGGGCAAGGCGACGGCCGTGGCGCTGGGGCGCCTGGTCGATGTGCCCGGCATGAAGCGCGTCACTGGAAGCCTTGCGTATCAGGCGCAGTTGACCCGTCAGAAGCAGGGTTATCTCTTTGCGTTGGAGTCGGACACGCGTGGGTTGGCACTGGATTTTCCGGCGCCGCTATCCAAGCCTGCTGACCAGGAGCGTACCTTGAAGATTCAGTGGACGGATGCCGATCCCAAGGACGATGCCCTGCAGATTCTCTACGGCGGCGACATGCGAGTCGAGCTGCGCCACACCCGCGCACAGCTCAATGGGCCATATTTTCAGCAGGCTGCCATAGGGATCGGCCAGGCGGCTTCTGTGGCGCCAGGTCTGCAGGTGGACATCGTCTACCCGCTGTTTGATCTTGATGTCTGGAACCGTCTGGTCGATGAGTTTTCGATTGTGCGTCGCACCAAGGAATACAAGGCGGGGAAGATCCGACGCACGCTGTGGCCCGATTTGCGTTCGTTTTCGGTACAGGCTGATCAACTGAGGTTGCTGGGCACTCGCCTGGATCAGGCCGTGTTGCGCGTCGTGCGCTCGTCCGACGATGCCTGGTCCATGAATGTCCGCTCGCGTCAGACGACTGGCACCGTGAAGTGGCAGGAACTCGACGGCCGGGTACAAGGGAAGATGTCGGCCCGCTTTGCGCATTTGAGCCTGGGTGACGACCCTCGCGACAACAACGCACTCCTGCCGGATGCCCAGGTCGACGAAGAGGCTTCGTTTGATGATGATCTCGAAATTCCTGCCATCGTGCTGCAAGCCGACCGCTTCGACCTGTATGGTCACTCCATGGGTGCGCTGTCACTTGAAGGCGAGCGTGACGGCATACGGCACATCTGGACTCTGAAGCGCCTGAGTATTGCGCACGGCAAGACGCAGCTGCAAGGCACGGGGACCTGGCGGCTGCGAGGCCTGGATCGCGGATTGAGCCTGAACGCTCACGTGCAGACGGACGATCTGGGTGCCTGGATGGACCAGGCGGGCTGGAAGAACATGCTGGTCGGTGGTGCCGGTAGTCTGAAGGGTGATTTCACTTGGCGCAATTTGCCGTGGACCCACAATAAAGAAGACTTGCAAGGGGCCTTGCAGATTTCTCTGGATAAGGGGCGGTTCCCCAGATTGGGCACTCATACGGCAAAACTGCTGGAATTCCTGTCGCTGCAGTCGATTGCACGCCTGACCAAGCTGGATTCGGGTCTCTCCGGCCTGTTGCATGAAGGGGTGCCTTTCGATCAGTTGCGAGGGTCGATCACGCTGAATCATGGTGAGGCACAAGTGCGTGATTACAAGCTCATTGGCTCTATTGGCACCATCTTGCTCGATGGGAGTACCAACATACTCAATGAAACACTGAACCTGCAGGCCGTCGTCGTGCCGAATCTGGATGTGAGCGGCGCTGCCATTGCGGCAGGCATTGCCATCAATCCCCTGGTGGGGCTGGGGGCGTTCGTCACGCAATGGCTGCTCAAGACACCGCTGGCAAAGGCCATGACTGCGCACTATGACATCACAGGCACTTGGGATGATCCTAAGGTGAAGGACATCCCGCTGGTGACGTCCACCGTGCCTTCGACGGTCGAACACTGAGCCCACCGGCGGGGGGGGCTGTCGGGTGCGCCGGAATGACAAGAGGCTCCCCAGCAGGGGAGCCTCTTGTGAACGCTGGCGAGGGTCGTCAGGTTTAATAGACGCCTTGCGCAAGCATGGCGTCAGCCACCTTGGCGAAGCCAGCGATGTTGGCCCCGTTAAGGTAGTTGACCTGGCTGTTTTCTGTGCCGTGCGTTACGCAGCTTTCGTGGATGTCGCGCATGATGTCGTGCAGCTTGGCATCGACTTGTTCACGCGTCCAGAAGACGCGTTGCGAACCCTGGGCCATTTCGAGACCAGAGACCGCCACGCCGCCCGCGTTGCTGGCTTTGCCAGGCGCGTAGAGCACACCCGCGTCAATGAAGGCACTGGCGGCCTCGATGGTGCTGGGCATGTTGGCGCCTTCGGCTACACAACGCACGCCGTTGGCAATCAACGCCTTGGCATCGTCGATTTCGAGTTCGTTTTGTGTGGCGCAAGGAAGCGCAACGTCCACGGGGACGTGCCAGGGACGCTTGCCGTCCTCGTAGGTCAGTTTGAGCTGTTGGGCGTAGTCTTGCACGGTACCGCGCTGCTCGTTTTTGATGCGCATGAGCGTCGCCAGCTTTTCGGGTGTGAAGCCTTCAGGATCGACAGCGCAGCCGTGTGAGTCGGACACCGTGATGACCTTGGCGCCCAGCTGTATGCATTTTTCGATGGTGTACTGTGCGACGTTGCCTGATCCGGAAACCGACACGGTGTAGCCTTCCAACGACTGATTCGCGTGACGCAACATCTCTTGGGCAAAATACACCAGCCCGTAGCCAGTGGCCTCGGGGCGGATCAGGCTGCCGCCAAAGGACGGGCCTTTGCCCGTAAAACCACAAGCGCTTTGGTTCGAGAGCTTCTTGAGCATGCCGGCCATGAAGCCGACTTCGCGTCCGCCCACGCCGATGTCGCCTGCCGGAACGTCGGTGTCCGGGCCCAGGTGGCGGTAGAGTTCGATCATCAGCGCCTGGCAAAAGCGCATGATTTCAGCGTCGGACTTGCCTTTGGGGTCGAAGTCCGATCCCCCCTTGGCGCCGCCCATGGGCAGCGTGGTGAGTGCATTCTTGAAGGTCTGTTCGAAACCCAGGAATTTCAGAATCGACAGGTTCACCGATGGGTGAAAGCGCATGCCGCCCTTGTAGGGGCCGATCGCGGAGTTGTACTGCACGCGAAAGCCGCGATTGACACGGATCTGGCCGGCATCGTCCAGCCACGCGATGCGAAACTGCAACGCGCGCTCGGGTTCGACCAGGCGTTCAAGCAATGCCTGGCTCGCGTAGCGCGGATTTTTCTGAATGAAGGGCCACAGGCTGTGCATGACCTCGCTCACCGCCTGCATGAATTCAGGCTGGTGCGGGTCTCGGGCCTTCACCTGGGAGAGGAACTGATCAACAGAAGTTAGACTCATCAAAGGTGCTCGCTTATTTTTTCATCATGTCAAAAAATTCGGCGTTGTTTTTGGTGGCCCGGATTTTGTCCAGGATGAATTCCATGGCTTCGACTTCATCCATATCGTGGATGAATTTGCGCAACACCCAGACCTTCTGTAGAAGTTCTGGCTTGATCAGGAGCTCCTCGCGACGCGTGCCGGATTTGTTCAGATTGATGGCCGGGTAAATACGTTTCTCGGCCAACCGCCGTTCCAGGTGCACTTCAGAATTGCCCGTGCCCTTGAATTCTTCGTAAATGACTTCGTCCATGCGACTGCCGGTTTCGATCAGGGCAGTGCCGATGATGGTGAGCGAGCCGCCTTCTTCGAGGTTGCGTGCCGCACCAAAGAATCGCTTGGGGCGTTGCAGCGCGTTGGCGTCCACCCCGCCTGTAAGCACCTTGCCGGAAGCTGGCACGACCGTGTTGTAGGCGCGCGCCAGGCGAGTGATCGAGTCCAGCAAGATCACCACGTCCTTTTTGAGTTCGACCAGGCGTTTGGCTTTTTCGATCACCATTTCGGCGACCTGGACGTGGCGGGTGGCTGGTTCGTCGAACGTGGAGGCCACCACTTCGCCACGCACTGTGCGTTGCATTTCCGTTACTTCTTCGGGGCGTTCGTCCACGAGCATCACGATCATGACCGCTTCGGGATAATTGGTCGTGATGGCGTGGGCGATGTGCTGCAGGATCACCGTTTTGCCGGATTTTGGGCTGGCCACGATGAGGGCTCGCTGGCCTTTGCCAATGGGCGCAAAGATGTCCATGATGCGCCCGGTGATGTTCTCTTTGCCCTTCAGGTCGCGCTCCAGCACCATGGGCTCGTCGGGATGCAGCGGCGTCAGGTTCTCGAACATGATGCGGTGCTTCATCGCCTCGGGCTGCACGCCGTTGACGGTGTCGACCTTCACGAGTGCAAAGTAGCGCTCGCCGTCTTTGGGTGTGCGGACTTCGCCTTCGATCGAATCGCCCGTATGCAGGTTGAATCGCCGAATCTGCGAGGGCGAGATGTAGATGTCGTCGGTGCTGGCCAGATAGGACGTTTCGGGCGAGCGCAAGAAGCCGAAGCCGTCGGGCAGGACCTCCAACACCCCGTCGCCGAAGATCTGTTCACCTTGCTTGGCGCGCCGCTTCATGATGGCAAACATCAGTTCTTGCTTGCGCAGTCGATTGGCGTTTTCGATTTCGAGTTCGCCAGCCATGTCCAGCAGCTGCGATACGTGCAGTGCTTTGAGTTCGTTCAGGTGCATGGGAGAGGGTATGAGAAGATCGTAGGATCGTTGGCGAGCCCGGAATCGGGCCCGCGCGTGTGGAGTCGGAAGGAAATGAAAGAAAGAAGGTCAGACGGCTTCGTCGAGGAAAGCCTGCAGCTGCGTGCGCGACAAGGCACCCACCTTGGTGGTGTCGATCTTGCCGTTTTTGAACAGCATCAGCGTAGGAATGCCGCGAATGCCGTACTTGGCGGCTGTTTCTGGGTTTTCGTCAACATTGAGCTTGGCCACGGTGACACGGCCCTGAAATTTGCCGGCGGCTTCTTCGAGAAGCGGGGCGATCATCTTGCATGGGCCGCACCATTCGGCCCAGTAGTCAACCAGCACAGGCAGGTTGGATTGGAGCACGTCGGTCTCAAAGGACGCATCGCTCACGTGCTTGATGGAGTCACTCATAGTGGGTAGGCACAAGTGCAAAGAAAGGGAAGGCTTGGGCCGATGTGATTACCGCTGCTGGGCAAATCTGGCCGGATGTCGGTAAGCATACCATTAACTTCGTAAAATAGTCGTCTTTTTGAACCTCGAAATGGATGGAACTGTGGCTAGTGCTTCCTATGACGAATCGTCGATCCGCGTCCTGAAGGGGCTGGAGCCGGTGCGCCAACGCCCGGGCATGTACACCCGTACGGACAATCCGCTGCACATCGTCCAGGAAGTCATCGACAATGCTGCTGACGAGGCGCTGGCGGGCTTTGGAACCCGCATTGCCGTCGTTCTGCATGCCGATGGCAGCGTGTCGGTTGAGGACGACGGCCGCGGCATTCCCGTGGGGGATCATCCTGAAGAACATGCGCCCGTCGTCGAGCTGGTGTTCACCCGCTTGCACGCGGGCGGCAAGTTCAACAAGGGCGATGGCGGGGCCTATGCATTTTCCGGCGGGTTGCATGGCGTGGGCGTGTCCGTCACCAACGCACTGTCTACTCGCCTGGAAGTCACCGTGTGGCGCGATGGCGGCGAGTATCGCGTGGTCTTTGCCAATGGCGGTGTGATCGAACCCCTGGCACGCGTGGGCAGCGTGGGGAAACGCCGCACCGGAACCCGGGTGCGGGTCTGGCCCGACGCGCATTATTTTGATCACGCCGCCATCCCCCTGGCCGATCTGGAACACGCGTTGCGCAGCAAAGCGGTGCTGCTGCCCGGTACCCGAGTCACGCTGGAGCTGGAAAAGACTGCGCAGACGCGTGAATGGCACTATGCAGCCGGGTTGCGCGGCTACCTGGCAGAAGAACTGGGCGATACGCCCCTTCTGGTTCCGATCTTCGAAGGGCAGCAATATGCGACCGCCGATGATGAGCATTTTGCGGCGGGTGAGGGCGCGCAGTGGGTGCTGGCCTGGACGACCGAAGGGCCCACGGTGCGCGAATCCTACGTCAATCTCATCGCCACGACAGCCGGTGGGACACACGAATCGGGCCTGCGCGAAGGCATGTTCAATGCCGTCAAATCGTTTGCAGAGCTGCACAACCTGTTGCCCAAAGGCATACGCCTCTTGCCGGACGACGTGTTCGCGCGGGCGAGCTTCGTGCTCTCGGCCAAGGTGTTGGATCCTCAGTTCCAGGGGCAGATCAAAGAGCGGCTCAATAGCCGTGACGCTGTGCGTCTGGTCGGCGGGTTCTTGCGTAATGCGCTTGAATTGTGGCTGCACGCCAATGTGGAATATGGCAAGCTGCTGGCCGAACTGGCCATTGGCCAGGCCCAGGCGCGTAGCCGCGCTGCCCGCAAGGTCGAAAAGCGCAAGGGTTCCGGGGTCGCGGTGCTACCGGGCAAGCTCACCGACTGCGAATCGTCCGACGCAACGCGCACGGAAGTCTTTCTGGTCGAAGGCGATTCGGCTGGAGGCTCCGCCAAGATGGGGCGCGACAAGGAATTCCAGGCGATTCTCCCTTTGCGAGGCAAGATCCTGAATGCCTGGGAGGTTGAGCGTGACCGGCTGTTTGCCAATCAGGAGATTCACGATATTTCCGTGGCCATTGGCGTAGACCCGCACGCCCCTGGAGAGTCCGCGGATCTCAGCGGCCTGCGCTATGGGCGGATCTGCATTCTGTCGGATGCCGACGTGGATGGCGCCCATATCCAGGTGTTGTTGCTGACCCTGTTTCTGCGCCATTTTCCCCGGCTGATCGAAGAAGGCCATGTCTACATTGCACGCCCGCCTCTTTTTCGCGTGGACGTCCCGGCTGCTGGCAAGCGCCCGGCGCGCAAACTCTATTGCCTCGATCAGGCCGAGCTCGATGCGGTGCAGGAAAAGCTGCGAGGCGAAGGGCTGCGTGAAGGTGTCTGGCGCATCAGCCGCTTCAAGGGCCTGGGCGAAATGAATGCGGAACAGTTGTGGGATACGACCCTGAACCCTGATACGCGTCGCCTGGCGCAGGTGCGCCATGGTGGAGAGGGCAAGCAGGCGTCAGCCACCATGTTCGACCTGCTCATGGCGCGGGGCGAAGCCGCCCAGCGCCGTACCTGGCTCGAAGAGAAAGGCAATCTGGCCGATCTGGATGTCTGAGGAACAAGCATGGATGATTTGATTTCTGCCGCACCGCCGGCGAGTGACGATGAGGGGCTGGTGCTGGCGCATTATGCGGAGCAGGCCTATCTGGACTACGCCGTCTCGGTGGTGCGAGGGCGTGCGTTGCCCGAAGTGTCGGACGGCCAGAAGCCGGTGCAGCGCCGTATTTTGTATGCCATGGATGCCATGGGCCTGGGGCCGACTTCGCGTCCGGTGAAGTCGGCGCGAGTGGTGGGGGATGTGCTGGGCAAATACCACCCTCACGGCGATCAGGCGGCGTATGACGCCATGGTCCGCATGGCGCAAGACTTTGCGCTGCGCTATCCCTTGGTCGATGGCCAGGGTAACTTCGGTTCTCGGGACGGCGACAATGCGGCCGCCATGCGCTATACCGAGGCGCGGCTGACGCCGTTTTCGCGCCTGTTGCTCGATGAGCTGGACGAGGGTACGGTAGATTTCATCGCCAACTACGATGGCAGCCAGCAAGAGCCCGTGTGCCTGCCCGCGCGGCTCCCCATCATGCTGCTCAACGGTGCCTCTGGCATCGCCGTGGGGATGGCCACCGAAATTCCCTCGCACAATTTGCGCGAGATTGCGGGGGCGTGCGTCGCTTTGTTGCGCAAACCCGCGCTGACCGATGAAGAGCTGTACGCACAAGTCCCTGGGCCGGATTTCCCGGGCGGGGGCCAGATCATTTCTTCGGTCGAAGACATCGCCCAGATTTATTCCACAGGGCGCGGCACGCTCAAGGCGCGCGCACGCTGGCATTTCGAGGATCTTGCCCGGGGTCAGTGGCAGTGGGTCGTAACAGAGCTGCCGCCTGGCGCTTCGTCGCAAAAGATCCTGGAAGCCATCGAGGAGCTGACCAACCCCAAGCCGCGTGCGGGCAAGAAGTCCCTGACGGCCGAGCAGCAGCAGACCCGTGCGCTGGTGCTGAACATGCTGGATTCGGTGCGGGATGAATCGGGCAAGCAGGCCGCCGTGCGGCTGGTCTTCGAGCCCAAGACCAGCCGCGTGGACCGTGATGAATTCGTCAATCTGCTGCTGGTACGTACCGGTTTGGAAGGCAACGTACCCGTGAACCTGGTGTGCATCGATACCGATGGCCGCCCAGGACAGCGCAGCCTGAGGCAAGTGCTGGAATCGTGGCTTGCGTTTCGCTCACAGACCATCCTGCGGCGCACGCGCCATCGCCTGGACAAGGTCTCGGATCGCATCCATATCCTGGAAGGACGCAGCATCGTCTACTTGAACGTCGACGAGGTGATTCGTACGATTCGCGAGGCGGAGGAGCCGCGCGCCGCGCTCATGGAACACTTTCATCTCAGTGAGCGCCAGGCCGATGACATCCTCGAAATGCGTTTGCGGCAATTGGCACGGCTCGAGGGTATCCGGATTGAGCAAGAGCTCGAACAGAAGCGCGGCGAGCAGGCCGAACTGCAGAATCTGCTCGACAATCCCAGCGCCTTCCGGCGTCTGATGATTCGCGAAATCGAGGCTGACGCCAAGCAGTATGGCGATGATCGTCGCACCCTGATCCAGAGTGCCGACCGCGCCGTGATGGAAGTGCAGGTGGTCGATGAGCCGGTGACGATCGTGGTCTCGCAAAAAGGCTGGTTGCGGGCGCGCCAGGGACATGGGCACGATCCCGCACAGTTCAGTTTCAAGGCGGGTGACAGCCTGTACGGCACGCTGGAGTGCCGTACGACCCAGGACGTCACGGCAATTTCCAGCACGGGCCGTACCTACTGTGTGCCCGTGGCCAATATCCCCTCGGCGCGGGGTGACGGGCAACCGCTCTCGGCCATGGTGGATCTCGAGCCGGGCAGTCGGGTGGCGCATGTGCTGGCGGGGGATGCAGATGATCGGTTGCTGCTGGGCGCCGCTTCCGGGTATGGCTTCGTGGCGCAATTGGGCGACCTTGCCACACGACAGCGGGCCGGCAAACAGTTCATCACCTTGAGCAAGGGGGATACTTTGCTCAGGCCGCTCGTGCTGCGACCCGATGACGTGGGGGTGGCATTGCTGACTCAGCATGGCAAGTTCCTGGTGGTGGGGCTTGCCGAGCTCAAGACCTTGTCCAGTGGGGGGCGCGGCACCATTTTGATAGGGCTGGATGCCGCCGATCGTCTGGCGCAGTGGGCCGCGGTCGGCCCCACCGGGGTGGTATTGCGCGGGGTTTACCGTGCGCGTGATACTGAACTGACCCTCGATCCTCAAGAATTGGCGGAGTACTGCGGTCACCGGGCGCGCAAGGGCAAGCTGCTCAACACGCGCATCAAGCAGCCCAGCCTCTGGTCAGGTCCCGAATCTGGCGGTGATCAGGCCTAAAATGCAGCCATAAGCAATCATGGGACGGGATATGAGTTTCAAGGTGTCGGTGCAGCCGGGGGGGCAGGAGTTCCCGGTTGCGCAAGGCCAGACGGTGCTGGATGCCGCGCTGGCGGCCGGGTTGGTGTTGCCCTACAGCTGCCGCAACGGCACCTGCTCCACCTGCCGTGGGCGTGTGGTGTCGGGAGATTACGACGCCGGCCCGGCGCCTGCCCGCATTCTGGATGGTGCCGACCTGGCACAGGGCTACACCTTGCTGTGTCAGGCGCGCCCGTCGTCCGATCTGGTGATCGAGGCGAACGAGGTTCGTCTGGCCAGTGACGTCGTCGTGCGCAAGATGCCGGTGCGGGTTCAGGGACTGGATCTGCTCGCGCCTGACGTCATGCGCGTCACATTGCAGCTGCCGTCGGCCGAGGCCTTTCATTTTTCACCCGGGCAGTATCTTGAGTTTCTGCTCAAGGATGGCCGGCGGCGCAGCTATTCCCTGGCGTGTGCGACGGCCGTCGATCATCGGGTCGAGATTCACGTCCGTCATATGGTGGGCGGGGCTTTCACGGGCCGCATTTTTGGCGAGGGTGAAACACCGCTCAAGGTACGCGACATCCTGCGTATCGAAGGGCCGCTGGGTTCCTTCTTTTTGCGCGAAGAAGATCCGCGTCCCATCGTGCTGCTGGCAAGCGGTACGGGCTTTGCGCCCATCAAGGCCATAGTCGAGGGCATGCTGGCGCGCGGTGACAGCCGGCCTGCCGTACTGTATTGGGGTGGGCGCAGGCCTTCCGATTTGTACCAGTCCGCGCTGGCGGAGAGCTGGTGCCAGACGCTGCCTGGCTTCCGCTTCGTTCCGGTGGTGTCCGATGCAGCGCCTGAAGATCATTGGGCCGGGCGCACCGGATGGGTGCACCACGCCGTAATCCAGGATCTGCCTGACCTGTCCGGGCATCAGGTATACGCTTGCGGCGCGCCTGCAATGGTCGAGGCGGCACGCCGTGACTTCGTGCAACGCTGCGGCCTGGCGAGGGATGCTTTTTTTGCCGATGCGTTTACTTCAGAGGCCGACAAAGTCGGGGGCTGATCATGAAGGTTGCGGTTCTGGGTGCTGGTGTCGTGGGGGTCTCCAGTGCATGGTGGCTGGCCCAGGCGGGGCATGAAGTCGTGGTGGTGGAGCGACGCGCCCAGCCCGCGCTGGAGACCAGTCGGGCCAACGGGGGGCACATCTCGGTCTGCCATTCTGAACCTTGGGCGAGCCCGCAGACGCTGCATACGCTGCTGCACTGGCTGGGTCGCGCCGACGCGCCCTTGCAGCTGTCGCTGCGGCTGAGCCCGCATCAATGGGTGTGGTGCCTGCGCTTCCTGGCGCAGTGCCGCTCTGCACGCTTTTCGACCAATCTCAGAGCCATGGTCAATCTGTCGCGCTACAGTCGCGAGACCCTGCAGGCCATGCGGACGCAACTGGGGCTTTCCTACGACCAGTCCACCCGCGGCATTCTGGTGTTCTATCGCACGGCCAAGGCCCTGGAACAGGCGCGTGTCAGCGCAGCCCTCATGCGCGAGCTGGGGGTCGATCGGCGTCTCGTCGACAGAGACGAGGTCGTGCGGCTGGAACCGGCCCTGGCCTCGGCGCAAGGAATTCTGGGGGGCGATTACTCGGAAGCCGATGAAACGGGTGACGTGCACCTGTACACCCAGGCCCTGGCCGAGCGTGCCCAGGCTGCAGGTGTCACTTTTTGTTTCAACACCCGGGTCAACCGCCTGGTACCGGTCAATGGCCGCGTGTCCGTGGCCGAGCTGGTAGAGCCCGACGGGTTTTTCCGGCCCTTGCATGCCGACGCCTATGTGCTGGCATTGGGCAGCTTCACTCCCATGCTGACCCGGCCCCTGGGAGTTTCGTGCCCGGTCTATCCGGCAAAGGGCTATTCGGCCACCTTCGAGCTGCACGATCCTGCCGCAGCGCCGAACGTCGGCCTGGTGGACCACGAGGCCCGAATCGTGGCGGCGCGGATGGGCAATCGCTTGCGCGTGGCGGGCACCGTTGAGATCGGCAGCTATGCGCGCGCCCTGAATACAGCCCGTTGCAATCAGCTGGTGGAGCACGCGCGCAATTTGTTTCCAAGTGCCCTGGATTTTGCTAATGTTCAGTTTTGGTCCGGCCTGCGGCCTGCCACGCCTTCAAGCGTGCCGCTCATTGGCCGCACACGGCTTCGCAACCTGTATCTGAATACAGGTCATGGGGGCTTGGGTTGGACCATGGGGGCTGGTTCGGGGCGGGCGTTGGCCGACCTCGTATCTGGCCAAACGCCTGAAGTCGATTTTCCTTTTTTGGATTGATTGAAGATGAAGCATCCATTCGGCCCCGGAGCCTTGCGCCCGGGGTTTCGTGCTATCTGGACATTGGCTGCGGTTGCCGTGTCCGTACCGGCGCTGGCCGCGACTGAAGTACCCGTGTGGTATTCCATGTCGGGCCATAATGCCGAGGCGTTCCAGGCATTGGTCAAAAGCTACAACCAGAGCCAGTCGGGTGTTCAGGTCACCCTGAAGGCCTTTGCCACGCCGCAGGCGCTGGACCAGGCCTTGACGGCCGCCGCCGCCACGAAGACGCTTCCCGCGCTGGCACAGATGGGCGACAACCACAGCCTGGATGACATCGCCGGGCGCCCCTACGTGCAGCCGTTCTACACGCTGGAAAAGCTGCCCGCCCTGAAGAACGTGCGCTGGTTCCTGTCGTCCGACAACGCCTTCGTGCGGGACCCCAAGGGCCAGCTCATGGCGTTTCCGTCCATGCTGCGCATTCCGGTGATGTACTACAACGAAGATGCCTTCAAGAAGGCCAAGCTGAACCCGCCGGTCCCGCAGCGCACCTGGATGGAGCTGCAAGCCCAACTGGTCACGCTGGCCAACAATGGCTCACGCAGCTGCCCGCTGACTTCCAATCTGCCGGTGTCCATCAACCTTGAAAACCTGGCAGCCGTCAACAACCAGCTCTACGCCAGCGCCGACAACGGTCTGAAGGCCAAGGGGCTGCCCAGCTTTTCATTTGACTCTACCTACGTGCGGCACCTGTCGCTGATGGTGACCTGGGTGCGTTCGGAAATCATGGTGCGCCCGGATGCGGGTGTGCGTTCCATCCAACGCTTTGGCCAAGGCGAATGTGCCGTGCTGATGTCCAGCTCGGACCACATTGGCGAGTTCAGCGGGCAACGCAACTTGCATTACGCCGTCACCGGTCTGCCGTACTACCCCGACGTGACCCGGTCGCCCGGTAACCCATTCGTCAGCGGCTCGGCTCTGTGGGTCATGAAGAGCAGCAAACCAGTCACTGACGCTGCCGCGTCTTTCCTGGGTTGGATGGCGCAACCCAAGCAGGCAGCCAGCTGGTACCAGCAAACGGGCTATCTGCCGCTCACGCAGGCTGCTTTCGAGCAGACGCCTGCCAGCTACTACAACAACCTGGGGCAGTGGCGCAACCTGGTGGCCGTATATGCCATGCGCGGCGCGGTCACTTCGCAGGGCTTCCGTATCCGCAATTACCCGGCGATCCATGCCCGCTTCGAGCAGATCATTGACAACGCGCTCGACGGCAAGCAGTCTGCCGTGACGGCCTTGAACACGGCGGCCTTCGAGGGCAATCAGCTGGCGCATCAAGGTGCTCCTGAGGCTGCTTCACACAAGAGCACCCGACCGGTGCACCACAGGGCCAAGGCCAGCACTTCGCACAGAAAGTAGACACTTTTCTCCGTTCGTAGTTTCCGATCTGGCGCGCCCGCCGCGGGCCCGTCACCATAGGCACCTGTCCGATTCGGTCAGGTGCTTTTTTTTCGGGGGCGGCATGGTGAAGATTCTGGGTGGAGCACTGCTGGTGGCGATGCTCGCAGGGTGTGCAACACCGGCCGATCAGGCTTGGCGGCGCCTGCTCGCAGGCCTGTCTTCATCAGATTCACCTGCGCAATTTCATTTTGATTGGCAGATCTCGGGGGACCCTTCGCTCGCCCCGCTGCAGGTCTTCGACGATGGTCGTCAGACGTGGCTGCAGTATCCGTCGGATCAGCCGGTTCCCGCGGTATTTGGGCGTACGGCGTCGGGTGACCGCCTTCTGCAGCCACGTCGCGAAGGGGATTTTCTGGTGGTCCCGGAAGTGCCTGAGCGCCTGATTCTGAGAGGCGGGCACTTGCAGGCCGAAGTCTGGCACAAACGTAAAGATCTGCTGGCGTCGGACTCGATGGATTCACCCGGGGGCGCAGTGGAGCCGTCGGTGGTTGTGTCGCCGGAATCACCTGCGGGGGTGTTTGCAATTGACAAGCCCACTGTGAGGCCAACTGCCACTGGACCTGCTCCGCTTCCCCTGCAGGCCGCCGCCCCTGTCGTACCGCCGGCTCCCGTGCCCATTCCACCACCGTCCCCCGTGCCTTCTGTTGTTCCTGCGACTCCGGCTGGAAAGCCCATGTTGGTCCCTGCGGCTACGGCGCCTTATGAGGCGACGCCCGCGGACGGCAACATCCGCCGCACCTTGGGGCGGTGGGCCAAGCGTTCAGGGTGGACGTTTGAAGCCCAGCACTGGGCGGTGGATGTGGACATCCCCTTGGCCGGGTCGGCAGAGTTTGGTCCTGAGTTCATCCCCGCCGTGCGGGATCTTTTGGCAGCCACCGAGCTCGGTGATCGGCCGCTGCAGCCGTGCTTTTATGCCAATCGTGTCTTGCGCGTCGTCCCGTTTGCGCAGCGTTGCGATCGTACGCAGATGGCGGGGGCGGCGTCATGAGGCCTCAGCCCCGCAACTGTCCTGCTGCGTGGCCCGCGCAGGGCTGCCTTTCTGCGCCACGGTGTGCTGCGGGTGTGCTGGGCCTGGCGCTCGTGTTGTCCGGATGTGCGCTGTCTGATCGCTTGCGTGAGGCGACACAGCGGTTTCAGGCCGCCGATCAATCGGTGAGCCGTGAGCATGACACGTTCTCCCAGAGTCTTACCGACATCGAACAGCGCCGCGCCGCGCAGCGGGTCGACAAGCCCTGGATTGCTGGCAGGCCGCAGCCTTTGGCACGCGAATTGACGCTGCCTGCGGCATTGCGGGCCGACGTACAGACAACACTGCTGTTTGTCGACGGGACCGACGATTTGCGGCAAATTGCCCGGCGCCTGACGGCAGTCACGGGGATCCCCGTGCGCGTGCGTCCTGACGCGCTGCTTCCAGAATCCCATTTTCTGCCGCGTCTGACAGGACAATCGACTCAAGGGCTTGCGCCGACACAGGCACCCGCGCAGGCGTTTGCATTGGCTTCCGGGCCAGCCCCCCTGGCTCAGATTCTCGACCGCCTCTCCGCTCATTTGGGCGTGCGCTGGCGTTATGGCACTGATGGAATCGAGTTTTTCCGCACGGATACCCGCGTCTTCAATGTCCACGCGCTTACGTTGGACGCTCGTGCGCAAGCGTCCTTGGGCTTGGGGCGCAATCAGGCTGAAGGAGGATTCGTCAGCGCGTCCAGCACACGCTTGACGGGCAGTGACCAGGATGTGATGAAGACCATCCGGGCGCGCATCGAGCCCTTTCTATCGCGATCGGGGGTCCTGGTTGCCGAATCCGGAGCCAGTTCCTCGGTTGTGGTCACGGACACGCCCGAGGTCCTGTCACGCATTGCGCGCTACCTGGAGCAGGAGAACCGGGCACTGACACGGCGTGTTCGTCTGCTCTTTGAAGAATTGACGGTCGCCCTCAGTGAACAGGCGCAGGCAAGTCTGGACTGGAATCTAGTGTTTTCGGGGGCACGCCTGGCCGCCGGCTTCGCCTTGCCGGGGGTGACGTCCGGCCCGGTCGGTCAACTGGCAGTCGGTATCACGAAGGGGCCAATGAGCGGCAGCGAGGCCGTCGTTCGTGCGCTGGGCGAATCCGTGCAACTCGTGCGCCGCAGCAGCGTACCCATGCTCAGTCTCAACAGGCGTCCGGTCACCCATGCAGTGCGCACCACGTTTTCGTACATTGATCGGGTAGAGACGACTCCCCTCACTGGGGCTAACGGCTTGGCTGTTCCCGCCGTGTCGGTCAATCAGAAAGAGGAGACGGTGGGCTCCTTGTTGACCCTGGTGCCCGATGCCCAGGAAGATGGCCAGATTCTGCTGTCGCTGGCTTATGACAATACCGTTGCCCAGCCTTTGAAGACGGTGACCTTTGGCGACAAATCCAACCCCTTGCAGCTGCAGCAGCTGACCGTCGAGGGAAATGGCACCGTGCAGCAATTGGCGTTGCAGCCTGGTCAACCACTGGTCGTGTCCGGGTTTGAGCGTCGTCAGGCTGAATCCTCCGAGCGTAGGCTGGGGCCCGGGCTCCCCGCCATTCTGGGCGGTGGCAACCGGCTCAACGACCAGCGCCTGGCCACTGTGCTGATCATCACCGCACAGGTTGAAGAGGGTCCTTGAATCATGCAGCCGTCGCGTGTCGTTCAGGTGGATCAGGTCGCTCTCGTCTTTGGGATGGAGTGGGTGCCGTTGCTGGGTGAGACCACTCGCGTGTCATCGCTCGCCCGGCGAAGCGGTGCAAGTCATCGCACTGTGTCGGGTGAACCCCCCGCCGCCTTGGGCATGGCACAAGGTATTTCGCGTCGCAAAGCGTGCTGGTCTGCCGCTGCTCTGATGGCGCATGGTCACCCGACAGGGACCTTGGCATGGCTATTCGTGCTGGATGCCGATTCATGGCATGTGCTTGCGTGTCACGAGGGAGTTGCGCTGGTCCGAGCAGATCGCAGTTATCCGGATCGGGAGCTTGCGTATCGTGCAGTCGAGGCTTTGCGGGTGAGCTACCCCCATCTCGAATTTCTTGATGCAACCCTGCGGGACGGTGCCACTGAAGATCGTGACGTTTTGCGGATGTTGGCTCGCGAGTCCAAGTCTGTGCCCGCGTTGCATCCGGTGCGCAGGTTGTTCGGCATGGGGGTCTGGGTGCTGGTGCTGACGCTGGTGATCATGTTCGCAGCAGGGCGTTTCTGGTGGGTGCGCCCCGTGGCTCAGGATGCGGAGCAGGTGGCTCGGGTGTCTTGGGAACGCGCGCTGGCCGATGCCGTCGTACGCCGTCCTATCCATGGCACTGAAGGGACGCGTGATCTGTTGGCCGTTCTTTATCGTCAGCCGTTCCAACTCGCGGGCTGGCGTTTGCAGACATTGCGGTGTGAGCCCAAGGGTGTCGAGCGTCCTTGGCAGTGTCATGGCGAGTATCGGAGGGTACTTCCCCACGCGGACAACCGAGGCCTCATGCAGGCTGCGCCCGCCGATTGGCGTTTGGATTTTCCCTCGCTGGATCGTGCGTTGGTGCGTTGGTCTTTGAGCCTGGCTTCGTCGCTGCCGGACCTGGGCGCCTTACCCTCCAGCCAGGTTCTGGAACGAGATTGGGCGAGCGCGTTGCAGGACATTCTTCCCGCGTTCTCGAAGTTGCAGCTTGAACCCGCACGAGCACTCAGCGTTACGGTTCCGCGTGATGCTCAAGGCAGGGACCTCCCCCGGCCGGAGAGTTTGCAGGTGCCTGTCACGAGGGTGTTGCGTGTTCAGGCGCCTCTGCAGTCCATTTCGTTGCTGGTGCCGTTGGCCCGGCCGGTGTCCTGGCAGAAAGCTGTGTTGACAGTGGCCCCTGCAGCCCGCGCGGGTCTGCGAACGGGGCGTTTGATTCTGCATCTGGAAGGGGTCGTCTATGAGAATGCGTAGAAGACAGGTTGGCCATCTGCAGGTTTCGGTGCGCCTGGGGCGGTTCTGGAGCGGTGTAGGCGCATGGGTTTTCTGCGCAGCTGCGGTGGCTGCTGATCCGGTTGTGGGGGACTGGGAGTCTCTGTCCGTCCGGGAACTGATGCAGCAGGATTTGAACAGAGCCCTGAGCGATGCCCGCTCGGGTGGCGCCGCCCTTGCGCGAGGGGGGCCTCCAGTGTCCGGTGCGGCTTCCCACGCAGTGCTTGCACCGCGATTGGTGGCGCTTTACGGTGTTGGGCGTGCCTTGATGGCCGAGGTTCAGGTGGGTCGCGAGTCTTACCTGTACGTCAAAGGCCAGGTTCATCCTGCAGGGTATGCGGGTGATTCCGGTGTCTACCAGCTGCGGGGGATGAACGGCGCCTGCGTCCAGCTCGAGCGAGGTGAGGACAGGCATTCGTTGTGCTTGCGCATGCTGTTGGGGGAAGCCCGTCCATGAAGCCGACTGTATCCTGGACGCTGGCGGAACCCTCGGCGCCTTTCAATGTCGCGCGAGTAGGCGCCCTCGATGATGCCGCACAGATTGCGGCGTTGCGCCCAGCCGTGACGCGCGTGTTGGTTCAGACCTTCGGAGTTCGGAGTCTCGCAGACAGAATCTGTCCGGTGGAACGCGAGGACGGGACAGTGACCTTGTTTGCACGCGCAGAGTACGTCGCCGGTGACCAGGCCGACGCGCTGTTGCGCCGGGTCCGCGCTTTGGGTCGGATCCCTTCGGAACCCGACCGCTACGTGTTGCCGCCTGCCTTGTTGCTCGCGCTTTCCCGGAGCGTTGACGGGAGTCTGTCTCTTGGTCCGGCGGCACCTGCAGCGGTCAGGACTCCGACTGCACTGGCAGGTGTTTTTCAAGACTTGGTCGAATGGGGCTTTCGGCATGGTGCGACCGACCTGCACCTGAACGTGGACCGGGCCGCGGCACAGTCTGACGTCCGATATTCCGTGGCGGGGCGCTACGTGGCACCAGAGCGTTTTCGTCACATGCCGACCGATCTGATGATGGAAGTTCTGGCGGTGGCCTGGATGGATATTCAGGGTGGAAACGGAGCAGTCTTCGATCCTCTCATTGAGCAGCAAGGGAGCCTCGTGCGCCGGGTCGACGGCCGCGATCTGGTCTTGCGGTGGGCGTCGTTGGCGTCCGATTGCGGCCCGAGTGTGTGCTTGCGGTTGCTCGAGCGTCATGCGCCGTTCAGGGCGGTGTCCCTTCAGGAACTCGGCTATCGCCCGGCGCAGATTGCACAGTTTGATCGCGTCATGTGCGCCGAGGGAGGCGCCGTGGTTCTAGCGGGGACGGTCGGCTCGGGGAAGTCCACCACGCTGGCCGCCTTGATCCGGCGCCTGCCTGATTACCGCAAGGTCATTACGCTGGAAGAGCCGGTTGAATATCGAATCTCGGGTGCCATTCAGAACACGATAGAGCGAGACCTGGGACGAGGCGCTCATGATCGCTATGCCACCAAATTGCGGACCGTCAAAAGGTCGGCGATGTCAGATGTCCTGCTGGGCGAAATCCGCGATGCGGAAAGCGGGTTGGCGTTCATGGATCTGGTGGGGTCTGGAGTCAACGTCTACACCACGGTACATGCCCCATCTGCGCGTGCCATCGCTGATCGTCTCGCTTCCAAGTTCATTGGAGTACCTCGTGACTTTCTGGATACGGTCGGGGTACTCAAGCTGCTGGTGTATCAGGTCCTTCTGCCGCGCCTCTGCCCAGAATGTGCTCTCCCCGCGACGGTAGAGGAACTCGCTCGTCAAGGCGGGGGCGAACTTACGTACTGGCAGTCCTGGCGCACATGGATGAGAGATTATTGGTCGGGGGATGTGTCGACCGTGTGTGTGCGTAATCCTGAAGGCTGTCGAAGTTGCGTTCAGCCGCAATTGCCCGAGCTTGCAGGCTACCGTGGCCGTGTGGTGGCGGCTGAATTGCTCGAGCCTGGACTGTCTTGGGGCGATGGTCCCCATGACCCTTATTTGCCGATACACCGCGAAAGCGCCATGGCACATGCCATGGAACAGGTTTTTCAGGGGCGCGTCGATCCGCGCGACGTGGAGCAGCGGTTCGTCGCCTTTGAAACGCTGGCCTTGCGTGCCGGACGGATGCGCTGTCAGAACTCCCAGGTGGGAGGCGCATGAACGGGCTGCCGGCGGTGTGGGATCGGCTTGTGCTGCGGGTGGACGCCTGGCGATTTGCATCGCGCAGGGCTGACTACCTCGAGTATTTGCATGCTGTCTTGCAGCAGGTTCAGGGCGGGCTGACGATACGAGAACTTTTCGAACGCGATGCGCTTCGTCATGGCGCGGGGACGGTGCGTGGCCGGCTTTCGAGGCGGTGGGCTCGTGTGTGCGAGAGTGCAGGGGGAGATCTCTATTTGACGTGGCGGGGCTGCCTGCCAGCGGATGAGCTGGCGTTGATTCGTGCGGCTCAAAGTTTTGGAAACACACGGTTATTGGGTTGTTTTCGCGCCTTGGCCAATCACTTGTCCCTTCTTTTGCAGGCACAGCGTCTTCTGTGGAGCACTCTGGGGGTTGCCGCCGTGGCGCTCCTCGTGGTCAGCCTCTTGTGGATGGCGCTGCCGTTGTGGACGGTGCCCGCATTGGAGCAAGCATTCCAAGGTCTGCCTGAAGCCTATCAAGGGGATTGGACGCATGCCTTGTTTTCGGTTGCCCGGTTTTTGCGGGATTGGGGGTTCGTTGGTCCTCTGGCCGCTTGTGCTGCGCTGTCGGCAACCTGGTACGCCTTGCCCCGTGCTCAGGGGCCGTTCCGCCGCGTCCTCGATCGATACGGCCCCTGGAGGTTGTATCGGCAGGTGCAGGCGCTCCGTGCGGTTGCCTTGATCGGCATCTTGCTGCAAGTGGAATCGGGGCGATCCATTCAATTGCGTTCAGTCGTGGTTCTGTTCGTACAGCAGGCCAGCCCTTGGCTGGCAAGTTATCTGGATCGTATGCGGCAGCGTATCGACCAGGGATTTGCGGACGTTGCGGCATTTGATGTCGGGCTTCTGGACCACGATCTGTATTGGTATTTGCAGGACATGTCACTGGCATGTGGGCTGTCGCAGGCTCTACGCATGACTCATGAACGTATGGCTGTTTCATGGCTGCCTCGGGTGCGCCTTCAGGCTCAGTTTCTGCGCTGGACAGTATTGTTGACAGGGGTTTCGATGGTGCTGGGAGTTGGCCTGTGGCACTACGTGGCCATCGACGAACTGCGGCGCGGCTGGATGATGTTTCACGCTAGCCAATAGAGGTGAGCGGTGGTCGCCGGGGGACTGGCAAAGGAGAAAAGCATGAAGAGGCAATCCGTCCAAAACGTATCTCGTTTGCAGCAACAGCGTGGGTTTTCCCTCGTCGAGGTGTCCATTGTTACTGCGATTGTCCTGCTGATTGCAGTGATTGGTATTCCAACGATAGGCAGCTACGTGCTGGAAAACAAGGTTCCCAAGGTAGGCCAGGAATTGGCGCGTTTCATCATGTATACCCGCGTCAATGCAGGAACTTCCGGTGAGTCGCCCTATGAGGGGCTTACCACTCGAAATCTGGCTTCCATGGTGACTGATTCGGCGGTGCTTAGTCGGCTTTCTGACGGCACGATCCTGCATGGCCTGGGTGGACGCGGGACCATCGAAGTCGAGCCGGTGGATTCCGGGGCCGGGTTTTTGCTGCGGCTCAGGGATGTGAGTCACGTCGCGTGTCCGTCCATTGCGTCCGTGATGCAGCGGGTTGCCGATCGCATCCAGGTCAGTTCAGATGCGGGCTCCCTGCAGACCGTGAAAGACGTGGATGTTCCCTATAGTGCGCTGGCGACGGAGTCGGCCTGTGGTCGGGGTGATGTGAACCACTTTGTTTTTTATGTCCTGTAGGCGACAGGCGCGACCTCACCGCGATTTGCAGACTGCACAGAAGGGCTCGATGCTGATCGAACTCATGGTGGTGGCTGCAGTTGCGATGGTCCTGGCAGTCTGGACGGGCCGCGAATGGGCTGACCGGGTCCGCGTGCTTCAGGCTCGCAGTCTGGCGACCTGGATGGAGGCTGCTCGCGATGCCGTGCAGGGCTATCTGGATCAGGAGGGTTCCCGTTCGCTTCGAGAAGGGACGGGAGGCCCTGGAACACAACTTGTCGACGTGCCAGGCTGGGATGCGCTGAAATCCCTTGGCGTGCTGCATGCGGGGTGGCAGATGCGTGGCCCCATGGGCCAGTCCTTGGGCGTCGTGGCTTGGCGCGATGGCGGCTGTGCTGAAGCGGCGTGCCCCTTGCGGGCACTGGTTCACACACTGTCGCCGCTGGAGAATGGTCGACAGGTGCCGGATGAAGGGCTCGTTGCAGAGTGGCTGATGGCGGCTCAAGGCCGCGGCTTGGTGCTTTGGCCGCACCGTCCGGATGCCTTCAGTGGTGCGGGTCAGCACGTCCTGTTTCCATCTGGCTCGGGCCCCTGGGTTCCCGGCATGGTGGCCTTGTTGGTGGCACACAATGGATCGCCTGGGCCAGGCGGCACCTCGAGCTCGGGCGATACTGGCGATTTCCTCCGTGTACGAGATGCTCGAGATCCGGATTTCCAAGGGAATCTTTCGGTGCAAGGCCCTATCCGCAGTGACAGGCAGTTGATCGCGCGTGAGAGCGTGGTGCTCGAAGAAGGATGGGATGCAGGCGCTGTTTGTGAGGCTGAAGGCGCACTGGGCCGTGATCGCAGCTTCCCGGGGGTGGTGCTGTGTCGCCAGGGTAAATGGGAACTGATCGCCCGCGCATCGGGCGGCGGCTATCTCATCAACAGCCGGCGCGGCTGCAGAAATTCGTTGGGTACTACGACCGCGAACCCCTATACCGGGGGCTGCTTTTGTCCTTTCGGCTTCAATACCCTGCAGGTATCCGAGAGTGGCGCCTCGGCCTCGGCAGATGGCCTGACAAGCGGCTATTTGTGCGTTCCCAATTGATAAAAAAGAAGGTGACCGGCGCGAATGCCGTTCACCTTCTTTGGGGCCTGACGGCGCCAGCCTGGGCTATGCCTGATTACTTTCCGTTCCAGGCCGCGATCACGGCGCGTTCGTCGTCCGTCATCTTGGTCAGGTTGGCCAGAGGCATGTATTTGCTGCCCACCACTTGTTTGATCTGGGTGGCGTGCTGCAGGGCCTCTTCGGGCGTATCCAGCATGATGCCGGCAGGGGCCGAGGCAAAGCCTGCTTGCGTAGGCTTGGCCGAGTGGCACTCGATGCAACGGGCTTGCAGGATGCTGTGCACTTGGGCAAGCGTCGTACCGGTCTGGGTGGCAGCGCCTGCGGCACCGGCTTGGCTGACAGCCCCTGCCGCAACAGGCGCTGGGGCGGGCGCCGGGGTCGGCATGGCCAGCCAGCCGATGATGGCCAGCAGGATGATGCCGACTGCCGGGAAGCGCAAATCATTCTTGCCCGTGTGGCGCAGCACGAAGTACTGGCGGATAGCCGCGCCGGCAAAGATGAACAGGCTCATGATGATCCAGGCGTGCTCGTTCGTGTAGGTGAACGAGTAGTGGTTGCTGAGCATCAGGAAGATCACGGGCAGCGTGAAGTAGGTGTTGTGCACCGAGCGTTGCTTGCCCCAGGCGCCATCCAGCGCGTTGGGTGTTTCACCGGCCTTCAGTGCTTTCACCATGCGGCGCTGGCCGGGGATGATCCAGAAGAACACGCCCCAGGCCATGCAGGTGGCCATAAGCCCGCCCACCAGCAGGAAGGCGGCGCGCCCCGGGAATATCTGGGTCGAAAGCCACGATGCAAACACCATCATCACGCCCACGGCGACGCTGAGCCAGCCATCGTGATTCACGGTGGGGCTGATGATGCGGCACAGGCGTGAATACACGTTGTAGCCCACGATCAGGAAGGCGATGGCGACCAGGCCGGCCTCGGGGCCGTTCATGCCGCGCACCCAGGCCCACGGGCTGTTGGGGTTGACCAGGTAGATGTTGGCGTTCAGGCAGTACAGCAGCAGGAACAGGCCAAAGCCTGATAACCAGGTGGTGTAGGCCTTCCAGAACGACCAGTGCAGATCGTCCGGCAGTTCAGCCGGGTTGGTCATGTATTTTTCGTTGTGGTAGAAGCCACCACCGTGCACGGCCCACAGTTCACCAAAGACGCCCAGTTGCTTAGCGCGTTCAGTGTGGGGTTTGTGCAGGCTCAGGTCCAGCATCACGAAGTAAAACGATTCGCCAATCCAGGCGATGGCGGCGATGACGTGCAACCAGCGCAGCAGCAGGTTGCCGTAGTCCAGAAAATATCCTTCCATGAGGAGTCTCCACGAATGCGTTCAAGTGGCGTTCTGCGCAGGGGCAAGCAAGGCTTGCCGTGAAAGCCGTGCGCAGTGGAGCAGGCGATCAGCTGCCGCGATACGTGGACCAGGTCCACGGTGTGACGACCAGCGGGACGTGGTAGTTCTGGGTGGGGTCCGCAATGCCAAAGCGTAGCACCACCTGGTCCACGAAGCGGGGTTCGGGGAGGGTGACGCCTTGGCGCGCAAAGTAGTCACCCGCGTGGAACACCAGTTCGTAGACCCCTTGTGCGAAGTCGGTACCGCTCAGAAGCGGCGCATCGCAGCGGCCGTCGGCGTTGGTGGTGGTTTGGGTGAGCAGGGTACGGGTGTCACCCTGCAGGCGATACAGTTCCAGAGCGACGCCCTGGGCCGGAACACCGTGCACGGTGTCCAGTACATGGGTGGAAAGTTTTCCCATGGGATTTGTCTCCGGTCAGAGTTCTGCCAAATGGCCCCCGGTATGGCCGGCCCGCTGCAGGACAGCGGTTCTCAAGTCTTGGGCGTGAGCCTGAAATGACTTGGGGGCAGAACGGTTTGAATTATTGTCAACAATTTGTGTTGACGATTTTCGTCTGGTCCACAATAATTGTCAACAATTTTGGTGAACCGAATTCTACTGCATATGCTGGAGCTCAAACCTGATCGTGCTGGCGTACCGGACCTGCAGGCGCCTCGGGCCTCTGCCTTGCGAGACCCGCGCCCGGTGCAGGAGCGCTCCGAGGTGGACCGCGTGTATGGCGAAGTCTTTGATGCCGCCATGGATCGCCGCCTGCTGCCTGGCGCCAAGCTGACGGAAGCGACGCTGTGTTCGGCGTTTCAGTGTTCGCGCAGCACGGTGCGCGCCGCCCTGGCTCGCCTGGCGCATGACAAGATCGTGGTCATTGAACCCAATCGCGGCGCACGGGTCTGGCAGGCTACCCCCAAGGAAATTCGCGACGTTTTTGCCACGCGCCGGGCGCTGGAAGACATCGTGCTCGACATGCTTGCAGCCGTGGACGACATCGAGACGCGCCTTGTGCCGCTGCGCCAGATGGTGGATCGTGAGCAACAGGCCTTCGAGCGCGGCGATCGCATCAGCTGGATTCGCCTGTCCAATGCGTTTCATGTCGAGCTTGCGCAGCTGCTCGACAACGAGGTGCTCACCGACCTGTTGACTGGTCTGTGCGCGCGCACCACGCTCATCATCGCGCTGGGCGATACGACCGGGGGAAGCACCTGCTCGTATGTCGAACATCGCGAGATTCTGGATTATTTGGCTCGCCGCGACGCGCACAGCGCGCGCGCCGCCATGGATCACCACTTGCAGGATTGCGAGTTGCGGATGGAGGAACCGGGTGCGGTGACTTCAGATCCGTGGGCCGCGTTTCCCGCGCAACTCTGAGTCTATTTTCAGGAGGCTGTTCATGTCAGACAACAAGTATCCTCGTGACCTGATTGGGTATGGCCGCACGCCGCCCCAGGCCAATTGGCCCGGCAAAGCTCGCGTCGCCGTGCAGTTCGTGATGAACTACGAAGAGGGCGGCGAAAACTGCGTGCTGAACGGGGACCCGGGCTCAGAGCAGTTCTTGTCCGAAATCATTGGTGCCGAGTCGTACCCCGATCGCCATCTTTCGATGGAATCCATCTACGAATACGGCTCGCGGGCCGGTGTGTGGCGCATTTTGCGTGAATTCGAACGCCGCAAGTTGCCGCTGACCGTCTTTGGCGTGGGCATGGCGCTGGAGCGCAACCCCGACGTGGCGCGCGCCATTGTCGAAGCCGGGCACGAGATCGCCTGTCATGGCTACCGCTGGATTCACTATCAGAATGTGTCCGAGACCGTCGAGCGAGAGCATTTTCAGCGTTGCCTGGATATCGTGACGCGGGTGCTGGGACGCCACCCCGACGGCTGGTATACCGGCCGCGACAGCCCCAATACGCTGCGCATCGTGGCCGAAGAAGGCAAATTCCTGTACGACGCCGATTACTATGGCGACGACCTGCCGTTCTGGACGGAAGTGGACCTGGGCAATGGCAAGAAGCATCCGCAGCTGATGGTGCCCTATACCCTGGATACCAACGACATGCGTTTTGCCTCGCCACAAGGGTTCAACACGGCGGACCATTTCTTCCACTATTTGCGTGATGCCTTTGATGTGCTGTATGCCGAAGGCGACACCGTTCCCAAGATGATGTCGGTCGGGATTCACTGCCGCCTGTCCGGGCGTCCGGGCCGGCTGGCAGGCTTGCAGCGCTTCCTGGATCACGTGCAGAAGCACGATCGCGTCTGGATCGCTACGCGCGCCGACATCGCACACCATTGGGCCAAAGAACACCCGTTCAAGGCAGCCTGAGGGCGCATTCAGTTCATCGGGTGCGCTGGCCGCACCCTCCTTCAATCTCAATCTCAGGAGCTTCTGTCATGGCAACTCCCAATCTGCCCGTAGGGACTATCGTCGACGCACCCGTCGTCGAGCTGCCCGCCTTTGCTACCCGCCACCCGAACCTGGCCAGCGAAAGCCTGGGCACGACCATCGTGTCCTGCACGGACCAGTTTTTCGCGTCAGCGACGCGCATGTTGCAGGATTCCGAGCCGGTCTTCGTCGTGGGCAAGTTCGACGAGCATGGCAAGTGGATGGATGGCTGGGAAACCCGTCGCCGTCGCAACGGTGGTAATGACCATGCCGTCATCAAGCTGGGTCTGCCCGGCACTATCAAAGGCCTGGATATCAATACCAGCCACTTTACCGGCAATTTCCCGCCAGCCGCTTCGGTGCACGTGGCCCATTGCGAAGGCGAACCGAACGAACAGACTCAGTGGGTAGAACTCGTGCCGGCCCGTTCGTTGCAGGGTAATGCTCACCATTTCGTCGAAATCACCGATGACCGGGTCTGGACGCACGTCCGCCTGAGCATCTTCCCCGACGGCGGGGTGGCGCGTCTGCGTGTCTATGGCCAGCCGGCTTGCAACTGGGAAAAGCAGGACCCGAAGGCGCTCTACGAGGTATCGGCCCTGGCCCAGGGTGGCCGTGTCGTTGCCTACAGCGATGCCCACTACGGCACCCCCACTGTCATCCTCAAGGCGGGTCGCGGCGCCAACATGGGCGACGGCTGGGAAACCCGCCGGCGCCGCGAGCCGGGCAACGACTGGATCATCATCGAGCTGGGCCATGCGGTGACTGTCGAAAAAATCGAGATCGACACGGCACACTTCAAGGGTAACTACCCTGATCGCGTGTCGGTGATGGGCGCCAAGGTAGACGAAAGCACCGATCAATCCCTGGTGACGCAAGCCATGTTCTGGCCGGCCGTTCTGGGTGAGCACAAGACCGATATGGATAAACAACATTTCTTCGAAGGAGCCGATATCCTGTTCAAGGGGCCGGTGTCGCACGTGCGCGTCAACATGTTCCCGGATGGCGGTATCAGTCGCGTTCGGATCTGGGGCCGGCTCGCAAAGTAAGTTTTTGCGGTGCACACCACAGGCGCTCCCGGGCGCCTGTTTTCTTATTCGGCTGCGACGTGCCAGCCCTGTTGAGCGAAGATTTCATGGAAGCGAATACGCACACCGGCAAGGTTGGTCTGAATGAGGCCCTGCAGCAGTGGGTGGATGCGCATTTTGATGAGCAGGTCGCGCTGCTGCAGCGGCTGGTGGCCATTCCGACGGATACCCCGCCGGGCGATACGGCACCTCATGCCGAAGCCGTGGCTCGATTGCTGGAAGGGTGGGGGTGGACGGTCGAGCGTCACGTCGTTCCTGATGCCGAGGTGCAGACTTATGGCATGCGAAGCATCACCAATCTGGTCGCGCGTCGCCGCTACGGGGCGGGCGGCCCCGTGATTGCGCTCAATGCACATGGCGACGTGGTCCCTCCCGGTGAGGGTTGGGCGCATGACCCCTATGGTGGCGAGGTGGTGGATGGCCGCCTGTACGGGCGAGCGTCTGCGGTGTCCAAGTCGGACTTCACCACCTATCTGCACGCGGTCCGTGCCCTGGAGGCCAGCGGTGCGCCCTTGAAGGGCACTGTGGAGCTGCATTTCACGTACGACGAGGAATTCGGCGGCCTCAAAGGACCGGGCTGGCTGCTGCAGCGGGGTCTGACGCACCCCGATTATGTGGTCTGCGCGAGCTTCAGCCATGCTGTCGTGACGGCACATAATGGCTGCTTGCAGTTCGAGGTGACTGTCGATGGCAAGGCGACCCATGGCTCGGCACCCAAGACGGGTCATGATGCGCTTCGTGCGGCGTCCTGCATTCTGGCCGAAATCTACCGCCAGGCGGATAGTCTCGATGACATCCATTCAAACATTTCCGGCATCGACAGCCCGACGATGATCGTGGGTTGCATCAATGGCGGGACGAACACGAATGTCGTCCCTGGCCGAGTGGTGCTGAAGATGGACCGGCGCCTGATTCCTGAAGAAGATCCCACGCAGGTCGAAGCCGAAGTCCGTGCTTTCATTCTCGGTGCCGTCGCGGGGCTGCCGGGCATTACGGTGAATATCCGCCGCTTGCTGCTGGCCCGTGCCTTGCGGCCGTTGCCAGGGCATGAGCGCTTGGTCGCCAGCCTGCAGGCGCATGCCCGCCAGGTCTTTGGCGAGGATATTGCGGCTGTGGGCACGCCCTTGTACGCCGACGCCCGCCTGTATGCCGAGCAGGGGATTCCGACCGTCATGTATGGGGCGGGGCCGCGAACGGTGCAAGAATCTTGCGCCAAGCAGGCCGACGAGCACGTGGTGCTGTCCGACTTGCTCGGGGCGACCAAAGTGGTGGCTGGCCTGCTTGGAGACTTCTTCGCCGCGTGAGGGGCAGGTGCGGTCGCCGGGTGGCGCTGGCGTTCGCAGTACGATGATGCTCTATTGATCGGGCGGTATGCCGCTTGTTGCAGGAGTCATTCATCGTGCTGTTCACGCCTTATCGATTGGGAGCCTTGACGCTTCCCAATCGCATTCTCATGCCCCCCATGACCCGCTCGCGCTCGGGGCCGGGCAACGTGCCCACGGCGCTTATGGCTGAATACTATGCGCAGCGCGCGTCGGCTGGGCTCATCATCACCGAGGGGACGCAGGTGAGCCAACAGGGGCAGGGCTACGCATGGACGCCTGGCATTCACAGCGCCGAGCAAGTGGCAGGCTGGAAGCAGGTCACGGCCAAGGTGCATGCGGAGGGAGGTCGTATCTTCCTGCAGCTCTGGCACGTAGGACGCATTTCTCATGTGTCTTTGCAACCCGGAGGCCGGCCGCCCGTATCCTCGTCCGAAAAAATTGCGGAAGGCGTCAAGGTCTTCATCGACCCTGATCATCGCGGACCTGAAGGCGGTGTGGGAGGCATGGTGCAGCACTCGAAGCCCCACGCGCTCACCGAGCGCGAGATCGCTCTGGTTGTGCAAGATTTTGCCCAGGGCGCACGCAACGCGCTGGCGGCGGGCTTTGATGGGGTGGAGATCCACGCTGCCAACGGCTATCTGGTGAATCAGTTCATTGATTCGGGGGTCAATGATCGTGCCGATGCCTATGGTGGAACCTTGCAGAAACGGCTGCGATTCCTGCATGAAGTTACTCAGGCCGTGATTGCTGTGGCAGGGCGTGAACGAGTGGGTGTGCGACTGTCACCCCTGACGACTTTGGCGGGCTCCATCGACGAGACCCCGCAGGCAACGTATCTGGCGGCTGCCAAGTTGCTGGACGGTCTGGGGGTGGCGTATGTCCACATCGCCGAAGCAGATTGGGAAGATGCACCGTTCATGCCGCCTGCGTTCAAGGAAGCGCTGCGCATGATCTATTCCGGCACTCTGATCTATGCAGGAAAGTACACGCAGGCACGGGCTGAAGACGCCATTGCGCGCGGCTGGGCCGACTTGATCGGCTTTGGCCGCCCCTTTGTGGCCAACCCTGACTTGCCCGAACGCTTTCGTCAGGGATGGCCGCTCAATCCTCTGGATACCGATCACCTGTTTGGCGGCGGCGCCCAGGGGTTCACGAATTATCCAACGTGGGCTGCGTCTGAGAGTGGAGTAGGGGCATGACGGTGACTTTCGAACGATGCAGTATGCTTGTCCCATGACGATTGATACGACTCTGGATTCGCGGCTGGTCACGCTGGAATCCAAGCTGGCGCTGGCCGAAGACCTGCTTGATGAGCTGAACCGTACGGTGTTCCGTCAGCGCGAGCTCATGGAAGCGCTGGCGCGCGAACTCGCCGAGGTTCGCCGTCAGCAGCAGCTCTCGGGTGGCGGTTCGCTGGCCGGACTGCAGGCCAACGAACGTCCCCCACATTACTGACACACGGAGCCTCGGCAGCGGGTGGTGCCGCTGCGCGTCTTTCTTGAAGGATTCGAGATGAGTACGGTTTATGACTATGTTCCACCCAAGGTCTGGGCGTGGGAACAACCCAGCGGTGGGCGTTTTGCGAATATCAATCGGCCCGTGGCGGGGGCAACGCACGAAAAAGAGTTGCCCGTGGGAAAGCACCCACTGCAGCTGTATTCCCTGGCAACGCCAAATGGACAGAAGGTTTCCATCATGCTCGAAGAGCTGCTGGCGGCCGGGCATGCAGGCGCAGAATACGACGCCTGGCTCATTCGCATTGGCGAAGGCGATCAGTTCGGAAGCGGTTTCGTGGCCGTCAATCCCAATTCCAAGATTCCGGCGATGGTCGACCGTAGCGGCCCCGAGCCCATTCGCATCTTTGAATCGGGTTCCATCTTGCTGTATCTGGCTGAAAAATTTGGCGCCTTTTTGCCGCGCGATCTGGCGGGGCGTACGGAATGTCTGTCGTGGCTCTTCTGGCAGGTGGGGGTGGCGCCTTTCCTGGGCGGTGGCTTCGGGCACTTCTACAACTATGCGCCGGTCAAGATCGAGTACGCCATCAACCGCTACGCCATGGAGGTCAAGCGCGAGCTCGACGTGCTGGATCAACGCCTTGCCCAGCATCCGTTCGTGGCGGGGGACGAATACACCATTGCGGATATCGCCATCTGGCCCTGGTACGGGGGCCTCGTGCTCAACGAGGCCTATGGTGCAGCGGAGTTCCTGTCAGCCCAGGACTACACCCATGTGATGCGGTGGGCCAAGACCATTGCGCAGCGTCCCGCGGTCCAACGGGGGCGGATGGTGAACCGTACCTCGGGCGATCCTGCCCATCAACTGCGGGAGCGTCACGCTGCGTCCGATTTTCAGGACCGCACGCAGGATAAGATCGGCTGAGTGCTCTCGTTTTTCGTTTGACCGGTGAGTGGGCAGATGAGGCAAACTGGGCACTAAGCCTGGGCCACCGTTCGTGCCCGGCGTGATCGATCCACATAGACGGATATCATCAGGATCGCAAATCCTCCCAGCGCCAGGGCCGTGCCCACCCATCCAGGCGATGTCCACCCGTAGCCGCCAGCGATCGCCAGGCCGCCCAGGAGCGGGCCGAGCGCGTTTGCGAAGTTGAAGGCTGAGTGGTTCAGCGCAGCGGCCAGTCCTTGTGCGTGTTGTGCCACGTCCATGAGCCGCGTTTGCAGAATGGTCCCCAGCGACCCGGCGAACGCGATGAAGAACACGTCGATACTCAGCGCCCAGAGGTGCCCCGCCACAAAGGGAAACAACGCGGTGGCGGCGGCACTCCAGAGCAGCAATCCTGCTGCCGTCGGCATCAGGGCTCGGTCCGCCAGCCAGGGCATGATGATGTTGCTCAGCGTCAGCCCTATGCCAAAGAGCGCCAGCACAAATGGGATGGTGTCTGGCGAGACGTGCGTGACCTGCAGGAGGACGTCGGCCAGGTACGTGTAGACTGCAAAGAGGCCGCCGAATCCAATGGCGCCTGTCGCGAGCGTCAGCCAGACCTGCAGGTGCTTGAGCGCACCCAGCTCCTGCCAGGGGCTGGCTCCTGGTTCGGGTGGGCTGGGGGGTGCCAGCCGGGCGACCAGGGCCATGGTGACGAGGCCCGAGACGCTGACCAGGCCGAATCCCCAGCGCCAGCTCAGCGCGTGTCCCAGCCAGTTGGCGAATGGGACGCCTACGATGGTGGCGACGGTGAGCCCTAGAAACATGCGGCCCACCGCCTGGTTGCGCTTCGAATGCGGGACCAGTGAGACGGCCACCAGCGAGCCGATACCGAAGTAGGCGCCGTGCGGCAGACCGCTCAGAAACCGTAGTACCAGCAGGGCATGGTAGCTGGGCGCCAACGCGCACAGGCCATTGAAGAGCGCGAAGGTACCCATGAGTGCGATGAGCAGCGTACGACGGGCGACACGCGCCGCCAGTACAGTCAGAAGCGGTGCTCCCACCACGACGCCCAGCGCGTACGCACTGATGACGTGGCCGGCCGTGGGTGCATCGATGCCCAAATCCTGTGCAAAGTACGGCAGCAGGCTCATGGTGGCGAATTCGGTGGTGCCAATGGCGAAGGCGCCGATGGCCAAGGCGAAGAGCACCAGACCCGCACTGGCCGGTGCGCGTGACGGTTGGCCCGGCATGGCGGTGGGAAGGGGGCGGGTCATGAGTCAGACGTGAGAAAATAAGCCGCCAGTGTAACCCTGACCAGGGTAAACCCCAGCTTTATAGTGTGGAGACAACATGCGGTTTACGACCATAGGCGCAGCCATTGTGGACATCGTGGTGGCGCGCGTGCGGCCTGTGCTGGGTGCCAAGCAGGACGTGGATCATATCGGCCTGTACGCGGGGGGCGGGGCAGTGAACGCCGCACTGAACATGGCGGCCCTCGGCGGTGAGGTGAGCATTCACGCCTGTGTGGGCCGCGATCTGGAAGGCGGGCTGATTCGCGACCTCTTGCAAAGACACCATGTGCGTGCCGACATTCCCGATCACACGCTTCCCACGGGCAAATCGGTGGTCATGGTCGACGAGTCGGGTGCCGCGCGTGCCTACGCGCAGCGCGGGGCCAGCGCTTGGGTGGGTGAGCAGGGGTTTCAGGGGCTCGACCAGGCTGATGTCGTGTACGTCACTGGCTTGTCCTTGAAGTCCCAGGCCTGGCTGGAGCAGGCGCTGTCCTCGATGGAAACACCCACGTTTCGGCTGGTGGTCACGCCTGGTGCGCGCCAGTTGTCGCATCCGCAAGCCTTGGAGGGCCTGTGGAAGCGCGCAGATCTCCTGTGTGTCAACGCGAGCGAGGCCGCCCGGTTGTGCGACGAGAGTGTGCCCGATGCAGATGCCGTATCCGTCGAGGCTGCCGAGTCTCTGGCGCGGAAATTGGTGCGTCGACCTGGCCAGCACGTGCTGGTCACTCTGGGTGCGGCAGGGGCCGTGTTCTTCGATGGCGCCCAGGAGTGTTTCCATGCGGCAAGGCCCGTCACTGCGGTGTCCACCATTGGTGCGGGCGATGCGTTTGCCTCGACCTTCGTGCATGCCTGGGCGCTGGGAGACAGTGCTCAGAATGCGCTTGCGCGTGCGACCGACAGCGCCGCAGGCATCGTGCAGGTGATTCCGGCCAATCGGGCTGGGTTACTGCGGAAACTCTGACCTGGGCCGCTGTGTGCAGCGTGTGGTCTTTTAATTACTTAAAGTTATATAAAAATGGTTTGAGAAGTGCAGAGGATTTGCGAGAATGTTCACCTCTTCTCCTTCGAGTCTGAATCATGAAATCCCTGTTGGCCGTATTGGGCGGATTCGTCCTGACGCTGGGCGCATCGTCCGCCTCCTGGGCTGGGCAGCCCCTACTGACGCCCGCACAGCTGGATGCCACCCGTCAGGCACCCGAAGTCCGCGTCATCGACATTCGGCCGGCGGATCAATACGCGGCAGGTCATATTCCAGGGGCCGTTTCTGCCCCTTACGCACAATGGCGCGGCCCGGCCAATAACCCGGGCAAGCTGCCGCCGGTGGCTCAACTCACCGATCTGGTGCGCAACCTGGGCGTGGATGCACAGTCGCATGCCGTCGTGGTGTCTTCGGGGTCGGACAGCACAGACTTTGGCGCGTCTGCTCGGGTGTACTGGACTTTGAAGTATCTTGGGCTCACGAATCTGTCCGTGCTCAATGGCGGCTACAAGGCCTGGACCGATGCGGGGCTCTCGCACGATCAGACTGTCCCCACCGTGAAGCCCACCGCCTACGTGGCGCACCTGGACGAAGACATCATCGCCGAAACCCCGCAGGTGGCCGCTCAGGTGGGGAACCCCCAGACACAGCTCATCGATGCTCGCCCGCTGGATTTTTACCTGGGCAAGGTCAAGGCGCCCACCGCGAAAGTGCCGGGGACGATCAAGGGGGCCGTCAACGTCGAGAACAGCCGTTGGTTCGAACCGGGTACGTCGATTTTCCTTCCTGTGGATCAGGCGCGTGCGGTAGCGGCCAAGCTGTTGCCCAACGGGCCTGCCAAAGAAACCATCTCTTTCTGCAATACGGGTCATTGGGCCGCTACCGACTGGTTCGCGCTCTCTGAGGTGCTCGGAGAGAAGAATGTACGCCTCTACCCCGAGTCACTGGCCGAGTGGTCGCAAAGCGCTTCGCTTCCCATGGAAAACGTCCCTGGCCGGGGGACGCAGATTCTGAACAAGCTCAAGGGCGTACTGGGCTGACATGAAGCGTATTCCTCTGGCGGCGGCTATTGTCGCCTTCACGGTTTTTCTGGCCTGGTCAGTGGCACTGCGTCAGGCCTTGCTGTTTTTGGTGGGGCTGGGGTTGGGGCTGGTGCTTGCGGGTGCCCGCTTTGGCTTCACCACGGGTTGGCGCAAGCTGATTGAACAGCGCGATCCTTCGGGCGTGATTGCTCAATTGGTGCTCCTGGGGCTGGCCGCAGCCGCTTCCATGCCGCTATTGGCTGCGTATCCCACTGATTTGGGGGCGGCTCTGGGGCCTCCAAGCATTAGCCTCATTGTGGGTGCCTTTGTGTTCGGTGCCTGCATGCAGGTGGCCGATGGCTGTGGTTCAGGCACTTTGTACAAGGCGGGCATGGGCTTCACCTTGAATATGGCCATCCTGCCTGTCTTTGCAGTAGGCAGCTTTCTGGGGTCGGCCACGCTCGAAAACTGGCTGTCATTGGGTGCCTTGCCTCCGTACGGCCTGGTGGCACACTTTGGTGCCCCCGAGGCGCTTGCCATCACTCTGGCGGGGCTGTTCATCGTGGGCGTGGGAGTGACGCATTGGACACGGCGTGGCACTCGAAGCGGCACAGCGGCGTCGGCCCGCGGGGTGCGCCCTTCCGCAGACGTGCGCGTTGCGGCGCGCCTTTGGGATAAAAAGTTGCTGGTGGGTGCGGTTCTGTTGGCGATCCTGGCGGTTTTGAACTTCGTGATCGCTGGGCAACCCTGGGGGATCGTCTACGGTTTCGGGCTATGGGCGGCCAAGATCGCAGCGGCAGGTCATTTGTTCAACCCGGCCGCCAATGCCTTCTGGAGCGAGCCTACGAACGCCATGACGCTCTCGCAATCCATCTTCCTGGACGTGACCTCCATCACCAACATCGGGATTTTGGCGGGTGCGTTGTGGATCGGTCTGGGCAAACCTGTGAAGGCGGCCAAGCAGCTCAATGCGACGCAATGGATTGTAGGCCTGGTGGCAGGGCTGTTGTTGGGCTATAGCTCGCGGCTTGCCTTTGGCTGCAACATTGGTGCCATGGTCAGTGGAATCTCTACGGGCAGCCTGCATGGCTGGATTTGGGTGCCTATGGCATTCCTGGGCTCGCTGATTGGCGTGCGGGTTCGCCGCCGCGTGTTTGCCTGAGGGATAGCGCCATGAACTCCAAATTTTGGGCGACGATCTTCTGGCTGGTGTTCCTGGGCTTTTTCGCCTGGGATTGGGCGCACAGCGCCCCTGTCAATGTACGGGCCGAGCCGCCGCTGATTGCCGTGGGCTCGGGTGTGGCGCCCAGCGGCGGGCATTGTGCTTCCACGTTCTGATGCGTGATGGCCCCTTGGTTCCGCCTCCAGGCAAGTAGTCTGGGTTGCAGAACCAAGGTGAGCAAGCCGATTACAGCTTCTGGCGTTGGGCCTTGACGCGTTCCAGTGTCTCGTTGAACTGCACCAGCCGCAGCCGCTCTTGGTCCACGACGGCGGCAGGTGCCCGCGCCACGAAGCTTTCGTTATCGAGCTTGGCGATGGCCTTGCCGATTTCCTTTTGCAGCCGATCGATTTCCTTGTCCAGGCGGATACGCTCGGCAGCGACGTCGACTTCTACGCGCAGCATGAGCTGCGTGGTGCCCACGACTTGAACCGGTGCGCCCAAGTCTGGCAAGTGTTCCACCGCCTGGACCTCGCTAAGTCGCGCCAGCGCCATCAGGTACGGTGCAAAGTCGTTCAGGTTGAGCGAGCTTCCTTGGACCAGCAGCGGAACCTTGAGGGCTGGCGCAAGGTTCATTTCTCCTCGCAGTGCCCGGATGGCATCCGTGAGTGACTTGAGCTCGGCCATGTGGGCTGCCGCTTCTGTATCGTGCAGCGTGCTGCGCGCATCGGGGTAAGGCTGAGTGCTGATGCTGGCGGGTGTTTGCTCGGCGCGTACCCCCGCCGCCACAGACACCTTTTGCCAAAGCTCTTCCGTGATGAAGGGCATGATCGGGTGAATCAGGCGCAGCAGCGTTTCCAGCACGTGGATGAGCGTGCGACGCGTGGCCGCCTGCTGTGCCTCGGTACCTGCCTGGAGCTGCACCTTGGCAAGTTCCACGTACCAGTCGCAGTATTCATCCCAGATGAAGTGGTAGAGCCGATCGGCCACTTGATCAAAGCGGTATTGCTCGAACCCCGCATGCACGTCGGCAATGAGGTGCTGCAAACCGTCGATGATCCAGCGGTCCACGAACGAGAGATCGCCGGGCTGTGGGGTACCCAGTGCCTGGCCTTCCACGTTCATGAGTACGAAGCGTGTCGCGTTCCAGAGCTTGTTGCAGAAATTCCGGTAGCCCTCGCAGCGCTTGAGGTCAAAGTTGATGTTGCGGCCCAGTGTCGCGTAGGCCGCCATGGTAAAGCGCAGCGCATCCGCACCGTAGGCTGGAATGCCCTCAGGGTAGTCTTTGCGGGTGCGCTTGCGGATCTTGTCAGCCTGGCGAGGGTTCATGAGCCCCACCGTCCGTTTGGCGATCAGCGGGTCCAGCTCGATACCGTCGATCAGGTCCACCGGATCTATGGTGTTGCCCTTGGACTTGGACATCTTCTTGCCTTCCATGTCGCACACGAGCCCGTGCACGTAGACCGTCCGGAAAGGCACCTGACCCGTGTGGTGCATGCTCATCATGATCATGCGAGCCACCCAGAAGAAGATGATGTCGAAGCCGGTGACCAGCACGCCAGAAGGAAGATAGCGGGCGAGGTCTGGTGTCTCGCGCGGCCAGCCAAGGTCCGTAAAGGGGACCAGTGCCGAGGAAAACCAGGTGTCCAGCACGTCTGGGTCGCGGGTCAGTGTCCCCATGACACCTTCCGCGCGCGCCTTGGCCTGCGCCTCTTCGGCTGATCGCGCCACGAAAATGCGGCCGTCTTCCGCGTGCCATGCCGGGATCTGGTGGCCCCACCACAGTTGCCGTGAGATGCACCAGTCCTGAATTTTTTCGAGCCACTGGTTATAGGTGGTAGTCCAGTTTTCGGGGACGAATTTCACGCGGCCATCGGCCACGACCTCGAGCGCCACCTGTGTAATGCTCTTGCCCGGATGCAGGCTGTTGGCGGGAGCGGGCTTGCTCATGGCCACGAACCATTGGTCCGTCAGCATGGGTTCGATCACGCTGTTGGTGCGATCACCGCGCGGCACCATGAGTTTGTGGTCGCGCACCTGCTGCAGCAGCCCGCGGGCATCGAGATCGGCCACGATACGCGTCCGCGCTTCGTAGCGGTCCAGCCCTCGGTAGGGTTCGGGTGCGTCGTCCACGATCCTGGCGTCCAGCGTGAGGACGCTGATCATGGGCAGGGCGTGGCGTTGGCCCACGGCGTAGTCGTTGAAGTCGTGGGCGGGAGTGACCTTGACCACTCCAGTGCCGAATTCCCGGTCCACATAGTCGTCGGCAATGATGGGAATCTCGCGCCCTACCAGCGGCAGGGTCACGGTATGGCCCACCAGGTGCGCGTAGCGCTCGTCGTCTGGGTGCACCATCACGGCGACGTCGCCCAGCATGGTTTCGGGGCGCGTAGTGGCCACCACCAGATGGGTCGTACCGCCGACCGGTGTCGTGAGTGGGTAGCGGATTTCCCACATGTGGCCTTCTTCTTCGGTACTCACGACCTCGAGATCGGAAACTGCCGTACCTAGCACCGGGTCCCAATTCACGAGGCGCTTGCCGCGGTAGATGAGGCCTTGTTCGTAGAGCTTGACGAACACTTCGACCACGCCGTGCGAGAGGTTCTCGTCCATGGTGAAGTATTCACGCGACCAGTCGCAAGACGACCCCAGGCGGCGAAACTGGCCAGTGATCGTGCTGCCTGATTTTTCCTTCCAGGCCCAGACGCGTTCCAGGAATTTTTCGCGGCCCAGGTCGTGACGCGAAATGCCCTCGGCATCGAGCTGGCGTTCCACCACGATCTGCGTCGCGATGCCTGCATGGTCGGTTCCAGGGATGAACACCGTGTCGTCACCGCGCATCCGGTGATAGCGGATCAAGCCATCCATGATGGTCTGATTGAAGGCGTGACCCATGTGCAGGGTGCCTGTCACGTTGGGGGGAGGGAACTGGATCGCAAACGCCTCAGCGGCGTGCCCAGACGCTGCCGCAACGTGCTGTCCCCCTGCAAAAAGGCCACGGCGGTTCCATTCGTCATACCAGCGGGACTCGATGTCCTGGGGTTCAAAGCTCTTGGGCAAGGAGGAAGAGGAATCGCTCATGGGGTCTTAATGGTGGGCGCCCGCGCCGTGATCGGGGTGGGCTTGTGAAAAAGTCTCATTTTAGGCGCTTGGTGCAAAAGCCGTGCATGTTAAAATGCCGGGTTATCGTCAGTTTGAATAAAGTCTTTGTTTTCATTGAGAAAACGATTTTCAGGGCTGCAATTTGCATCCTTGGATCGCTTTTTTTGTCCTTTGTCTATCTTGTGGAATCTTTCATGGCTATTGAACGCACTCTTTCCATCATCAAGCCCGATGCCGTCGCCAAGAACGTGATCGGCCAAGTTGTTGCTCGTTTCGAAAAAGCCGGCCTCAAGGTGGTTGCGGCTCGTTTGCAGCAACTCTCGCGCGAAGAGGCGCAGCGTTTTTATGCCGTGCACAAAGAACGTCCGTTCTACAAGGATCTGGTTGATTTCATGGTGTCAGGCCCGGTGTTCGTGCAAGTGCTCGAAGGTGACAACGCCATTGCCAAGAACCGTGACCTGATGGGTGCGACGGATCCCAAGAAGGCCGCCGCCGGTACGATTCGCGCCGATTTTGCGGACAGCATCGATGCCAACGCAGTGCACGGCTCTGACGCTCCCGAAACGGCTGCTGTAGAAATTGCGTTCTTCTTCCCGGAAAGCCAGATCCATAGCCGTTGATGTCTGTAGGCCGGCGTGCGCATGCCGGCCTTTTTCGGCTTCTTATTGAATGAGTTCGTTTCATGTCTGCTCTTGATACCGCTATTGCCGACGTGCTCAAGCCCGTCTTGCCTGCCCCCACGGTGCGGGGGGCGGCGGCCAACGTGTTGGGGCTGGACCCTGCTGCACTGGTCTCGCTGGTGGCGCAGTGGGGGGGCAAGCCTTTCCGTGCCCGCCAGCTGTCCCAGTGGGTGCACCAGCGCGGGGTGGATCATTTTTCTGACATGAGCGACCTTGCCAAAGAATTTCGTGCCCAGCTCGAAGCGCATTGCGTGGTCCAGGCTCCCCCCCTCAATATCGAAAAACGTTCGGCCGATGGCACGCGCAAGTGGCTGTTCGACATGGGGATGGGCAATGCAGTCGAAACGGTCTATATCCCCGAAGACGATCGAGGGACCTTGTGCGTCTCGAGTCAGGCTGGTTGTGCGGTGGGGTGTCCGTTCTGCTCGACGGGGTACCAGGGCTTCAGCCGCAACCTGAACACCGCAGAAATCGTCGGCCAGCTCTGGTACGCCAATCGCGCCTTGCGGGCCGATCCTGCTGGCGCGCGTCTCAATGGCGCAGCGGTGGAATCGCCGCAGCCAGTCAGTAACGTGGTCATGATGGGGATGGGCGAACCGCTCCTGAACTACGACCAGGTGTTGGGCGCCTTGCGGCTCATGGTCGACGACCATGCTTATGGGCTTTCGCGCCGCCGCGTGACGGTCAGCACGTCGGGCGTGGTTCCGATGATGGATCGCCTCGCGCAGGATTGTCCTGTGGCCCTGGCGGTTTCGTTGCATGCCCCCACTGACGAATTACGCGATGAGCTGGTGCCGCTCAATCGCAAGTATCCACTGGCTGAATTGCTGGCTGCCTGCAATCGCTACCTGGAAGTCGCGCCGCGCGATTTCATCACCTTCGAGTACATTATGCTCGACGGGGTCAATGATGGTGACGAACAGGTCAAGGGGCTCATCGAAGTCGCTCGGCAGGTGCGTTGCAAGTTCAACCTGATTCCCTTCAATCCCTTCCCTCAGTCTGGTCTGAAGCGCTCACCGATTGCTCGTATCCGGCTGTTTGCGCAGCAGCTGACTGACGCTGGTCTCACGGTGACTGTGCGCAAGACGCGTGGCGACGACATCGACGCCGCCTGTGGCCAGCTGGCGGGCGAGGTTCAGGATCGTACTCGCATCAACGAACGCAAGCCTGATCGGGCGCGCATTGTCATACGAAACAAGGAACACGGATGAGTGACCTTCCCAATGATGGCTTGAATCGTCCCGATGCAGGTGGTGCGCCGCAAGGTTCGCTGGGCGATGCGCTCAAGGCGCTTCGGGAGGCGCGCGGCCTGACGTTGGCCGAGGCATCTGCCCGCACCAAGTATTCGGCGTTGCAGTTGGGTTATCTCGAGGCCTGTTCCTGGGATCGCTTGCCGCACGGTGTGCCGTTGCGTGGCCTGGTGCGCAACTACGTGCGCTACCTGCAAGGCGATGTCGAGGCCTCTCTGAAGCAACTGGACGATACCGTGGGCCCCACGGGGCCGCAGCCGACCGTGACGGCGCTGAGCGCCCGCCGGGCGTTGCAGCAGGCTGACATCACGCCGGCCGGTGAACCGGCGCATCGCACCTGGGCCTGGTTGCTGCTCATCCTGATTCTTTTTTGCGTCGTCGGGTTCTACGCCATCGACCGTGGTTGGGTTCCCGATCAGTGGCTGATATTCGATTGGCTGAAGGCTTTGCGTCCATGACTGTGGTATCTGAAGAATTCGAACCCTCGGTTGCTGCGCGCCGGCAGACTCGAGCGGTGTCCGTCCGTTGGGGCGGGCATGTGGTTCAAGTCGGTGGCGGGGCACCTGTCGTGGTGCAATCCATGACGAATACCGACACGGCAGACCCGGTTGCTACCGCGCAGCAGGTCCGCGAGCTCTGGGAGGCCGGCTCCGAGCTGGTTCGCGTCACGGTGAACACGCCAGAGGCCGCCGCCCAGGTGGCGTCGTTGCGCGAACATCTTGATCGCATGAATGTCCCGGTTCCGCTGGTAGGTGATTTTCACTACAACGGCCACAAGCTCCTGACGCAGTTTCCCGAGTGTGCGCAGGCCTTGTCCAAATACCGGATCAATCCGGGGAACATGGGCGCTGGCAAACATCGTGACGATAATTTTGCGCAGATGATCGACGTCGCCTGTCGCAACGACAAGCCCATCCGGATTGGTGTGAACTGGGGCAGCCTGGACCAGGTGCTGCTGGCGCAGATGATGGACGAGAACGCCAAAAGTACCCAGCCGCGTGCTGCCAACGCCGTCATGCGCGAGGCGCTGGTGGTGTCGGCCATCAGCAATGCGCAGCGGGCAGAAGAACTGGGCTTGCCAGGCAACGCCATCGTGCTGTCGTGCAAGGTGAGCCATGTTCAGGACCTCATTGCGGTGTACCAGGATCTTTCCGCGCGTTGCGATTACCCGCTGCATCTGGGCTTGACCGAAGCCGGCATGGGCTCCAAGGGCATCGTGGCATCCACGGCCGCCTTGGCGGTGTTGCTGCAGCAGGGCATAGGCGATACGATCCGCATTTCGCTCACACCCGATCCGGGCGGCGATCGTGCGCGCGAAGTCATCGTGGCGCAAGAAATCCTGCAGACCATGGGTTTGCGCGCATTTACCCCCATGGTGGTGTCGTGTCCGGGATGCGGACGCACCAGCAGTACGGTGTTCCAGGAACTTGCCGCTGACATTCAGGGGTATCTGCGCACTCAAATGCCCGCCTGGAAGGCGCGCTATCCAGGGGTCGAAACCATGAACGTTGCCGTCATGGGCTGCGTGGTCAACGGTCCTGGAGAAAGTCGGCATGCGGATATTGGCATCAGCCTGCCCGGGACGGGCGAGGTACCTGCTGCGCCGGTGTATGTCGATGGCAAGCGCACGGTGACGCTCAAGGGCGATCATATCGCCGAAGAATTCCAGGCCATTATTGAAAACTACGTAGCCCGTCGCTACGGGCACGAACCGATCCCCGAGCTGGCCCCGGCGCCGGTTTCTCATCGTCCGGGCGTCGTAGCCCGTCATCCGGGTTGAACTTTATGTCCGCATTTCAGAAAGTCACCGGTTTGACCGGCATGAAAGACGCGTTGCCGCCCGAAACTACCCGCTGGGAGCAGCTCGAGACAATCGTCCGAGACTGGCTTGCAATCTATGGCTATCAGAATCTGCGCACCCCCGTGCTCGAGCAGACTCGACTCTTCACCCGCGGCATTGGCGAAGTCACCGACATCGTCGAAAAAGAGATGTATTCGTTCGTCGACCCATTGAACGAAGACAAACTTACGCTGCGTCCAGAGTTCACAGCGGGGGTTGTCCGCTCGGCCATCGAACACAATTTTCTGTATGATCGGCCCCGACGCGTGTATGCGATGGGCCCGGTATTCAGGCACGAGCGTCCCCAGCGTGGCCGGTATCGCCAATTTCACCAGATTGACGTGGAAGCCCTGGGGTTTCCGGGGCCTGATGTCGATGCCGAGCTGATTCTCATGCTGGCGCGGCTGTGGCGGCTGATGGGCTTGGCGGACATTCGTCTGGAAATCAATTCGCTGGGGCAGGCCGACGAGCGTGCCGCCCACCGCGAGGCACTGATTGCCTACCTTGAGCAGCACAAGGACGTGCTCGACGAGGAAGCGCGCCGGCGCATGTATGCCAATCCGCTGCGTGTTCTCGACACCAAGAATCCTGCCATGCAGGACATGGCCAACGGGGCTCCTCGCCTGTTCGATTTTCTGGGAGATGCCTCGCTTGCTCACTATCATGGTCTGTGCGCGCGCCTTGACGATGCGGGCGTTGCCCATACGCTCAACCCACGCCTGGTTCGGGGACTGGATTATTACAACCTGACCGTCTTCGAATGGGTGACGGATCGCCTTGGCGCTCAAGGGACAGTCTGCGGGGGCGGACGCTACGACGGTCTCGTCGAACTGCTGGGGGGCAAGCCCGCCCCCGCTGTGGGGTTTGCCATTGGCATGGAGCGTCTGCTCGACTTGTGGCAACAGGGCGCCACTGACCGGTCACCAGCTGAATGTCAGGTCTACATGGTGCATCAGGGCGACGAGGGTCAGCGTCAGGCGGCGCGTCTGGCTGAAGGCTTGCGCGACGCAGGCCTGAAGGTACTTGTCCATGCAGGGTCTACTGGGTTTAAATCACAATTTCGTCGTGCAGACGCAAGCGGCGCCGTGGCGGCCGTGATCGTAGGTGATGACGAGCGCGCGAGTGGCATGGCCACCGTAAAATGGCTGCGTTCGAATGCGGCTGGCGAGGGTCAGCAGGAATCCATCGCGTTCGATCAGTTGGCTGCACAACTGCAACAAAGGATCTGATTCAGGCATGGCATACGATCTCGAAGAACAGGAAAAAATCGACGCACTCAAGGCCTGGTGGGAACGCTATGGCACGGCCAGCATGGTTTTGGTGCTGGCAATCGTGGTGGCCTTTGCGGGCTGGCGCGGCTGGCAGTGGTACGAGGCGCATCAGGCCGAACAGGCCATGGGCTACTATGAAGCGCTCGAGGCCGCCGCCGGTCAGCAAGGCGATGACGCCGTCACCCGCATCAAGGCGGCCAGCGCAGCATTGCGCACCGACTATGCGGGTTCTGGCTACACGGCACGCGGCGTGCTGGTGGCCGCGTGGGCCCTGCAGCAACGCAAGGATCTGGATGGGGCTCGCGACCAACTGCAATGGCTGGTAGGCGATAAGTCTTCCCCCGCGTTCCAGGCAGTAGCTCGCCTGCGCCTGGCGGGCGTGCTCCTTGCCCAGAAGCAGTACCAGCCTGCGCTCGATCAGCTCAAAGGGAAGGCCCCTGACGGCTTTGCCGCGCTGTATGCAGACCGCCGTGGCGACGTTCTGGCTGCCCAAGGACAGAAGCAGCAGGCACGTGAGGCCTGGGAAGAGGCGCTGAAATCTTTGGGTACAGATCCCGCTGCCCAGATCGTGCAGCTTAAACTTGACGCTCTCGGAGCCTGATTCCCCATGCGATCTTTCACGCGCTTGTACCGTTTGGCAGTGCTGGGCGTCGCCACAGCCAGTCTGGCCAGTTGTGGCCTGTTCACCCAAAAAGACGCGCGTTACGATCCCGCGCCTCTGACGCAATACGCGCCCACTTTGGCGGTAGCGCCCGTCTGGACAGCCACGCTTGGAAGTGGCGGTGGGTACGGCTTCATTCCTCATGTCGTGGGCGATACGGTTTATGCAGCGGCCCCATCGGGCTCGTTGGTAGCGCTAGACCTTGCCACGGGCGCAGTGCGCTTGCAGATTGCAACTCCTCCGCTCTCGGCAGGAGTCGGTAGTGACGGGCGCACCATCGCCGTCGCAACGCAAAAAGGCGTTGTGCTGGCGTATGACGCACAGGGCAAGGAACTCTGGCACGCTCAGGCCGATAGTGCGGTCAATGTGCCGCCCTTGGTGAGCGACGGCATTGTGGTGGTGCGCACGACCGATTACCGTGTGCAGGCCTTTGATGCCGCGACCGGCAAGCTTAAGTGGAACGTGCAGCGACCAGGCCCGGCGCTAGCGTTGCGCACCAGCATCCAGATGATCGCGGAACCCCAACTGGTCATCGTAGGGATGCCCAATGGCCGCCTGATGGCGATTGATGCAGCCAGCGGCGCGGTTCGTTGGGACAGCACGGTTTCGTCTGCGACCCGTGGCGCTTCCGATCTCGAGCGCATCAGCGATATCGTGGGTGCGCCCCAGTTGATCGGTTCCACGCTGTGCGCTGTCAGCTATCAGGGTCATACCACCTGCTTTGACGCCGCACAGGGCGGGCGTGCCCTCTGGTCTCAAAGCATCTCGTCCTCCACGGGTATGACGACGGACGGTCAGACGCTGTACCTGGCCGACGACCATAGTGTGGTGCACGCACTGGGCGTGAAGGATGGCCATTCGTTGTGGCAGCAGTCGGCACTGCTCAATCGCCAGCTCTCCACGCCTGCCGTGGTGGGGCCTGCTGTGGCCTTGGGCGATTATCAAGGCTATGTGCATTTTCTCTCGCGTGCTGATGGTCACCTTATGGCACGCCTGCAACTGAGCAGTGACCCCATTCGATCGTCGCTGGTAGCCACCCCCCGTGGGGTGCTGGTCCAGACCGACGGGGGCAAGCTGATCCTGGTGGGTGTCCGTGGCTGAACTCCGCTTCAAGCCCGTGGTGGCCCTGGTAGGGCGTACCAATGTCGGCAAATCCACACTCTTCAACCGCCTGACGCGCTCCAGAGCGGCGTTGGTGGCGAACATCTCGGGGCTGACCCGCGACCGTCACTACGGTGAGGGCCGTATGGGCGACCATCCTTTCATCGTGGTAGATACCGGCGGCTTCGAGCCGGTGGCCACAAGGGGCATTCTGGTCGAGATGGCACGCCAGACCGAGCAGGCGATTGCAGAATCTGACGTCGTGGTGTTTCTGGTCGATGGGCGCGACGGTATCAATGCGCACGATCACGAGATTGCTCGCTTGCTGCGCAAGTCGGGGCAGCGGGTGATGCTTGCGGTCAACAAGACGGAAGGCATGCGAGACCACGCGGAGCTCGCGCAGTTTCACGAACTGGGGCTGGGCGAGCCGCATGCGGTGTCGGCTGCGCATGGCGATGGCGTGGCCGACCTCATCGAAGAGGCCCTGGCATCGCTGGTCCCTGGCGAGATCCGGGAGGCTGAAGGCGAAAATGCAGCAGACGAGCCCCTCGTACACCGCATCAAACTGGCTATTGCGGGGCGTCCCAACGTCGGGAAGTCCACGCTCATCAATACCTTGGTGGGTGAAGAACGCGTCATTGCGTACGATCTGCCGGGTACCACGCGCGATGCCATCGAAATCGAATTCGAGCGTAATGGAAAGCGCTACACCCTGATCGACACTGCAGGCTTGCGTCGCCGGGGAAAGGTCTTCGAGACGGTCGAAAAATTTTCAGTCATCAAGACCTTGCAAGCCATTGAGGCGGCCAATGTGGTGCTGCTTCTCATCGATGCAGAAGCCGGTATTTCTGACCAGGATGCCCACATCGCGGGATTTGCCCTCGAAGCGGGGCGGGCTCTGGTGGTCGGGCTGAACAAATGGGATGCGGTCAACCACGAGCAACGCGAATGGGCGCAACGTGAGTACGACCGCAAGTTGCGTTTTCTGTCGTTTGCACGGGTGCTTCATCTTTCGGCCTTGAACGGGCAGGGGGTGGGGGCCGTCCTCCAGGCGGTCGACGCGGCGCACGCGGCCGCATTTGCCAAGCTGTCCACGCCAAAGCTCACGCGTACGCTGCAAGCGGCCGTGGAACAACAGCAGCCTCCCCGCAAGGGTATTTTCCGGCCCAAGATGCGATATGCGCACCAGGGCGGCCAGAATCCGCCGCGCATCATCATCCACGGCAATGCCCTTGATGCGATCCCGGATTCCTATCGACGATATCTCGAAGGCCAATTTCGCGAGGCCTTCAAACTGGCGGGGACCCCGCTGAGCGTCGAGTTCAAGTCTTCGCACAACCCCTACCTGAAGGAAGAAGCGTCGTGAGCACGTTGTGGAGTGACCATATTGCGGGTCTGGAGCCCTATGTGCCAGGCGAGCAGGTTCAGATGCCGGATCTGCTCAAGCTGAACACCAACGAAAACCCGTACGGGCCGTCACCGCGTGCGGTCGAGGCCATGCAGGCGGCCTTGGGTGACGACCTGCGGCTGTATCCGGATTTTCAAGGGTTGGGCTTGCGGCAGGCGGCAGCGAAGTGCCATCGTGTGACACCCGATCAGGTGTTCCTTGGCAATGGCTCGGACGAAATTCTGGCTCATGTATTCAATGCGTTCTTTTTGCGGGGAGGGCGGCAGCTCTGGCTGCCGGACGTCACCTATAGCTTTTACCGGACATGGTGCCGCTTCCATGAAGTGCCCCATCGTCTGATTCCCTTGGCGGACGATTTGTCGCTGAAAGCATCGGACTACACCGGCGAGACGGATCAGGAGCCCAGTGGCATCATTTTTGCCAATCCCAATGCTCCGACTGGCTGTGCGTTGCCACTGGATGACATCGCCACCATTGCCCGCGCACGGCCCGATAGCGTGGTCGTGGTCGACGAGGCCTACGTGGATTTCGGTGCCGAGAGCGCTACCTCGCTCGTGGATCAGTTTCAGAACCTGCTCGTGGTTCATACCTTGTCGAAGTCCCGTTCACTCGCCGGCTTGCGGGTGGGGTATGCGATCGGGCCTGTTGAGTTGATTCAGGCCCTGACGCGCGTCAAGGACAGTTTCAATTCCTATCCGCTGGATCGTGTCGCACTGGCGGGTGCACAGGCTGCCCTGGAAGACACTGCGTGGTTTGATCGCACCTGCCGTGCCGTGATCGAAGCCCGTACGCAGCTCACCAGTGGTCTGCAGCAATTGGGCTTCGAGGTCCTGCCATCGCAGACCAATTTTGTGTTCACACGTCACCCACGTGAAGAGGCTGCCATCATCGCACGTGGTTTGCGTGATCGGGCGATTCTGGTGCGCCACTTTCAGGCGCCGCGCATTGGACAGTACCTGCGCATCACGGTAGGAACGCCCGAGCAATGCACGCGTCTGTGCGATACTTTAAAAGATATTCTTTCTGCCTGAGCAGCGGCTGTACGCCACCGTTACAGGGTTGATTCGCATTAAAATGAACAATTCAGCGTCACTTCAATAACCGGAGCCTCGTCCATGAGCAATAAAGGGCAAATTCTTCAAGACCCCTTCCTGAACGCCTTGCGCAAGGATCATGTGCCTGTCTCGATCTACTTGGTCAACGGGATCAAGCTTCAAGGGCAGGTCGAATCCTTTGATCAATACGTAGTGCTGTTGCGCAATACCGTGACGCAAATGGTCTATAAACACGCCATTTCCACAGTTGTTCCTGCTCGCCCCGTCACTTTTCAGGTGGATGACTCTGCTGCAGAATAATTTGGCATTCAGGCTTCTGCCTGTCCCGCCCGCCGCGCGGCTCGCGTCGGCGGGCGTTTCTTTTTTGAGAAACCCCCCGCATGTTCTCCTGGTGTGGTCCAAATGACAGGGTACGGTGCATGACTTTCTGGTGCCCTGAGACGTTTTTCAAAGGTCGCACATGAAGGCGCTGATCATCAGCGTGGATCTTGGCGACCCGGACTTCACTGCACATGCAGAAGAATTCGTGATGCTCGCGGAGGGCGCCGGGGCAGAGATCACCGAAGTGCTCACCGTGCGTCGCTCTCGGCCAGACGCGGCTGGGTTCATCGGCTCCGGCAAGATCACGGAGGCCGCAGCACTGGTGCAAGCCACGGGCTCCGAAGTGGTCTTGTTCGACCGCCCGCTTTCCCCTGCGCAACAGCGCAACCTCGAACAGCACTTCCAGGTTCGGGTCGTCGATCGCGTCGCGCTCATTCTCGACATCTTTGCTCTTCGCGCCAAAAGCCACGAAGGCAAGCTTCAGGTCGAGCTTGCCCAGTTGCAGCATTTGTCGACCCGGCTTACCCGCATGTGGACTCACCTCGAGCGCCAGAAGGGCGGCATAGGCCTGCGGGGGCCTGGAGAGTCCCAGCTCGAGACTGATCGTCGTCTCATTGGGGCACGGGTCAAGGCGCTACGCGATCGTCTTACCCGCGTGCAGCGTCAGCGCACGACCCAGCGGCGGGCCAGGGCGCGGGGCCAGACTTTGTCCGTGTCGCTGGTGGGATATACCAATGCAGGAAAGTCCACCTTGTTCAATGCGCTCACGCGCGCGGATGCGTATGCCGCTCATCAGCTGTTTGCCACACTGGACACGACCACGCGCCGGGTATGGCTCGAAGGAGCAGGGCAGGTGGTGGTCTCCGATACGGTGGGTTTCATCCGAGCGCTCCCGCCGACGCTGATTGCGGCCTTCAGAGCTACCTTGGAAGAAACCGTACAGGCCGATCTTCTGCTGCACGTGGTGGATGCCGCCAATCCACAGCGTGACGAACAAGTCCAGGCGGTCCAGCAGGTCTTGGCGGACATTCAGGCTGACGAAATTCCACAGATCCAGGTCTTCAACAAAATCGACCTCGCAGGTTATGAACCCCGGGTCGAGCGAAACGAACATGGTACGATTGCGCGAGTCTTTGTCAGTGCGCTGGCTCGCAGCGGGCTGAGCAGTTTGCGGCAAGCTATCGTCGAATTTGGGGGGCACACGGGAAGCAATGCGATTCATGAATCTGTTCAACCTGAATGATCCGGGTTGGGGCCGCAATGGCCAGAACTCGGACGACGATTCACGCAACAAGCCTGGGTCCGCTGGTGGTCCTCCTGATCTGGATCAGGTCTGGCGTGATTTCAACAAACGCATCATGGGCCTGTTAGGCCGTGGCGGCGGGGGGCGCGGCCCCCGGCCTCCGGTGGGTGGTCTGCCGCATTTGCCGGGTCCGTCTCCTCGCTTTGTGCTGGTTCTGGTCCTCGTGGCCATCTTGTTGTGGCTGGCCAGCGGCTTCCTGATCGTGCAGGAAGGGCAGGTTGCCGTCGTAACGCGGTTTGGCCGTTACACGCATACCTTGGGCCCCGGCCTTCAGTGGCGCTTGCCGTACCCCATCGACAATTCACAGACCGTGAACATTTCCAGGCTGCGAACCTTCGAGGTGGGTTTCAGAGGGTCGGCACGCAACAAGGTGCTGTCTGAGTCTCTCATGCTCACGAATGACGAAAACATCGTCGACGTGCAGTTCGTGGTCCAGTATCGCTTGCGCCCAGATGGCGCGCCTGCGTATCTGTTCAACACCAGCCAGCCGGATGAGTCCGTGCGTCAGGTCGCCGAAACCGCCATGCGCGAAATCGTGGGCCGCAAGCCTATGGATTTCGTCCTCTATTCAGGGCGTACTGAAGTGGCCACCGAGGTGCAGAATCTTGCGCAGAGCATTCTCGACCGCTATAAGACCGGCATTCAGATCTCGACGGTTGCCATTCAGAACGTACAGCCGCCCGAACAGGTGCAGGCGGCTTTTGACGACGCCGTCAAAGCAGGCCAGGACCGTGAACGGCAGATCAACGAAGGCAATGCTTACGCCAGCAAGGTCCTTCCTGAAGCCGAAGGGCAGGCGGCACGCATGATTCAAGAATCGGAAGGCTATAGCGCCAAGGTCATCGGTCAGGCTCAAGGGGATACGTCGCGTTTCGACAGCATCGTCACCGAGTATGCCAAGGCACCGGCCATTACGCGCGAACGGATGTATCTGCAGACGATGCAGGACATTCTCAGCGAGACCTCCAAAGTTATGGTGGATGCGTCCATTGGCAACAACATGCTGTATCTGCCACTCGACAAAATCATGAGCCAGGCGGCCAAGGACCGGACAACACCCGCGGCCTCGACCAGTGGCTCTGCGTCGGGTACGCCAGCCGCGGCAGCGGCTGGTGCGGCTCAGGTGGCGAAGTCCACGACGTCCTCTTCGCCGCGCAGCAGCCCTGCGCGACGCGGCGTGCCTACGGGCCTGGATTCGCTGATGACCAACCCGTATTCGAACTAGGAGCACTCTGATGCAACGCTTTTTCCCTGCCCTGGTCGGTCTGGTTGTGATCGTGGCGGTCCTGTCTTCGTGCATGTTCGTGGTGCGTGAACGCGACATGGCTCTGTTGTTTGCGCTGGGTGAAGTCAAAGAGACCATCACCAAACCAGGGCTGTATTTCAAGTATCCGCCACCCTTCGAAAATGTGGTTTACCTCGACAAACGCCTGCAGACCATCGAAACGCGCGATCCTGAACGCATCCAGACGGCCGAAAAGAAAAACCTCCTCATCGATTCTTTCGTGAAGTGGCGTATTTCTGACCCCAAGCAGTTCTATGTCACGTTTGGGGCCAACAGCGGCGCAGCAGTCGAACGTTTGCAAGCGCAGATCCGTGATGCCCTGAACGCGGCGGTCAACGTGCGTACGGTCAAGCAGGTCATTTCGACCGACCGGGACACCATCATGAAAGAGATCCAGTCGTCTGTGGCGGCTCGGGCCAAGCCGCTAGGTGTCGACGTCGTGGATGTCCGCCTGCGCCGCATCGATTTCACACCCGAAATCTCCGAGTCCGTCTATCGGCGGATGGAGGCCGAGCGCAAGCAAGAGGCCAACCGCTTGAGAGCCAGCGGCGCAGCCGACAGCGAGCGTATCCGAGCTGAAGCCGATCGCAAGCGTCAGGAGGTTCTGGCCAAGGCCTATGCCGAGGCCCAGGCCAAGCGAGGCGAGGGTGATGCGACGGCCACGGCCATCTATGCGAAGTCGTACGGACGCGACCCCGAGTTCTACAGCTTCTTCAAGAGCCTGGAGGCCTATCGCGAGTCTTTCGACAAGAGCGGCAACGTGCTGGTTCTGAGCCCGAAGTCGGACTTCTTCCGCTATTGGAATCACCCCAAGGGTGACAAGCCTACGGCGGCAGCAGCAGCCAAGTAATGCGCTCCAGCAGGCCTGGCGCGGGTTGCGTCAGGCCTGTTTCTTTTCTGGATTGAGTTGAACATGACGTCGAACTGGCTGTTGCCGGAAAATCTGTCGGACATCTTGCCAGCCGAAGCTCGTCGCATCGAGGAGCTTCGGCGCGAGTTGCTGGACCTCTATCGCACCTATGGTTTCGAGCTGGTGGCTCCGCCCATGGTGGAATACTTGAACTCGCTGATGCTGGTCGACGACGAGGCGCTGCGCTTGCGCACCTGCAAGCTGGTCGACCAGCTTTCGGGGCTCACGATGGGGATACGGGCCGACATGACGGTGCAGGTTTCCCGCATCGACGCACATCTGCTCAATCGGGCGGGCGTGACGCGCCTGTGTTATTGCGGGCCGGTGGTCCACACTCGCCCAGCCGGTTTGTTCTCTGACCGCGAGCTCCTGCAGATCGGGGCTGAAATTTTCGGGCATGCAGGGGTCGAAGCCGATATCGAGGCGATCCGCCTGGCGCTCGATTCCGTGCGTAGGGCAGGGGTCATGCATTCGCGCCTTGACCTCAATCACCCCGGTGTCGGACGTGCGCTGGTCGATGCAGACCCCACGCTGGCCGAAATGGCCGAAGCGGTCTACGATTTGCTGAGCGCCAAAGACGTTCCGGGGCTTGAGGCCTTGTGCAAAGAAGTAGGCGCACGAGCCGAAACACGGCAGGCCTTGCGGGCGTTGACCAGTCTGTATGGTGACCTTTCGGTCGTCGATCGGGCGCGGAAGCAGCTTCCTGCGCTGCCCGCCGTCCAGGCGGCGCTCGATTCCCTGCGGGCCTTGTGTGCGGCTTTGCCCGATGCGCCTATCGCGATCGATCTTGCCGATATGGGTGGTAGCTATGGTTATCACTCGGGCGTGGTGTTTTCCATTTACGCCGAGGGCTGGCATGATGCCCTGGTGCGTGGAGGGCGCTACGATGGCATAGGCCGCAGGTTTGGCCGAGCAAGGCCTGCCACTGGTTTCAGTCTCGATCTGCGCAAGCTGTCTGCAGGCCTGCCTGAGGCGCAGCCCGTCAGGGCTGTCCGCGCGCCATGGTCAGACGATCTCACTCTGGTCGAAGCCGTGCAGGCGTTGCGTGCACGCGGCGAGATCGTCATTCAGGTGTTGCCGGGCGAGCCGCATAGCCCGGATGAGTTCACGGTCGATCGTGAACTGGTGTCCACCCCCGAGGGCTGGGCTTTACGGGCGCTGGCCGATTCGTGAGCGCCTTTGTGGGGCCCACAAAACCAGATGGTATAAACTAACACGTTTCTCAGGCGGCAAATCGTTGCTGCATGCGCTAGGCTTATGAGCAAGAATATCGTTGTGATCGGCACCCAGTGGGGTGATGAAGGCAAGGGCAAGATCGTCGACTGGCTGGCTGAATCGGCCCAGGGCGTCGTGCGCTTTCAAGGTGGCCACAATGCGGGCCATACCCTGTGGATCAACGGACGCAAGACCATCTTGCGGCTCATCCCCTCGGGCATCATGCACGACACGGTTACCTGCTATATCGGCAACGGGGTTGTCGTTTCGCCGCAGGCGCTGCTGGGCGAAATCGCCGAACTCGAGGCCGCCGGGCTCGACGTGCGTTCGCGTTTGCAGATCTCCATGGCATGCCCGCTGATTCTGCCTTATCACGTAGCGCTGGACCAGGCCCGCGAGGCTCGCAAGGGTGCCGGCAAGATTGGTACCACGGGACGAGGTGTGGGTCCCGCCTACGAAGACAAGGTGGCTCGCCGCGCATTGCGGGTACAAGACCTCTACGATCCTTCCATTTTTGAAGAAAAGCTGGCCGAGGTTCTGGATTACCACAACTTCGTGCTGACCCAATATCTGGGCGCCAAGGCGATCGACCCATCCGAAGTGCGTGATCAGGTCATGGCGCTTGCACCGCAGATCGAGCCCATGGTCGCTGATGTCTCGAGCAATCTGCACGTCGCGCGCCGCGCGGGTCATAGCCTGTTGTTCGAAGGGGCACAAGGCACCTTGCTCGACATTGATCACGGCACTTATCCGTTCGTCACCAGCAGCAATTGCGTTGCCGGTGCGGCTGCGGCGGGGGCCGGTTTGGGCCCCCAGGCGCTGGATTACGTGCTGGGCATTGCCAAGGCCTATACCACTCGTGTGGGTTCCGGACCATTCCCCACCGAGCTGCTCGACGACACGGGTTCGCGTTTGGCAACCGTCGGTAAAGAGTTTGGCTCCGTGACGGGGCGGCCGCGCCGTTGTGGCTGGTTTGATGGTGCCGCCATGAAGCGTTCGGTCATGATCAATGGCCTCACCGGTCTGTGCATCACCAAGCTGGACGTGCTCGATGGGGTTGAACAGATCAAGATCGGCGTGGGGTATCGCTACAAGGGCAAGTTCCTTGACGTCCTGCCGTACGGTGCGCATGCTGCAGCCGAAGCCGAACCCGTGCTTGAAGAAATGGCAGGCTGGTCGGAGTCCACGGTCGGCGTCACCGAATACGACAAGCTGCCGGTCAATGCGCGTCGTTATCTCGAGCGCATTGCAGACGTCTGCGACGTGCCCATCGACATGGTCTCGACCGGACCGGATCGGCTGGAAACCATTGTGTTGCGCCACCCGTTCCAGAGTTGATGCCCGATTAACCCAGAAACCGCAAGCCTGCTTGCGGTTTTTTGATTGATGAACCCAGAAAGGAGATCTCCATGAACCTGCCGCCGAGTACTGATCGTGATCTGTGGGTCAGCTGGGAGCAATACCACGCGCTGATCGAGCGGCTGGCCCTGCAGGTGCACGAGTCTGGCTGGGCCTTCGACAAGATCCTGTGTCTTGCGCGCGGGGGTGTTCGGGTGGGCGATGTGCTGTCCCGGATCTTCGACTTGCCGCTGGGTATTCTGGCCACCAGCAGTTATCGCGAGGCGGCGGGCACCGTACAGGGGCAGCTGGACATCGCTCAATTCATCACCATCACGCGGGGCACGCTGGATGGGCGCGTGCTCTTGGTCGATGACATGGTCGACACGGGCCTGACGTTCAGCCGGGTACGGGATCATTTGCTGCGTCAGTTCCCTGGTATCAGCGAGCTGCGTACTGCGGTGCTGTGGTGGAAGGGACACGCCAAGGCGCAACCCGACTATTTTGTGGAACAGTTGCCGACCAATCCCTGGATTCATCAGCCTTTCGAAGACTATGACAGCTTGCGACCCCATCAACTGGAGTCGTGGATTCGAAAAGGGGTTCGCACTGCGTATCCGCACGATGATGCCTGACGTGGCCGGTGGCCGCGTGAGATCTCGAATCTCGATGCTTCCTCTGTAGAAGGCAAGCATCTAAGGAAAGATTCATGTTAGAATCTTCCGTTACCTCAAACACCCTACTTTAACCTTGGGTTGACCGGTTGCTGTCGAAGCGGCCGAGACCCATGAACCATAGGCTTTAAGGATTCTGAATGCCGATTGTCCGCCTCAAAGAAAACGAGCCTTTCGAGGCTGCCCTGCGGCGCTTTAAGCGCACCATCGAAAAGACGGGTCTGCTGACCGAACTGCGTTCGCGCGAGTTCTACGAGAAGCCCACGGCTGAGCGCAAACGCAAGCTTGCTGCCGCCGTGAAGCGCCATTACAAGCGCATCCGCAGCCAACAACTGCCGCCGCGACTCTATTGATTGATTCCTGATTCCTTCATTCAGGAACTGCTCGCGCGCGTAGACATCGTCGATGTCGTAGGGCGTTATGTCCAGCTGCGCAAAGGGGGCGCAAACCTGCTTGGTTTGTGCCCTTTTCACACTGAAAAATCACCGTCGTTCACGGTCAGTCCAACCAAGCAGTTTTATCATTGCTTCGGTTGCGGTGCCCATGGCAGTGCCATTCGTTTCCTGACGGAGCATACGGGGGCCTCGTTTCCAGAGGCTGTACGCTCGCTTGCGGCGAGTGTGGGCATGACGGTTCCGGAAGAACCCCGAAGCCCTCGTCAGCGCGCTGCTGAACGACAGAAGCGCGAGGAGGGATCGCGCCAGCAGCAGATTTTGCAGCAAGCTCAGGCGCATTACCGCGGCGCCTTGAAGCGGGCGCCCGACGCCGTTGCGTACCTCAAGCGGCGCGGCCTTTCGGGCGAGGTCGCTGCCCACTTCGGATTGGGATGGGCCGGTGCCGATCGTCGCGGGCTGGCCTCCGTGTTCTCGCATTATGAGGATCCTGCGCTGCTCGAGTCGGGGCTGGTCATTGAAGCTGACGATGGCGGCAGGCATGATCGTTTCCGCTCCCGCGTCATGTTTCCCATCCACAATGCACGCGGTCAGCTCATTGGTTTTGGGGGGCGCCTGATCGAGGCCGGCGAGCCCAAGTATCTGAATTCGCCTGAGACTCCTCTGTTCTCCAAAGGGCACGAACTCTATGGTTTACACGAGGCACGTGCCGGCATCCACGCAGAAGGCTGTGTGCTGGTGGTCGAAGGGTATATGGACGTGGTGGCGCTTGCCCAGTTCGGTTTGAACAATGCCGTGGCCACGCTCGGAACCTCGACCACCGAGACGCATATCCAGAAGCTGCGCAGGGCGAGCGATCGTATCGTCTTCAGCTTTGACGGCGACGGGGCGGGGCGCAAGGCGGCCTGGAGGGCCCTGCAGGCTTGCCTGCCTTGGGTTGCGGAAGACGTGTCCATGCGTTTTCTGTTTCTGCCGGCCGATCACGATCCGGACTCTTACATACGGGCGTACGGCGTGCAGGCGCTGCGAGCCTGCCTGGACGAGGCGATTCCTTTATCGCGATTTTTGCTCGACGAACTTGCTTCGCGCCATGATTTGCAGGAGGCTGAAGGGCGGGCGGCTTGCGTGCATGAGGCCAGGCCGTTGCTGACGCAGATGCCTGAAGGCGGCTTTCGAGTGCAGGTCGAGCGCGAATTCGCGCAGAGGGTGCGCTTGACGCCCGATGAATTGACGCAGATGCTGGCGCAGGAGCCTCCTCGGGGGGCGTATGGGTCTGCAACGCCGCCTGTGAAGGCTGCGCGTGCGCCTTCTCCGGTGCCCGACGACCGAGCAGCGTTTTCAGCGAGCGAACCGCCGCCTTGGGTGCAGGAATTTGGTATGGCGTCGGCTGAAGGCGCTACAGCGCCCGCGCGCGGCCGAAGCAGCCGGCGCGGTGGCGGGGCGCGTCTGGTGACGCCCATGGCAAGGCGTTTGCTGCGGCTTCTACTGGCACATCCGGAACTCGTGGCGCAGCTGGGTGATCAGCAGCTTGAATTATTGGCGCATCAACCCCATCTTCGTCTGGTGCGAGACTTGGTAGGCCTTGCCAGCACCTGTGGTGCCACACATGCGGGTGCGCTGCTCGAGGCTGCTGAGCCGGATTCCGACCTTGCTCATGCGATCCAGGATTTGTCGACCGAGCTTTTGGGGCAGGATCTGCCTGACCCTCAGGCCGAATGGGATGGTGCCCTGTGTGCACTCGAGCGCCAGGCCGTCCAGGATCAATGTGATCAGCTGGTGCAGGCCGGGCTGGCCAACGCAGACGATCGCCTGCGCTACCAAGAGCTGCTGAAGCGCTTGGCACGGCTCAAGGCCTAGCGCACAGAGGCCGCGATGCGGGCTTGGCTGGATGAATCTTCTGGTCAAGTGAAGTAAAATACATGATTTTCAATAAGTTGTGCGTCAACGGGAAAAGACAGATGACCCAAGGAACTGGCAAGACCTCTCCGGCCACCTCAAAAGCGGTGTCCAGGAAAACCAAGGCTAAGAGTCCCGAGCTCGAGTCTGTGGGGGGGGCAGCCAGCGTGACGAAGGTGCTCGCTGCAAAAGCCTCTGGCACCTCTGCCAGCACGGCGGCCAAGGTTGCCGAAAAGAAGCCAACGGCGAAAAAGTCGCCCGCCAAGGCCGTCGCCAGCAAGAAATCCGCAGAATCTGCTGCAGCCAAGCCCAAGGCCCCCAAAATCGCTTCGGGCCGCAAACCGGGGCGCCCCGCCAAGAATGCCAATAACGACGGGGGCGACTTCGTCGATGACGATGCCGACGGCGGCGAAGTCATCCCCGATCTCAAGCCGTTGCCCAAACGGGGTGGGAAGCGGGCGAAGGGCGAAAAAGAAAGCCCTTCGCGCGTGAGCCAGATGACGCCCGAAGAGCAAGAGGCTCGGCGCAATCGCCTGAAAATCCTCATCAAGCTCGGCAAGGATCGCGGTTACCTGACCTACGGCGAGATCAACGACCATCTGCCCGATGACCTGGTCGACGCCGAAGCCATCGACGGTATCATCAGCACGTTCAACGACATGGGCATCAAGGTCTACGACCAGGCGCCCGATGCCGAAACGCTGCTCATGAGCGACAACGTGCCGTCCGCGTCCAGTGACGACGACGTTGAAGACGAGGCCGAGGCCGCGCTCACGACGGTAGATTCCGACTTTGGCCGGACCACCGACCCGGTGCGCATGTACATGCGCGAAATGGGCACGGTCGAACTTCTCACCCGCGAAGGCGAGATCGAAATCGCCAAGCGCATCGAAGACGGCCTCAAGCACATGGTCATGGCCATTGCGGCCTGCCCGACGACGGTCAACGAAATTCTCGATCACATTCGTCGCGTTCGCGATGGCTCTGCCCAGATCGACGAAGTCGTCGACGGGCTGGTCGATGAAGAGGGTGAAGACTACGCTGGTTCGGGGGTCACGTCCGACGAAGATGACGGTCCTGCCGGCGGCATGAGCAGCAAGCAGCTCGAATACCTGCGCACCAAGGCGCTGAAAAAATTCGACCTGGTCGAATCCTGGTTCGACAAGATGCGTGCGGCCTTCGAGGCCGATGGTTATCGCTCCACGGCGTACGTCGAGGCTCGCGAGGCTATCCACGCCGAACTGATGGGTGTGCGTTTTACTGCCAAGATGGTGGAGCGCCTGGCCGACGCCTTGCGTGCTCAGGTGGCCGAAGTCCGTGCACAAGAGCGTGCTGCGTTGTCGATTTGCGTCAGCCGTGCCGGCATGCCGCGGGCGCATTTCATCAAGGCCTTCCCGGGCAACGAAACCAATCTTGACTGGGTACAGCAAGAGATTGCGGCGGGCCCCGACTACGCCGAGACGCTCGAGCGACACGCACCCGCTGTCCAGGAAATCCAGCAAAAGCTGATCGAACTGCAGCGCCAGGTCGTATTGCCGCTCAAAGACCTCAAAGACGTCAACAAGCGCATGGCGACGGGCGAAGCCAAAGCCCGCAAGGCCAAGCGCGAAATGACCGAGGCCAACCTGCGCCTGGTCATTTCCATTGCCAAGAAATACACCAATCGTGGCTTGCAGTTCCTGGACTTGATCCAGGAAGGCAACATCGGGCTCATGAAGGCCGTCGATAAATTCGAGTACCGTCGGGGCTACAAGTTTTCCACCTATGCTACCTGGTGGATTCGCCAGGCGATCACGCGTTCTATTGCAGATCAGGCGCGCACCATCCGTATTCCGGTGCACATGATCGAGACCATCAACAAGATGAATCGCATCAATCGCCAGATTCTGCAAGAAACCGGCTCTGAGCCTGATCCGGCCACCCTCGCGCAGAAGATGGACATGCCGGAAGACAAAGTCCGCAAGATCCTGAAGATCGCCAAAGAGCCGATTTCGATGGAAACCCCGATCGGTGACGATGACGATTCCCATCTGGGGGATTTCATCGAAGACACCGGGACCGTGTCGCCGTCCGATTTCGCTTTGCATGGTTCCATGCGGGATGTGGTCAAAGAGGTTCTGGATTCGCTCACGCCGCGTGAGGCCAAAGTGCTGCGCATGCGCTTTGGCATTGAAATGAGTACCGACCAGACTCTCGAAGAAGTGGGCAAGCAGTTTGACGTCACGCGTGAGCGTATTCGCCAGATCGAAGCCAAGGCCTTGCGCAAGCTGCGTCACCCCAGCCGAGCCGACAAACTCAAGAGCTTCCTCGAAGGCCAGTAAAAATCGGTCGATTCGCTCGGTAGAGACGTGCTGCTTTCTCTTCGAAGGCAGCGCGTTTTTTTTGGGGGGGTTGAGATCAGGTGGCTGGGCGTTGTCCCCAGGTCGTCATTGCCGCTTTGCGCCGGAAGTCCCGAGGCGATTCGCCTGTGGCTTGGCGAAAGAACCGCGTGAAGTGGGCCGGTTCGGCAAAGCCCAGAGCGCCCGAGATCTCGGCGATGGTGAGCGGCGTATAGAGCAGGCAGCGGTTGGCCTCGAGTGCGAGGCGCTCGTGAATGAGTTGCAGCGGGGATTTGCCTCCGTGGGTGCGCGTGACCACGTTCAGGTGCGCCGGCGTCAGGCCTACCTTGTCGGCAAACCAGGCGACGTCGTGGTGTTGCGAGTAGGCGCCTTCCAGCAGTTCGCAGAACCGTGTGTAATGGCCCAGCCCCCGTGAAGGGCTTGCTGGTCGCGTACCCCTTGGGTGACTACTGCGCAGCCGCGCATACAGCAGGGTGAGCCAAGCCTCGATTTGGGCCTCGCGGTAGGGACGTGTGCTGGCATATTGGGCCTGCAGCTGTGTACAGGCCTCGTGCAGCATCTGCGCCGAGTGGGCGTCGGTGAAGCCATAGATGGCCGGGTGATCCGGAAGCGATGCTTTAGGGTCCAGCCTTTGTACCAGGTGGGCGAGTAGCGGATAGGCGATGGTAATGACGTGGCCGCTGCAGTGGCTGGTGAAGTCGTACCCGTGCACAAAAGCCTGTGGAACTTCGACCATTCCCGGACCCTCCAGCTGATGTTGCCGGTCGTCCAGCCAGATGGTGGCTTTGCCGCTGTGCAGCGAAAGCACCTGATACAGGCCCGAGTGCCGGTGTGGCCGGATATGCCAATTGTGCAAGCGGCTTCGAGTGGCGATGGTTTCGCAATGCACCATTTCTGAGGCAGGCCACTCGTCCTGGCCGCCATAGAGCTTGAAGATGGGTGCGAAATCAAGATATGCCATATTGGTAATTTTAGCCCGCAAAAAGCCATTCAAAAAGAGCGACGGCTGCGGCACTATCTGGTTATCGGAGGCGGGAGTGCCTCATGAGCAGATTGGAGAAGACAATGAAGACACAGGTTGCCATCATCGGCGCCGGCCCATCAGGCTTGTTGTTGGGGCAATTGCTGCATCGCTGCGGCATCGACAACGTGATCCTCGAGCGGCGTAGCCCCGAGTACGTGCTGGGACGTATTCGTGCAGGGGTGCTGGAACATGGCACAGTCGAACTGTTGCGTGAAGCAGGCGTTGCAGAGCACATGGACCGGGACGGTCACATCCACGATGGTTTTTCCATCTTTGTGAATGGCCAGCGTACCCGTATCGATCTCAAGGGGCTGAGCGGCACCAACATCATGGTGTACGGGCAGACTGAGGTGACGCGCGACCTGATGGCGGCCCGGGCGGCCGCGGGGGCTCCCAGTTACTACGAAGTGGACCAGGTTGAATTGCGGGACATCGACTCGGCACGTCCCTCCGTGGCGTTCATGAAGGATGGCCAGAGCCACGTGCTGGAATGCGATTACGTCGCTGGTTGCGATGGCTTTCACGGCCCGTCGCGCCAGGCCATCCCGCATGAAAAAATTCGTGAGTACCAGCGGACCTATCCCTTTGGGTGGCTCGGGCTCATGGCGGACACGCACCCTGTCGAGCATGAGCTCATCTACATCAATCATCCTCGTGGATTTGCCCTGTGCAGCCAGCGCTCGCTCACGCGCAGCCGCTATTATCTGCAAGTGCCGCTGAGTGACAAGGTCGAGGCGTGGTCAGACGACCGGTTTTGGGGCGAACTGAAGAACCGCATGACGCCAGAGGTTGCAGCTGAACTCGAAACGGGGCCGTCGCTCGAAAAGAGTATTGCGCCGTTGCATAGTTATGTGGTCGAGCCCATGCAGTATGGGCACTTGTTCCTGCTGGGAGATGCGGCCCACATCGTGCCGCCTACGGGCGCAAAGGGCTTGAATCTGGCGGCCAGTGATGTCTATGCGCTCTATCACCTGATGCGCAAGGCCTATCTGGACAAGCAGCCGGAGGCCTTGCAACGCTACTCCGAAATCTGCCTGCGCCGTGTCTGGAAGGCTGAGCGGTTCACGTGGTGGATGACCTCGGTGCTGCACCGCTTCGATCACGATCCGTTCAGTCAGCGTTTGCAGGAAACGGAGGCGGCTTATAGTCTGGGGTCCGTGGCGGCCAGGACCAGTATTGCCGAGAATTATGTGGGGCTGCCGTTCGAGACGATTGACTGAGCGCCAGGTGATCACGGGTGGCCCCTGAGGTGGCCGCCCGTGTCGCTTTACCGCTGGTAGGCGGTTTCACCGTGCAGGGTGATGTCCAATCCTTCGCGTTCTTCGTCGCCTGCCACTCGCAGCCCACAGAGCTTGTCGGCGATGAAATAAGCAATCAATGCGCAGACGCCTGACCAGATCAACGTGGTTGCGACCGCCGAGAACTGCACCCAGATCTGGTAGGGGATTTCTGACCAGGTCTTCAGGCCCGGCCCGCCCAGTGGCTGGGCGTTGAAAATGCCCGTCAGGAGCGCTCCTGTGATGCCGCCTACGCCGTGGATACCGAAGACGTCCAGGGTGTCGTCGACTCTCAAGAATGATTTCAGGCCATTGACTCCAAATACGCAGATCGCCCCCGCCAGTGCACCGATGACCAATGCGCCTGCCGGACCTACCAGGCCTGCGCCCGGGGTGATGCCGACCAGACCCGCCACCATGCCGGAGATTCCTCCCAACAAGGACGGCTTGCCCTTGTGGTGCCATTCCACCGCCGTCCAGGCCAGTACGCCGGCTGCCGTCGCCAGCAAGGTGTTGAAGAAGGCAAGCGCTGCCGTCTCATTGGCACCCAGAGCTGAGCCCGCGTTGAAGCCAAACCAGCCGACCCACAGCAGGCTGGCGCCCGTCATGGCCATGGGCAGGTTGTGGGGCTGCATGGGTTCGCGCCGATAGCCGATGCGAGGCCCAAGGTAGTAAGCACCCACCAGCCCTGCGATCCCCGCGTTCACGTGCACCACGGTCCCGCCGGCGAAATCCAGCGCACCCAGTTTGAAGAGCCAGCCGCCGGGCGCCCAGACCATGTGAGCGATGGGTAGGTACGCCAGCGTCATCCAGATGAGCGAGAACACCAGGACGGCCGAATAGCGCATGCGCTCGGCGAACCCGCCGACCACGAGCGCGCAGGTAATGCCCGCAAAGGTCGCCTGGAACGCCGCGAAGGTGATCTCGGGGATGGTGCCGGCCAGGGCGAATTTCTGCGTGCCCAGGTTCATCATGCCGTTGAAGAAAAGGCGCGACAGTCCGCCGATCACGGCGTTTCCTGGCGTGAACGCGATGGAGTAGCCATAGATGAACCAGATGATGATGGCCAGACAGAAAGTAGAGATCACTTGCACGGCCGTGGACAACACATTCTTGTTGCGGACGAGCCCCCCATAGAAGAGTGCAAGCCCTGGAGTCACCATGAGCAGGACGAGGATGGTCGACAGACTCATCCAGACCATATCGGTTGTATTCATTGAAAGCTCCTGATGCGTGTTGGATTCGATGAAGGACGGGTCAGAGGGCTGTTTCGCCGGTTTCACCGGTGCGGATACGCACTACGTGTTCGAGTGGAGTGACGAAAATCTTGCCGTCGCCAATCTTTCCCGTGCAGGCCGAGGCGCAGAGGCTCTCGATGGCGCGTTCGACCTGGTCGTCGGCGATGGCCACCTCCAGCTGCAGCTTGGGCAGAAAGTCGATGGAGTATTCGGCGCCGCGATAGAGTTCGGTGTGCCCCTTCTGGCGGCCGAACCCTCGGACTTCGGTCACGGTCATTCCCTGAACGCCCACAGAGGCCAAAGCCTCGCGGACGTCATCGAGCTTGAAAGGCTTGATGATGGCGGTGATGAGCTTCATGGTGGTGTCCCAGAAAGTGAGTTTCACTGAGACTCAAGCAATTCTCGTGCCAGCCATTTCTTGTGTCTTGCCAGTAACGCCGTACGGGAAGGTCGGGGAGATGGGGCAGGGGGTATCGCGGGTTCTGCCCGAAATTGGTGCGCAGCGGCGCGCTGACGTGGGTCATGCACCAGCCTGGACGAATGCTGCCGTTGGCAGCGTGTGAGTGATAATCTCGTTTCTGGGCCGCGGAGGTACGCCTTGCACAAGCAATGGATGAACCACCTCGCGAGATCCCTGGTCTGCCGCGAGTGCGGCGACACCCTGCGAGAGGATATGTCTGATTCCAGCCTGACCGATTCGGTTCTGTATGAACCTCTTTATGTTCAACCGGGACATTTGCTTCGGCGTGCGCAGCAGATTTCTGCGTCGATCTTCCATGACGAAATCGCCAGTGTCACACCCATACAATATGCCGTGCTGTGCGTGGTGCTGGCCAATCCCCAGGTCGATCAGGTTTCCATGGCGGGGCTCGCTGCAATCGATACGTCGACGGCCGCCAGCGTGGCGTCACGGTTGGAAGAAAAAGGCCTGCTCGCCCGCGAGGTCGATTCCGCAGACCGGCGGCAGCGCCGCCTGTCACTCACGCAGCAGGGGCAAGATCTCCTGATCGAGGTCAATGCCGGCATCAGCCGCCTGCACAGGCGCATCTTCGAAAAGTTTTCGGCCGAGGAAGAAGCGCAGTTCATGGTCCTGCTGGAGAAACTGGTCCATGTGAACAACCATCAGAGCAGAGCTCCTCTGACGCGCGTGAGCCCGCCTACTGACCCGGCTTTTTCCGACTAGCGCGGATCAATACCCAGGGTTAATCCCAGTACAGTCCGAGATCTTGAGTTTCTAGAATGGTTAAATAATGAGTGCACTGATTAATAGTGCACTGAACGATTTTGGACTCAAGCGCTGATGGAGGTGCCCATGTTTCCCATGAATGCCTGGTACGTGGCCTGTACGCCCGATGAAATCGCCAGCAAACCTTTGGGCCGGACAATTTGCGGCCTGCCGATCGTCTTGTATCGTGGCCAGGAAGGCAAGGTTGCTGCCCTGGAGGACTTTTGCCCTCATCGGGGTGCTGCTCTGTCGCTGGGTTCGGTGGTCGATGGCCATCTGATGTGTGGCTATCATGGCTTGGTCATGGATTGCCATGGCAAGGCGGTTTCGATGCCTATGCAGCGTGTCAATGGCTTTCCTTGCATTCGCAGCTACCCGGTCGAAGAGCGGTACGGGTATGTGTGGATCTGGCCTGGCGATGCGGCCAAGGCAGATGCCTCTGCCATTCCCCAGCTGCCGTGGGCCGATAATCCTGAATGGGCGTTTGGCGGCGGGCTCTATCACATCAATTGCAGCTATCGCCTCATGATCGACAACCTGATGGATCTGACGCACGAAGCGTATGTGCATTCAGGCAGCATCGGGCAGGGTGAAATCGACCAGTCGCCTGTCAAGACGCATATCGAGGGCAATCAGGTCGTGACCAGCCGCGAAATGCACGACATCATTGCGCCTCCCTTTTGGCAGCTTGGCATGCGGGCGCAAGGCCTCGATGACCAGGCGCGCGTGGATCGCTGGCAGTACTCGCGCTTCACCGCGCCGGGCAGTGTCCTCATCGATGTCGGCGTGGCCTTGGCCGGCGAAGGGGGGATGCAGGCAGACCCCGCCAAGCGCGTGTATTCCATCGTGGTCGATTTCATGACCCCCGAGACCGGGACCTCGCATTGGTATTTTTGGGGTATGGCCCGGCATTTCAAGCCCGATGATGCTGCCCTGACCGATTCGATTCGCGAGGGCCAGGGCAAGATCTTCAGTCAGGACCTGGCTGTGCTCGAGGCCCAGCAGAGCAACCGGAATGCGTTTGCGGGGCGCCGGCTGCTGGCGCTGAACATCGATGCCGGCGGGGTTCGGGCCAATCGTATGCTCGATGACCTTGTCGCCGCCGAGCGTGCTTTGCCCACAGAGGCTGCCGTCGGCTAAAGTTCAGTTTGACCCCGCTGTGGCAGCCGGGAAAAATTGGCTGGCGGCGGGGGCATCATAGAGAGAGTCATGACTGATACTTTGTTGTCCGTGCGGGTCGCTCAAAAGTTGGTGGCTGCACAGGATATCGTAAGCCTTGCCCTGGTGGACGCCGGAGGTGGCGAGTTACCTGTCTTTACCCCTGGGGCTCACATCGACGTGTATTTGCCGGGTGGACTGATTCGTCAATATTCGCTGATGAACGATTGCCGCGATCGTACTCAGTTCTGCATTGGGGTGTTGCGTGAACCGCAGTCGCGGGGTGGGTCCATCGTGCTGCACGATCAAGTCCAGGTGGGTGACGTGCTGCAGATCAGTGCGCCGCGCAATCGGTTTGAACTCCAACCTTGTGCTCACAGCCTCTTGCTTGCGGGGGGCATAGGGATTACGCCACTTCTGTGTATGGCGCGTCAATTGCAGGCGCAGGCAGCGGATTTCTCATTGCATTACAGTTGCCGTACACAGGCACGGGCCGCATTCCTGGCCGAGATCGCCCCTTTGGTGCAGACAGGTCGTGCGCATCTGCATTTTGATGATGAACTGCAGACGATACTGAACGCCCCGGCTGTGCTTGCCCAGGCGGCTCAGCAGGGCGCTCAGGTTTATGTGTGCGGTCCGGCAGGCTATCTGGAATTCATCCGGGGTCAGGCCAGTGCCGCAGGCCTTGCAGGCACTCAAATCCATTTCGAGCGCTTCGCACTGGACGAGTCCCAACGCCCGCAAGTGGGTGGTGGTGACGTGGCTTTTCAGGTGCAGTTGGCCAGTACGGGCGAAATCTTTGATATTCCGGCCGACGAGACGGTCACCCAAGCGCTGGATCGCCAAGGGGTGTTCATTCCGGTGTCCTGCGAAGAAGGTATTTGCGGCACGTGTCTGACGGGGGTGAAGTCGGGGCTTCCTGATCACCGCGACAGCTATCTGACAGACGATGAGCACGCGGCCAATGACGAGTTCACACCGTGCTGCTCGCGTGCGCTGACGCCGTTGCTGGTGCTTGATCTGTAGAGGCGTGTTAGCTTAGTCGTTGATATAAAAAACTTGATATAAAACTTGGGAGACAGCTTGTGAAACGTACCTTGATCAAATTGTTGGCTACTTGCACTTTGGTGGCTGGCGCCTTGGGCACCGCTCAGGCGCAGGATCTTAAGATCGGGATGGTAGTGCCAGTGTCGGGGCCATTTGCCTCCACAGGACAGCAGATCATGAATGGCGCCAAACTCTACCTGAAAGAGCACGGCGACACACTGGGCGGCCGCAAAGCGGTTCTCATTGAGAAGGACGACACGGGCGTGTCGCCCGCCCTGAGCAAACGCCAGGCGCAGAATCTCATCATTCAGGACAAGGTCGACATCCTGGCCGGGTTTGGCCTCACGCCTGCTGCGTTCGCCGTAGCGCCGCTTGCAACCGAGTCCAAAATTCCCATGGTGGTGCTCAACGCGGCCACGTCTTCCATTACCGAGAAGTCTCCCTACATCGTCCGTACGTCCATGACACTGCCGCAGGTGGCAGCCCCTATGGCGACTTGGGCCGCAAAAAACGGCATTCATTCCGTTTATATCCTGGTGGCCGATTATGGCCCCGGTCATGACGCTGCGGCCCAGTTCAAGAAGACTTTCACAGCGGCTGGCGGAAAAATTCTGGGCGAAGTCGATACCCCGCTGACCAGCCCGGACTTTGCCCCCTTCCTGCAAAAGATCAAGGATGCCAAGCCGGACGCCATTTTCTCCTTTGTGCCCAATGGGGAGCAGGGCGTGTCTCTGGCCAAGGGCTATAAGGAAAAGGGCCTGGACAAGGCAGGCATCAAACTGCTCGCGACGGGTGACGTCGTCACTGAAGACGTACTGGGCGCCATGGGTGATAACGCGTTGGGAATGATCACCTCGTTCCATTATTCGCAGGCCCACGACTCGCCAGAGAACAAGGCGTTCGTGGCCGCTTACGAGAAAACGTACCCTGGCGTGCGTCCAAACATGGTTGCAGTTGCCGCGTACGACGGGATGCATCTCATCGACATGGCGCTCGCCAAGACGCACGGTGACGCCAAAGGAGACGCCTTCATGGCAGCTGTGAAGGGCATGCATTGGATGAGCCCGCGCGGTCCGGTCGAGATCGACCCGCAAACACGGGATATCATTCAGAACATGTATATTCGCAAGATTGAGCGCGTCAACGGCGTGTTGCAGAACGTCGAGTTCGACACGTTTACGGCAGTCAAAGATCCGGGCAAGCAGTAAGTCCTGATCGGTTGGCCTCAAGGGCTGCCTCAGGGCAGCCCTTGTCTTTGCCTCGTTGACAGAAGATGGAGATAATCGAGTCATGATGACACAACGCAAAATTGCAGACTTGGACGTCTCTCCCATTGGCTTGGGGTGCATGGGGCTGAGCCATGGTTATGGGCCTGCCGTATCCGAAGCACAGGCCAGCGCGGTGCTGCTGGGTGCGCTCGATGCTGGCGTGACGCTGTTCGATACCGCCGCGCTGTACGGCTTCGGTGCCAACGAGGAACTGGTCGGGCGGGTGCTGGCCCAGCATCGCAGCCGCTTCGTTCTCGAGAGCAAGTGCGGCATCTTTCGCGGGCCCGATGGCAAGCGTCTCATCGATGGGCGCCCCGACACCTTGCGCAAGACCTGCGAAGACTCCTTGCGCCGCCTGCGCACCGACGTCATCGATCTCTACTACCTGCATCGCTGGGACAAATCGGTGCCAATTGAAGACAGCGTAGGGGCGCTGGCTTCGTTGGTCCGGGCGGGCAAGATTCGTCATATCGGATTGTCTGAAGTGTCGGCTGCGACGCTACGCAAAGCCCATGCAGTGCACCCGATAGCGGCAGTGCAATCCGAATACTCGCTCTGGACGCGCAATGTCGAAATCGCGCTTCTCCCGGCGTGCCGCGAACTGGGCGTAGCCTTGGTCTCCTTCAGCCCATTGGGCCGGGCCTACTTCACGGGTGACCTCCGAAGCCTGGATCAGCTGGCGGCCACAGACTTGCGGCGGCGGCTTCCGCGTTTTCAGACGCCAGCATACGAGCACAACCTGGCGTTGCTGGAGCCGTTGATCGCGCGGGCGCGGGCTTTGCAATGCACTCCGGGGCAGCTCGCTCTGGCATGGCTGCTGCACCAGGGGGACGACATCGTGCCGATTCCGGGCACGACTCGCCTCGATCACCTGCAAGAAAACCTGGGGGCTGTCAAACTGGTTCTGGATGGGTCAATCTGCGCGGAGCTCGCATCCTGGTTCGGTCGTGACCGAATCAATGGCGAACGCTACGTGCCCGCCACGTTAAAAGAAGTGGATACAGAAGAGTTTTAAGTTGTTGCGGAGCGCTGATTCAGGCGGCTGCCGGCAGCGCGGCAGCGCAATTCATTCGAATACGTCGTGTGGGCTCAGGCTCATCAAGGGGAAGTCATGCAAGAGACTCGGTTGGGATTGATCGGATACGGAGAAGTGGGGCGGATATTCTGTGCAGGCCTGTCTGGCCATATGCAGTCGGTCTGCGCCTGGGACGTGAAGCTCTCGGACGTTGCGCTGGCGGTTCCGTTGCGTGCGCAAGCGCAGCGCGACCAAGTGAGCCTGTGCGCATCCGCTGCCGAGCTCTGCTCACAGGCCGATCTTGTCATGTCGGCCGTGACGGCATCCAATACGGTGGCCGTGGCACGGGATGCCGCTGCACATTTGAAGGTGGGCACGGTCTTTCTTGATTTGAATTCGGCCTCTCCCGGAGCCAAGCGCGAGGCTGCGGCCTTGATTGAAGCAGCAGGGGGGCATTACGTGGAAGCGGGCGTGATGAGCTCGGTTCCTCCCCACGGTATTCGGGTCCCGATGTTGCTGGGAGGCCCTCACGCGAAGGCGCTGGCCGATAAGCTGACTGCTTGGGGGATGGACGCTCACGCGGTGTCCGAGAAGCTGGGGGTGGCCTCCGCCATCAAGATGTGCCGCAGTGTGATGATCAAAGGCCTGGAGGCCTTGGTGATCGAAAGCTACACGGCAGCACGCGCCTATGGCGTCGAAGACTACGTACTGCCTACCTTGCAAGAAACCTTCCCTTCGATCGACTGGTCGGAAGAAGGGCGCTATTTTTACAGTCGCGTCGTGCAGCACGGAAAGCGCCGCGCCGAGGAAATGCGAGAAGTCGCCAATACGGTACGCGAAGCAGGTTTTGAGCCGCTAATGTCGGCAGCGGCGGCCCAAAAACAGGATTGGGTCGCCAAGCTGGCGGCCAAAGGTCTGTTCGAGGGCGTGCAAAAGTCTGGCGGCTGGCAGGCGTACGCCGATCACCTGATTCAACAGGCCCGCAAGCAAGACTGACGCAGGGCCTCGCGTTTGGCCTGGGCTCAGGCCGACACGATCATGCTGGCCGGATAGGCCTGCCGTACGGTGGCCCGAATCAGATTGAGCATGGCTTTTTGCGTGAGCGTGGTGATGCGCCCGGGCGCGGTTGCCAGGTAAAGGCAACTGGGCAGTTCGGGCTGCACAATGGGCCGTACGTGATATAGGTCGGGCTGCGATGAGGTCAGCACCGCGTGCCGGGTGAGCACTGCGTAGCCCGCGCCATCAGCGACCAGGTCCAGAATGGCAGGGACGCCATCGATTTCGAGCCGGATGTTTGGTCGGCAGCCTATGAGCGCCATTTGTGATTCCAGCAGCATGCGCACAGTGTGGGGGCGGTTGGGGATCACCAGGGGTACGTTGGCCAACGCTCGCAAGGTCACAGGCTGGTCTGAGGGATGCGGCCCGCGTGGACCAATCAGATACAGCAGTTCGCTTGTCAGGGGAGCCAGTTCCAGGTCGGCCGACGCGGTGGGGTTGTAGAGCAGGGCAATGTCCAGCCGGCCCGCCAGCAGCCATTCCTGCATCACCAGAGAAAGGCCTTCGCTGATGGACAAGGTAGCGTTGGGCAGTTGTTTGCGGAACTGGCGGGTCAGCGGAACCGTGATCATTTTGGAGGCGCTGGGAGGGATGCCCAATACCACGCGTCCAGCCAAGGCGCCTTGCACGCGGCCCATGTCCTCTTTCGCGCGCTCCACCTGATGCAGAATGCCCCGGCAGTGGTCCAGCAGCAATTTGCCGGCCTCTGTCGTGGTCACTCCACGGCCGTTGCGGTTCAGCAAATTTTGACGCAATTCGACCTCGAGCCGGCGCACCTGGCGGCTTAACGCGGGTTGTGCGATGTTCAAGGCTTGGGCGGCCTGTGTGAAGCTCCCCAATTCGGCCACGCGCTGAAAATATTCCAGTTGTTTCAAATCCATGGTCGAAGTCTCTGTGGCGGCTGGGCGGGGTGGCGTGGCCGACCTATCGGCTTCGCGCCCGAATTTTAGAAGAAACTAGGGGTTTACCCTTATATTTGGCATTGATCCGGGTTCATCATAACAGTTCGGCATAGCAGCTAGTGGGTCTATGTCCTTATTTATAAGGGTTCTTCTGTCCATAATGAGAACGTCGCGGCAGAGGTGATACAGCCACCATCACGGAATTCAGCAAACAGGACGTGTTCATGAACAGAAAACCTCTCATCATTGATTGCCATGGGCACTACACCACGGCACCCCAGGCTCTGGCCGACTGGCGTGAGAAGCAGATTGCCGGGATTAAAGATCCATCGCAGATGCCTCGAGTTTCCGATTTGCACATCAGCGACGACGAAATCCGCGAGAGCATCGAGTCCAATCAGCTGCGCCTGATGCGTGAGCGTGGTGCGGATATCAATATTTTTTCGCCGCGTGCGAGCTTCATGGCACACCATATCGGCGATTTTCAAATCTCCAGCACCTGGGCAGCCATCTGCAACGAACTGTGCCACCGTGTGGCCACTTTGTTCCCTGAGCACTTTGCCGTCGCGGCCATGTTGCCGCAATCTCCGGGGGTGGACCCGGCCACCTGCATTCCCGAACTCGAAAAGTGCGTGAATGAATATGGCGCGGTCGCCATCAATCTGAATCCGGACCCGTCGGGCGGGTACTGGACCGCGCCTCCGTTGTCGGATCGTGCGTGGTACCCCATTTACGAAAAAATGGTCGAATACGACATTCCGGCCATGATCCACGTCTCGACCAGCTGCAACGCCTGCTTTCACACTACAGGGGCGCACTACCTGAATGCCGACACGACCGCGTTCATGCAATGCCTCACGTCCGATCTGTTCAAGGATTTTCCCACCTTGCGTTTCGTCGTGCCGCACGGAGGTGGCGCGGTGCCTTATCACTGGGGGCGTTTCCGCGGCATTGCCATGCGCATGAAGCGGCCGCTGCCAGAGGACAATTTGCTGGACAATATTTTCTTTGATACCTGTGTCTACCATCAGCCCGGAATCGATCTGCTCACCCGGGTGATTCCGGTCAAGAATGTTCTATTCGCGTCCGAAATGATCGGCGCAGTGCGCGACATCGATCCGGATACCGGGTTCTATTTCGACGACACGAAGCGCTATGTCGAGGCTGCGAGCACGCTCAGCGAGGCTGACCGGTTCCAGATCTACGAAGGCAATGCGCGTCGTGTCTACCCGCGGCTGGATGCCGCCTTGAAGGCCCGAGGCCTTTGACTGTTATCGGAGATTGATGAAATGGGTGCTCCTTTGAACCAATTGGGTGTCGTGCATCGCAATATCCAGCGTGCCGATCCTGCCGCTGTTGAAAAACTTTCTCACCTGAGTGTTGCCACGATCCACGAGGCCATGGGCCGCGACGGACTCATGCGTCCTTACATGCGATCGGTCTGGCACGGTGCCAAGCTGTGCGGTACGGCGGTGACCGTGCTGCTGCAGCCGGGAGACAACTGGATGCTGCACGTTGCTGCCGAACAGATCAAGCCCGGTGACGTCGTCGTGGCGGGCTGCACCGACGAAAGCACCGGCGGCTTCTTCGGTGACCTGCTGGCCACGTCCTACAAGGCGCGGGGTGCCAGGGGCCTGATCATCGATGGAGGGGTGCGAGATGTCGACACATTGGAAGAAATGGGCTTTCCGGTGTTCAGCCGTGTGGTCCATGCGCGTGGCACGATCAAGGCTTCCCTGGGGTCGGTCAACATCCCCGTGGTGTGCGCCGGTGCCATCGTGAATCCTGGTGACGTCGTCGTGGCAGATGCCGATGGCGTGGTCGTCGTGCCTGCTGCGGCGGCTGCCGAGGTTGCGGCCAAGGCCCAGGCACGTGAAGACAACGAGGCCAAGAAGCGCGAAATCTTTGCCTCGGGTGTTCTCGGGCTGGATTACTACAAGATGCGCGAGGGCCTCGAAAAAGCGGGCCTGAAGTACATTGATTGAGGGTAGCCCCATGAGCTCTCCAGAAGTATTCGAAAAGACGCCCGGCTGGCTGGATTTCTACGATGGCCCCAGCCGCCCGCACTTCAAATTGCCGGCCGGTGCCGTGGACGCCCACTGCCACGTATTTGGGCCGGGTGCCGTGTTTCCGTATTCGCCCAAGCGCAAGTACACGCCGTGCGATGCACCCAAAGAGGCACTCTTCGCCCTGCGGGATCATCTGGGCTTCGAGAAAAACGTGATCGTGCAGGCTACCTGCCATGGCACGGACAACCGTGCGCTGGTGGATGCCCTGAAGGCGTCCCAAGGTCGGGCGCGTGGCGTGGCGTCCGTCGCTCCAGACATCTCCGACGCAGAACTGCACGCGTTGCACGAAGCGGGGGTGCGGGGTACGCGCTTCAATTTCGTCAAGCGCCTGGTGAGCAATACCCCCCGCGAGGTGTTCGTGCAGATTGCACAGCGCATTGCGCCGCTGGGTTGGCATATCGTGGTGTATTTCGAGGCTCAGGATTTGCCCGATCTCTACGATTTTGTGGCTGCATTGCCGACCACGGTGGTTGTGGATCACATGGGGCGTCCCGATGTCACCAAGCCGGTGGATGGCCCGGATTTCAACCTGTTCGTGCAGTTGATGCAGGAGCACTCCAATATCTGGAGCAAGGTCACCTGCCCGGAACGCCTGAGCAAGACAGGGCCTTTCGCCCTGAACGGCGAGCAGCATGCCTACCATGACGTCGTGCCCTTTGGCCGCCGCCTGGTCGAAACATTCCCTGACCGTGTGTTGTGGGGCACGGACTGGCCACATCCCAATCTGAAGACACATATGCCAGATGACGGATTGCTGGTGGATTACATCCCGCAAATTGCCCCGACCGCCGAGCTGCAGCAAAAGCTCCTGGTCGAGAACCCCAATCGCTTGTACTGGAGGTGAACCATGTCCTTGAACAAGCCCTATACCGACATTCCTGGCACGACCATTTTCGATACTGACCAATCCCGCTTGGGTTACCACCTGAATCAGTTCTGCATGTCGCTCATGAAGGCTGAAAACCGCGACCGGTTTCGTGCCGACGAACGTGCCTACCTGGACGAATGGCCCATGACCGAGGATCAGAAACAGGCGGTGCTGGCGCGAGACCTGAACCGCTGTCTGAAGCTGGGCGGAAACATCTATTTTCTTGCCAAGCTTGGGGCAACCGATGGCCGCTCATTCCAGTACATGGCAGCCAGCATGACGGGCATGTCGCAAGAAGATTACGCCGCCATGATGCTTCATGGCGGCCGCTCCATTGAAGGCAACCGCAAGATCGGAGAACACCACTCATGAGTCAGACTCACGCGCGCATCACGGCCAGCGTCTATACCTCCCATGTGCCCGCCATTGGGGCGGCGGTGGATCTGGGCAAGACGGGTACCGACTATTGGGCTCCGCTTTTCAAGGGTTACGAGTTTTCCAAGCAATGGCTCAAAGAGAACAAGCCGGACGTGATCTTCCTGGTGTACAACGATCACGCGACGGCTTTCAGCCTGGATCTGATCCCGACCTTTGCGATCGGGACCGGCGAGCAATACAAGCCGGCCGACGAAGGCTGGGGGCCGCGCCCCGTTCCTACCGTCATCGGTCACCCCAAGCTGGCCGCGCACATCGCTCAGTCAGTCATTCAGCAAGACTTCGACCTGACCATCGTCAACAAGATGGACGTGGACCATGGCCTCACGGTACCGCTCACCTTGATGTGTGGCCAACCTGAAGCCTGGCCTTGCCCGGTGATTCCATTCGCGGTCAACGTGGTCCAGTACCCGGTGCCTTCGGGGCGGCGTTGTTTCCAGTTGGGGCAGGCCATCCGTCGTGCCATCGAGGCCTACGATGAACCGCTCAACGTTCAGATCTGGGGAACGGGCGGGATGAGTCACCAGCTTCAGGGACCGCGTGCTGGCCTCATCAACAAAGAGTTCGACAACGCCTTCATGGATCAGATCATTCGCGACCCGGCGGCGCAGGCCGAGGTGCCGCACATCAATTATGTGCGTGAGGCAGGCTCCGAGGGCATTGAGCTCGTCATGTGGCTGATTGCACGTGGCGCCATGGCCGATGTCGCAGGGGGGCCTGCGCCGCGCGTCGCGCACCGCTTCTACCACGTGCCAGGCTCGAACACGGCCATTGGCCACCTGATTCTTGAGGAACAATAATGGCTGAGAAGATTCTGAAGGTTGCTCTGGCAGGTGCGGGAGCCTTTGGCACCAAGCACCTCGATGGCATCAAGCACATAGCGGGGGTCGAGGTCGTCTCGCTGGTGGGGCGCACGCTCGACAAGACGCGCGCCGTCGCGCGGCAGTACGGCATTGACCACGTGACGACCGAGCTTTCCGAAGCGCTGGAGCGCCCCGAGGTCGACGCGGTCATTCTTTGCACACCTACTCAGATGCACGCCTCGCAGGCCATGCAGTGTCTGAGGGCTGGCAAGCACGTGCAGACCGAGATTCCCATGGCGGACAGCCTGGCCGACGCACAGGCGCTGGTGGATCTCGCCAGTCAATCCGGCAAGGTCGCCATGTGTGGCCACACACGGCGCTTCAACCCCAGCCATCAGTACGTGCACCAGCGCATCGCGCGCGGCGAGTTCCACGTCCAGCAGATGGACGTGCAGACGTATTTCTTCCGTCGCCAGAACATGAACGCCAAGGGCGAGGCGCGCAGCTGGACCGATCATTTGCTGTGGCACCATGCAGCGCACACGGTGGACCTGTTTGCCTATCAGTGCGGCAGCCCCGTCGTGAAGGCCAATGCAATACAGGGGCCAATTCACCCGCAATTGGGTATTGCCATGGACATGTCCATTCAGCTGCAGGCCCAGAATGGCGCGATTTGCACACTGTCGCTCAGTTTCAACAACGAAGGGCCGTTTGGTACGTTCTTTCGCTATATCGGCGACACGGCCACGTACCTGGCGCGCTACGACGACCTCGTCACCGGCAAGGACGAAGCCATCGATGTCAGCAAGGTAGCGGTGTCCATGAATGGCATCGAATTGCAAGATCGCGAATTTTTTGCCGCGATCCGCGAGGGGCGCGAGCCCAATTCCAGCGTGGCGCAGGTGCTGCCCTGTTATCAGGTGCTGCATCAGCTGGAGCAGCAGTTGCAAGGCTGAGCCTTTGGCACCAGCCCGATTCATATAAGTTGTCAATAATCATCCATCAGGAGCAAGACCATGAAACTCATCAAAACCTTGGGCGCGGTGGCCTTGGCCTTGGGCACGGCCGTGGCCTTCAGCCCGGCACAAGCCAAGGACCTCAAAATCGGGCTGGTTGTTCCGATGTCCGGACCGTTTGCGGCGCACGGCAAGCAGATCCAGCATGGCATCGATCTATACATGGCCGAACACGGCAACATGGTGGCTGGCCGCAAGGTCGACATCATCGTGAGGGATGACACGGGTATTTCGCCTGCGGTGGCCAAGCGCCAGGCGCAGGAACTCGTCATCAAGGACAAGGTCGACATCCTGGCCGGGTTCACCTTGACACCCAACGCCTTTTCGGTGGCACCCCTGGCCACCGAGGCCAAGGTGCCCATGGTCGTCCTGAACGCCGCGACGTCGTCCATCACGGAAAAATCCCCCAACATCGTGCGCGTGTCCATGACCTTGCCGCAGAATACGGCGCCGATGGCCGAGTGGGCCTACAAGAACGGGATTCACAAAGTCTATACGCTGGTGGCCGATTATGGTCCCGGTCATGATGCCGAAAAGCAATTCCAGAAGACCTTCACCAGCTTGGGCGGACAGGTGGTAGGTGAAGTCCGCACTCCGGTCAACACCGCCGACTACTCGCCGTTCCTGCAACGCGTGAAGGACGCCAAGCCGGATGCCGTGTTCCTGTTCGTTCCCAATGGTGAGGCTGTGGTGGCGCTAGCCAAGGGCTTCAAGGAGCGTGGTCTGGACAAGGCCGGAATCAAGGAGATCGCAACCGGTGACCTGACGGACGAAGACCTGATCGATGCTTCCGGCGATGCGGCATTGGGCATGATCACCTCGTTCCATTATTCCCAGGCGCATGATTCGCCCGAGAACAAGGCGTTCGTGGCCGCTTACAAGAAGGCCTATCCTAAGGACCGCCCCAATTTCGTTGCGGTGGCCGGGTACGACGGCATGCACCTGATCTACAAGGCCCTGGAAGCGACCAAGGGGGATTCCAGCGCGCCGGCTTTCATGGCCGCAGTCAAGGGCATGCAGTGGGTGAGCCCGCGTGGTCCCGTCGAAATCGACCCGCAGACCCGCGATATCATCCAGAATGTTTACATCCGCAAGGTGGAGCGAGTCGACGGTGTGTTGCAGAACGTTGAGTTCGATACCTTCAAGGCTGTGAAGGACCCGGGCAAGGCAAGCTGAGCATCGTATAAGCCGGCGGGGTGTGCGCAGACCGCAGCACAGCCCGTCGCCTTTTTTCGGAATGAATCATGACGATATTTTTCGATGGCGTGGCTTTTGGCATGCTGTTGTTTCTGATCAGCGTCGGCTTGTCGGTCACTCTGGGGTTGATGAACTTCATCAACTTGGCCCATGGTGCGTTCGCGATGTTGGGCGGGTACGCTTGCGTGGTGCTGCTCAATCGCTACGGTGTGCCGTTTTTGGCGACCTTGCCTTTTGCGATCCTCATCCCGGCACTGGCCGGAATCGTGCTCGAAAGGACGCTGTATCGGCGTCTGTATGCGGCTTCTGAACTTGATCAAGTGTTGTTTTCCATTGGCCTGGTGTTCATGTCGGTCGCTGCCGCACATTATTTCTTTGGGGCACAACAACAGCCGCTGCATTTGCCGGCCTTCCTGCAAGGACAGATCCATCTGCCGGGGATGGACGTTGGGGTCTATCGCCTGTTCCTTGTCATCGTGGGATTGGTCGTGGCGCTGGGGCTGCAATGGTCCATCATCAAGACTTCCTTTGGCGCCAAGCTGCGTGCATCGGTGGATAACCAACGGGTAGCGCGCGGCCTGGGCATCGACGTCAACCGCGTGTTCAGCCTCACGTTTGCGTTGGGATCGGCACTGGCGGGTCTTGGGGGGGCGATGGGAGTCGAAATGTTGGGCCTGGACCCTGAATTCCCCGTGAAGTATCTGGTGTACTTTCTGATCGTCGTGACAGTGGGTGGCACGGGAAATATTCTCGGGTCCCTGTATGCAGCCATTTTGCTGGGGGTTGCGGACGTCGCAGGCAAGTATTACATCCCGCAGATTGGCGCCTTCATCATCTACGCGGTGATGGTCGCGGCCTTGATCTTCCGGCCCCATGGCCTCTTTGGCCGCAGTCATAATTGAGCCCTGCCATGTCGACACTTTCCATGAATCACAAGTCGCCCAGTACGGCTGGTGCTCCTGAGCACGAAGCGCTGGCGCGGTATCGGCGTGCCGCGCACTGGAAGCCTCTTGAATACGTGTTCTGGTGCCTGCCCGTCATCGCCTATTTTCTGTTCCCGGGAAACTACCTGTTGTTGAGCCAGATCGCCATTACGGGCCTGTTCGCGCTCTCACTGGACCTGATCTTTGGCTATGCGGGCCTGATTTCGCTCGGGCACGCGGCGTTCTTCGGAGTGGGGGCCTATACGGTGGGCCTGTTGGGAACGCACGGTTTTGGCGACCCGATTCTGTGTCTGCTTCTGGCAGGACTGTTCGCCGGCATTCTGGGCTTTCTGAGCAGCTTCTTGCTGTTGCGCGGCAACGATCTGTCACGACTCATGGTGACGTTGGGGGTAGCCCTCATGCTCTTCGAGCTGGCCAATAAATTCACCAGCATCACGGGTGGCGTCGATGGCATGCCAGGCGTCGAGGTCAAGCCCATTCTCGGGCTCTTTGATTTCGACATGTTCGGACGCGTGGGCTACATCTATTCCGTCGTCGTGTTGTTCGTGCTCTTCTGGTTTGCGCGCAGGCTGGTGTATTCGCCGTTTGGGCAGAGTCTGCGGGGCATTCGCATGAATGTGCTGCGCATGCCGGCGCTCGGGGTGCCGGTCAACCGCCGCCTGGTCAAGATCTATACCATCGGTGCAGCGTACGCCGGCGTAGCGGGCGCATTGCTGGCGCAGACCAATCAGTTCGTATCACTGGACGTGCTGAGCTTCCAGCGGTCGGCCGATCTTCTACTCATCCTCATTTTGGGCGGTGCGGGCCACCTGTATGGCGGCATCCTGGGCGCTGTGGTGTTTGTGGTCATCAACTATTTTCTGTCAGACATGAATCCGCAGTACTGGCAGTTCTGGTTGGGTCTGATTCTGGTCCTCGTCGTCCTGTTTGCACGGGGCGGCATTCTGGGCACTGCGCAGCAATGGATCGAGTCCTCGCGGCAGAAGGCGCGTGCGCGCCGCAACGTGTCGCCCGGAGACGTGTCATGAGCCCGGTATTGCAGACCCATGATCTGGTGAGAACCTTTGGCGCCTTCGTGGTGACCGATCAGGTGAATCTCTCGATTGCGGCGGGGGCCAGGCATGCCCTCATTGGTCCGAATGGTGCCGGTAAGACCACGCTCATCAACTTGTTGACGGGGTACCTGGAGCCCACCTCTGGGCAGGTGGTTCTGATGGATCAGGACGTCACCCGGATGGCGCAGCATGAACGCTGTCGCCAGGGTCTGGTGCGTACGTTTCAGATCAATCAGCTGTTCAAGGAAATGACGGTATTGGAGTCCGTGGCGCTGGCCGTGAGCGAGCGTCGGGGACTGGGTACGCAATGGTGGCGCCCGCTCGCGCGTCGTGGCGAAGTCGTCGATGAGGCGGCACAGATTCTCGAGCGGCTGAAGTTGCTGCCCGACGCCCTGGAGGCCACTCGCAACCTGGCCTATGGACGTCAGCGCTTGATCGAAATCGCGTTGGCGCTTGCCTTGGAACCCAAGGTCTTGTTGCTGGACGAGCCCGCGGCCGGGGTACCCACCAGTGAAAGCCACGAACTCTTCGAGACTATCGCGCAGTTGCCGCGCGAGGTGACCATTCTGCTGATCGAACACGACATGAACCTGGTGTTCCGGTTTGCCGACCGTATCTCCGTTCTGGTGTCGGGCGCTTTGCTGGTCGAGGATACGCCCGACGTCATTGCCCATCACCCACGGGTCAAGGAAGTCTATCTTGGAGAATCCCATGTCTGAGCTGTTGCGGTTGGAAAACGTGTGGGCAGGCTACGGTGACGCGATCGTGCTCGAGGACGTCTCGCTGACCTTGAATGCCGGCGATAGCCTCGCCTTGCTGGGCCGCAATGGCATGGGCAAGACCACGCTTTTGGCCACGCTCATGGGGGCCACTCGCCAGCGCAAGGGGCAGATTCTGTATCGCGGCAAAGACATTGCCCACGTGCCCAGCCATTTGAGGGCGCAGGCAGGGTTGGGCTGGGTGCCACAGGAGCGCGATATCTTCAAATCGCTCACAGTCGAAGAGAATCTGACGGTGGTTGCCCGCGCGGGTGATTGGACGCTCGACCGTGTCTACGGTATTTTTCCACGGCTGAAAGAGCGGCGTGCGAATCTTGGCAACCAGCTCTCGGGAGGTGAGCAGCAGATGCTATCCATGGGGCGAGCACTCATGTTGAACCCCAAGGTACTCCTCCTGGACGAACCCCTTGAAGGACTTGCACCGCTCATTGCACAGGAGCTGCTCAATATCACGAGCAAGATGGTGGCCGAAGGCAATATGGCCGTCATTCTCGTCGAGCAGCACGCTCGCCAGATTCTGCCCATTACGCGGCAGGCTCTAGTGCTGGAGCGTGGGCGCGTGGTGTATTCGGGCGCAAGTGATGCACTGTTGGCCGACGATGCCGCGCTGGACCGCTGGTTGGGTGCGGGTGCAGACGAAGCGGTAGAACACTAAAAATTGGAGCGCTCAGGACGGCGCTGCAGGGCGTGTTGCAGCGTGCGTCTGCACGTGGCTTTGGACCTCCCGAGGAGACATCACCATGCAGTTTCATCACAATGGCTATGTATCGGCCGATCCCCGCATTCGTTCGGCGGCGGGCGTGGGTCTCGACCGGCCACAGGATATCCCCGATGAGGTCGACGTCCTGATCGTGGGGACCGGGCCTGCCGGAATGATCACGGCGGCTCAGTTATCGCAGTTTCCGGATGTCACCACCCGGATCGTGGAGCGGCGCGCCGGGCGTCTGGAAGTCGGGCAGGCTGACGGTATCCAGCCTCGTAGCGTAGAGACTTTTGATGCATTTGGGTTCGCCGAGCGCATCGTGGCCGAGGGTTGCAAGATCACCGAAACGGCCTTCTGGAAGCCTGATCCGGCGGATGTGTCGCGCATCGTACGGACCTCGCGTGTGCTTGAAGATCCCAATGGCGTGAGCGAATATCCACACATCACCGTGAACCAGGCACGAGTACTGGACTATTTTGCTGAATTCATGGCCAATGCGCCCACCCGCATGAAACCGGATTACGGTCTGGAATTCCAGGGGCTGGCGCTGACGAACGACACCGTGCATCCGGTAGCCGTCACGCTGTCTTACGTCGAAGGCCCCAGGGCAGGGCAGACGCGCGTGGTTCGCGCGAAGTACGTCGTGGGGGCGGACGGCGCGCACAGCCGGGTCCGAGATGCCATTGGCTGTCGAGCCGAGGGAGGCTCCTCTCATCATGCCTGGGGGGTGATGGACCTGCTGGCCGAAACGGATTTTCCCGATATTCGGGTGAAGTGCGCCATCCAGTCCGAAGAGCATGGCACCATCCTGCTCATTCCGCGCGAGGGAGGGTATCTGTTTCGTCTGTACGTTGATCTGGGTGACGTGCCTGCCGGCGATCGCAGCATTCGTAACACCACTGTCGAACAAACGATTGCCCGGGCGCAGAAGATTTTCCATCCTTACGCCCTGGATGTGCGAGAAGTCGCCTGGTATAGCGTGTATCAGGTGGGACACCGGGTGTGCGATCGTTTCGATGATGTGCCCGTCGAAGAAATCGGACGGCGCCTGCCGCACGTATTCATCGCGGGGGACGCGAGCCATACCCATAGCGCCAAAGCAGGCCAGGGGATGAATGTGTCCATGCAGGACGGCTTCAATCTGGGCTGGAAGCTCGGCCACGTGCTGCAGGGCAGAGCTCCCGAGGCCTTGTTGGCCACGTATTCGGCCGAGCGTCAGGAAATCGGACAGAACATTATCGACTTCGACAAGCGCTGGGCCAGCACCATGGCCAAACGCCCCGAGGATTTCGACGACCCCCGCGATCTTGAAAACGCCTATTTGCAGATCACCGAGTTTGCACAGGGCTTCATGACGCAATACAGCGCTTCGATGATCACGGGCGGCGAGACTCATCGATCGCTGGCGACAGGCTTTCCGGTCGGCAAGCGTTTTCGGTCGGCCAGGGTGACGCGCGTGGCAGATGCCGATGTGCTGCACCTGGGGCACGAACACAAGGCTGATGGACGTTGGCGTATCTATGTTTTCGCGGATGCCTCGCCCACCGGACAATCGGCTGTCCTGGCAGCACTCGGAGACTGGTTTCTGCAGTCGCCGGATTCGCCACTGACGCGATCCACTCCGGCTGTGCTGGATGCCAATGCCTGGTTCGATCTCAAGGTGATCTACCCACAACCACACATAGAGGTTGACCTGAATCGGGTACCTTTGGCCTTCTTTCCTCGGGTGGGTCGGTTTCAGCTGCAGGATCGTGACAACGTCTATGCGGCGACGCCGGGCGACGACATTTTCGACGTACGGGGTGTGGCTCGCACCGGAGCGCTCATTGTGGTTCGACCTGATATGTACGTGGCTCAGGTGCTGCCTCTGGCCGCTACCCGTGAGCTGGGTGAGTTCTTCAAGGCAGTGACCTTGCCACAGAGGCCCTAGGCTGCCCTGACGCTCAAGCAAGTCGGAGACCAAGGGTTTATCCTGACTGATCGAGTCAGGCGCCTACACGCTGGCGCGACTGGAATCCAGGAGTATGACATGAAGAACATTGTGGTCATCGGTGGTGGTTTTGGCGGGCTCTGGAGCGCCGTGGGTGCGGCTCGCGAGCTCGACGAGCTGCATGTCGGCCCGGATCAGGTCGCCATCACCTTGATTGAAAAGAACGACTTTCACAGCATCCGGGTGCGGAATTACGAAGAAAACCTGGGCGTCACCATCGTGCCGCTGAAGAAGGTGCTGGGACCTATCGGAGTCAAGCATCTGCAGGCCGAGGTCATCGGTGTCGATCTGCAAAAGCAGCAGGTGCAAGTCAGGACAGCCCAAGGTTCCCAGTGCGTGTCTTACGACCGACTCGTGTATGCGTTGGGCAGCCATGTGAAGCGCCCGCCGATCCCTGGGCTTGTAGAGCACAGCTTTGACGTAGACACTTATCGGGGTGCCCGAAAACTGGAAAGCCACCTCAATTCCCTGTCGGCTGACACATCCCTGGGTGATGAAAAATACACGGTGCTGGTCGTCGGGGCCGGCTTGACCGGCATCGAAATCGCCACGGGACTCGCTGAGCGCCTGGACCGTATGGTGGGTGCAAGCAGACACGGCAAGAAGGCGCGCGTCATTCTGGCTGACAGTCGCAGCATTGGCTCGAACATGGGAGAGCAGGCCTGCAAGGTCATTGATGAGGCTCTTGCCGACATGAAGATCGAATCGCGTCCGAACGTTGCGATCAAGTCGGTGGACGCTCACGGGGTGACCTTGGCGGATGGGGAACGGATTCTCACGGCGACCGTAATCTGGTGCGGCGGCATGCAGGCCGATGGCCTGGGGGCAAGTTTTCCTGTCGAGCGCGACCACTTTGGGCGAGTTCCGGTGGATGAGTATTTGCGCGTCAAAGGCGTAAGCCACGTCTTTGCTGCGGGCGATGTGGCTGATTCCACCGTGTGTGCGGGCCATGAATCGGTGATGTCGTGTCAGCATGGCCGTCCCATGGGGCGCTACGCGGGTCACAATGTGGTGGCCGATCTGATGGGGGAACCCATGCTCCCCCTGCGGATCGACTGGTACACGACGATTCTTGACCTGGGGCCTTGGGGCGCGGTCTATACCGAGGGCTGGGATCGCCATGTCGTGTCGACGCGCGAAGCCGCCAAGCAGACCAAGCGAACCATCAACGGGCATCGCATCTATCCGCCTCTGACCGAAAATCGCGCAGAGATTCTGGCTGCGGCCGAGCCCGTCATTCAGGCGCCACCGGCGACGGATCGGACAGCAGGCGCGGCTGTGCCTGCATGCTGACAAGATGCCTTTCACACCCGCCAGATGGGTGGGTGTGAGCAGTTGTAAAGGCCGGGGCATCCGGAGACAATGGAGGCCACCGGTGCCCGGCAGATATTCCCGAGTTGTGTAGTACCCAAGAGCACCCATCCATCACAGGAGCGAGACATGAAATTACGCAAGACAATGGCGGCCATGGCGCTGGCACTGGGCACGGTTGTTGCCGTGAGCCCGGCCCAAGCCAAAGACCTGAAGATTGGTCTGGTATTGTCAGTGTCAGGGCCGTTTGCGGCCTATGGCAAGCAGATCAGCCACGGTGTCGATCTGTACATTGCCGAGCATGGCGATACAGTGGCGGGCCGTAAGGTCAAGGTCATCATCCGCGATGACACCGGCATTGCACCTGCGGTGGCCAAGCGTCAGGCCCAGGAGCTGATCACCAAAGATCACGTTGATATTTTGGCGGGCTTCGACCTCACCCCCAACGCATTCTCAGCAGCCCCGCTCGCGACTGAAGCCAAGGTGCCCATGGTGGTCATGAACGCGGCCACGTCTTCCGTCACCGAGAAATCCCCCAATATTGTTCGCGTGTCCATGACCTTGCCCCAGAGCTCATGGGCCATGGCCGAGTGGGCCTACAAGAACAATATCCGCAAGGTGTACACGCTGGTGGCCGATTATGGGCCCGGTCATGACGCCGAGAGGCAGTTCCAGAAGACCTTTACCGCTTTGGGTGGCAAAGTGGTCGGCGAGGTGCGTACTCCTGTGAGTACGGCCGATTACTCGCCGTTTTTGCAGCGCATGAAGGACGCCAAGCCGGATGCGGCATTCTTTTTCGTGCCGCCTGGCAGTTCCATGGTGGCCTTGCTCAAGCAGTTCCGTGAGCTTGGCCTGGACAAGGCGGGGATCAAAGAGCTGGGCACGGGCGACATGACCGATGAAGCCTCGTTGGCCGCCGTGGGTGATGCGGCCTTGGGGATGATCACGGCTTTCCATTATTCCCAGGACCACAAGTCTCCAGAGAATAAAAAGTTCGTGGCAGACTACATCAAGGCGTATCCCAATGATCGTCCCAATTTCATGTCGGTCGGTGGGTACGACGGCATGCATGTGATCTACGCAGCGCTCGAGAAGACCAAGGGCGATTCCAGTGCCGCCGCCTTCATGAAGGCCGTCAAGGGCATGAAGTGGGTCAGCCCGCGCGGCCCGGTAGAAATCGATCCGCAGACGCGTGACATCATCCAGAACGAGTACATTCGCAAGCTGGAAAACGTCAACGGCACGCTGCAGAATGTCGAGTTCGACACGTTCAAGAACGTGAAGGACCCGGGTAAATAAGGGGTATCAGTGGGTTCGGGCCGGTCTTGTGACCGACCGTCTTGCTGAAGAACGGGCCTGGTGCCGCTTCGGGCGGCCTGCTGGGCCCTTTTTATGCGGCACGCGCAACTACCGGATGACACTTGAGCGAGGCGTGCGGCGATCTTTTGCGGGCAGCGGTTGCTCTTGGTAGAGTTCCGTAATGAGCCCGCGTAGCCAGCGGTTTGCCGGGTCTGCGTCGTAGCGGGGGCTCCAATGGACGCCGACGTCGAATTCACGCAAGGGGAAGTCGGCATCGATCACGGCAAATTGCCGGTTGGGAGCAAATGAGGACAGCGCGATGTTTCGCGGCATGATGACCGCGAGATCGGTGGCCTCGAGGATGGCGGGCAGGGCCATGAAGTGCTCCGTCGTCAGACGCACGCGATCCTGTAGTTGCAAGGCCTGAAGCGCGGTGTGTGTGTAGGTATGCGTGCGCACCGTGATGAATTCCAGCGTGCCGATATCCTGGGTGTGGGTAGTGTGCCCGCGCCTGGCGCGTGTGAAGGGGTGGCCCTTGCGCATGAGGATGGCATAGCGGTCGTGAAACAGAACGGTGGAGCGCATGTTGCGCAGATCCGGTACGAAGCCGATCGCCAGGTCCACGCGCCCCTGGTCCAGCGCCAGCGCGAGCTCGTTCATTCCCGGACGCAGGGTTTCGATTCGGCTGTAAGGGGCGCGTTGCTGCAACGCCGTGATCAACGCGGGCAAGAAGCGGCCTTCACCGATGTCCGTCATGTACAGGCGAAAAACCTTGCTGGCCTTGGCAGGATCGAATCCGGCCGAGTCGGCCACGGCGCTTTCGAGGGCGTGCAGAGCGGCGTGGACTGCCGGGGCCATGCGATCTGCACGCGGAGTCGGGCGCACGCCACCGCCGGCCCGTACGAACAAGGGGTCTCCCAGAGAGTTGCGTAGTCGGCTCAGTCCCTGGCTCACCGCAGGTTGAGTCAGGCGCAGGGCCTCGGCGGCCTGGCTGACGCTGCGTGACGCGTAGATGAAGTCGAACAGACGCAGCAGATTGAGATCCAATGTTTCTGTATTCATTTATCTAATATCACATATCTAGACTATTTTATTGATTTATATCATAAGAGATACCACCATAGGGCAATGCATGGGGAGCAGCCCGTGAATAAGAAAATAGCTGGCGACAGCCTGGAGGAAGACATGCAGCAAGGGGTGGTGCGCGAACTGGTGCAGGGCACGGAGGCCCTGGCCCAGATACCTGTGCGGAAGGCAGTCACGGACTTGCTGCGTGAATTCGGAATGACGACCTTGTTTGGCAACCCGGGGTCCACCGAATTGGGTTTCTTCCTGAATTTTCCGGCCGACTTCCGTTACGTGCTGGGGCTGCAGGAATCCGTGGTCGTGGGCATGGCCGACGGTTACGCTCAAGCGACTCACAATGCGGCCTTCGTCAACCTGCATTCGGCGGTGGGCGTGGGGCATGCCATGGGCGCCATTTTTACGGCCTTTCGTAATCGCACGCCTCTGGTCATCACGGCGGGGCAGCAATCGCGCGCCATCTTGCCGTTCGACCCTTTTCTGTTTTCCAGCCAGGCGACTGAACTGCCCAAGCCCTACGTCAAATGGAGCGTAGAACCCGCGCGGGCAGAAGACGTTCCACTTGCCATTGCGCGGGCCTATTACATGGCGATGCAACCACCGTGTGGCCCGGTTTTGGTGTCGGTGCCTGCAGACGACTGGGGCAAGCTGTGCGCCCCTGTCAAAGCGCGTCGCGTGAGCCAGTCGATACGGCCCGATCCGGTACTGCTGGATTCTATCGGTCAGCAGCTGGATAGTGCGCGCCGCCCGGCATTCGTCCTGGGTGCTGCTGTTGACCGTGACGAGGCTTGGGATGACGTCGTCGCCTTGGCGGAGCGACACCAGGCCGCCGTCTGGGTGGCCCCCATGTCGGGGCGCAATGGATTCCCCGAAGATCATCGTCTGTTTGCCGGATTTTTGCCTGCGGCCCGCGAAGCGATTGTCGAACGCCTGACGGGCCACGACTTCATTCTGGCCTTGGGGGCTGCCGCCTTTGCCTACCACGTCGAAGGGGTCGGGCCGCATATTCCTGTGGGCAGCCGGCTGGCACAGATCGTGGACGATCCCAATACCTTGGCCTGGGCTCCAGAAGGAACAGCCGCCTTGGGGAGTGTTCGCCAAAGCGTGCGAGATTTGCTCGCCCGCGCGCGGCCTGCGGCGCGCCAGGCCCCTTCGGAACGGGTTCCGGCTCCCGAAGCACAGCCCGGTACACCCATGACCGTGGCCTATGCCCTTCAGACCTTGGCGCGGGTCCGGGCGCCCGATTCCATCATCGTGGAAGAAGCACCGAGCGCACGGCCCGTCATGCAGCGCTACTTGCCTATTCTGCAGTCCGAGACTTTTTACACCATGTGCAGCGGGGGTTTGGGGTTTGGCTTGCCCGCCGCGGTGGGGGTTGCCTTGGGTAAGCCAGGCCAGAAGGTCATTGGCCTGATTGGCGATGGCTCCAGCCTGTATTCCATTCAGGGGCTATGGAGCGCAGCGCAGCTTGGTTTGCCCATCACTTTCCTGATTCTGAAGAATGGCAGTTATGCGGCGTTGCGCGAGTTTGCGCCAGTTTATGGCTTTACGCCTCACGACGAACTGCGTGGGATCGATCTTCCAGGCATTGATTTTGTTTCGCTTGCCCGTAGCCTGGGATGCGAAGCGGAGCGTGTCTCAGACCCTCAGGTGCTGCCAGAGGTGTTGCGCAGAACCTTGGCCGCGCCGCGTCCGATACTGGTTGAAATCGAGGTTGCCTAGAATAAGGTCCCTATCACACAGCACAAAGGAGAACCCATGAGCACGATTTCCATGTTGATTGCAGGGGAGCATTGCGCTGCCCACAATGGCGGTACTTTTGAGCGCCGTAATCCGCTGGATGGCCAGGTTGCCACAACGGCGCCGGCGGCGACTCCCGAAGACGCGCGAGCAGCAGTGCAGGCGGCGGCGGATGCGTTCGCGTCCTGGTCGCAACTGGGGCCAGGCGCTCGTCGTCAGATGTTGGTCCGGGCGGCGGATGCATTGGCGTCGCGCAAGGAAGCCTTCACTGCGGCCATGGCTACCGAGACGGGGGCGTCTGCCTTATGGGCAGAGTTCAATGTCGATCTGGCAGCTGGCATGCTGCGCGAGGCGGCAGCCTTGACTTCGCAGATCGGGGGCGAAGTAATCCCGTCCGACGTACCGGGCAATCTGGCCATGGGGGTGCGCGTTCCGGCCGGTGTGGTGGTGGGCATGGCGCCCTGGAATGCACCGGTGATTTTGGGGGTGCGTGCCATTGCGACGCCGCTGGCATGCGGCAACACGGTGGTGTTGAAAGGTTCTGAGTTGTGCCCGGCCACCCACGGGCTGATCATTGAGTCCCTGCAAGAAGGTGGCTTGCCCAAAGGGGTCGTGAACTTCATCACCAATGCGCCGCAAGATGCAGCGCAAGTGGTTGAAGCGTTGGTAGCTCATCCGGCCACGCGCCGTGTGAATTTCACTGGGTCTACCAGGGTGGGGCGCATCATTGGCGGTTTGTGTGCGCGTTATCTCAAACCCGTCATGCTGGAACTGGGCGGCAAGGCACCGCTGGTCGTTCTGGATGATGCGGACCTCGAGACGGCAGTGAATGCAACCGCATTCGGCGCTTTTGCAAACTCGGGGCAGATCTGCATGTCGACCGAGCGCATCATCGTCGACGAGAAGATTGCCGATGTTTTTATCGAGCGTCTCGTGAATAAGGCCAAAGGGCTGCCGCTGGGTGATCCACGCAAAGGCCCAGTGGTCCTGGGCTCGCTCGTGGATATGTCAGCCGTGCATCGTTGCAACGAAATGATCGATGACGCCGTGTCCAAGGGGGCCACGCTGCTGTGTGGTGGCAAGGCCGACAACACCTTGATGCCTGCGACGTTGCTGGATCACGTGACACCCGCCATGCGCATCTATGGAGAAGAGACCTTTGGCCCGGTCAAGGCCATCGTGCGGGTCGCTGGCGAGGAGGCGGCTGTGACATGCGCCAACGACACGGCGTATGGCTTGTCTTCGGCCGTCATCAGTGCCGACGTGGCCCGCGCGCTGCGGGTGGCTGCGCGTATCCAGTCCGGGATCTGTCATATCAACGGCCCCACCGTGCATGATGAACCGCAGATGCCGTTTGGCGGTGTCAAGGACAGCGGTTACGGGCGGTTCGGTGGCAAAGCGGGCGTCGAAGCCTTCACCGAGTTGCGCTGGCTGTCCGTCCAGACGACACCGCGCGCCTATCCGTTCTGATGGTTCAGAAGTCGCGGCTCCGGTTGGCGACCCCGGGGCTGCGATCGAGCTTTTCCATAACAATGAGCCGCCATCGGATGCCGTACCCGCATAGGCCCCACGCCTGCGGAGTGGGGCTCCACCAGGAGACAACATGCATACCCCTCTCGACACTGAGGCGGCTGCCGCCCTCGTATTGAATCCCGAACAGTTTGGCCCCGCAGGCCGCCTGCTGATGGGGGTGTCGAAGTTTTATGCGGCCGTGGGCGGACTCGCCTTTGTAGCCTTGGTGATCATGTCGCTGATTTCGATCGTGGGCCGCAAGTTGTTCGCAGCACCCGTGCCTGGCGACATGGAAATCCTCATGATGGTGGCCGCGACCGCGTCGGCCACGTTTTTTGCGTACTGCCATCTGGATGGGGGTGACGTCAAGATCGATTTCTTCACGGCGCATGCCGGGCCTCGCGTCGTTCATGGCCTCGATGCACTGGGTTCGCTCCTGGTGGGGCTGTTCGGGCTGTTGGTGGCCTGGCGCAGCTGGGTGGGCGCCATGTCGCTGATGGATTCGGGTGAGACCTCCACTGTCCTGGGGTGGCCTGTCTGGTTGGCACAGGCGGGCATGGTGCCGGGCTTCGTGCTCATGGGGCTGGCGGGGCTCTATATGAGCTTTCTGCATTTGCAGGCAGCGCGTCGGGCTATCCGGAGGGCCGCATGATGGACGGCATCACGATCGGTCTTTTGATGTTTGCCGTCTTGCTGGCGCTCATGGTGATCCGCATCCCCATTGGGATCTCGATGTTCATCGCGGGGGCGGGCGGTTATGTCTATCTTTCGGGCGGCAATTGGACACCGCTCATGGCTTCACTCAAGAACCTGGCCTACGCGCGCTTGTCCAACTATGACCTCGTCGTCATTCCGCTGTTCCTGCTCATGGGGCAGTTCGCCACGCATGGCGGCCTGAGCCGCAGTCTCTTTCGTTTCGTGAGTGCGTTCATCGGACATAAGCGCGGAGGTATTGCCATGGCGGCAGTCGGCACCTGCGCGGGGTTTGGTGCCATCTGCGGTTCTTCGCTGGCGACGGCCGCCACCATGGGACAGGTCGTGCTGCCCGAGTTGCGGCGCTACGGTTATGCGGGCAGCCTTGCGACGGGTACGCTGGCTGCGGGCGGCACGCTGGGAATCATGATTCCGCCTTCGGTGCCGCTCATCATCTACGCCATCCTTACGCAGGAATCCATTGGCAAGCTCTTCATGGCAGCCGTCATTCCCGGCGTGATCGCCATGCTGGGCTACATGGCCGTGATCCAGATCATCGTGCACTGGAAGCCCGAGATGGGACCGGCTGGCCCGAAGGCTTCATGGACCGAGCGCATCGCCTCGTTGCTGCAGGTAGGCCCGGTACTTGCGGTCTTTTTCGTGGTCATCGTAGGCATCTACGCCGGTTGGGCCACGCCCACCGAGGCCGCCGCCATTGGTGCTGCAGCCTGCGGCATCATTGCAGTAGTTTCAGGAGGCCTGCGCTGGCGCGGCCTGTTGGACAGCGCATTGGGCACTGCCCAGGCTACGGCAATGATCTATCTGGTCTTGCTGGGGGCCGACATGCTCAATGTGTCGCTGGCCGTCTCGCAAATGCCGGTCGAGCTTGCTCATTGGGTACAGGCAAGCGGGCTGTCGCCTTTTCTCATCATTGCGGCGGTTCTTCTGACCTACATTCTGCTGGGCTGCGTGATGGACTCCCTGGCCATGATATTGCTCACCATCCCGATTTTTTATCCCATGATCATGGGGCTCGATTTTTACGGCATGAGTGTGGGCGACAAGTCCATCTGGTTCGGCATCCTTGCGTTGATGGTGGTGGAGATCGGGCTGGTGCATCCGCCAGTTGGCATGAACGTCTACATCATCAATCGGATGGCGAAAGATATTCCTCTGACAGAAACCTTCAAGGGCGTGGTCCCGTTTCTCATGTCCGACTTCATCCGCATCGTGGCGCTGGTGGCTTTCCCCAGCCTGACCTTGATCCTGGTAAAGAGCTTTGGGGCCTTGTGATTGCAGAGGCTGAAGAAGATTTTGCAAGACCCGTGCAGGCGACCCCGCGCAGCACGTCCATTCATGACAGGAGACATAAATGAAATCTTCCAAAAAGACAGGCGTGGCACGACTGACGGTGCTGACGCTGGGCCTCACGCTGGCGGGAATGGCTCAGGCTGCCCCCCAGGTGGTGCTGAAGGTGGCGCACTTTCTGCCATCGAACTCGAATGCGCAGGTCACCATGATTCAGCCGTGGTGCGACAAGATCGCCAAGGAATCGAATCAGCGCATGGTGTGTCAGATCTATCCGGCCATGCAGCTGGGGGGGACTCCGGCGCAGCTGTTTGATCAGGCCAAGGACGGGATTGCAGACATCGTCTGGACGCTGCCTACGTATTCAGCAGGGCGTTTCACCAAGGCGGCCGTGTTCGAGTTGCCCTGGATGGAGCGCAACGCCGAATCGGGCAGCCGTGCCCTGTGGAATTACACGCAAAAGTACGCCCTGGATGAATTCAAAGGGGTTCATCCCATTTTCATGCACGTGCATGGCGGCACCCTGCTGCACTTCGTCGGCAAGAAGCCCAAGACGCTGGAGGACATGAAAGGTCTGAAGATCCGCTCCGCCAACCGGGTCAACTCGCAGATGCTCACGGCCATTGGCGCCGTGCCGGTCCAGATGCCGCTGCCTGCCGTGCCCGATTCCATGTCCAAGGGCGTGGTGGACGGGGCCGCCGTTCCTTGGGAAGGGGTCCCGGCCATCAAGCTGGACGAAATTACGCGCTATCACTTCGATGTCCCGCAGGGTAAGCCCCGCATGGGCAATTCCATTTTTCTGTTCGGCATGAATCAGGCTCGCTACGACAGCTTGCCGCCCGATCTGAAGAAAGTGATCGACGACAACAGCGGAGCAGATGTCTCTGCCTGGGCCGGGCGTGTAGCCTTCGATGAGAAAGAGGCCGAATTCATGAAGACCTCAAAGGAAAACGGCAGCGTCTTCTATTACATGACCGACGCTGAATATGCGCGCTGGCAGGACGCCACGAAGGGCGTCGTGCAAGAGTGGATCAAGGCAGTCGACAAGAAGGGCGCCAATGGGCAGGAGCTTCTGAGCGCCGCCAAGGCGATGCTGCAGTAGCTAGCCCACTATCCACATGACTAGCGTCAGCGTGAAGAATGACGTGACAGTGGAGATGAGCAGAACGGAGGCGCACCAGGTCTGCTCATCGTATTTCTGCGCCAGGATCGGAAAGATGCTCAGCATCGGCACGGCAGCAATGACGACGCCGGCAGAGCGCAAGATGGGATCGGCGGGCGCGAACAGCAGCATCATGGCTGCGACCGCCAATGGGTGAAGGGTCAGCTTGCCGAAGCAGACCCACAGAATGCGCGGTAAATCGCCGCCAGGCCTGAGGCCTACCAGAGTGCCGCCAATCACGAAGAGCGCGACAGGGCCTGAAGCAAGCGCGAACATGTCCACGACCCGGGTCAGAGGAGTGGGCAGGTGAATCTGCAGCAGCGAGCAGACGAAGCCCGCGATGATGCCCAGAATCAGGGGGTTATGCAGCAAGCCCGAAAATAGGGCTGGCAGCGTGCGGAGGCGGCTGCGGCGATCGCCGTAGCCCGACTCGGCCAGTGCCAGAGCGAGCGGCAACATCACCAGGTTTTCGACCATCATGCTCAATGCGATGGCGATAGTGGCCTTGGACCCGAGGAACTGCAGTATCAGTGGAAATCCGATGAACCCGCTGTTGGAGACCGAACTGCCCAGACCGGCCAGACTGATCACGGGCCGGGAGGACCCTTTCAGCAGCCGCGCTCCGCTGGCGGCCGCCGCGAACGCAATGAGCGACCCAACTGTGTACGCGCCCAGATAATCCGGGTTGATGATCTCTGCGAAAGAGCGCTCAGCCAGAGCCTTGAAGAGCAGTGCAGGCAGTGCAATCTGGATGACGAACCGCCCCAGAACACGAATGTCGGCCTTGTCGTACGCACCCACGCGTACGGCGACGAATCCCAGTGCCATGGCAATGAACAAGGGACCGACGATGGACAGGATATTGAGCATGAACTAGCAGCGGTGGGACCGAAGAAGGCGTAGACCGTACAGGAGCATCATGCAGCACGGGCCCTGAGAACCAGGTGGCAAATGCCGCCCAGCACCAGGCCCCAGAAGGCGCTACCGATCCCCAGCAGTGTCATGCCGGATGCGGTGGCCAGAAAGGTGACCAGTGCCGCGTCGCGGTGCTCGGGCACCTGCAGAGAGTCGTGGATTGAGCTGCTCAGCGTACCCAGCAGCGCGAGACCCGCGATGGCCGCCACGAGTTCGTGCGGAAAAGCCGCGAACAGTGCCACGACCGTCGCGCCAAAAATCCCTGTGAGGAAGTAAAACACACCCGCCCATACCGAGGCCTTGTACCGCTGCGAGGCATCGGGATCTGCGTCCGGGCTCATGCAGATGGCCGCCGTGATGGCAGCCAGGTTGAAGGCGAATCCGCCGAAGGGAGCGAGCAGCATGCCGGTGATTCCGGTCCAGGAAATCAGGGGGGAGGCAGGCACGCGGGCGTAGCCGTTGGCGCGCAGCACCGCCAGCCCAGGGATGTTTTGCGAGGTCATGGTCACGATGAAAAGTGGCAGCCCCACACCGATGAGCGATGCCGCAGAGAATTCGGGCGCCATCCAGACTGGGTGGGCCGGGGTCCAGTCCAGGCCGCTCAGCGATAGCGAACCTTGTGGCAGGGCCCAGAGGATGCCAACCAGCAGGGCCAGTGGGACGCTGTAGCGCGGCACCCAGCGCCGCGACAACAGGAACGTCGCAAACATGGCCAATACCAGGGTAGGCTGGCCGTGCATGGACGAAAACAGGTCCATGCCAAAGCGCAGCAGAATACCGGCCAGCATGGCCGAGGCCAGGTGTCGCGGGACCCAATCCATGAGTTTCTGAAACCAGCCGGTGACACCGCACAACACGATGAGGGCAGAACTGGCAATGAAAATGCCGATGGCGTGCGGCAGTCCTACGCCGCCCAGGCTGGTGGCCAACAGCGCAGCGCCAGGCGTGGACCATGCCGTGAGCACGGGGGCACGCCAGACCAGCGACAGCGTGATGCAGGTTACCCCCATGCCGATCCCCAATGCCCACATCCAGGAAGCCAGTTGCTCTGCGTTCGCACCCGCAGCACTCGCCGCCTGGAAGATGATCGCCACTGAACTGGTATAGCCCACCAGAACGGCGATGAAACCGGACGAGACCGAGGAGGGGCGCAGCCAGCCAGTGACGAGTCCCGGTGCGGAGTGCGTGTTTGATCTCATGGTGCAGCGCGCGTGATGCCATGCGCCCAGACGAACGCGTTCTGTATGAGAGGATCAAGCATCTCGGGGTTCAGTCCCAGGGTGGTCAACAGAGGGGCGAGGTCCTCGACGTCGTCGCCGTTCGACGGAAAGATCAGCGTGGCCAGCCGCAGTTCCTGGCCAAGCTCGCCTTCACGCTGGAGCAGTGCCTGGCGAATTGGGACATCGAGTTCGACGTCGGACAACAGGCTCTGCATGGTGCTGTGAAAGATCTGATCCATGGGCGACAGGATACCCGTGGTGAAGGCGGCCTCCGCGCGGACGGCCTGCTCGGGGTGGCGCAGCGTGGAGAGCGCCTCCATCAGGTGCGCTCTGGCGCAGGCCTGGATGAGCGTGGGTGACAGGAACCCTGCGGCCCGGCCGGATTCGGTGTACATCAGCATCTGAATCCAGCGCTGCAGGTGGCGGCGACCCAGCAGCATGATGGCCTGGCTCAGCGACTCGACTTCCTGGCTCAGGCCGTAGGCCGGGGTATTCACCATGTCGAGCAGTGTCTTCACCAGTTCGGTGTCCCGCTGCAGGCTGGCCTGGATTTCGGGGATTTCCCCGCCGCCCATGATGAGCATGACCAGGCGCAGCAGCGTCTTCTGCCGAGGGGAGAGAGCGGTGCCCGAGGTGACGTCCGCCGGCTGGCCCCCCTCGAAAAGGGTGAAGCCCAGCAGCAGGAAGTTGTCCAATGCAGCCTTATTGGGCGTGCCGTCGGCCAGGAGCTGGCGCTTCGCCTGCTTGTGCTGGAAGCTCTGGCGGAAGATATCGGCCTTGGAACTGCGCGCTGGATTGAAGCTCACGACCTTGCAGAAAGGCAGCAAGGCCGAGTATTCGGCTTTCGCAGCGAGATCACCCTGAATCGAGCACTGCAGGCCGCCGTGGGCCAGGCCTTGCAGTGCCTGGATGATCTCGGGGGTAGCCTCGGTTCCTTCTGGCAATTCGACATAGGTCCGGTGGCGTGGCAACGTGAAGGCGAAGGGGCTTTTCAGCAGCGCAGGCGTACCGTCCAGCCAGTGGGGCACGTACGCCAGGCAGGCATTGACCCCGTGGCTCCGAGCGGTCGACATCACCGCCATGCCAGGGTCCCGGTCCGTTTTCTCCGTGTCGGCCCACAGAACCCGCAACCGGTAACCCGCCAGGCCTCGATTCTGGTCCAGAATCGGTTCACGGCGTAGTAAATAGGGGGGTAGGGCTGCCTGAGTTTCAGCCTGTTCGGCGACGGACTCGGTCGTCGAAGATGGTTCCATGGTGTCTCCTCTTGTCGCGGTTGCTTGCGCACTGCGTGGCGTGGTTCGCCGTGTTATGGTGTTGTCTCGTCAGGTATACGACCGGCTCCTGCGGCGCTTGCCGGGCTTGGTGATCTCCGACGGGAAGCTGCTATTGTACTGGCCGGTGCGCGCGGCCATACGCCCGACATCGGTCTACAATCGGCCTATTCTTTTGCTTTTGACGGAGAGGCTCATGCCTGGATTGCTACCCAATGTAGACCCCGAGGGGCTGCTGGAATACTCAGTGGTCTATACCGATCGGGCCCTGAACCATATGTCTCAGGCCTTTCAGGCGGTGATGCGTGACATCTCTCGTACGCTCAAGTCGGTGTATGGTGCGCATTCAGCCATCGTCGTGCCGGGTAGCGGTACCTTTGGCATGGAAGCCGTGGCGCGGCAGTTTGCCAGTGGCAAGCGCGCATTGGTGATTCGCAACGGCTGGTTCAGCTATCGCTGGACGCAAATTTTTGAAGTCGGCAATATTCCGGCAGAATCCCAGGTGCTGAAGGCTCGTCCCATCGAAGCGGGCAACCAGCCTTATTTTGCACCTCCCCCCGTCGAAGAAGTCATTGCGGCAGTGCGTGAGTTCAAGCCCGACGTGGTCTTCGCGGCGCACGTGGAAACCGCCTCGGGCATCCGCCTGCCAGATGGCTATATTCGTCAGGTGGCGGATGCCGTGCATGCTGTGGGTGGTTTGTTCGTCCTGGATTGCATTGCCTCCGGCACGATCTGGGTCAACATGAAAGACGTGCACGTCGATGTAATTGTGTCGGCCCCGCAAAAGGGCTGGACGTCTTCGGCCTGCTGCGGTCTGGTCATGCTGGGTGACGAAGCTCGCCGGCGCATCGAGACCACCCAAAGCACCAGCTTTGCCTGCGACCTGCGCAAATGGTTGGGCGTGATGGAGGCTTACGAAAAGGGGGGGCACGCCTATTACACGACGCTACCGACGGATTCCCTGATCATCCTGCGCAACGTCATGGCTGAAACCGAAGCCTATGGTTTTGACAAGGTGCGTGACGAGCAGCAGCAACTGGGCGATTCCGTGCGCAAGCTGCTGCGCCGACGCGGTTTCAAGAGTGTGGCTGCGCCGGGGTTCGAGGCACCGGGTGTGGTGGTGAGCTACACCACAGACGACGGCATTCATTCCACCAGCAAGTTTGCGCAGGTGGGGGTTCAGGCGGCGGCGGGCGTGCCACTGGCCTGCGACGAACCGCAAGGGTTCAAGACCTTCCGCATTGGGCTCTTTGGGCTGGATAAGTTGCACAACGTGCAGCGCACGGTCGACACCTTGGCTGCTGCGCTTGACCGCATGCAATAGCCTTCTGCGGGCTGCGCGCAAATGGCCGGGCATCTGCCCGGCCATTTTATTGTTCATGAGCATGTGTGCGCAGGGCTCCTAGCAATGGGCTCAGGTCCACCAGGCGTCGAGCCTTCAGGTGGCAGATCTCCTGCTGGCGTTGCCAGACTCCGTAGACTCCCAGCAGAGAGGCGTGCCACAGCGCGGCTCGATTGGCCTCGGCTTCGAGGGCGGATACGATGACATTGGCGGACCCGGTTTCGTCTTCAAGTGTGACGAAGACGATGCCGTGGGCTGTTCGCGGGCGCTGGCGCGAAACGACCAGTCCACAGGCTCGCGCCAGGCGTCGGTCTGGAAAATCAGCGAGCAAGGTTGCTGCCGTGCGGAAGCCGCGTTGTGTCAATTCTGAGCGTAGGAAACTTAAAGGATGTCGACTCAGCGTCAGGCCCAGTGCGGCATAGTCTGCCAAGGTGTGCTCGCTGGGGCTCAGGGCGGGTAAATCTGCATTTTGGGATTCGTAGATGGGAGCTTCATGCAGCAGGCCGGGTGCGTGCTGCAACGAGGCTTGCCATTGGCCTGTGCGCCGTTCGCCAACGAGCGCTCTCAGGGCGTTGGCGCGCGCCAGATGTTGCAGGTCGCGGGTACTGAGCCGGGCGCGGATACGTAGGTCTTCCATGTCGACGAATGGGTGAGACGCAACCGCGATAGCCTGGGCTGCTGTTGCCGAGAGGCCCACGATTTGGGTCAGACCCAGCCGCACCGCAGGTCGCGCCGACTCGGTGCAGGCGGAAGAATGGGCCGGGTCTTCCAGTGCGGCAGCCACTCGGCTGTGCTGCACGCAGACTGGAAGCACCCGGACACCATGGCGGCGAGCGTCCTGTATGAGCTGGTCGGGGGAGTAGAACCCCAGCGGCTGGGCGTTGAGCATGGCCACGAGGTAGGCCTCGGGCTCGTGACACTTGAGCCATGCGCTGAGCCAGGCCAGGCGTGCAAAACTGGCAGCGTGGCTTTCTGGAAAACCGTATTCGCCAAACCCTTCGAGCTGCTGACTCAGGCGATCGATGTAGTCTTGGGTGTAACCGCGCGCCAGCATGCCGGTGCGCAGCCGGTCGTGAAACGCACTGACGGTACCGGTGCGCCGCCAGGCCGCCATGGCACGGCGCAGCTGGTCGGCCTCTCCTGGGCTGAAACCGGCTGCTGCGATGGCAAGCTTCATGGCCTGTTCCTGGAAAATCGGGATGCCCAGGGTCCGTTCCAGGATCTGGCGTACATCGGGCGAGGGGTAGTCCACGGCTTCGAGCTTCTGGCGGCGGCGCAGATAGGGGTGAACCATGCCGCCTTGCATGGGGCCTGGGCGCACGATGGCAATCTGGATGACCAGGTCGTAGAAGCACGTGGGCCGCAGGCGGGGCAGCATGCTCATCTGGGCGCGCGACTCGATCTGGAAGACGCCCACGGTGTCGGCAGCCTGAATCATGGCAAAGGTCTTGGAGTCATGGGGCGGGACGCAGGCCAGAGTCCAGGGGCGTTGGTGTCGGTGGGCGACCAGGGGCTCGCACAGGCGTAGTGCGGTAAGCATGCCGAGCGCCAGGACGTCGACCTTGAGCAGGCCCATGATGTCCAGGTCATCTTTGTCCCACTGGATGACGGTGCGGTCCGGCATGGCGGCGTTTTCCAGCGGCACCAGCGTATCGAGCCGGTCTTGGGCGATGACGAATCCGCCTGGATGCTGGGACAAGTGGCGTGGAAAGCCGATCAGCGCCTGTTGCAGGCCGGCCCAGAGGCCTGCTCGTTCTGGATCACAGAGGGTCTGCAAGAGGGTGAGGATCTCGTGCGGATCATGAATGCGGCGCAGCAGCTTCCCCGCCTGTTCGATCGTGCTGCCGGCGATGCCCAGGGCTCGGCCGGCGTCGCGCAGTGCGCTGCGATGACGATAGCGCGTGACAACCGCCGTCAGTGCAGCCCTGTGGCGTCCGTACCGACGATAAATGTACTGGATGATTTCTTCGCGGCGCTGGTGCTCGAAATCCACATCGATATCGGGAGGTTCGCCCCGTTCCCGGCTGATGAAGCGGGCAAATAGCAGATTTGAAGCCAGTGGGTCGACTTCGGTGATGCCCAGGCAGTAACAGATGAGCGAATTGGCCGCAGATCCACGCCCTTGGCAAAGAATGCCGCGCTGACGGGCATGACGGACGAGATCGTAGACGGTGAGAAAGTAGGGTTCATAGTGCAGTTCTTGAACCAGATCGAGTTCGGTGTCGAGCTGGCGGCGGACGGCGTCGGGAATCTCGCCTGGATAGCGGTTCAGCGCTCCGGCCAGGCACTCTGCCCGCAGGTAGCTGCTGGGCGTCATGCCTTCGGGGACGGTCTCTTGGGGATACTGGTAACGCAGGGTGCCGAGCTCGAAAGTGCATTGGTGCGCCACGCGCAGCGTCTCGGCCAGGGTGTCCTGAGGATAGAGACGTGCCAGGCGCAAGCGGCTGCGCAGCGCGTGCTCGGTATTCTGGTGCAGCCGCTGTCCGCAGCCAGCCAGTGGCAGGTTCCAGCGTAGGGCACACAGGCTGTCGTGTACGGGTTGGCGCGAGCGCAGGTGCATTTCGACGGCTCCCAGCGCCACCAGTGGGACCTGGTGGCGCCTGGAGAGCGCGCGCAGTGTTTGAAGATGGGCCGCGTCATGGTCCTCTTGCCTCAGATGCAAGCCCAGCCAGAGCCGGTTGCCGGCTACCGCCTGCAGCGCTTGCAGGGCTGGTTCGCAGCCCCTGGCATCGCTTTCGGCATCCGGCCGCAGGATGAACAGGCAGCCCGGCAGACCTGCCAGATCGGATTGGGAGGCTTCGGGGGCGATCAGGCTTTGCAGCGTGAGGCGGTAGTGGCCTTTTTCACTGTGGCGACGAGCCAGGGTGATGAGTCGCGCGAGGTGGCCGTAGCCCATTCTGTCCTGTGCCAGCACGATCAAGGTCCAGCCGGGCTCGTCCGCCAGGCGAAAGCGGCTGCCAATCAGCAGGTGAAATGGGCGGCCTTGTGTCGCCTCCCAGGCACGGACGACCCCTGCCAGAGAGCACTCGTCGCTCAGGGCCAGACCGGCGTATCCCAGTGTCGATGCGCGGTCGATGAGTTCGTCTGGATGTGAGGCACCTGTCAGAAACGTGTAGTTCGACAGGCAGTCCAGTTCGATGTAATCAGGCAGTAACACGAGAGAGCCTTGTGGTGGGTGTCAGGCGAACAGCCCGTGCAGGAACCAGTTGCCTGACTTCAGGTCGTGGTAGACCCAGTAGCGGGCTGAGTGCTGGTCTTGCGCCATAAAATAGTCGCGGCGAGTATTGTTTAGACGCCACCACCCTTGTTCGATGCGCTCTGGCCGGGGTTGCAGCTGCAGCGGCTGGCCTTGCCAAAGAGGGTGTTCCTGGCGCGTGCTCAGGAGGATGGGCCGGGGCAGCAGCCAGAAAGGGCGGCTGTCTGGCCAGTGATACCGTGTGGGTGTGTGCGTCGTACATTGTGAGGATTGCGTAGCCTGTGACCAGAGTTCGGCTTGCTCGGGGTTGGGCCAGCCCTGGAGTTGGGGATGAGCCAGGCAGTCGGCGCCCAGGCGCGCTTGCAGCGTGTCCAGCAGATGGTCGGTCTTTTGTTGATCCAGGCGGGCGTCGGGCAGGAGCGATGTGGGGACGGAATGCCGGGGTGGGCAGTGGGGGCAGCTCACCGTCAGGCTCAGCACGGGGCCTGGAAGGGTCAGCGATTGAAGACGCAAGCGGCACAGGTGCAGGCAGGCGTTGAGGGCCCATTGCGGTTGAGACAAGGCAAGCGGCAGAAAAGTGGTGGGATCTGCCATTCGGGTGGCGTCATGGTGCAGTGTCAGGTCGATGCGAGGGGTGGCTGCCTGGTGAACCTGAAGGTACTGGCAGAGTTCAGTGACCAGAGGGATCAGCGCCGTATCGATCGCGGCCAGGCTGGTGCCGTGAAAATCCAGTTCACGGGTGGCATGAAACGACACAGGGGCGGCGAGCCAGGGGGTCGCGGGCGGGGCAGGGTCATAGGCACGGTCCAGTTGGGTCAGCAGAGACGATAGCCCCCGCTGGGCCAATCCGGATCGCGGCAGCTGCCTCAGTTGTCCCAACACCTCGCACCCCCAGTCGCAGAGCTGGGCGGCCTGGGTCGAGGTGAGTACGAGAGTTGTGCAGGGCAAGTGATCCAAGTTGCGCTGCATGGAGGTGAGCTGCAGCGTGCGGCGTCTGTGGGGTGAGCCTCGTGCGAGCAAGGCTGAGGCCCAGGCACCGGGTGCCATCCCCGCACGGGTGCCGTGAGGGCTCGCGTGCAGCACGCGGCGCCACAGTGCCCGAGGTCCGCCAAAAAGAGGCAAGCTGCCCGAAAGGTCCAGAGACAGCATCAGGGGATCAAGCAGGGTGATGCGTGGCGTGAACTGAGACAGGGATGCTTGCAGTCCTGGACAGGCTGCCAGGGGCAGCGGCAGGATCAGGCTGATCCAGAGCGTGGTCATGGTCGTACAGAGTGAGCTCTACAGGAGCGGGCAGGGGGCCTGGGTATTTCAGAAACAGGGTACTGACCCCATAGGGATGGGCCTGCAAGGCGATGCGTAGACTGGCAGGGCTGTCGCGCCGGCTCGAGGCGACGGAGCGGTATAGCACCACCAGAGACGTACCCCGCCGGGCCAGGCTGTGGAGCTTGAGCAGATCGGCGTAGGGAGCTGCTTGCACCCAGCACAGGAGTGCAGCACTGGATTGGTGGTACAGGATTTGTGCTGCAGCCCAGGTGGTGTCTTCGGTGGAGTCGGCCCTGACCAGGAGCAGGTCTTCTGGGCATAGTCCCCAGGCAGCCCAGCATTGCGCAGAGGGCAGGTAGGGGGGGTTGAGCAGGATGATGGGTTGCCGCCGGTCTTGGAGGGTTTGCAGGGCGGGGCGAAGCAGACGGACTTCACCGATGCCGGGGTGCGCAGGCAGCAGTTCGATGAGTGTGCCTAGAGGCCAGCCACCTTTCAGGGCCTCGTCCAGGGCGACGTGGCCGCTGGGAAGGCGTCGGCGGTGGCCCGTGGCCAGCTGTGATGCGCGCCAGAGCGCGGGGTGGATGTGTTCTGGGTGAAGAGCAGGCATGCTGAATCAATTTAACTGTGTTTTTATACAGTATATTCGATTCATCATCCATTAGAAGTAGTCGCTTGGGGTGACCTGGTTAAGGAAGCCCAGGCAGGGAGGCTCAAGCGGTTGTTGTGGTGGTAAAAAAAGCCAGACAGCATGGACTATCTGGCTTTTTGCGTTGGGATGCCGGGCTTAGTCGGGTGGGTACTCTTTGCCCACCATGTCATCCGGGATGTGCGAGTGGTGGCCATCACAGTAAGGGGCGTTATGCGTCTGCTTGCAGCGGCACAGGCTGACGGTGTCTGTGTCCCTGGCCTTGAAGACCAGCGGTGTGATGCCGGTTCCTTTGTGGGACCCGTCACAGAAAGGCTGATGCTTGGACCGGCCACAGCGGCACCAGTGATATTCCTGACCTTCGACCAGATCAACGTCAATCGGGCTATTCATTGCAACAACCGACTTCGCCATGGTGATTCCTCCGACACAGTAAGACGCACAGGAGCCCCGCCACCCAGTGCAGCAGGATGCTCGACCATGAGATGCGAGGACTCGCCTGTCCGTTTCATGGGGCTTCGATCGTGGCGAGCCGAGGTTTACGTTACCGAACCGCCGTGTTGTGGGCAATCCCGGGTTTTCCTGATGGTATTGCGCCTCGGGGCGTGATCGTGTGCTGTGACAGCGAGCAGCCCGAGGTCGTGCGAATCATGCTGGCAGGGGCAAACTGAGCGGCCTGGCCGTCACGGTCGCGGCCACATGATCATCCAGCTTGAAGCCAGCCACCGCCATGGACAGTCGCCCCGCTTCATCGCGCAGGCTGCTGGCTGCCGCCGACGATTCCTCGACCAGTGCGGCGTTCTGTTGCGTGGTGGAATCCAGCTGTGAAATCGCCACATTCACCTGGCTGATCCCCAGGCTTTGTTCATTGGTGGCCGTCTTGATTTCCTGGATGATCGTCATTACGCGGCCCACCTCGGATACGATTTTCTCCATGGCGGTGCCGGCTCGCTCGGCTTGGCCGCGGCCCGCCGTCACGTCTTCCACGTTGGTGGAAATCAATGCCTTGATCTCTTTGGCCGAGGCAGCAGAACGCCCGGCCAGCGCTCGCACCTCGGAGGCCACCACAGCGAACCCTCGGCCGTTTTCACCGGCACGAGCGGCTTCCACCGCTGCATTGAGCGCGAGGATGTTGGTCTGGAACGCGATCGAATCGATGACGCTGACAATCTCGCCGATGCGCTTGGAGTCTTCACTCATCTTGTACATGGTGTGGACTACTTCGCTGACAGCCTGGCCGCCGCCGTCGGCAGAGGCCTTGGCGTTGTTGGACAGCTCGACTGCCGCCAGCGCGGAATCCGCCGTCTGCTTGACGGTGCTTGCGATTTCTTCCATGGAAGCCGAGGTTTCCTGGATGCTGGCTGCAGAACCGTCCGTGCGCGCGGCCAGGTCGCGGTTGCCGGTTGCAATCTCTTCGGAGGCCGCGTGAACTTCGCCGATGGCGTCCCGGATGCTGCGTATCGTCACAGAAATGCGCTGCACAAACTGGTTGAATGCTCGCCCAACCTGCGAGAGTTCGTCGTCACCGGTTTCGTTCAGGCGCACGGTCAGGTCACCCTCGCCGGAGGCGATGTCCCGCAGCGCATCGCGCAGCAGGCCCAGCCTGCGCAGCAGCTTCTGAGTCAAGAAGCTCAATACCAGAATCGCCAGCAGGATCATGACAAGGCTGGTTGCGGTCGCCGTCCAGCGCATCTGGTGCACCCCCGCCAGGATGTCTGCTTCGTTCAGTGCCACTGCCAGCATCCAGTCGGTGCCTGTGATGGGATGCACACTGAGCCAGTAGGCGGTGCCATCACGCACGACACGAGTGTTGCCCTTCGGTTGGCCTATCAGCTTGGCCAGTTGGGGGCCTCCGTAACCGCCGAACACGTCAGTCGCAGGCTTGAAATTGAATTTGGCATCGGTGTGCGCAATGATCGTGCCGTCCTTGGAGACCAGGTACGCGAAGCTGTGTGGAGTGGGGTGCAGCGTTTGGGTGATTCGGGCGATGTCTTCCAGGCCCACATCACCTCCTACAACCGCCTTCCCATCTTTCGTCACGGGTGCCACGACGCTCAGGACGGGGGCGCCTGTGGCGGCATCGATGTAGGGTGCGGTCAATACGGGGGCCCCGGTTTGTACCGCCAGCCCATACCACGGACGCTTGGTGGCATTGAAGTCGGCTGCCACCTTGTTGGGCTGCGAGAACAAGATCGAACCATCGGCGTAGCCAATGAAAGTCAGGCGGAAACCGCCTGCATCGCGAGCCTGCACCATGTAAGGCACTGCGGTGGCCTTGTTCATGGCTTGAGGGGTCAGGGACGCAATGATGTTCTTCTTGTTCTGCGCCCAGCTTTCGATTTCGCGCACGTCGCTGTCGATGAGTGCATTGGTCTGCTGAGTGACGAGATTCGTCACGATATTCTGCGCGGAATACTGGTTGGCTACGGCCAACAGCCCCATGGCGACGGCAACCGTTACCGCAGATGCAATGACCAGCTTGGTTCGAATGGACAGACGGTGCGCTCTCATCGGGGTCTCTTCACACAAAATCAACAGCATGGTTACGACAGCCCGGCGGCAGTCTGTAGCCCCTTGGGCGTCACTTTGTGTAACAGAGAGCGAAGACGTGTTTTTTAAAGCGGGGCGACCGCCGCATCCACATACAGCCACCGCCCGTTCTCGCGCACGAAACGGCTGATTTCGTGCAGGCGCGACGCCCGGCCGTTGACCCGGACTCGCGCCACGAATTCCACTGTTTCATGATCTGCATCCTGGCGGTCATGGTGGCGCACTTCCAGCCCCAGCCACTTTGTCCCTGGTTCATTGGGCGCCAGCGCCGCAGGGCGTGTGCTCGGGTGCCAGGTCTGCAGCAGATAGTCGATTTCATCCAGCACGTAGGCGCTGTAACGCGACCGCATCAAGGCTTGCGCGTCGGGCGCCTGCAGATGCAAAGGCCCATGATGCCAGCGGCCGCAGCACGCGTGATACGCGGCCGGCATACCGCAAGGGCAGGAGGGGGAATCAGGGGTCGACATGCGCGTGCGCTGCGAGGATTCGAATCTGGAACAGTCTACTCGGATGTCTACCTACGACATACGAATGTCGTGATTCCCGATGTGTTTCGCATGATATGTGTCAGCGGCACATAAACCAGCACATACAGCCAAAAATAAAGGGCTTCGGAATTGTCCGAAACCCTTGAATTTCTTGGCTCCCCGACCAGGGCTCGAACCTGGGACCTGCGGATTAACAGTCACAGACACTATCAATCCGCATAAATAGAAAGCCTTTTATTTCAACTACTTGCAGCGCTAGCCGCGATTGCAGGTCAGGCGAATATCGCCAAATTACCCCCTATTTATACCCAGTTACGGCACGTTTACGGCACAGCGCGGCCCATTGCTCATTGTGCTGCACCACCTGACGCGTTATCCCGACAGGTGTAGCGTCAAGCTCTTGCGTCGTTGCCCACCGGATTGGACGGGCCACGTCGCAATAGCTACTCGTCGTGTGCGTCGCGCACCCACTTACGAGCGGCATCAACGACAGCACGATCATCCATTGCAGCGACTTTTTCAGCCATAGCATCCGCTTTCCTCCTGGTTTCCTGAGCCTCTTGCAGCCGGTCCGCTTGAGCCTGTTTCCTGCCCGTCGCCCGCTGGGATGCACCAAAGCCCAGCACGGCGGCCACGGCTCCAGCAGCGGCCAGAAGATACGGCCAGATTTGCGACAGCAGGGCGGCAATCATGACGTCGACTCCGCAACGGACCTTTGATATTGCGCTTGGGCGGCCGCATCAGCCTTTGGATTTTTGACGTCATAAAAACAAGCTTCAGGGGGAACGGGGAGGGCCCACGAGCCAAGAAACTCTACAAGGAACAGGAATAGTTTGATCATTTATCGGTGCTCCATAAGTTGCTAGGTAACAGGCCCAAAGTGAGCTTTGCTTGCACTCGGGTTATCGCCTCGGCTTTGGTGATGTACCCGTCGCCATCACGATCTAGTCCCGCATTCTGCGAGTAGGCAATGGATGGCCGCGCGAACAGCACGTAATCGTCCGGCTTGCCGATGGCCTTGGGGTACAGGATTGCCATGTAGACGTCGGCCAAATTTCGCATGCGGCCCGCGTAGGGCTTGAAGTACAGTCGCACGTAATCAAGTTGCTCGACAGCCGACATGGCGGCCAGGGCTTCCGTACTGGTACCCAACCCACGCGCGGTGGCAGGCATGAACTGGATCAATCCCACGGCACCAGACCCAGCTGCATTGCGAATATCGGGCCGGAAGGTCTCCGCAGACTCAAAAGCCATGCACGCCATGAGCCATGACGGCTCGATATTCAGTCCTTGGCAGATGTTAGCGACCGTTGCCCGGAATGCTGGGCTTACCTTCGCCCCCCAGGCCATCGTCGGTGGTGTGGAGCCGATCTTGCCGGATGATGCGGGCGAGGATTCCGGCGGCAAGACAGGTGTAGCCGACCCACTTGAGCGCGGCATCAGGAATTGCAGAATGGATTTCAGCAGGAAGGATAAGCCAGACATGGGCCACGGACTCCGGAAAGGCCTGCAGGACACCGAGAATACCGAGGCCCGCCGCCTGCAGACGGACGGACCAGAAACGATGGCAGGATCGCCATTCGGGGATGAGCTTCATCATGGTTCGGCCCGCGCGCGCTGGCGCAACTCGTTCACGTCGTTCTCAAGCCGCGAAGCGCGGCTATCGAGCACATCGAGCCGCGCCGAATTGGCCTTTGTCGCGTCCACCATCTTGGCGAGCTGCACATCCTGCCGGGCGTCCAGACGCTCCATGCTGGCCAGCACTTCGGCCACGTGCGTGTTAGTCGCACTGATGCTCCACGCACCCCCGGCGATCAATCCGCCCAAGCTGATAGAGCACGCGATAAGCGCTTTGATCGATACGTGGATTGCGACCTCGCGGCCATCCTGTGTGCTCATGAACCAACCTCCGGTTGCAGCAGTTCGGCCTTGCGGCTGGCGTCGATGACGCCTAGCGATGACATCAAGTCCAGCCCCATGCCGACAGCAGGATCGGTCAAGTCCACGAAGTCGGCGGCAATCAGGTTGTCATACGCCCGCTGCAGGTTGACATCGGTGCTGGCCCGGACAGCTGCGTATTCGGTGTTCGTAAACCTGTCCAGAAACTCGCGCGCTGACAGCACGGTGCGGCCCGTTGGCGTGGGTTGCACGTCCTCGATAGCCCATGCCGGGCCGCCCCGCCAGAAGGCTGCCTGCGTCTGCCGGTTATAGGCGGGGCAGTCCACCCCGGCGCGGCCCATCCAGGGGGCAGGGTCATCCGTTTGGATGTGTTCCAGGGTGTGAGGGCTGTAAGCGTCGTTCATGCGGCGATCCCCATGCGATTCATCAGGTTGTAGGTATCGGCGTGACAGGCATGGCCAGTCCAGGCATCCAGAAATCGACGCAGTTTTTCGTCTTCGTGCCTGGCTCGAAGTGACCGAACTTTGCGCTTGGCTCTGGCCACCGAGTCACGGCGCAACAGCTTATGGGTATCCCAGATGCGGTATCCCACGAAATTCACGCCTCGTGTGGCCGGTATCAGGGACCAGTGCGAGAAGCTCAATCCCAGTGTCGTGCGGGCGAACCATTCGATTTTCAGGCGCAGCAGCGACATGGCTTCACGGGCCTGCGAGAGCACCACGATGTCATCCATGTAGCGAGCAAAGCGGGTGATACCAAGATGGTGCACAAGCCAACGATCTACGACGTGGCCGATCACGTTAGCTGATAGCTGGCTAGTGAGGCGCCCAATATCAAGGCCTTGGCCAGACGTCGGGATCATGGTCTCAAGGAGCGACAGCGTGGGATGGCAACTGATCTTGCGCTGGTATTCGTGGTGCAGCACGTCACGCCGGATGCTGGCGAAATACTTGCTGAAGTCCGTCTTCAGAATCCATGCGCCATCTGCTGGCATGTGCCGCAACATGGCCTGCACGTCGCAGGCTGCAGCATGAGTCCCTTTGCCGCGACGGCAGGCATAGGACTGCGGCAAGAACACACCGTCAAAGATGGGCTCAATGACATTGCACAGCGCGTGTTCGGCCACGCGGTCCACGAATGGCATGGCCGTAATCAGGCGTGGTTTGGGTTCGTAGATCATGAACTTGTGTGGCTGACCGGGACGGTAGCTGCCGGCGGAAATTGAATCTCGAAGTCGCCCCAGGTTGGCCGCGAGATGTTCCCTGAACAATAGATGACCAAAGCTGTAGTGTTTGCCCTTGGCTGCCTGATGATAGGACCGCCAGATGTTCGCGTCCGTCACGATTTGAGGAAAAAGGTTCTTGTATCGTTTGCCCATGAAATGCTGGCACGGCTTTCCAGACTTCGTACTCGCCGCTCTCCAGACCCAGTAGTGTGTTTGCCGAAGCAGGTAGACCGAGCTGACCATCGTGATGGCCTGGCCAAGACGCCGTAGCAGCTTGGCCGGATTGAAATTGATCGTCACCGGCGGCGCGCACGCTGTAATTCCAGTTCGAGTTCGAGAGCGCATTGTTAAAGTTCGCCGCCCGAGAGCCGGAATCCGCCGCATTATTGCGGTCGCCGCTTTCATCTCGATCTACCCATTTGCAGTTTGGAGATCCACGCGCCCAGCATCGCGCCTGTTTCGGCCAGATGCACTTCAGCCACTTCGTGCTGGTGCCTGGACATCAGTTTGCGTGCTGGGTTTGAGGCAAACCGCAAATATTCGCGCAACGTCGCAAGACCGGAATCCGCAAGATACAGGCGGCTTACCTGGTTCGATTTGCTCGCGTCATTGAATAGCGCTGTCTGGTCCAAGGCGCGCCCCAGGAACACGTCCCGAAACACGCGGTGCTTGCCAGACCAATTCACTGCCATGGGGTAGACGTAATTCACGAACTCCATGTAGCGCTGCGTCACCGCCAGCCCACGGGCAGAGCCTCGAACTTCGATGACGGACGTTGCGTCTTGATTCTGTTGTTGCATGGTGGCCCGCGCTACCGCGCGGTCCTCCCAAGATTCAGGTGGTCACCGGCGGCGCGCACGCTGCAACTCCAGTTCGAGTTCGAGAGCGCATTGCTAAAGACCGCCGCCCGAGAGCCGGAATCCGCCGCACCATTGCGGGCGCCGCCCAGCAGGATCAACCCGGTTGTTCCATACCATGATCCGCGACCCGTACCCGCATAAGCAGAGCCGTTGCTAGAATTGATCGGGCCGCCAATTACCCACACATGCCCGGTTGCTTGCTCAAGGCCGATACGCGATGTGAAGTTCGGCTGTCTGGCAGTCGCTGGGATCGTGACTGCGGCGCCACCCAGCGATTGGCCCTCAGTCACCCCAAACGCAGCAGAGATGAACTCCTCATAGCGGATGAGCCGCAGACCGTGGGCAGATACCAGCTCCTGCGCTTCCCACGCTCGCAGCGCTGCATACTTGAGTGTGCCGTCACCGCCCCACGCTGTGGGTATCTTGGGCAGGACTGTACCGGAGGCCACATCCGTGTTGTAGCGACTGATGCCGTTCGCATCCACATCCGTCCCGCAGAAGTAGATGGCAACCCAGCACTGTGCGATGGGGTCGAACACCATGCCGCGCTGCTCACCTTTGCAGCGCCAGGCCAGGTCCCAGATCGAAAACTCGTTGATGCCGGCGATGCGGTCAACCTTCGCCTGCGTCCAGAGCATCGACCCGCCGCCTGATGTCACGCCAGACGCGGTATTGAAGCCACCAGCAGCTGGGGTGGTTCCGGGTGCCGTCAGACTGTAGTGAAAGCCCCCGATCTTGAGCGCGCCCGCTACTGGTGCTGAAGCAGGGCTCGTGAAAGGATCTGCGACCGCTATGGCGGTACTATCTGGCTTCACCCAAACGCTATAGTCTTCGCCAGGCGTCATGGTGCCGGGAAGAGTGATCGCCGTGTCAATTAGGAACGTAACGTAGGACCCTGCGACACTGACGTAGGTACCCGCACGGATCGATGCGCCCGCCGCGCCAGACTTGATGATGGCCGGGCCGTCGTAGGTCTTGACGAGGGTAAAGGGGTCCTTCATTGCATTCAGATAGGACTGAGCATTCGCCTCGCTGATTGCGGCATTGCTGGCCGATTGAGTCGCTGCCAGCTCCGCGCCATGAGCGCTGCCTTCACTGGTTGCGGCATTGTCCGCTGATGTGGCTGCGGCCAGTTCAGAAGCGTGTGCAGCATTCTGACTTGCCAGCGCTGCCGCCTGTGATAGTCCGGCTGCGACTTCGGAGCCGTGGGCCTTGCCTTCGCTGGCCAGAGCCGCACTGGCTGAACCAGCGGCATTGCCTTCGGACAGGGCTGCGGCCAGTTCAGAAGCATGCGCAGCATTCTGACTTGCCAGCGCTGCCGCTGTACTTGTTGCTGCGTTGGTCTCGCTGGTGGCTGCGTGGCTCTCAGATGTCGCCGCCCCCGCCGCTGCATTCACCGCGTCCCGGGAGGCTTGAAGCAGTGAATCTCGGTACTGGTCGGCGGGTGTACTGTCGCTGATTCCGATCTTGATAGATCGGCTCAACTGTTCCGCATTTTGCTGACTCAGGATAGTGATCCGATCCAGCGCCGTCTCGATGACGTCAGGATAAAATTTGCCCTGATTTGTCAGATCCAGCGTCTGCAGGTAGGCAAGGGCACTTGTGATTGTGAGCTTTTCCCCGGCGGGTAGAGGCACGGGTAACGTGACGGTACCTCCTGGGTCAGTGCCCTGGCCGGGGTTCATCGTGGCCGAATAGTCCGGCCCGTCAATGAGTGTTGATTCCACTCCAGCGCTATCAGTGTGGATGACCAGCAGGTCACTGATGGCAAAGACCGTGAACGCGAACGGAAAGGCGACAGCGACGTCATTACCGTCGAAAGGTCCCGCCTTGCGGTTGTCACTGGATATGGTCATTGGATTGAGCGCGCTGTTGATTGCCTGCAGGTTATCGCCCAAAATAGGAGATACGCGCACCCGGCCAGAGGTGGCTTCCAAGAGAGGTGGAGAGGATGATCGACTATGTGTTTATGAGCTTGATGCTCGCGATTGGGCTCTTGATAGGCGTGGCCACGCTGCCATGGCGTTCTCGGTCGCACGATGAGGATGACGTGCTGTCTAGTGGTTCTGCCAGCCACGTCATTGCCCTAACACTATTCTGGCCTTTCATCGTGCCATACGCTGTGTGGGTGACCTTCAGGCACTGGTGGCGTATGTACGTGAACGCATGGCAGCGGCGCAACGAGGAACAAAGTCGTAGCTGAGTCAGTGCGCTGGCGCGCCGAAGATCACGGCTCGCGCTGCATCCACAGGATTCTTGGTACGGCCCTTGGTGATAGCCTTCACGCCGCGTAGCGTGCGGTTTATCTGCGACGATGGAATTCCCGTCGTGTCCCCCGCCAGGTTGATGAGCGCCCGGGCGAACGCGTCGTTGAACTCCACCTCGTCACCCCGAGCGGCCTTGGCCACGCGGCTGCCCACATGCTGCAGGTCACCAAAGACGGAGAGCGCTGCCGGTCCGGCGTAGTCGGTAGGTCGGCCGCTCTCAAACACGTAGGGAATCGAGCTGACCTGGTTCAGTCCTACAAATCCACTCATCATGTATGACAGCGTTTCTGCGACGACGCCACGAGCCACGCCTGCCCAACTATCGTCATCGTCTCCCCCTTGCGGCATGAGCAGTGCGTGAAAGAGATAGGTGGTTACCGAGGGTACAAGATAGATCATGAGCAGGTCAGCAGCCGCTTTGCCTCTCTTGGCTGGCGTGTCAGCGCCATGAAGCGCGTTGCGGGAAAGCGCCTGACTGGTGCGCATGAAGGTCATGAACGGCGTCATGAGCTGCGACAGCTCGCCGCCCCGTTGCACGCGTGCCCGGTTGTGCAGCTCGCCGCTAGATTGCGAATCGATGACCGCTTGATCGGCCAGGGCGACGGATGCAGCTTCGTCGTGGCCCTCAGACTGAGCTTTCAGATACGCGCCGTGCCATGTCGGCACCTCGGCCACTTCGGTGGCTTTGAGCATGAGCCAGTAGGGATAGCGCGCTAGGAACTCTCGCACCTTCCCCTGACGCTCAACCAGTGCCCGCAACTGGTTGAGCTCTCTGAATTTGGTGCGGTTGCGAGACGCCATGAAGGGTGATTTCTCTTGCGCGGTCCGGATGGCTTGAGCAGGATTCACGAGGTACGTCTTGATGCCTTCCCCGGTCCAATGCCCCCCGATGCGCACCACGCTTTGTGTGAGACCCAAAGGTTGCATAACAGCCGTCCAGATCGAGAAGCCCATGCGTGAAGCACTCAGCATTTGGCGCAGGTGGGCAATGGACGCATCCATAACGCCATGCGCCTGCCGGTCCCCCGTGGCAATGTCGCGCGTCCAGGTGGTGAACTCTTTCACGACTTCAGCGCCGTGATACAGCCGAACGGCATCCCCAAATCGCTTGTCTTTGACAAGACGGTTTGCATCAATCAGGAACTCGTGCCAAGCCAGATCATGGATAACTTCATTCATGCCAGAATAAAGGCCGGACAGGCTGTAGAGAATTGGGCGGCCTTTCACGTCGTCGGCCCGCGCCTTCGTAAAGCTGCGTGACGTGGTTGTCGACGTGAAGCCGCCACCCATCTGCAGCTTGATTTGCTCCGCCTCATCATGCAGCTGGGCCGCCGTACTGCGTGCGGGGTCATACTTAATCGGGTAGTAGCCACCGCGCAGAGTGATAGTCTTGCCATCCGCCGTATTGATGGTGAGTGCCTGGGGCTCTACCCAGTTCGGCTCTACGCCATAGACGCGGCGCTGCTTTGCTGCAATCAGTGGCCTGTAGGTTTCGATGTAGTCCCACACCTGCTGCACAGCGTGCCATTCAGCTTCGGTGAGTGATTCCAGGACGGGCATGATTTGCTGCGGCGTCCAGTTCTCACCACCCAGCACACGCTGAATGTTGCCCTCGTTGCCCATGTTCAAGGCAATAGCGAAGCGCTCTTCGGCGTTCAGTGATCGGCTGATGGAGGGGAAAGACTTACCAGCCCCGCCCATCTTCTGCAGCTTCACTACAGGGTCCAGAATCTTGGCTAGGGCCAGGGTAGCATCTGCCTTCTTGTCCGATTCGAATTGAGCGCGTTCGTTGGCTGTACGTACCAGGTATTCCCACAGCGTGCCGCCATCCTTGTTGCCCGACATGCGCCGTACCCATTCAGCGATGTTCATGTGGGCGGCCCACAGTTCGCGTGCAGACCGCCCAGCACGCGAGAGCGCCCCATGCGTCGTACGATTCAGCCGGCGATCTTGTGAGATCGGCTTGCCACCGTTCTCTTCAACCTGGGCCACCACTTCGTCCCTGACTGCTGCAAATTCCCGGTTCTTCTTGTCAGTGAGCAATCGGTTTTTCAAACGGCCCAAATGCTCGATTTGCCGCACGGCGTCTGCCAGGCCGCGCAACTCTTCCACGGTGAGGTTTTTGTACGAGGTGCGGTTAGCGTCTGCCACGAGGTAGGGCGCAATATCTGGTTCCACTCCGGTCTTGGCCTGAGCTTCGATCCATGCAGCCAGCGATGCGCGCTTGTCGATTGCTTTCAACGACTGCCCAGTGCGTAGGTCGAAGCGCTCGAGCAAGGTATCAATCTGGTCGCGGAAATCTGGGTCCAGGCTCTTGCGCACGCCCTCACGGTCAAACTTTTTCAAGAACCGGACGGTGCGCTCCACTTCGTCCTGAGCCTCAAGCGCTTGACGGGCGAGCTGCTGCTGGATTACCTGATTGCGCTTTTCGGCGGCGGCCTGGGCGACATCCCCCTTGCTCATGGCAGTCTTGGCGTTCTTCCCCGCACGTGCCTCCGCCGTGGTGTACTGCCCTGGACGCATGTCTCGCACCCTCGTGCGGGCGATGACCCCTCGAGCAAGTTCACGGGCAGCGGGCAGCAGCACCCCGCGCGAGGTCGGTCGGCCTCGGCGGTCCGTCTGACCGGTGGGCGCTGTGGGGTTAGCCAGGCGCTCCAGGATACCGGCCTCGGCCGCAGTGAACCGTGCTCGAGCGTCATTGTGGATAGCAGCGTCCGCTGCGTGCTCCAGAGCCTCCGGCGTTGCCAGGTCCCCGTATCGTTCCAGCATCTTGGCGTCTGTCGTCGCGTCGATGGCTTCCCGTAGAGGCTGGGCCTGAGCAAGCGCCCGGACCATTTCGTCACCCGACGTGAAGCCAAACAGTTCTGCCACAACGTCAGGGTGCAGGCCGTGCTTGGCCACCATCCGGTGGGCCTTGAGTGCGTCGACCACTTCGGACGGGTAGCCTTCGATCACAAGTTCTCCGGCGTCCAGGCGCCCGGCCATGAGTGCAGTAGGATTTGCGAGCTGTTCTCCAGCCTTGAGGTTCGCCGCATCCGCTACCCCAGGATCGTGGGCCATCGAGTACTGAGTATCGCCACGCAGCTCAGCGTCAAACTTGTCTTCGAATTCGCGCGGATTCCAGTCGGGCGAAGACTCGTCACGGTCCAGATAGCCGTGCTCAATGAGCGCTTGGCGCATGTCATCAAGACTTCGCCCGCCCTTGGCCCGCAGAATCGGTTTGCCAAAGACGGAACCAGACCCTACCTCTTTATGGTCCGTCCCCCATTGGCTTTTCACCTCGTCACGGTCCAAGCCGCCCAGCTTTGCGATTGCGACAAAGAGCGAGTCGATGGCCGGGTCCAGCACTTTGGGATCGGACTTCGGCACTTCGATGGGCGCCACCTGATCGTTCGACTCCCTTTTTTCGCCCTTACCCATGCGTGCCGTGAGGAACTGCCAGGCTCGATATACCGGCTGCTGCAACACTTCGCGCCGGGCCTCGATGCGCATTTCTGCACGACGCTGGGCTGCGTTCTTTTGCAAGCCCTTCAGCACCCGCCCCCGAGCATTACGCAGCCATTGCATATCGCGCAACCCCCGGGCCTGCAGATCCTGCACAGCGTCCTGGGTGCCCCGTGCCTCGAGTGCTTGGTAGGCCGCATACTCTTCGGGGTTTATGCCGGCCTTGCCTGCTTCTTCTGCCGACTCAAAAAGCGGCATCATGCTGCGGCCTTGCTCCGCTAGCTGTATCTGGTCGTTGGTGGCGAGCATTCGATCAAACACCCCGCGCACGTCGTCAGAGAGCTCGACGTTCAGCGCCGTGAGCTTGTGGTAGACGTTCAGCATCCACGCCCGGAATTTCTGGAATAGCCCCTGCATTTCGATGGAGGGGGACTTGCCTTCAAACAGGTAGGCCTCAAAGCCTCGTGCAAACTGTTCGTGGTACGTGCGCTTGACTTCAGGGTCCAGGCCGTACCACTCAGTGAGATCCCGCACGTTGAACCACTTGAGCAGCGCGGCCATGTCCTTTCGTACGCTCTCAGGAGCATCAGGACGGGAAGCCATATCGGCCTGGGCTTCGAGGAAGAAGTGCCCGGTCTCATGCAGAAAGGTGGACAGATCGGCGTTCTTCAGTAGCGATATGGTGAGTGTGCTGGGCGAGAATGTGCCGCGTGGCGCGCCGGTGGACTGGTCCAGGACGTGGAGATTGACACCGTCGTTCGGCTGCACTACGCTTTGTTCAAGGGTTTCATCTGTGATTCCACCCTCCGCCTTGTGAGCGGATGCGGAGCGGGTCGCAGCTTGAAGCCCTTTGCCATTTTCGATTGGGTTGTGGTTGTAGTAAAGATTGCCTTTGTCGTCCTCTCGAATCGTCACCCCGACACGCACCACCCTGTCACCAATTTGGACATCTCCCTCGAGCCAGTGGTACGCCTTGACGTTTGGATGGCGTGGATCGTTGACAGGTCCGCGCTCGAATAGCTGGCCGTTGCGCAGCAGATCTGGCAATGCAGCAAAGAGACGTATTTTTTCAGAGTTTGCGCTGGTGCTGAACGCCTTTCCAGGCGCTGGTATTTGGATGGTTTTACCGCTTCCCAAATTGATAATGGGCTTATTGCCGTGGTCGCCTGTAGTCTGTAGATGCTTCACGTACCAGGATTGCGCCTTCGCACGCAGCTCTTTGATAGGGGTATCGACCCCGCCGAACTCGTCGCCCCGGATGGTCGCCGCAGGTTGACCTTGTCCATTCTGGTAATACGTCTGGATGTCGTTACCCAGGTGAGCCTCATCCCAGATGACGTAATTGCGGGACCCTTTGCCTTTGGCGCGGCTGTTGCCGTCCAGGTAGTGCAGCCCGGGGATACCAGCTGATTGCAGAGCGCGTGAAGCACCCTCCGCAGTCCTGAAAACATCCGAGAGCGTGCCATAGACATACTCGCCTGAGTTGCTGGGGTCCAGCACGGTATCAGCCAGCTCCTTGCGTGACTCAACGCCAAAGTCATCTAGCGCACGCTGCTCAACCGCATCCGATATGAGCAACTTGCGCAGCGCCTTCAGGATACGGGATGGCTGCTTCGACAGGGGCTTGTCCCAGTCCAGCATGTCAGAGTCTTCCGGAATCTCCGCGCTGTATAGCTGACCTTTGTTGAATTTCGATTCGCTAGATTCAATTCGTCGGCGGGCTTCGACTACGCTCGATATCTCCCGTTCGTAGCCTTCCGGTGTCATGTGCTTTTTGTTTTGCTCGAAGTACGCTTTGCGTGAATCGAGGTACGCAAGCGCTTTTTTCTTGCTGCCTTTCGATTCACGCCAGGCTGCTGATACCTCGAAACCGGGAAGGTCTGCCGGATCGGTTGGCATGTTTGAAAGGTTTTTGCGGTAGGAATCCGACACTGCACGCTTGCTTGCAAAGTAGATCCCCCAGCCAAAAGTAGCATTGCCTTCGCCGGTACCGATTTTGTTCAGTTTGAAACCCTGTTGCTCAACCCCACGATGGGGTGATCCGTGCCAGGCCTGCTGGTTAAGCACCTGGTTCCCCACCGCACCTTCTGCCTGCACGCGCAGCGGATATTCCTTGAATTGCTCTTCTGGTGTGATCCCACGTTCAGCGGCCTTGACCGCGTACCAGCTGCTCGCAAGCGTGGCATACGACTGGTTTACGTCTGGCGTGAAGCGCCCAGCATCGTTCAGTTGCGTGAGGATGGCCTGGTGCACCTGGTCGACCGACGCTTTGAAGCTGTCTTCGTTCTGGGCCTGAGCTGCAGCCTTTTCCACCTCGGCGCGCACTTGCTCCTGCTGCGTTTGCAGGTACGTCTGAGCCTCGGCCCGACTGAATCCGTCCTGGTCCGTGCGCAAGTGATCTAGCAGGCTGTTAGCCGCTTCGGTAGGCGCGATCTTGGCCGCGTACTCGTCGACTGGAATGGCGATGTCCCCACCAGTGCGGGCTGCTATGGGCAGTTGAGCGGCCACGGTTGGCGAGGCCTGGGCCACTTCTTCAGCCACGCCTGATTGCATCAAGGCGTCAGCACTGATGAAGACGTGCGAGACCGGGCCATTTTCCGCAGCATCCGATACGAATTGTTGAAAGGTATCCGGCGCGCGCTGCAGGAGCTTGGAGGCCTTCGCAGTGTCGTTGAGCTGCTGGACTAGGTTTGCATCGTCCATCCCCGCTTGTGCCTTGGAGCTATCCCCAGCGGCGCGCCGGGCAACCCCTTGCACCCCGCGTCCAAGCCCCGCAGTGAGCAAGGTTGTGGTGACTGTGGCAATGACGGTTTGCGCTTCCGCTTCAGGTAATTCTTGCAAGTAGGAAGAGAATGGCTTGTCAGGGTTGATGTTCGCCCATTCGTTGAAATTCTGCCACGCGGTCGCCGCCATTTCGGTGGGTACTTCGGTAGCTATCTGTCCGCGCAGGATCTTCCACAAGCTGGACCCCGCTTTTACGTCACCTAGCAGGCGGCCTAGCGGTAACATTTCGGTGGCGACTTCCGCCGCTGCATCTTCGGTGCCGTAGAGCAGGGCGTGCGCAGGGGACTTGCCAGCGTCCAGGGCCTTGGTTGCTGACTGGCTGCCCTGCATTACCCCGGCGCTGGTGAGCGCAAACGCTGGGTTTCCCGTGAGAAGCGTGAGCCCCATCCCGGGGAGCATCTGGCCAAAGGACCGAAAGCCAGACACAACGCTTTGACCGGTGAAGCCCAACCCGGTTTGATCACCAGCCAATCGGTTGGAGAACGACTCAGCGCCTTTGCGCTGGTACTCGAGCCATGAACTAAGGCTGCTCTTCGGAGCCACCAGCTTAGCGCCCGTTTCCAGAGTGCCGTAAATGGCCGCGTTAGGGTCTGCTACCAAACCAGCAACCGCCCCGCGTACTGCCTGAGATACTGGACGCAAGACCGACTCGAGGCCGCTCAGTGTACCCACGTCATCGTGGGCCACCTTCGCCTTCTCGATATCCGCCAGTAGCGCCGCCGTCGCGGGTGATGTTTTGCTAAGCGTATCGAAGTCGATGCTGCCGATTGCAACCTGCTGACGGGCCTGGGTCGGGTTGCTAAGCACTGTCTGCACTGGCAGGTTGGCCCGGCGGGCAACGGCCTGCGCTTCAGCGTAGGAATCTGGATCGGTGGGGTAAGCGAGCGCGAACCCAGCGCGCGCCGCCTTGGCTTGATTTGGGTGCAGACTGCCTTGCACAGCCACGTCATAGTCCTGCGTGGTGAGCATCCCCGGCTGTTGATCGGCGGCTGGCGACTGGTCCAGCGTCTTGGCTACTGCGGTATCAAATTCGTCGGTCATTTGGCGGCTATCTTCTTCGTAGTCTGCAGTGTCCAGAATGCATTGAGAATCATGGCGTCTGTTGGATCGTCGACCCCCATTCGCTTAAATGCGGCTTTGATACCGTCTTTGGTGCGCCCGTCGATGTCGCCCACCTTCATGGACAGGATAGGAGCTGACGAATTGGAGAGCCAGCCGTGCACCGTAGCCGACTTCAGGAACAGCGAATCAAGCTGCTGCTCAACTTCAGCATCCGTGAATTTCTTGCCCGCTTCACGCTGGGCCGCAACCATGTACCCGTTGATGAACTTGCGGATGCCCCCCACGCGTGCGGCGTCGGATGAGCCGTCCTTAGGAGTGGGATCTACACCCATCATCCGCAGCCGCGAATCAACTCCGGTCTTGATGGCAGGGCTGTTCAGACTTCCCGGACCAGTGCTACCTGCAGAGGTACCCTGAGCTTTGGCCCGTTCGTCCGAGAAGTGCTTGAAGTCAGCTGCCGACAGACTGGTACGAAGCGCATAGAACTGATCGTCAGATAGCCCGGCCAAATAGCCTTGATCGTTCGTGAGCTTGTTGTATAGCCACAGACTTGTCGTGTCGTCACCCTTAGCGAAGCGGTCGGCCGCAGTCATGACTGAGGTGAGCTTTTCAGGAGGAATGGCCGCACGAATGTCTATGGGTAGTTCAGAGAAGCGCCCGCCGTTCTGCTCAAGCCCGCGCAGCGCATCCGCTACCGCCTTGTCGCCTTGCTGCTTGAGGGCTTCAGTCTGCACGCGGTACTGACGATCCGCCTCGGTGAGCGCAATCTTGAGCGCCTTCGGATCATTGGCCACCCGTGGGTCACTGCGTATGCCTGCCTCTACATCAGCCAGTGTGGGGCGGTCTGGTTGCCCAGCACCAGAGCTGTAGGCCTTCATGTTGCCCGTCACATAGTCCTGCGTCTGTTTGTGGTTCGCGGGCGTGCGGGCGTCGTTGTTCAGCTGCCAGAACCAGTCTGCCTGCTGCGTGCCGGGGGCGGCCTTGCCCGCGCGGTCGGTGGCTTCCTTCACCCAGCGAGGGCCCGCGTTATAAGCGGCGTAGGCCTTTGCCAGGTCGCCGCCGAAGTCCTGCAGCTGCTGTTTGAAGTAGGCCATGCCAAGCGTGCGGTTGTATTGCGGATCGTTGCGGTACCGGTCTTCATCCCACTGGATACCCAAAGCCTTGGCTGCATCTTTCGCGGTACCCGGCATGAGCTGGGCCACACCCACTGCGCCCGCGCTTGAGGTGAGCGGCTTCCCATCCGCCCCGAACTGTTGCCCGCCAGACTCAGTATTCACGGCAACGTTGAACGCTCGCTCAGCGTCTCCCACCTGTAGAGGGTTCTTGGCCACCCAGTCGGTAGCGGCAGTCTGGCCGTTTTGCAGGGCCACGTTATCCAGGATAGGTTTACTCACTGCCAGGATATCGTCAGCGTTCATTTCGCCGCTGAACTTGTGCAAGTAGGCGCTTGCATATGCTGTATCGCCCGCCTGCAGGGCAGATAGCAGAGCGGTCTTGTGCGCTGCGCTGGTGAGGTCGCGCACTCGTGCCTGTTGCCATTCAGGGGATTTACCTCCGACACGCATTTCATCGTAGGTGGCGGCCTTGATACGCCCGACAGCCGCAGTCACTGCATCCGGATTGTTCCAGTTCAGGCTGATGTCACGCATGGCCGTGCTTTGCATGCCCTGAGCGTTGGACAGCGCATAAGTGCGGTACTCCTGCGTGGAGTGACGCATTGCCTGTCCGCGAAACGAGGTGAGCACTTCGCCAGAAGCTACCGAAAAGGCTTGCCGCTGGGCATCGTTCTTCAGGCCAGAGTAGGCCTGCGAAATCACCTGCTGCAGCTTGCCGCCATATTCTTCATCGAGCGATTGATCGTCTGGCCGGTAGAGCGCTTGCGAACCCTTCAGGCTGGTGAATCCGGTCTTCGGGTCATAGGCGAGGTCCAGGGCTGCGTTCTTCACGCGGTCCATGTTCTCGTTGACAACCTGCTGGTTGGCTTCACGCACCATGTCCAGCGCGACCGCACCCAGTCTGCCTCCAGCATCCTGCATGGATTGGCCCATCTGCTGGGCTTGCTGGCCCGCAACGTCGGGTGTGTTGGCGGGCTTCGCTGGCTGCAGGCCAACCAGGGGAAGAGTGGTGGGTGCCGCTTGAAGCCCTTCGGCCATTGGTACACGTGGCATGCCTATCCCCAGAAGCCCATCTGTTTGCCGAAGGTATCCAGATCGGGGCGCGTATCCGTGTTGTTTTTGGCGAATTTGTACCAGGAATCAGCGACCCGGCCGGCACCCGCGAGAAGCGAAGTCCCTGCGGCACCCACTGGGCTTATCGAACTGGCCACGGACTGACGCGAAAGCGCGTCAATGCGAGCGTTCGAGGCCTGCGCTTGCATGTTCAGGCCCTGCGTGCGGTACCCCCATGCGGTGCGTACAGCATTGGCGGTGATCGTGTTGGCGTCGATCTCCTTCAGGATCTCAGTAGAGGCCTGAATCTCAGCGGCATTGCCTTCGCCCACGTCTACACCGTTGGCCGCAAGCGCTGCACGCTGTGCACTCTTTGTTTGACCCGCCTTCATGGTGGCCGCCGCCACTTGCTGCTGGCCTTGTGAGAGAGCGGATTGAGCACTCAGTTCCGCCATGCGTGCGTTCGCATCGTAAATACGTGCGTTCGCATCGGACACTGCGGCCTGACTGCGCAACCCCGCCTGGGCGGCAGATGCGCCAAAAAAACTGCCGAGGCCAGAACTGATTGCGCCGCCCGCCTGCGTAATCATCGAAGCCTGCGCAAGTTGGCTGGCGTTAAAGCTCATGCGGTAGATCCTCCGGGTATGGTGCGACCATAGCGCCCGCGCGCGAAGATACGCGCACCTATCCGCCTAGCGCTACCTCGACGGTGAGGGCTACCACGGTGAGTGGTAATGGGTCCGATTGGCGAACGTATACCTGCCCCCCATCTGACCAGGAGGGCGTTGTGCGAATCGCAATCTCTTCGGTCTTCAAAGCCGGAGCCGACCCATAGGGCTCGTCAGTGCGTTGTTTGGCTTCAGTCAACCTGTCCAATGAAGGCCCCACGAAGATGCCAGACGACTGGAATACTCGCAGCCATACCTGATTGATATTCTTCGGGCGTCCTTGCCCGAATGCGCTGTCGATTTGCATGGCGATAGGTAGCGTGGCGAGCTCTGCCGTGATGGGCAGACCTACCTGCACAACGCTTGCTTCGTGTTCGAGATGAATCGAGCCATCCGTCACCACCTGCCGAGGATGCACACCACCGTCGGCCAGGATGCTGACCTCTTTACCTTCCAGATGATCTAGACCACTGATAGTCTTGGCGGGGGCCCCGGCATAGGTCATGCCGCTATCGACAAAAAACGCATTGTCAGGGCTGGTGATGTAGCGCGAGGCCATGCGCTCTACATAGCGCACTTCTTGGCCGTTCACCGAACGCCGGATGATGCAGTACAAAACATCCTCTTCGTTCTCTGCAACCACGGCACACGACTCAAATGCGCCGTCCGTGTCATGCCGGTGCCAGGCTCCGACCTGTTGCTCAGGAACATAGGTCAGGCCCAGAAGGTCGCCGCTGGTGCTGACCATCCACACGAGAGGTATAGGCGCCTTCGCATAAGCCATGTCCACGATCCGGTAGGTATCGAAGAGGTGTGGTGCGCGCAGCGACAAGTCTCCGGTCACAAATCCGCTTGCCTGCCAGTTGTAGGCGAGTTCTCGGGCGTGCCCGCCCCGTGCCGCGCTGTAGAGCAACGTGTTGTTGACGATGACCGGCTGCACGTTCGAAGCACCCACGTAGGACTGCGGGCGCACGCTGGTGGTATCTGGCGTGATGGCATCCGAGTTGATGGGGACGATGGCCCACTCGGCCGAGCTGGTGAGCACCAGGAGCTGCGAGAGTGGCACGATGTGACGTACCGTGTTGGCTTCGCGCGCGGCTACCCGAAAGGCAATGCGATCATCGGCCTTCACCGGCAGCGAGTAGGACATGTCTGATTCTGTGGCGCTCTTGGTCATCCACAGGTTTTGCGGCTTGTTCGTGGTGCCGGCAAAGCAACGGCGCTGTTCGAAGTACGAGACGGCGGCGGGGTACTTGCCGGGGCCATCGAACACCGTCTCGTAGATGGGCGGCGTCTTGCTCATGTCGGGCGAGATGTTGTCATCCACAATGGACAACCCATCAGTCTGCCCGATATAGCCGTACAGGCCTCCTTGCTGCTTATAGACGTTGTACCGGGACGCCCCAGTCACGGTCGCCCATGCGATTGTGTTTGTGCACCCTGTTTGGAATAGGTTGCTTGATACGGACCCCGCAGTCGACGCGGGCGATTCGCGCACGTTGTCCGCGTCCATGGCAGTCACAACATAGTAGTGATTGATGGCCGCCCCCGAAGACCCCGCAGCGGTCACTGTGGGGGCTGCTGGTGCAGCAATGCCAGGCGTGAAGGAAATGTCCTGCAGCACCCACTGCGTAGCCCCCAGACGCCGCAGCTCGCACGGTGGGTAGTTCGGGTGCACCAGGGTCAGCACGTCCGCCGACTGCACATAATGAATATCGAAGAGGTCCGCTTCAGCGAACGGGTTGGGGGCCTCGTACTCACCCGAGGCGGGTAGAAGGTACCAGTAACTCACGTCTGGAGGCGCGTTACCCGTGGTGGGCGCAGTGCAGTAATAGTTGGCACCAGCATCTGACACCAGGTCTCCTATGACGTAGGCATGGCCAGCATCGTAGGCCGCCGGAGAACCAGCAAGGAGCGTGGCGCCCTGAGTGTGAAAACGAAAGTACCCCGCGCCCAACTCAATCACCATCGTCTGTGTGGTTGAGTACGTGAACGCTATGAGCCGGGTACGTTTGGCCGAGTCCTTCACCTCACGCACGAAGCCAAAGCCTGCACGATTCTCTACCGGCCCCTGAGGCTTGACGATGAAGTTGCGGCACGACGCCAAGCCGCTTTGGTACTTGGAATCGTCGGCGCGCCCGAAGAACTCGGGTGTGACTTCACCCCCGGAAAACGAGAGCTGCAGCTTCTTCACGCTTGGCATGATTTACCGCCCCTGAATCCACGGTGCATTTGCCTGGGCGCGAACGCTTAGCTGGTTGGCGTCAGACACAGTGGCGGCCGATAGCACCGCACGATGCGCTGCAAAGCAATTCTGTGCGATCTTCGCGCCAACGTCGCCCTTGAAGATGGGGCCCGCCAGGTACGATGCAAGAAGCCAGGCGAGGGCGTCCACGAAGAGCGGCGAGAACTTAGTGGTGTCGGTCACCCGGGCGACGTAAAGCAGAGTGGCGGCTGGCTGGTTGGTGTAGATGACCGGATTACCCGATTCGTCGCTTTCAACGGAGAACTCTTGCGAGACCGTTTTTTCATCCGCTCCGGCAGGGAGCACGGCGAGCGCCCGCAACGTTCCATTGGGCGCTGCATAGGCATACGCCCATGACGACCACGCATTCACGGGAAGCTGCGCAAGTATCGCGCGGCGGGTGGCGAACCGCCAGCTGTGGCCCTCTAGCAGTACGTCTCGGGCCATAGGGTAGAAGCGTGCGCAGTGTCCAGCCTGTGCGGAACCTTCGGCTGGGTTGATGCTGGATACCGTAGCCTCGTCGCCAAGGCGTGCGAGCGCGAGATTTGAAATGTCGACTTCAGAGGCCATTTCGGCACCCCTAAAAAATTGTGGGGCGCAAGGCCCCACGAAGATCCCAGGTAGGAGACAAGGCAGGGAATGGCTAGGTCAAATCCTCTGACGCGTCTGCGGCCTCGTTCGCATCCGTCTTGCTGGATTTCTTCGAACGCTTGCCCTCCCGGACGACATCGGTATCGACGGGCGCAAACCACTTCGCCTTGGAACCCGTCGGCACGTCAAAGACGTCGCCCGATTCCCGAAGCTTGCCGTGGTACCCGCGTTCAGTTGCTGTAACTTGCATGTTGGCCTCCTTACAGCGGTGCGCCAGGCAGCGGCGTATTCAGCTGCAGGCCAGCAACCACTTGGGCCGAGAACTTGCCGGCCGTGAGGGGGCCAGTGGCCACCGTGTAGTTCAGGCGCACGTACCGGCGGTGCAGCACCGGCATGGGGATCACCACCTGAGCGCCCGCAGCAAGCGACGCCACACCCACAGCAGCCGAGGCGACGACATCCGCAAACGTACTGTTGTCGGCCGAGTCCTGCACGGCGAACGTGACGGTTGCAGCCCCCGCAGCGGTGGCGGCAGCGCCTACCGTGATGACCATGGAAAGCCGGTCAGTGAGGCCCGTGTTGGGAGTCTTCTGGCCGAAGTCGATGACGTCAGTAGATGCCGCCGTGGCAGTCACGGCCTGGTCGTCGGAGACCTGAAGGAGTTTGTCGATAATCATGATTGCATTCTCCGATTACGAAACCGTGGCTTCGGTGTTGAGTAGCGCATCCGTGGTGCGGATGGGTACGCCTCGCAGCGTCTCCCAGAACTGACCTTCTAGCTCCTGCGTCTTGAGCGCGAGAGTGGTCTTGTTCAGGGATTCAATATCGAGGGCTTCCGCTATCGTTCGGTTCATGTAGAACGCGGGACGACCCAGGCGGAGATTAGGGATGCGATGCAGAGCCCGCACCATGAGCTTGAGTATGTCGGCAGGGGTACTGCCCCCCAGGTCGGAAACGTCAATGTTGGCAATGCGCACCACATAGCGCCAGTCTCGCAGGGACAGGCCCAGGTCCCACTTGTAGTGCGTGCGATACCCTTGATAAAGCCCGCCTGCATCATCAATCAGCGTGGTCTCGCCCAGATCTCGATTCTGCAGGCCGCCCTGCGAACCCTTGGGGTAGATGCCATGCACTGTGTTTGGGCCCCAAACAGCAAGCCAAACAGAAGTGTTGTCACTTCCCTTGCCGCCACCATCGACGATGTTGCGACCGTTTTGGGCTCCCAGGTCGCTGTAGCGCGGAGACAGGCCCATGAACTTCTCGGGGTCCGTCGACGAATCCCCGTAGAAGAGCGTGGTCGCCATGTTCTGGTTCATGCCTTCAATAAAGGCTTGATCCTCAGACAGGCGGAATGCTGCGGTATTGCCGTTGATGTCTGCGAGAGTCTTGTCGACCTGCGCGTACGTCTCCAGCATACCCATGGCGTCCTTCACCTGGACAGACCGGGATTTCTCAGGCGGCACGCCATAATTCAGCTTGCGCCAGGTACCGGCAGGAAGCCCAGATCGAACGGTGGTTTTGTGTTCAGTCGTGCCGTTTGCCTCCACCATCGTCATTTCGGTGAGGACTTCGTTCGTCTCGTTGAGAATCTCAACGATCTGCGGATCAACCTTGCCGTCAGGCGTCATGCGGCTGGCAAGATCGGCGAGGGTAGGATTGCGCGTGGAGAGAGTGGACATTTACTATGCTCCTAGTTCATGTTGCTGTTCGGGTACAGCCGCTTTGCGTTGACTTCCGCCTGCGCATTTGCGCGACCGGAAGACACAAAACGGTCTTCGCTGATTGCTTTCCCGGCCCGGTAGAAAGCCCGGATGATTTCCGGGTGATTGCCGAGACCGGAATCCACGAGCAACTTCTGCAGTTCAGGCGTCCCGAAGGTATCGAGCGCCTTCTTGGCTACGGCAAGATTTTCCGTGAGGTGATCACCCCCGAATTCCTTGTCGGCTTTGGCGGTCTTTGCCCAATCGGATGCGACCGCCTGAATTTGCTCAAGCTGACGCGCCTGTATGACCGGGGCCACCTTATCCAGAATCTGTTGCGCCTTGTCTTGCGACAGATCCAGGCCCTTCGCGGCCTCCGAGAACGCGTCAAGCACCTGCTGGTCAAACCCGCCGGAACCTTCGGGCGCCTTGAAGTCGTACTTCTCTGGTGCACCTTCGAGCTTGGTCTTGTCGTCGGCTTTCGCTTCGGGTTTGGCTTCGCCACTCGGGGTTGCGGTAGTGTCGTCCTGCTGCTCGTTTTGCCCAAGCAGCGTCCCATCAGTAGGGGCGTCATTCAGGGCAGTAGTGGACGGCGCGCCTTCAGTGGTCGTTGTGGTCTGCGTCGTCTGGTTTTCGTCGTTCGTCATGTGCTTCGTTCACCATCATGATGTACAGGTCTGGAGTTCGCTCCTGAACCTGTGCAAGGATTCGGATTCCAGCGTTCTTGTTGCCTTCAGCAAATGCCATGGCCATTGCGTTGGTGTTGAATGACACTCTGAACACTCCGGCCTCTTCCAGCAACCGCCACACGATGCGTCGGCCCCGCTTGCTACCCATGAGCCATTTCCAGTCATCCTGGGCTCTGTCTTCTACAAACTTGCCAGCTGTGGCCTTGTAGTTGCGCCGGTGCTTTTGAGCCTGCAGATCGGTGGGGTCCGCGTGTTCCATGTGGGCAATTTATGCGGGATCGCCGGAGATACGCGCACCCCTCTATGAGTAGCCTGCGAAGGCTTGTGTGGCGTCCGTGAGAGCGCTTTGCTTGGACGTGTCTATGCTTCCAAGCTTCTGGGCTGTGTCGGCCCCCTGCTGGGCCATTGCCATCTGCTGCTGGGCCTGCTGGGCCTGAGCACGCTGTTTGCGAATGAGTGCAACTTTTTCACCCGGCACTATCAGCTCAGGGTCCACCCCCAGCGCGTCGCCGTAGGCGTCCGCCCAGTGGTCAGAATCGAACTTGTCCAGCACGTCGGGCTTGAACTGGGCTATTTGCCCGAGGCTCATGACGTAGCGATCAATGCTGTTGGTGGCCACCGCACGCTGGGCCTGGGCCATGACCGAGATGTACTCAACGGACAGTTCACGTCCCTGCAGTTCCTGTGGCGGGGGCGGCAGAATGCGAGCCTCCATCATGCTGGCAAACGTCACATCAACCAGCGGGTCCAGGGCCTCGTTGTGCAAGCGCTCAATGACAGGGCCCATCATGAGAAGCTTTTCCTCATGACGCTCTGCCACCTCTGTGGCTGTCATGTTGTGCGTGTCCATGTTGGCCAGCATCATGAAGAGGTCGACATAGAACGAGCTGTTGATACGGCTGCGCACGTCCTGAATGTCGGCGAGCAAATGATTCAGATCAAGGCGGACATCGAAGGCCGTGCGTATGCCGCCTGACGGTGAGGCCATGTCCACGTAGGAGTAGCCTCCGGGTAACAAGTCAGCGTCCTGATTCTTGAGCGAGGTAGGCAGTTGCAAGGGCGGGTTAGACATGTAATCGATGCCTTGCGACTTGCGCAGCTGCTCCTGCTGCAGCTGCTTTATATCGCCCAGCGCCTCCATAGCGGGTGAGTCGCCATACACGTTGCCACTGCCTTTCTCCCACCGGGGGGCCACGACGGGGAACCGCTTGTAGCCCGATTCGCGCAAGAACCTGTCTTCGTTGGCACCCAGCTCGAAATAGCACGACTTCCAGGCCATGTTTCGAGCATCACGCTTGGAAGGGTCGCGGTCGGTCCGGGGCTCGATGACATGCACGACATGCACCCATGCATCAAGGGCGCCTCTGTCATAAAGCCCACGCACTGTGACGCTGCAGGCTTCTTTGCCGAACTTGGCCACGAGTTGTGCCACAGTCAGCTGAAACTCACGGTACACCGTGTTCACTTCACCCCGATCATCCACAGCCAGTGCATACTCGCCTGCTGTTAGCGGATCGTTATGGATGATGTTCTTGAAGTCGTCCTGTATGAAGTTGCAGCTCGTGCCGAAAGCCCCCAACTCCTTATAAATTGTGTGCAGCGCCAGGTACGTATTGGATTTGGCAAAGACCATGAGCATGAGGCGAGTGACATCCGCAAGCCACTTCTTGACCGCATAGGACTCATCCAGTTCTGGGTCGGACGTGGTGAGGCGAATCCAGGGGCGAGCGGGGCTTGTCATGCCCGACATGAGGCCTGCTGGCAAGATGCGCATGGCGCGGGTGCCCGTGTTGTCGATGATGCGGTTGTAGCGTCGGGTGTCGCGGTTGCCGTCAGTCACGAAGAACCGCCCAGACCGAGGCAATACGTACTCGCTGATCTCGCGCCAATGATCAAACCAGGTGGAGCGCTCATTCTTGAGAGCTCCCCATCGTTGCTGCATGCGCTGGCGTTCAGTCGGTCCCGGCATGATGCGCTACTGCCCCAGCAAAGTGTTCTTGCCCAGCTGCAGCGCACTAGGGTCTATGCCTTGTGGGCCCGTAAGCATAGTGCCCGCAGCGCCCGCTTTGCCCGCTTGCTGGGCAGCACTAAGGATGCCCATAACGTCAGGTTTCTTCTGATTGGCGCGATTGACGCCTTCCTCAGCCTGCTGAGCCTGTTTGTCCGCTGCTGCGGCTTGCTGGTTCGCTGCTTTCTCCGCTTGATCGGCAGCGCGGCCCGCAGACTTCTTCTGCTCCATGCCGTTGTAGATGGTCGCCCCAACCGAGGCGACGGCCGCAACTGCGGCTATGGTTGCAGCACCTGACATAATTAATTCCTCGTGATATAGACCTGATTGCGTTTGTCGTCGTGGCGTGACATGAGTAGGTCGGGCTCGTCGGTGAATTCGTCCTCGGCCTCTTCAACTGTGCGTGCGTCGGTTGGGAAAAGCATCGTGATATCCGTCTCTTCGTGCGTGACGAACACCTGTTTGCGCCCCGCGCTACCCGCGAGCACGTGGTACCCGCGAAGCTCTACGAACTCGTCCCCGACATAGGCTGTGCAGTCGCCCGAAACAATCACGATGGTGGGCACGCGGATCAACACGCCCGTGAGCACCATGCCGGCCGGTACGCGAATCGTGCGGGCGTACATGCCCGCGTGAATCAAGTGTCGGGTCTGGACGGCAACCTGGGGGCATTGCGCCGTGATGGATTCAAGCTCTCGCACCTGGGCAACGGCTTGTGCCGACATAGCGGGTAGCGCGTGGCCGCGCGTGGCTGGGATCATGTCCGTCCCCTGAAAAACACGCGGTTCGTCTCGTGGTACCCGAGACCGGGCAGCACACGCTCGAGCACTCCGCCGACAGGAGCCGATACGTACAGCCCACTTGCCCCCGCCTCATGGGCCACGTCCTCTGCGGCTCGCAGTAGAGTGATCCCAGCCCCTCCAGCACGATGCGCCCGGGCCACGAATAGCGTCTCTGTGGATGCCAATACGCGCCCGCCGTAGTGGGGCACCGGCGTTATGAGCACTGCACAGAACCCCACCAGGTCATTGTCGACGAAGACGCCCAGCGGGCGCATGATGCCTGCGGCAATCATGTTTTCGTATGCGGCGCGGTCCGGCACCGCGCTCTCACCATCCGGGTTGCGCAAAGATTCCGCCCGGTATTCGTTGCACAGAGCAACGAATTTAGGCGAATCAAACGCTTCATCAACAGTAAGTGGGAGAACGATGGGCTTCATGCCCGCAAGATACCCGCCGCCAGCTGAGATACGCGCACCCTATCGTTGGCGGGCCAGGGGATCGTAGTTCATCCGGCGACGCGCGATATCTCGATTGGGGGTTATATCCGTCATATCTGGCACGGGCTGCGCAAAGGTGATAGCCAGGGCGTCGCCGTCGTCGGGCGAAGCCAGGCCTCGCTTTTTCATCGTTTCTTTCTTTTCCAGCACAATCTGGTCGGTTGGCGAGAACCCGTATTCGATGCTTGTGAGATCTGTAGCCACCATCTCGTCGCGGTCCAGGCACCCGGAAGACATCCATTCCCGCATGCGCCCCCACATCTCAGCGCGTTTGTTGAAGTACTTTCTCGGATTGTCTGGCTTGGAACCGAACTGAACTTCGATGATATCAATCCCAAGCTGGCGCAGCCGATCAACCACGCCACCACCCACACCACCGCCATCCACAAACACGACAACGTGATAGCCAGCGCCGCGAAGCAGGCCGACATGCTCGACCACACGTGCGGCGAGCTGCATCGTGTCCAGCCCCCTGTAGCGCAGAGGCTTGAAGGTCTTCGCGTCTCGACCAATGCGAGTGCGAATCACTGATTGGTCATCACCAAAACGGGCCACGTCCACACCGACCACGGCAGTATGGCCTCGAGTCTGCTGCGCAGGCGGCGCCCGGCTCATGGCTTCATCCACAACCTCGCGCGAGATGAACTGCATACTGGATGCGCGGGGAAAGACGCCACGCACCCGCACCCGCACAAAGTCGCTGTCTTCTCCGTAGTCGTCGACCCACTCCTGAATCTGGGTCTTGTTTGTGATTTGCACCTGACGGCTATCGATTTGCTGGTGGTGCCAGCGGTGGCGTTGGCTGTTGAAGCACTCAAAGAACCGGCCCGTGTTGCGCGTAGGGTTCCCAAAGACGAACCACATGGGTTCCCCGTCCGTCATTCCGCCCTCTGCCACGTCCCATATCGCGTCTGGCACGGCGCTGGCCTCATCGAATATGTAAAACGGCGTGGAGCTAGCTGCGTGCAAGCCAGCGAATGATTCGCTGTTCTCTTCGCGGCAGGTCTGTGCGTCCAGACGCCACGATTCAGGGTACAGGTTGTGCACCATGCGCATGGCCCCGCGCCCCGTGGTGACTGTGAACCAATGGCCCGCTATGCAGCGCTTGGTCCACTTTGCAATTTCCGCCCAGGTCTTGCTCGCCAGCTGGTCGCTGGTGTTGGCCGTCACGACTCCCTTGCAGTGGGGGCGCGTGCACATGATCCAGTTGGCAAGCCAGGCCGTGATAGCCGACTTGCCGATCCCGTGGCCTGAGCTGGTAGCCTCACGAATCGGCATGACGGGCGCGGCACCATCGAACGCGTTCTTGCGCACCTGCTGGCCAATTCTGTCAAGGAACTCGCACGCCCAAGCGTCAGGCCCATAGACCGAGTGGTACCGGTCCACCCAAGGCTTCTCAAGCTTGACTACCTGCAGGGCAGCATCGTGGCCCCAGTCGTACGCGTACATGACGAATCCCAGGGGATCATCGTAGAACCGGCCCATGTCCTGGGCCAGCATCATGTCGGGATCAATTTTCCGCACTGCTTCGTCTTCTTGCCGCAATGATGGCCGACACCAGGCTTTCTGTCGCGCCCACCTCGATGCGTTCCTTGTAGAAGCCGGCTGCTTTGCCACGACTCTCTTCCGCCTTAATAGCGGGGCCGTACTGTTCCGCCTTTTCAGCAGCTATGCTCAGCTCCTCCAGGCGCTGGAGGTGACCTTCAAGCGTCATTTGGGCAGCCTCAACCACTGGTTTTCGCAGCTCCTGCAGCCTTACAGCAATCTTACGGTTTGACAACATCTGAGATGCGCGGACATTCACGCTTCCAGGGCTCATCTTGCTGGCGCTGTAGGCTCGCCGGTACGCCTCGCTGGCGTTTCCCGTCTCAATGTACTCTGTGCAGAAGGCCTCCTGTTTCTGAGTGAGCATCAGGAAACCCAACCGATCATTTTGAACTTAATCGAGACCTGCCCGCGCCGCCGGTACCGACAGATATCAGCAACACACGACTTACTAACGTCAAACTTCTCGGCCAGCACCGTGTACGACATTCCTTCATCCTCGTGCAGGACACGAAGCATATCAACCTCGTGATTTGTGAGCCGCGCGCCGTGGTGATCCTCGCCGACGCGGTACCCGGATTCATTGACGCCAACAAGCCTCTTTTTCATGACCTAAGTTCTCGCAAAAAAATTGGGGTATCTCATGCGAATCCAGGCTGTTGCGTCCTCGATTGCTATCTGCCGACCAAGACGATTACCAGCGGTCGACACTTCCGCTGCCGCACGTAGCAGCGCTACAGCATCAGGAGGCAACAGACGGCACACATCCTCGTCGCGTAATCGCACGTTAAAGCCCTCCCAGATAATCGATAATCGCGTCGCGCGCTTGCAACCACCCAACACAAACCATGGCGGCGTAGCCCTGTTTGTTCAAATCTTCAATCCACTGTTTTTGGTCGGCAGATACACGCCCATTTTTCGGCGCCTTCAACTCTATCCAGAGGCCGTGTCGACCAAAGCGCGAGACCGGAAGAAGCAGGTCTGGTACCCCGGCGCGGACGCCTTGCGCCTTGAGTCGTGCGGCTTCGCGGATGTTGCGCCGGCCGCCGTTCGGGATGTGCAGCAGCAGAGCCAATTCCGGCGTGGTTTTGGACTGCAGCCTTGCCCAGCGGATCAATGCCGCCTGATGGTCGTCTTCGATGTGATTCATGCGACCACCTCTTCACCCAATGCGCGCTTAGTCATCGTGACGGCAATTAATGCACGCCCTTCAGGATGCTCCAGGATCTTGCGTGCCCAAGCCTTCGGGTCACGCGGCTTTTCGATCGCAGCGGCGGCCATGGTCTTGATCCCGGCATCGGCCTGTTCGCTGCTGGCGGCGGGCTGGCCAGGAGCTGGCAGTGCTGCGGCTGGTATGGGAATCGGGTCCCAAACGCGTCTGGCAAGCTGCACGTCAAGTGCGGCTGAAAATCGGCTGCGAAGCGTCTGCCACGACTGGTTCAGCATGTCGTGCTGACCAATCTCGACAGCGGCCCAGTAAACGGCCGGATGGGGCCATGCGCCGATATCGCCTGCACGACGTTTTTGCACGCCAATCACGGCTGCACGAAACGCGATCTCTGGGTCCAGCCAGGGACGGCACAAGCGCATGAACTCCGGCAGAGACGGCACGTAGGGGCGGCTTCGGCAAGCCTGCAATCCCCGCGCAATTTCATCGCCAGTGAAACCTGCAAATTCCTGTGCCCACGCTTGCGCCATCTGCGGCTTATCCAGGCCTTCCCACTGACGCATGAACGCAGTGCCGTAGAGCAGGTGCATGCGCTCGACGATCTTCGTGGCCCAGGCAAGCGGCAGCGGCTGCAAAGCGGTGTCTGTGGTCATCCTGCAATCCTCGCAAGTGGTGCGTTGGCGCTGCCCTTGGACAGCTCTTCATCGGCCCAGCGGGCCATTGCCTGGATCTGCGCGGCCTCTTCGGCGTAGCGATCCTGACGGCTTCGATTCCTGCTCGGCAGCACGCCCGCTGGTGAGGCTCGGATGGCGGCCACGATGGGCGCGAGGTACGCCGTGCCGATCGGCTGATCACTGCCGGTGGCCTTGCGTCTGGCCTTGGCTGTTTCCAGGGCCTGCAGAGCCTCGGCGTCGGACACGCCGTCTCTGGCCCAGGCCACGATGCGCCGGTCGTTGGGCACGGTTCGGGGGTCAGCACCGTTGCGTCGCAGCAGCACGGCGAGTTGCGTAGCACGCTTCGGGGCCTCGTCGGGGATTGCAGCCGGTGGTTCTGCTGGAGCTTCGGAAATTTCCGTTTTGGCAGGCGGCGCGGCAGGCGGTGCCTCGCGTACGCGCTCGCGCGGGGGAGATGCCGCCGCCGCTCCTTTGCTTTTTTCTGCTTCTGCTTCTGCTTCTGCTTCTGCTTCTGGTGCGTTGCCTTGCGTTGCATCGTCGTTGCATGCGTTGCCTTGCGTTGCATCGTGTTTTCTTTTCCGATGCTCCCGGCTACGTTCGGTGTTGGATTTCGCGCCTGTGGTGGGATTTCCGATGTCCTCCCTCTTAGGCTGACGCCTTTCCCAACCAGCTAGACGGCCATCGACGATGACGCGCTCCTGCATGGCGTCCAGCACCGCGCTGACGTCCTCTTCGTCGCAGTCCATGGCTGATGCGACGTCTTCAATGTTGACGTCCGCCACGCTGCCGCGATCATCAGCTTCGTTCGCTTCCAGCATCAGGTGCGTGAAGATCGCGATCACCAGAGCTCTAGGCTTGCCTGACTTGCGGGCAATCGTCTGCCATTTCGGGTCTGTGGTCATGTCA